>CAIOLO010000045.1 GCA_903859155.1 uncultured beta proteobacterium
CCGCCGGCACCGCCGACATTCTCGACAATGACCGTCTGCTTGAGCAGCTTGCCCCAGGCGACGCCCAGATTGCGACCCAGCGTGTCGGTGGGACCGCCGGCGGCGAAGGGGATGATCATGGTGACCGGCTTGGTCGGATAGTTCTGGGCAAACAATACCGCGGGAAACATGCCGCAGGCCAACACAAGTAATTTTGCAAAGCGCATGACGCTCTCCCATCCGTTAATAAACCGGGTACCGCTGCCCGTGCGCGGTTAATAGTGGCGGGCCCGCCGCGCCAAGTCCCACCAAGCCTGAGCGCTCACCGTCGCGTTGGCTTGGGTCCCGTGGCGAGCCGATTATCCACAAAGGAAAAGTTTCGGTCTGTTAATAATTATTGAGCGCCAGACACACGACGCCACAGTGGCTGCGCCGATAGGGCGCTACCCGGTTTTCCCCGGGAAATACTGCCGGGGCGGTTTCCCCGTGAGATTTGTCTCGTTTTATTGTGAAGGGACCCTGTTTCAACGCTTCGGGGATTGAAAAATATGGCGGACAGGGTATTTGCGAAATCCCGGGCCTGATTTATCATCCGCAGCCCGCATTTGGCTGCCTGTTTTCAAAGAAAGCTTATGACACGCGAATTCACCTTTCTCGCCAAAGACCTCGGGGAAACCAGCGCGACAACCGGCGCCGCGATCATTGCCGCAGGAATCGCTGCAGCGCTTGAATTTTCGCCCTGCGGAGCGCGTTCGTGAGACCGCCGAAACTGCTTGGCGCGGTGCAACCGTTTATCGCTGCGGCCGCGGTGATCCTTACCGCATCCATTCTTGTTATTGCCATTTATTACACCCTGCTCGATCTGGAATGGATTGCATTCCTGGCAGGGACGCTGTTCGCCGCCATTCTCGCAATGGTGTCAAGGGCGGCGCGCGCCGAATTTGCGGCGGCCAGTATCGGCACCAAGTTCGCGCAAATGCAACAAACCCTGTCTGAAGAAACCGGGCGCCGCAAGCACGCGGAAGCCGCACTGAAAAGTGCCGGGGCGCGCTTGCGCTTTGCCGACGAGTTAATCCCCGTCATGATTGCATTCGTCGACAAGGAGGGAATCTACCGCTATCACAACCAGGCTTACCGGCAGTGGCTGGACCTGCCCGCGCATCGCATCGACGGCAATCACTTGCGCCGGGTGCTGGGCAGAAGCGCCTATGCACAGGTCGAGTCCGAGATATCCCGTGCGCTAGCCAGCGAAACCGTGCACTACGAACGCACCCAGAGAATGGTCAACGGCAGCATTTGCCGACTGAGTGTCCAACTGGTGCCGGTTTTTGACAAACATGGCAAGACCAGTGGCTTTTTTGTGATCTCTGAAGATGTCACCGCGCGCCGTGACCTGCAGGCGCAGGTGAATGAAGGCGTGGCCGGTGACAGCAGTATTGACTTCGATTCCCGCACCGAGGCAACCCTGCCCGCTGAACAGCACAACCCGGCGCGCCCTCCTGCGGATTCGGTCGCGCACAATGCAACCGACCTGCCCGATATCCGGGGACGCATCCTCGCGGCGATTGAACGCAACGAATTCACCTTGTTTTGCCAGAAGATAAAGCCTCTGAACGATGCCAGCGGCATTGCGGAACATTTCGAGGTCCTCATTCGTCTGATCGAAGAGGAAGACAACATGATTCCGCCGGGCGCGTTTTTTCCGCTTGCCGAGGAGCAGGGATTGCTGCCGCAACTGGACCGCTGGGTGGTTGCGAACATTCTCAAATATCTGGCTGATCATGGCAACCCTGGGCAATCGGTCCACTTCATCAACCTCGCCTCGGCGACGCTGTCGGACCACGATTTTCCGGACTACGTGGAACAGCAACTGACGAAGTCCGGCGTTTCCGGCCAGGCCATCTGCTTTGAAATCATGGGCGGCGACCTGCTCGCGCCTGGCGATGACGCCAGGACATTCATCCACCGGGTAAGACAGGCCGGATGTCGCGTTGCGCTTTGCGGCTTCGGCCGCGATAGCGTCTCGGTTGAACTGCTCAAGAATCTGCCCACTGACTTTCTCAAGATCGATGGCGGCGTCATCCTCCAGTTGCTCAAGGACCCCGCCGCCCTGGGAAAGATCGTTGCGATCAACCGCGTAGCCAAGGTGATCGGCATCGCTACCATCGCCGAGATGGTTGAAGATGAAGCAACCGTGGCCTGCCTGAGGCAGGCCTCCATCGACTTTGCGCAGGGTTTCGGCATTTCACTGCCCGCGCCGCTGCGAGTGCACGCCAATACCTTTGATTCCAGCAATCTTGAAAATGGCCTTGAGTTTGACGCAGGCACATACGGAACCTCGGCAGACAAACCACTCTGGTGCTCGAATACAAAAAACCGTTCCGAATAGGCGGCATCAGCGACAGCATCCTGAGGCGCCCTGACTCCGCGACCACGCTCCTCGCCAAAGGCGCGTCAGCAGGATTTCTTTAGTCTGGCATCAGCTATTGGATTCGCCCCCGCCTTGCCTGCTGGTCTCCCATCCGTAACGCGCCGCCATGCTGCGCAAGCGTTCCAGGGCCGGCTCGAAGAGCAATCTTTCCAGCAAGCGCCCGGTTTCGCCGATTTCCGCCGCCAGGTGCGTGCCGGCGACAGCCTCCTGCAGCACTCGGTAGCGGGGCACGGCATCGAATTTGTTCTGCTCGAGTAGCTGCAGGATTTCCTCCACCAGCGCGGCCACGCGCGCGCTGTCCAGCGGCTTTGGCTGCGCCGCTGGCGCTGCCACTACCTCGGCGGCCTGCGCCGGCAGCCACCTGGCGAGCATCTCCTGCAACCTATCAAAGGCAAGCGGCTTGGTCAGCACCTCGTCCATGCCCGCGGCCAGGCAGCGCTGCCGGGTTTCACGGAAAGCATCGGCGGTCAATGCGATGATCGGGCGACGCGCCTGTCCGCTGCTTTTCTCCCAGGCTCGTATCGTTTGGGTGGCGGCGTAGCCGTCCATGCGCGGCATGTGCACATCCATCAGGATGAGATCGGCCGCCTCACCCTGCGTAATGGCATCAAGCGCCTGCTGCCCGTCCTCGGCAAGTGCGCTGCTCAGACCGAGTTTGTGCAGCAGGATGCCAATCATTCTCTGATTGGCCGGATTGTCCTCGACCACCAGTACCCGGCCCGAAAATTTCGCGGGCATGGCCCCCGCAGATGCGCCCGCTTCGGCGGGTTGCTGCTGTGGAGGACTCTCGGCAAGCACCGACAATCCCGCTCGAATGCAAAACCAGAAACGCGACCCGCCTCCGGCTTCGCTCTCCATGCCGACCTCGCCCCCCATCAAGCGGGCCATACTGGCCACCAGCGACAGCCCCAGGCCGCTGCCGCCGTAGCTGCGCGTGGTGCTGCTGTCGGCCTGCGAGAACGGCCGGAACAGCCGCGACTGCTTGTCTTTGCTGACCCCGATGCCGGTGTCAATGACGCTGAATTCGAGCACCGCGCTCTGGGCGTCACGCGCGAGTTCGCGCGCTTCGATGCGAACGCTCCCCCGCTCGGTGAACTTGATGGCGTTGCCCACCAGGTTGGAGAGCATCTGGCGCAGGCGGTAGGGGTCCCCGACATAGCCCCCGGGCAGGCCGCTGCAGTCGGATTCGATCCGCAAGCCCTTGGCGCGGGCGCTCTGGGCAAACAAC
>CAIOLO010000046.1 GCA_903859155.1 uncultured beta proteobacterium
CCCAGCCGGTCGCCGTCGCCATCGAATGCCAGGCCGAGTTCGGCGCCCTGCTCGCGCACCGCGCGGATCAGATCCACCAGATTTTCCGGTCTTGACGGATCAGGATGGTGGTTGGGAAAACTTCCGTCGACTTCGCAAAACAGTTCGATGACCTCGCAACCCAGCCGGCGATACAGTTCTGCCGCGGTGGCCCCGGCCACACCATTGCCGCAATCGATGGCAATGCGCATCGGCCGCGCGAGCCGGATATCCCCGGCAATGCGGCGCAGATAATCCTCGCCTATGTCGCAATGCTCTATCACGCCGGCACCGCTCGAAAAACGCCGCTCCTCGATGCGCTGGCGCAGCGACTGGATCGCCTCGCCGGACAGGGTTACCCCGCCGATCACCATTTTCAAGCCGTTGTAATCGGGTGGATTGTGGCTGCCGGTCACCGAAACCGCGCTGCCGCAGCCCAGATGGTGCGCAGCGAAATAGGTCATCGGCGTGGCGACCATGCCAATGTCGATGACATCGACGCCGGACGCGCAGATGCCTTCGGCCAGCGCCGCCGCAAACGAAGCTCCGGACAAGCGGCCGTCGCGACCGACTGCGAACACCGGTTTGCCGGTTATTTTCCCGCCCTGCATCTGCTCGCGCGCTTCGCTGCCCAGCGCCCGGCCGATCAGGCGCACCGCCTCCTCGGTCAGCGTGCGACCGACGATGCCGCGGATGTCATAAGCCTTGAAAATTTCCGGGGCGATGGATGCCATGTGAAAATCCTGGATTCGAAGCGGTAACGGGGTGCCCCCTCAGGGCGCATTGCTGGGGCGCGGCATGCCAATGCCATGTCGGCCGACAAATGCGATTATACGTTGCGTAAATCAATCGAAGCTGCCGGGGAAATCAATGCAGGATCTTGGGGGTGGCCGCCACCACTTCGACAGGTTGCTGCGACGCCTGCGGCACCGACGATGCATGGTGCGCAACCATGCGCCATCCGGAAGCGGTGCGAAGGTACACGTTGGTGGTGGCCACCGCCTGCGGGCGTGCCTGCCCCGGCACGGAAAGGGTCTCGTGCAGGCTGTGAACCGAGAGCATCATCCCCTGCATGTAAACCGGATCGGAAATCCGCACCTGCAGGCGCTGGCCTGAACCGAGCATCTGCGCCCAACTGGCGCGCACCTGGTCGAAGCCCATCAGTCGTGCGCCGCCAGGATGCACGCACACCAACTCCTCATCCTCGGCCCAGACTTCCATCATGGCGTCGAGATTGCCGGCCGCCAGCGCTTCGTAGAAAGCCGCTTCAGCGTCCTGGGGGGAGGTGTAAGTACTTTTTTTCACGGCGCGCAGGGTACCTGAAACCACCGTTTTGCGCCATGCCAACGACCATCGCTACCTGCCGTAGACGACGCTGGGCAGCCACAACCCGATCTCCGGAAACACATAAAGGAGTATCAATGCAATAACCTGAATTCCCATGAACGGCATCATCCCCGCAAAAATTTGGTTCAGCGTCACGTAGGGCGGCGCAACACCTTTGAGATAGAACGCCGCCATGGCCACCGGAGGCGACAGGAATGCCGTTTGCAGATTCAGCGCAACCAGCAATCCGAAGAACAGGGGATCAATGTTGAAGTGCGGCAGCAGAGGAATAAATATCGGCATGAAGATGACGATGATTTCGGTCCACTCCAGCGGCCAGCCGAGGATGAAAATAATGAACTGCGCGAGGATCATGAACTGTACCGGCGTCATGTCCAGCGACAGCACCCATTTCTCCACCAGCTCCTGGCCGCCGAGCAATGCAAACGCCGCCGAGAAAATCGCCGACCCCACGAACAGCCAGCACACCATGGCGCTGGTCTTGGCGGTGAGAAATGACGAGTCCCTGAGGATGGGCCCCAGTTCCTTCAGCGTCGCAATGGAAATGCCGAAAACCCCTCCGTCGCTGCGATCACCCCAGTGCGACACGAAACGATATGCGCCGGCGAGCAGAAAGCCTCCGAAGGCGCCGACCGCGGCCGCTTCAGTCGGTGTCGACAGGCCGAATACGATGGACCCCAGCACCATCAGGATGAGAACGGCCAGCGGAAAAAACGAGGTCAGCAGCATCTTGAACACTTCATGCCGCACCCAGGTCCACGCGGCATACAGCGCAACCAGCAACGCAACGCAGACGCCCGTGGTTACCCAGTACCACATAGGCACGGGCAATCGTTCGTCGCTGGTTTGCGAAGCCGCCGGCGCAACTGCCTCGGCAAGCCGTCCCGGGGCCGTGCCTCTGGCATCCGCTGCCGGGGCGGCGTTGGTCCCAGGCTCCGCGGCCGCCGGTTCGTCCGCGCCGGGCGGCAAGGGCAGGTCGGCGGACAGTGCTTGCGTATCCGGCGGCTCGGTAAAAGAGCCATCGGCGGGCGCCAGCCTGCCATCGGCCACATCCGGTTCGACAGGCACCGCGATATCGGCATCGCCGAACCCCATCCCCGAAGTATCGACCTTGGCGACCGGCGCCGTCGCAACCATGTAAATCACCGCCAGCAGCGCGATCACGGAAATAGCCGGCACCAGCGCAATTATCAGTTGCCCCGCAATGGTTTGACGCGGGGCATTGGGGACTGTCTGCCCCGTCGTCGCTTTCCACAACCCCGCCAGCGCGTTGCGGCCGCGTTGTGCCAGCGGCACGACGTAGCCGGGCAGGGGCACATGCCGCTCGCTCTCCTTGAGCGGTGGCATCAGCTCGGGTTTCCACTTTGCCAGGATGATCACATACGCGATGTAAAGTCCGGCCAGCATGAAGCCGGGGAAGAAAGCGCCCGCGTACAACTGCACCACCGATACACCGGCGGTGGCTCCATAGACAATCAGCAGCACCGACGGCGGTATGAGGATGCCCAGACACCCGCCTGCCGTTACTGCGCCGGCCGAAACCTTGACGTTGTAGCCGGCCTTGAGCATCGCAGGGAACGCCAGCAACCCCATCAGGGTCACCACCGCGCCGACAATGCCGGTAGCGGTCGCGAAAATCGCGCAGGTGATGATGGTGGCCACCGCCAGCGAACCCGGCACGCGCGCCGTGGCCAGGTGCAGGCTCTTGAACAGTTTGTCGATAAGCGCGGCGCGCTCTACCAGGTAGCCCATGAATACGAACAGCGGCACGGCGATCAGCACGTCGTTCGACATGACACCATAAGCACGCTGCACCATCAGGTCGAGAATCTGCTGAACAGCCATCGCGGGATCGGAGCTGCGATAGGCGAGCCAACCGAAAAACATTCCCAGGCCCATCAGGGTAAAAGCCGTCGGGAACCCGAGCATGATGGCCACCACGATCAACGCCAGCATGATCAGGCCAAGGTGCCCGTTGGTGAGATGGCCCCAGGGCGTGAATACCAGGATGGTGATCACGATGATCGCCATCAAGCCGAAACCAAACCACAATTCCTTGCGCGGCATCATGGCGCGCTCCCGGCACTGCCCGCGGCCGGAGAACCGACCGGTCCGCCCCTGCCCAGATCCGCATCGGTTACATGGACCATTTCCTTGAGTTTGTCGACGTCGACTTCAACGACATCGTGCTCTCGCGACGGCCAGTCGCCCTCGCGCAGGCAGATGACGCAGCGGATGATTTCCACCACGCCCTGCATCAGCAGGAAAAAGCCCGCGACCGGAATGACTGTTTTGAAGAAATACAATGGAGGCCCGTCAGCGGTGATGCTGGAATGCTCGTTGATGGACCATGACCCGGCGGCATACGAATAGCCGGCCCAGGCCATTGCGAAAACACCGGGGATGAAGAACAGGATATAGAGCGCAAGATCGAGCGAGGCCTGCGTGCGGGGCCGGAAAAAACCATACAGCACGTCGCCGCGCACGTGGCCGTTCTGCGACAGCGTATAGGCGCCGGCCATCATGAACAACGTGCCGTACATCTGGATCATGGCGTCGAACGCCCAGGCGTGTGGATGGTCGAGCGCATAGCGCGAGAACACCTCCCAGGAGATCATCAGGGTCAGCCCCACGATGAGCCAGGAGAACGCGCGTCCGACCCAGGTACTCAGCTTGTCGATGAACAGCAGGAAGTTCTGCATGATGTGCTCTTATGCCGGGAGGAGATTTGGCGCTATTCTGCCACCTTGGTGGTCGACCTTTAGCGTCCGGCGATCGCCGCGACTTGCAATAACCCGACGCCTAGCAGGACGAAGTAACACCACCCGGCAGGCGCCGGATGGTGTCGCTCGCGACAGGCCGCGTTCAGCCTTTTTTGGCTGCCGCGCCTTTGTCTGGTGCGCCTTTGGCGGGAGCCGCCGCCGGTCGGCCGAAGTAATGGTTGTAGGCCATGCGACGGTCGACGTTGTTGTTGAAATCCCAGCGCAATACCCGCTGCGCAAAAATGCGCTGCGATTCCGTGATCTCCTTGAACAGGGGATTCTCGGCCGACTTCTTGGCGGCCACCTGGTCGTATGCCCGCAATTGCGCCTGCAGTAGTTCCGGCGGGGTGCGGTAGAAAGCCACCTTGTCCTTGGTTTCCATCTCGATGTAGTCCTTGGAGTAGCGGTCGATGGACTTCCACACCAGGTCCTGCGACGCCGCTTCCACGCCGTTCTCGATGATCGCCTTCATGCGCGCGGGCAGCGAGTCGTACTTGGTCTTGTTGAACAGGATTTCAAACTGCTCGGCGTTCTGGTGATAGCTTTGCAGCATGCAGACCTTGGACACATCCGGAAAACCCAGCACGCGGTCGGAACTCATATTGTTGAACTCCGCCCCGTCGAGCAGGCCGCGATCCATCGCCGGGACGATTTCGCCGCCAGGCAGCGCGTTCACGGCCACGCCCATCGCGGTGAACACATCCACCGAAAGACCGACAGTGCGGTATTTGAGCCCCTTCAAATCGGCGGCAGTGCGTATCGGCTTCTTGAACCAACCCAGCGGCTGCGTCCACATCGGACCATATGGGAAAGAGATCACGTTCGCGCCCACGGAAGAATACAGCTTCTCCATCAACTGCCTCCCGCCGCCGTACTTGTGCCAGGCCAGCAATTGCTGCGCATCCATGCCGAATGCCGGGCCGGAGCCCCACAGCGCCAGGGCGGCCTGCTTGCCATAGTGGTAGACCATCACTCCGTGGCCGCCATCGAGCGTGCCCTTGGTGACGGCGTCAAGCAGACCGAAGGCCGGCACCACCGCGCCCGCGGGCAGCACCTCGATGCGCAACTCGCCGCCGGTCATGTCGTTCACCTTCTTGGCGAAGTCATTGGCGTATTCATGAAAAATATCCTTGGCCGGCCAGGTACTCTGCCAGCGCATGGAAATCGGCCCCTGCGCCTTGACGATGGAGGGAAACCCCAGCGTCGACGCGCCCGCCGCGGCAACGGCCGCACCAGTAATGAATTTTCGCCGTTTTGCGACTGCTTCTTCTTTTGGTGCTTTTCTCATTGCTCCTCCTTAGGGATCATTGGGTTAAGCCTTACTCTAGCACTCGTAGCAATGCCACGGTTCCTACGCTAGCCCGAATAATATCTGGTGTCTGTTAAGAATGATTAAGGGCCTCTCTAAAGATCACGGCGAATGACGAAACTGGGCGAACGGTGCCAATATAGCGTTGCATCGTCA
>CAIOLO010000047.1 GCA_903859155.1 uncultured beta proteobacterium
CGCCCGCTCAAGGCGAGCGTGATCGCCTCGTTCATGCCCTGCGCCACCTTCGAGGCGTGATCGACAAAAATCTGGCCCTTGGTGAGCGGCGCAAATACCGCCGACTGGTCGGACAATTCATGCAGGATGCCGAGGCCTCGGCCGATATTGCGACGCGAGATCTGGCCGGTGAGCGCCAGCACCGGTGTGTTGCTTGCCTGCGCGGTGCAGATCGCGGTACAGGTGTTGAGAATGCCCGGACCGGGCACCACCAGAAACGCCCCGGGCTTTCCGGTGGATTCGGCGTAGCCGTAGGCCATGTAGGCCACGCCCTGCTCGTGGCGCGAGTTGATCACGCGAATGGCATTGCGCTCCTGGTAAAGCGCGTCGAAGATGTAATCCAGTTGCACGCCGGGAAGGCCGAACAAGGTATCGATGCCGTTGTGTTTGAGGGATTGCACAAAGGCCTGGGCGCCGGTCATGACTGCCATGTTGCTGCTCCGCTGATGGATTGATTTCGGTCCACGAGTGTAACCGTCGGGCGTGATCCCGTGTCGGGGCTTAGCCTGCGGAGGGGCGCCGCCTAGAATTCAAAGCCGATGTTGATCGAGTCGAAGTTCTGCCTTCCACCGCCTCCCGGCGAGGTGAAAAACTCTTCGCTGCGGCGCACCCGCGTCAACGACAGGCGCGCCCACTGGTAGCGCACGGAAATGCCCCGGGAGACATCGTAGACATGCGTGCGCCGCTCGACGCTGGGGCCGCCGCGGAAAAACGCGCCGTCGAGGAACAGGTTGCGCGCGACCATGCGATGGTCGACACCGACATACGCATACCATTCCAGCTGCTCGCGCTTCTCGCTGGCGCCCGCCCCGGCGCGGCGCGTGTTCTGCAGCATCGACCCGCCCGGCTCGATGGTGTCGGGCCCGAATCCCGTCATGTTCCTGCCCAGGCGGATGATGCCCCCGGCGCGCGCCAGCGTCATCACCGTGCCCATGCTCAGGCCGCCATGCGGAATAATTTCGACATTGGGCGGAAGCAATGCGCTGTCACCGCGGTCGTAGCGGCGCTTTTGCAGGTAGGTCGCCACGAAGGCGGGCTCATTGCGGATCTGGTTGTCCCAGCCCAGCGGCCGGGGTGCGCCGATAAGGCGGTGCCACTCGGTCTGCGTCAGCTTGCCGGCGGCGGCCGGCCCGACCATGCCCAGGTCGATCTCGGCCGAATCGAGGCGATTGCCCGCCTCCCTCTGAGCGACCACGCCAAGATAGAGCCATGCGGCCCACGGCCGGTCGAGCGGTTGCGCTGCCGCCGTGGCAATCTGCTTTGGTGTGTAGAGGTTCTGGCCGAGGAATACGCCGAAATGCGGTTCCTCGCCCGGCCTGAACTGAAAATCGCGGTCGACGTTGAAACGGTCCAGAAGCCATCGTGTCGGCTCCTTGAACGCCTCCGTGAGCGTGTTGCCCGGCACGCCGACGCCGATCTTCAAGCCGTTGGTGTAATAGCGGTCGGTGCGCGCCCAGACGTCGTTCTCGATAAACACCTGGACCTCGCTGCCCTCTTTTGCAGGCAGGCTCTGCGCACGTGCGCCCGACAGCGTCAGGCCCAGCGCAACAAACACGGCCGCGAACGCGGCCGTGCGGCAAACGCTCATTGACAGATCAGGTACGGCCGGCCAGCTGCAGGCCCTTCTCCAGCGCCGCGTAACTGCGCACCGGCGCCGGCATGAGTATGCGATAGCCCTCGGCCAGCACGCGCTCGACGTTCTTGGAATCGACGTGCGGATGTCCCACCGGCACGTTGTGCTCCTTGCAGGTCTTGACCACGTAGGCCATCTTCTCCAGCACCGACGGATGCTCGTACTGCCGCGGCACGCCCAGTTCCTGGGAGAGGTCGCCTTCGCCGATGAGGATGGCGCCGATGCCCGGAACGTTCTTCAACATGTCGGCCAGATTGGCGATGCCCTCCAGGTCCTCGATCATCAGCGTCACCAGGATCTCGCCCTTGGGATCGAGCGGCCAGACGTCGGCGCGGGTGTAGTACTCCTGCTGTGTGAGGCCCCAGTAACGCACGGCGGTGGTCGGCCCGTCGCCGCGGATGCCCGGCGGGTCGTAGCGCGGGGCGGTCTTCAGGCGCGGATAACGGCACGCGGCCACGGCGTTGCGCGCCTGATCCACCGTGCTGATGTGCGGCCAGATGATGCCGTAGGCGCCCAGGTCGAGCGCCTGCTTGGCCTGCCACTGCGCCATTTCGCCGCCGTTGGGCGGAATGCGCACCGTGGGCGTCACCTGGGGCGCGAGCGTGGCACCGGTGACCAGCTGGCGGCGGTTGAGCATGTACTGCATGCTGTCCTTGAGACCGCGGATGTCGTAGGCGCCGTGCTCCATTTCGAAAACGATGCCGTCGTACTTGCTCACGCTCATGGCGAGCGCCGCATCGACTTCCGGCGCGCAGAATGCGGTAAAGGCCGGCTTGCCCTGCTCCAGGGCGCGGATGATGCCGTTGAGCCGCGGTAGGTCGCTCATCTTGTCTCCAATGTCAGTGATGGTTTGCAATTCCGGAGCGAACCGGGCTCCGGCGGGTAAAAGGGTTCCTGCGAGGCGCGTACTCTAATACAGGCGGCGCGTGAATGCATCCGGAGAAGTCTGCACAGGTGTACTCGCATGGCGGGTTGCCATCGCCATGCGGCATTTACAGATTGCAGCCAGCCTCCCAATTCCTATTTATCTAAATTTTAAACATTTTAAAAACATCTCATTGTTCCACTTTATATAAAACGATTTTTTGATCCTTAATTGGGATTTTCCCTCGCCTGGATTGCGCGCCTCACGCATCCGCCCGCGCGCCACCCCGCGATGGCGGCCGAATTCGCAGGCGCACCTCGGACAGCAGCGCACACACTCCCCGGCAATTGGTTTTAGTATAGACAGGCGATGCCCGCCTTGCCGGCGCCAACCCGGTTCACTCATACACACTTTTTTTGGGAAGACGCCGCAATGGACCCTCTGCAAACCGTGATTCAAAACCTGGTGGCCGGAAACCGGATTCTCGCCAACGAGGGCGTCGTCGATTCCAAGGGACACATCAGCGCGCGTCATCCGCACAATCCGGGACGCTACCTGCTCTCCTGGGCACGCAGCCCGGGGCTGGTCGAAGCCGAAGACATCATGGAGTTCGAACTCGATGGCACGCCGGTGCAGGACAACGGCAAACCCATTTACATCGAACGTCCGATACACGGCGCCATCTACGAGGCGCGGCCCGAGGTCATGTCGGTGATCCACAACCATTGCTACGACGTGCTGCCGTTTGCGCTGACGCGCACGCCCATGCGGCCGGCGGTGCATAACGCGCGCCGCATCGGCGAAAACGTGCCGGTGTGGGAAATCCGGGACAAGTTCGGCGACACCGACATGCTGGTCACCACCATGGAACAGGGGCGCGACCTGGCGAGCGTGCTGCGCGCCAACAAGGCGACGCTGATGCGCGGCCACGGCTGCGCCGTGACCGGCACGTCGATTGCCGACGCCGTGCATACCGCCATATCGCTGAAGATCAATGCGCGCGCCATCCTCGAGGGGATGCGCCTGGGTGAAATCTGCTATCTCACTCCCGGAGAGATTCACGCCAAACAAACCGGCGCGGCCTCGCTGAAAGGATTCGATCGTGCCTGGGACTATCTGTGCCGCAGGGCCGGCGTGAATCCCTGAGTTGCCGGTCTTGAGCTGTCCAGCCTGGCTCGAATAGGAGTTGCAGGCGACTTCCCGGTGCCGGGCTGCGGTGCACTGAACCCGCACGCCATATTTCCTCCCCGGCGCCGCGCGGCCGCGGCCAGCGACGGTTCAATGGCCGGCGGCGCGTAGCAATTACTGTTCGGCGACGATGTTGTTGCGCCGGATGAATGCACCCCAGATCGCCCTGGACTTCTTCAGGCTGTCCGCGAATTGCTCCGGCGTCTCGAACACCGGTATCTGCCCCTGATCGTGGAGCCGCTTCGCGTTTGCGGGCATTCTCATGGCTTTATTGATCTCGGCGTTGAGGCGCTGCACCAGCGCGGCTGGCGTGCCTTTGGGAGCCATCACCATGAATGCCGAACTCAGTTCGGCGTCCTTGTAGCCGGCCTCGGCAAGCGTGGGTATGCCCGGCAGCAGATCGGTCACCTGATTGACGGCGAGGGCGCGCACTTTGCCCGCGCGGATGTTGGACAGGACACTGATGATATCTGTCTTCAGAAACTGGATGTCGCCCGTGAGCAGGCCCTGGCTGGCTGGGCCGGCCCCTTTGTAGGGGATCTGAAGGAATTTGGCACCGGTGATTTCCTCCAGCATGCGCACCACCATATAGCTGCTGCCGGCCACACCCGGCGATCCATACGCCAGGGTGCCCGGCGCGCGCTTGCCGATGTCGATCAGATCGGCAATCGACTTCACCGCCACCGACGGATGAACGACAATTGCCCACACGCCCTCGACACCGGGTGCGACCGGCACGAAATCGGTTTCCGCGTTGTACGGCAGCTTCTTGTAGAGATAGGGATTGATGACCATTGCCGGAATCGCGGAAATCAGAATCGTGTAGCCGTCCGGCGCGGCTTTTGCGGCCAATTCAGTGCCGATGTTGCCGTCGGCTCCGGGCCGGTTTTCGATGACAAAAGGCTGCTGCAACGCCTCGGTCAGCGCAATGCCGATCAATCTCGCAAACCCGTCAGTGCCCCCGCCGGGCGGCGAGGGCACCACCACCCTGACCGGCTTGACCGGCCAGTTCTGCGCCGAGGCGAGCGTGGCAAGCACGCAAGACATGGCAACCACCAGCACCAACCTACGCAACAGGCATTTCACGATTTCCTCCCGAGATGAACAAGCGCGTTTTCACTTGACTGGATTGCTTCATTGCTGCCCAAGAATGCCATGTTCCCCCTTTGTTTGATCCGGCCGATGCTAGAACCCGGTCTCAGCGAACCCGGTCTCAGCGAACCCGGTCTCAGCGAATCTCCAGCAGGCTGTCGTCCCACTTCTGGTGCTTCTGCAATCCGAGCAGATTGGCGACCGTGGCCGCAAGGTTCGACAGCCCGGCGGTGGGCGTGTGCTTGAGGCCCAGCCTCCCGCCGCTGACGTTGTCGTAGAGTATCAGCGGCACCGGGTTGAGCGTGTGCGCGGTCTTCGCCTTGAACGAGCCGTCCGGGTGCAACGAAGGCTGTTTGGTCTTCTTGTCGAGTTCGACCATCTCGTCGGCATTGCCGTGGTCGGCGGTGATCAGCGCGACGCCCCCCAGTGCGTCGATCACCGGCAGCAGGCGCGCCAGTTGCAGGTCGATCGCCTCGATGGCCATGGTCGCCGCACGCAGGTTGCCGGTGTGGCCGACCATGTCGCCGTTGGCGTAATTGCAACGCAGCGTCCGGTAGCTGCCGCTCCTCAATGCCGCGATCATGGCGTCGGTGATCTCCGCCGCTTTCATCCACGGGCGCTGCTCGAAGGGCACGATGTCGCTCGCGACTTCCTGCCAGGTTTCACCGGGAAACTTGCCCGAGCGATTGCCGTTCCAGAAGTAGGTGACGTGGCCGAATTTTTGCGTTTCGGAGCAGGCAAACTGGGTGATGCCGAGCCGGCCGAACCATTCGCCGCTGGTGTCGCGGATCGCCGGCGGTTCGACCAGGAAGCGCCTGGGCAGTTTGAGGTCGCCGTCATACTGGAGCATGCCGGCGTAGGTGACCTGCGGCACGCGCACACGCTCGAAGCGCTCGAAACCGGTCTCCTCGAACGCGCGGGTGATCTCGATGGCGCGGTCGCCGCGAAAATTGAAAAAGACCACCGCGTCGCCATCCTCGACCGTGCCCACCGGCCTGCCCTCGCGGGCGATGACGAAAGCAGGCAGGTCCTGGTCTATGGTGCCGGGCAGGCGGCGGCGCAGTTCGAGCACGGCCGCCGAGGCGCTGGCGAACTGCTCGCCCTCGCCGAGCACATGCGTGCGCCAGCCCTTGTCGACCATCGCCCAGTTGGCCTCGTAGCGGTCCATGGTGATGTTCATGCGCCCGCCGCCCGAGGCGATGCGCGCGTCGAAAGTGCCGCTGTTCAGCCCGGCGAGGAAGGCCTCGAAGGGTTGCAGGTAATCCAGCGCGCTGGTCTCGGGCACGTCGCGCCCGTCGAGCAGCACGTGGATGCGCACGGCCTTGATGCCCTCGTCGCGGGCGCGCAGGATCATCGCCTTGAGATGGTCAATATGGCTGTGCACATTGCCGTCGGAGAACAGGCCGAGGAAGTGGATCAGCCCGCCTCCGGCGCGCGCGCCGGCGACGATCTGCTTCCATGCGTCGCCTTCCCAGATGGCGCCGCTGGCGATTGCGCCCGACACCAGCGCCGCCCCCTGGCTGTAGACCTGGCCGGCGCCCATGGCGTTGTGGCCGACTTCCGAATTGCCCATGTCATCGTCGGAGGGCATGCCGACGGCGGTACCATGGGCGCGCAGACGGATATTCGGATAGCGGGCGAAGAGCCGCTCCAGGGTCGGCTTGCGCGCCGCGGCGATGGCATTCCCGGCATCCGCATTGGACAGGCCGTAACCGTCCATGACGATGATCACCAGCGGGCCCGCGATGCCGGGAAAAGTGGAAAGTTTTTGCAGATTCTGCAACATGGTGGCTTCCTGCTCGAATTTCTAACGACGGGTAACTGGCCGACGCCAGCCGTACACGATTCCAACTTTGTACCGTGCAGGGCTTTCTCTAGCTGGGCACGAATACCGCCGGACTGATGTTGAAGAACTTGCCCAGTTTTCCCGCCAGGGTTGCGCTGATATTTCGCTTGCCGGCGAGAATAGCTGAAAGGTTGCTCTGTGGGACGATTTCCGCGAGATCGCCTTGCTTCAGGCCGCGCAATTCGATCAGGTAGCGCAGCGCTTCATAAGGCTCGGAAGCTTCGATGGCGTAGTGGCTGGTGTCATAGTCCGCCACCAGTTCACTGACGAGATCAAGAAGACCGGACAAGGCGTGATTCTCCCGGTCGCCGACAGTGTCCAGCAAGTCGTTCATCAGCGAAACCGTGCGCTCGTACTCTTCCCCAGTACGAATCGGACGCAAATGGGCGACGCGATCAAAGGCAGCCCAAGTCTTTTGCAGCGCCTTGATGTCCAGATTAGCAGTAGCGGTTGTCATTTTTTCACCTTGCCTTTCCTGTATAGCTTGCACCAGTCGTCGTAATCCCTGTGCGTCATTGCCCAGCGCACGAACATCTTGCCATCGCGGTAGCGAACGACAACAACGACCCGATAGTTGTTGCCGCCGACATCGAACACGGCGTAAGGCGGGACATAATCCGCACTGCCAAAGCGTTGCCGCAGTTCAGCAAAGTCGTAAAAGCGAGAATTCTCGGCGATGGTGCGCCAGTTGCGCAAAGACTTTTCGGCTTCGGGATGCCTGTGCCAGAAGTCACGCAGCATCTTCAGTGGAATGACGTGCATGGCACCATTATATCAACCGGATATATTTGCTGCAGGCGCCAAATCTCAATAGATTCAGTCTTGACTTTAGTCGGCCAATTCCGGACCTAAGCGCTGTTTGTGTCGAAGTCTGCTGCACGGCCGCAGCGGCCACTGACGATCTCGCTTGAAAGCAGTCGGCGCTTCCGCTCTGGGCGCCCGGTCCCGAGAATTTTAAGACGGCGCTATCTACCCGACACTGGCAGGGTGAAAAATAGCCTCGCTGAGCGTCCGGACCTAACTCCATTGCCGACGCCACGGAGGTTAGAACCGGCTCAAGAACTGGCGACAACGCATTGATCGAAGCATGCTCTTCGATTTGACCTATTACAGTCAGCCACCGATTGCATCTGATGCCAACTCCAAATCAAGGAAGGGGCCTCACGCGGAAAGTCTTGATCACAGGCACCCATTTCCGCACAAAATAAGCCGGAACAAGAGTTTCTGCGATGCGGACCAGCAAGGCGGGAATGGCCGAAACTCCGCCTGGGTTCTGGCGACTGATGAGCTCGCTGCACAGAAAGCCCATCTCCAGTTTGCGATACTTGCAAAAGTGGGCGTTGACGTGATTATGCCTTAATGGGCATAATACGAAGAATGTCGAAGCAGCCTCGCAAGCCCCTCAAATGGATTGGCTCTGCCAAGCGCGATCTTGACGCCATGCCAGAGGACGTCAAAGACGTGTTCGGGCACGCAATCGACCTGGCGCAAGCGGGGGGAAAGCACCAGGATGCCAAGGCAATGAGCGGATTTGGCTCAGCTGGCGTGTTGGAAATGGTCGAAGACTTCCGTGGCGATACCTATCGAGCTGTCTACACGGTCAAATTTGCTGGATGGATTTACGTTCTGCATTGCTTCCAGAAGAAATCCAAGAGCGGTATCAAGACACCCAAGGAAGATCTGGCATTGATCAACGTGCGGCTGAAAGCCGCAAAGCTGGATTACGAGGTTTGGCAAGCACAGCAAGGAGAACGATGATGAGCCGGCGTAACGAAGTGACCATCGAAGAAGGCAGCACCAACGTCTATGCCGACTTGGGGTATGCCGACGCGGCAGAAATGCAACGAAAGTCACAGCTTGCCGGCGAAATTGCACGCGCGATCAAAGCGCGCCGCTTGACGCAATCCGCGGCCGCCACACTGCTCGGCATCGATCAGTCAAAGATATCGCGCATTACCCGGGGGCAGTTTCGCGGCGTCAGCGAAACCAAGTTGTTGGAACTGGTGGCCAGGTTGGGTCACGACGTGAAGATTGTCGTGGGACCTGTACGCCGCCGCGCCGGCAAGATTGAACTACAGTTTGCTTAAGCAGGGCGATGAAGGTTCCCCTGGATTGGCACGCTAAACTCGGACAAAGTCAGGACTTGTGTTGACAGGGTGTCGGGCAGGATTCGAATCACAATAAGGGATCCGAACCCTTCGACAGGGTGGACCGCCCAGTCCGATTCATTGCCGATAGCGCGGCCGCTTGAATGACCGCTGCCGGCCGAAGCAGTCATTCGAGCATCGAAAATCGCAGCGTCGGCTGGGGGTCGAAACGGTGATCTCGCAATTTATGGCAGCGGACGTTGGCAGGAATTTAACTGACCGGCGCTCGCCAGAGAGTCAACCCGGCCAGGACCGGCCGCTGACGGGATGAAATGGTTGACGCGCTGAGTGTCCGGTTCCAAATTATTGCCGACGCTCAGCGCGTTGTTGCCGGCAATGTTCCGCAGTAAGATCAGTCACTGTTGTCGTCATCGCCAATTGGCACAGCCCGTTTCTCTGCGATGAGTCCAGAAGTCCCTGCGGTTGCGTCTTGACAATGGTCAATCCCGTGTGAGTGCTGGCGCGCATGCATGAACGTCGGCAGGTGGCACTATTTGCGCAGCAGATTCGTAGTGTATTGGTGGCACGACAGTAGCTGACGGGCTTTTCCAGCAGGTCCATATCGATATGACGTCGTTCAATTTATTGCTATGGATTGCGGCAGGTTTCACCCTGCAGCTCGCGACTTATTTCGGCATCAACTTCTGGCGCCATTGGCAGGGCTATCAGGCTCTGCGCAATCGCGACGCAGAGCTGAATTTGCCGCTGCAAATATATTGAAGCCACGCCCTCATGTCCCATGCGACAATTCAGTCCCGGCACCGGGCAAGCATACCGGCGAGATACCTGTCTGGAAGGGTGCCAGCCAGATCGAGATCGCAGCGCTGCGCGCGGGCGAATTGATCTGACGTGCGTTGCGGCGCCACGGTCGATTATCCGTATGCCGTTGATGCTAAAATCCGTGCTGCAGTCTGAGCTCAGGTGAGTGACAATTGCGGGCGCGGCGGATTGATGCAGGTCTAGTGTTTGCCGATCAGTGCCCCCCCAGGTAGGATCATGGAACAAGATTCGTTCAAGCCTCTCAAGCCGCTACCCAACCTTATATTCCTCAGCCGCTGGCTGCAGTTGCCGCTATATATCGGCCTGATCGTGGCCCAGGGGGTATACGTCATCCACTTTGCCATCGAACTGTGGCATTTGATGGACAAGGCTACGGTCATCTCGGAAATAGATATCATGCTGCGCGTGCTCGGCCTGATCGATGTGGTGATGATCGCAAACCTGCTGATCATGGTCATTGTCGGCGGCTACGAGACTTTCGTGTCACGCTTACGGCTGGAGGGACATCCCGACGAGCCCGAATGGCTGTCGCACGTCAACGCCGCGGTGCTCAAGGTCAAGCTCGCCGTCGCTATCATCACCATCTCCTCCATCCATCTGCTGGTCACTTTCATGAACGCGCCGCGACTTGACGAAAAAACCATGATGTGGCAAACCATCATCCATCTCACGCTGGTGCTATCGGCGATTTCGATCGCCTTCATCGACCGCCTAATGCCATCATCACCGAAACACGTCAAATCCAGCTAATTTACTCACGCGCAGAGCATTACTACTTCGAGTACCCGGCGCGCTACCTAGTGTATAGACGCTATGACAAGGATGCGCCCCTGAGCGTCTGCTGCTGACAGGAGCGGCCACTCAAGAAACGCCAGGCCGGGCGTCCGCAAGGGGTCGAAAGCGCCATCTGAAATTTCTCGGGCCCGGGCGCCCAGATCGGAAATGCCTCCCACCTTCAAGTGAGATCGTCAGTGGCCGCTGTGGCCGAAGAACCGCCCCCACAAGAGTTGAACCGTGGGAGCGCTTGGGATCGATCGAAAACTGTCATCGACATTGGTCTGCGCAATGGCGAACCTGTCGCCAAAAATGAATGGGATGACATCATTGCCCACCCATGGATTTCATGAATTTTAGAAATTACCTCACAAACATATCCGTTTAACAATCGTCCTCCGCCACATTGAATATCGTTATTGGTATATCTTATGGCAACCGGCCGATCGTCGGCCGTGTCCGGGAACTCACCTATGACAAACAAGCTGCTGCTGTGGATTGAAAACCCAGGCCTGTATCGCGGGGCGCTGGCACGCGCCGGGCTGGCCGGGCAACTCGATATCCAGGATCTGGCGCCCGATGCAATGCCCACCCCCGCGCAGCTTGCCGGCACCGAACTGATGCTCACCTGGACGGTTCCGCCGGGTGTGCTTGAGAAGATGCCGCGCCTGAAATGGATCCAGACGCCCAACACCGGCGTGGCCGCCTGGCTCAAACGTCCCGATTTGCGACCCGAAATTCAAATTTCCTGCGGCCGCGGAATCCACCGGGTGCAGATGCCCGAAAACATCCTCGGCGCCCTGTTCCATATCACCAAGCCCTACCTGCAATCGGCGCAAAGCCAGGCGCAGCGCCAATGGAAGCGGCGCCAGTCGACACCGCTGGCGGGTGCGACGCTGGGCATCCTCGGCCTGGGCACCATCGGCCGGGAACTGGCCAGGAAAGCCGCGGCGCTGGAAATGCGGGTCATTGGCACCCGGCATAGCGGGAGCCCCGTCCCGCACGTGGAAAAGGTGTTTGGCGCGGATGGCACCGATGCCGTGCTGGCGCAGTCCGATTACGTGGTGGTGCTGCTGTCGGACACCCCGGAAACCGAGAACCTCATCGACGCGCGGCGCCTTGCCCTGATGAAAAAAAGCTCATGGCTGATCAACTTCGCCCGCGGCAACATCATTGTGGATGACGACCTGATCGCGGCGGTGAACGCAAAGACCATTGCCGGCGCGGTGCTGGATGTGTTTCGCGTCGAACCGCTGCCGCCCGAGCATCCGTTCTGGACCAGCGAAGGCATCCTGGTGCTCTCGCACCTGGGCGGCGGCCATCCCGAGCGCGAAAAAATCGTCGCGGATCTTTTCGTCGACAACCTGCGCCGCTACTTGAACGGCGAGCCGCAGCCCGGACTGGTCGATCGAAGCAAGGGATACTGAAAAACGGGGCCTGGATCAGTCCTCGCTTTTGCGAATACCCCCAAGTTCATCCTGCTAATGCAAATGCCGCTTGCCTGAAGACCTTTGCGGCCGCTCGCTGGTTCCGGTGACCGGTTCGGCGCCGCGCTCCACCCAGCGCCGGTCGAACAACTGATTCACCAGGCCGGTGACCTCGCCGATCTCGGCATCGCTGAAGTGTCGGCCCAGCAGGCCCTGAATATCCTCCAGCATGTAGCTGCGCTGCATGGTTTCGATGGATTCAACCGTCGGTCCGACGAACACCATGCCGCGCTCGTCGCGCCCGTCCTCATGGTAATAGCTGACCTCCAGCGCGGCGGCCTCCTCGGTATAAGGGCACAGGGCCTCGAACGCCGCTTCGACCGCCTTCTGGAAATTGCGCCCCACCCAGCCGGTCCAGCAGATCTCCAGCGAACGGCGGCGCCGGTCGAAAACGATGCCCGGCTCGTCCTGATGCGCGCTGCGTGCCTCGGCCAGGCTTTCGATATCCACGTAATTGAGCCAGGACCCGAGCGCCTGCTCGATCTGCGCCTGGTTCGCGCTGGATTTCAGTGAAATGGTGCCGTGTACGTGAACTTCGGTATGCATGTTGGACTCCAGTGAGCCCGCGCCGGTCGGCGGGGCCGGTCAGAGGGCGTATTGTACGCGCATGCCCGGGGACCGGCCGCCATCGTCAAACGCGCTCTAGCACCATCGCGATACCCTGCCCCACGCCGATGCACATGGTGCAAAGCGCATAGCGGCCCTTGGACGCGTGCAACTGCGCCACTGCGGTGGCGACCAGGCGTGCCCCGGAGGCCCCCAGGGGATGGCCGATGGCGATGGCGCCGCCGTTGATATTCACATTGGGCGCGTCATCGGCCAGACCCAGATCACGCAACACCGCCAGACCCTGCGCGGCGAACGCCTCGTTCAACTCGATCACATCCATCTGCTCGAGTTTGAGCCCGGCGATAGCCAGCACCTTGCGCGTGGCGGGCACCGGACCGACACCCATGATGCGCGGCGCGACACCCGCCGAGGCCATGGCGATGACCCGGGCGCGCGGCGTGAGGCCATGCTGCTTGGCCGCGGCCTCGTTGGCGATCAGCATCGCGGCGGAGCCGTCGTTCACGCCCGAGGCGTTCCCCGCGGTAATCGAGCCGCCTTCCCTGACAATGCTCTTGAGTTTGGTCAGGCCTTCGAGCGTGGTATCCGGACGCGGATGCTCGTCGGTGTCGAAAATCTTCGGATCGCCCTTTTTCTGCGGCAATTTCACGGCGATGACTTCCGTCTTGAAAAAACCCGCGGCATTGGCCCTGCCCCAGCGCTGCTGGCTGCGCAGCGCAAACAAATCCTGGTCCTCGCGGGAAATCTTCCATTCCACCGCCACGTTTTCGGCGGTATCGGCCATGGCCTCGACGCCGAATTTGGCCTTGATCAGCGGATTGATAAAGCGCCAGCCGATGGTGGTGTCCTCCAGCTTCGCCGCACGCGAGAATGCGCTGTCGGCCTTGCCCAGCACGAACGGCGCGCGCGTCATGCTCTCCACGCCCCCGGCGATGCCCAGCGCCATCTCGCCAGTCTTGATGGCGCGCGCGATCATACCGACGGCATTGAGGCCGGAACCGCACAGGCGGTTCACGGTTGCGCCCGGAACCTCCACCGGCAGGCCTGCCAGCAGCAGCGCCATGCGCGCCACATTGCGATTGTCCTCGCCCGCCTGGTTGACGCAACCGTAGATCACGTCTTCGATGGCATTCCAGTCGACCTTGGGATTGCGCTCGATCAACGCTTTCAGCGGCAGCGCGGCCAGATCGTCGGCGCGAATGCCGGCGAGGGCGCCACCGTAGCGGCCAATGGGGGTGCGAATCGCGTCGCAAATGAAAGCTTCCGTCGATGACATGTTTTCGTTCCTTGTGTTTTCAACACTGCTGTTTGACAAGTCCGCCCCCCACAGCGCCGCTTTTCGCGCCGCCACATGCGCCGCGAAACAAAGATTGTACCGCCTGGGAATGCCCGCCCGAAAATGGTTTGTAAGGCCTGCCGGCGACGTTAGAATGCCGCACTGATTCAACTTCGGGGCTGGCGATGAAATCCAGAAAAATCGGCAACACTTCCCTGCAAAGCGGTCTGCTCGGCCTGGGCTGCAACAAGATGCTCGACCCGGACAATGCCGAGATGGTCGCCGTGGCCAATGCCGCCATCGATCTGGGCATCAACCAGTTCGACGGTGCCGACTCCTATGGCGGCGGCTTGTGCGAAAAGTTTTTCGCGAAAGTGCTCAAAACCCGGCGCAACCAGGCCACCATCGTCACCAAATTCGCCTCGCTGCGCCAACCCGACGGCAGCATCGCGGTGGACGGCTCGCCCGCCTACGCGCGCAAAGCCTGCGAAGCGAGCCTGCAGCGCCTGGAGATGGACTGCATCGACCTTTATTACCTGCACCGCATCGACCCCAAGGTACCGGTGGAGGAATCCATCGGCGCCATGGCCGATCTGGTCAAGGCCGGCAAGGTGAAACAGATCGGCATCAGCAATGCCAGCGCCGATGTCATCCGCCGCGCGCACAAAACCCACCCGCTCGCCGCCGTGCAGATGGAATACTCCTTGCTGGAGCGCGGCGTGGAACAGCAGGTGCTGCCCGTGTGCAAGGAACTGGGCATCACCTTCGTCGCCTATGGCCCGCTCACCTACGCATTTCTCAGCGGCGAGGTGCAAAAGCACGCCGATCTGCCGCCAAACGACCTGTTCCGCCGGCGCCAGTCGCGCTTTGCCGAGGAGAATATTCCCCACAACCTGAAACTGCTCGCGGCACTCGACCAGGTGCGCGCCGAGTGCGGCGGAACGCGCGCGCAGCTGGCGCTTGCCTGGACCCTGCACCGCCCCTGGGATGTGCTGCCGATACCCGGATCGACAAAACTCGCGCACCTTAAGGACAACGCCGCGGCCGCGGACATCAGCCTGAGCCCGGCGCAAGTGGCCAAACTGGATGCGGCGTTCGCCCCGGGTGCGGCCCGGGGCAGTTCTGCAGGCGGCGCAGCACCGGCAAAGTGAGAACGCCGGCGGGAGCGGGTGCGCTGGCGAAAGCGCCGGCCCCCTCCCCCTTTGTCCTGAGGCTCCCCGGGGTTTTGCTTCAGACGGCGATCCCCTGCTCCCGGTACCAGCGCTCCGCCCCCGGATGCAGCGGCACATCACGCGGCGTGGTCAGGGTGTCCATGCCCAGATGGGCAATTTCCATGGCTGGGGTCCAGGGTTTGTGGCCTTCCCAGGGAATTTCGTCCTTGCGCGCATTGACCGCCGCGCAGATGCGATAGGCCATGTCATCGGACATGGAACTCCGCGTGTACAAGGGCCAGCCGCTGAAATCAATATACTCATGGCCGCCGGGCAGGCCGCGAATTGCGCCGTCGGGAATCGTCACCTTGCGCCAACCGAGCGCGAGCAGCGCCTCGAACACCCTGGGCTCAGGATCCACCGGCAGCATGCCCGCCGCCAGGGCATCCTCGAGATAGCCGATGATGCCCTCATCCATCACCGCATCGATGGTCCCGTCCTTCAGTGCCTGCAGGCGGCGCGAATCGCCGGGGCCCTTGTTCAGTTGCAGGGTGCCGCCCCAGGACTGCAGCTCCGCAATGGAAAAACCGTACAGCGCGAAAGTCTGCTCGATCAGAACGCGCGTCGGATGGTTGAGGTCCTCCCTGATGGAAAGCCGCAACGGATAGCGCTTGTCCTTGATCTCGGCGAGTGACTTCAGTCCGCAGCGCGGATGCAGGAGGAATACAAAACGATCCCAGGAGGGATAGTTCGCCAGAATCCGCACCGGTTGCGGCGACTCGAACATGCCGGTGCCCCGGTAGGCCTGGGTGAGCAGCCCCGAGGGGTTGATGATGACCGCGTCCAGTTCGCCCTTGACCACCGCATGCACCAGATGCGGCGCGCCGGTTGCCATGCGCAAGGACGGGCGAAAGGTGTCGCCCGAGCCCTTGCCGACGGTGATCACCATGTCGCGATTGCCGTGGTAGGGCTCGGCCGGATCGCCGGCCATGTCGAGGCCGATTTCCCAAAGCATTTTGCAGCGCTTGAAATTCGCGCCGGTTGGCAGTGATTCCATCAGATGTTCCTTTCATTATTTGCCGCCGGAAGGCGGAAGTTATATCAAATATAATATCAATAATCGCCGATAGCGGCCGCCAGCCGGCAATCTAAAAAAACAATTCACATCTTTTTAACCGCACCCGCATTGCCGCGACGATTTTCCGCGCAAGCTTCGCGCCGGCGCAGTAAGCTTGGCACCTTCCAAATTCAACCACGGGAACCTATCATGCAGGGAAAAATCGCACTCGAAGAACATTTCGCGCCGCCGGCGGACTGGGACAAGCGCCTGAAATACGTCAGCGCGCGCCTGCCCAACTGGCCCGAATTCGCGCGCCGCCAGGAACACACCTTCGACGTGGGCCTGAAGGAAATGGACGACAACGGCGTCGAGCACACCATTGTCTCGCTGGGCGCCCCCGGAATCCAGGCGATCCTCGACCCCAAGGACGCGCTCGAGGTGGCGCAGCGCAGCAACGACCTGATCAAAGAAAATTGCGAGCGCCGCCCGGGACGCTTCTCGGCATTCGCCGCCATCCCGATGCAGGATCCCGAACTTGCGGCCCGCGAACTCGAGCGCTGCGTCAAGGACCTCGGCTTCCGGGGTTGCATGGTCAACGGCTTCACGCAACTGAAGACGCCGGACTCGGCGATCTACTGCGACCTGCCGCAATACGACCCGCTGTGGGAAATGCACGTCAAGCTCGATGTGCCCTTCTACCTGCACCCGCGCAACCCCAGTTCACTGGGCGTCTACGAAGGACACCCCTGGCTGCTCGGGTCGACCTGGGCCTTCGGCGTGGAGACGGCAACCCATGCGCTGCGCATGATGGGAAGCGGCATGTTCGACCGCTACCCGGCATTGCAGGTGATCATCGGCCACTTGGGCGAGAGCCTGCCCAGCAGCATCTGGCGCGTCGACCATCGCATCAAGAAGGGCGGCGAAGTCACACGTTCGAAGAAACCGCTGACCGAGTATTTCCGCAACAACTTCCACCTGACCACCAGCGGCAACTTCCACGACTCGACCCTGACGCAGGCGATCACCGAGGTGGGCGTTGATCGCATCATGTTCTCGGCCGACTACCCCTTCGAGGAAATGGGCCAGGCCGCGCAGTGGTTCGACAAGACGACAGTGCTCTCGGATGCCGAGCGCCTGAAGATCGGCAGAACCAACGCGCAGAAATTGTTCAAGATGACCTAAAGACAATCTACGAGGCGCCCGCAGACCGCTCTAAGGAGTCAAGCGGGTTCCTCAAAGACCGTTGCTTGTGCGCGGATGACGGCTCCCTGCCCCGGGCACCATTGGCCAAATTTGGTTCAGGTGTGGCTTCCGCAGTCGGCCAGGAACAGACTCTGGCGACGTGGAAAATAGCGCCGCTGAGAGTCTGTTCCCGGTGATAAACCGACCGCTGATCACGCGCCTGAGGTTGTCCAGTCCCTGAGTCGGCCTTGCTTTATTGGTAACGTATGCGTTACCATTTATTCGTGATGATCAAGGTTCAAGAGTATTTACGCGCCGATGGCTCAAACCCTTACAAGGTGTGGTTTGACAGTTTGGGCGCTCAAGCGGCCGCAAAGGTCGTTACAGCCAAGCTGCGATTGGAACTTGGAAATACATCAAGCGTGCAATGGTTTGGCGGAATCGGTGAATACGTCATCGACTGGGGGCCAGGCTACCGCATCTACCTGGCGCGAGACGGCGAAGCTCTCATCATTTTGTTTGGCGGTGGCACGAAACGCGGTCAGCAAAAAGATATTGACCAGGCCAAGGCGTTTCACGCCGAATACAAAGAACGAAAGAAACACCTGGCCACAGCGAAGAAAGCAAAAAGGTGAGCATATGGTATTGACTCGTAACTTCAAGCAAACCGTGATTGAGCGCGTCGAGCGCGATCCCCAATTTGCCAAGGCGCTTCTCGACGAAGCGGCAACACTGTTTCTGAGCGGTGAGCCGGAAACTGCACGACTCATTCTCCGCGATCTGGTCAACGCCACCATCGGGTTCGAACAACTTGCCAAGGTCACAGAAAAGCCGTGCAAAAGCTTGCATCGCATGCTATCGCCTCGGGGAAATCCGAGCATGGACAACCTAGCCGCGATCTTTGGCGCCGTACGTCATTGGCTCAAGGTTGCCTTCGATGTTCACACCATCGAAGCGGCGTAGTCGAGGCGGGACATGCCCCCGGATTATCGCTTCCGATTGCCCCGAGCAGGGATGGACGCAGCGTCGATGCCGGGTTCCACCGGGCTGCCAAGGCCGTCGATGCGAGTCAATCCTTGGAAACCCCCGTGCTTATTGAATCTCTGGCCGATGCTCGAATCTTCGCCCTCTGGGCTTATGGTCCGTGCAGGTCTTGCCAAAACCTGCACGCTACGCGTGCGGACAGTCTCTAGGACTCCCCCGGCTTGTGCCCCTGGTGCGCCTGCGCGTAATGCATCCTCAGCAGGTCCATTCCGTAATCATTGCCGTTGGGCGTGCGCACGATGGTGTGGATGTGGAACTTTGCCGGTTCCGGATTGGTGAGATACACGCCGGCGTGCTGGTCGAATTCGATGAACACTACCGGGCTTTGTATGCGGTAATAGAAAGTGCTCTCGTCCGCAGTGCCGCCTATCCAGCAAAAATGCGTGTCGGCGAGGTGCCGCTCCACCTCCTCCATGCGCGCCTTGCGCGGCCCCTCGGGCAGCGGCATGACATAAGCATTGACCAGTTCCATCAGGCGCTTTTTCTGCGCCGGCGCGAAATCGGCGGCGCAGATGCCCTCGTAGGGCACCACGCGGTTGTCGTGAAAAGCGCCGCCCAGATGCAATTGATCGGCAAGGTGGTAGCGTCCCGGGGGCTGGTCGCCGGCGAGATTGGAATGCCGCAGAACCGCCTGCGCGCGCTGCTCCGCCGATAGCATGCGCATCAGATCCAGACCGATATGCTCTTCGTCCTGAAATATGCGAATGCCGTTCAAAGGCCCGGTGTCGGCGTAATTGGGTTCGGCGCCGAGAAATGCCGGTGTCAACACCATCTGCCCGCCGACCACCAGGCAGTTGAGCGCCAGGTGGTGGCCCATCAACTGCCATCCCCAGGGAGCGGCCGTCGCAGGCTCGCCAAACAGGGTGAAATTGAAGCTCCACTCGCCGAACACCCGGGTGTTGCCCACCAGTTCGCCAAGATAATGGTTGAGCCGCATCACGTCGCGAACCTTGTCGTAACCGTTCGCCGAGAGGCTCGCGCGCACCACCTCGAGGATGGCATCGCGCAACGCCGGAGTTTGCTCCTCCAGCCGCAGGCCGTACCTGTGGAAATAGATCTCGGTGTTGTTCCAGCGCCGCCACTCGCGCGCGTCCACCGGCAGGCATAGTGCGCGACGCTGATCCGTGCTGATGCCGCGCAGCAGGCGCGCCGTGGCGGCCACCATCGCCTCGCCGGGCGCGCCGTTCGGAGCGAGCGAATACAGGCCGGTGAGCACCTGCCCGTCGGCGGTGAGGCCCTTGTAGGGTTGGGCGTAGAGCCGATCCCAGTCGTTCAGCAGCAGCTCGCGCAGAAACGGATTGCCCAGCCCCGCATCGCCGTGCTCGCGCGCGTCGAGCCCGAGTATCGGCACGATCCGCGGGTGCGTCGCCTCCGGAATGAAATCGTGAAAGCTGGGCAGATGCGCCTGGTGTGTGTGTCCGCCGCCAGGGACGTCATGCGCGTGGGAATGCCCCTGCGGGTCCTCGCCATGATCGTGCTCATGTTCGTGATCGCCATGCCGGTGCTTCATCTGCTAACCCTCATTGATTGTTTTCGCGTGCCCTGAAGACAACGCGGCCCCCGATCAATCAATCCGTGTCCGGGCCCGGCTCAATCCAGCTTGAAGTGCTTGGAAAGGGCGATGCCCTGCTTTTGATAGTTGGACTTCAGCCCCCCGCCATACAAGACATCGGGCTTGGCGGTCAGCCGTTCGTATACCAGTCGTCCCACAACCTGGCCGTGCTCGATGATGAAGGGCACTTCGAACGAGCGCACCTCGAGCACGGCGCGCGATCCTTCGCCGCCCGCCTCCGGATCGCCGAATCCGGGATCGAAGAAGCCCGCGTAATGCACGCGAAACTCCCCGACCAGGGTGTCATAGGCGATCATCTCGGCGGCGTAATGCGGCGGCACGCGCACCGCCTCGCGCGAGGCAAGAATATAGAAATCCGCCGGGTCGAGCACCAGCCCGCCCTTGCGCGGGGCGCGCACCGGCTCCCAGAAATCCAGCACCTCGTAGTGCCGGATGCGGTCGATGTCGATCAGGCCGGAGTGGCTCTTGGCGCGATAACCGATGATGCCGCCGGAGGATTCGCCCAGCACGTCAACCGAGACCGGCACACCGTCACGGATGTCCTCCAGTGGAATGGAGCCCACCAGATGGTGTTGCTTCTGCAGTTCGCGGTGCTTGGCATCGGTGCTGGAGGGATCACCGCGCCGGATGCGCAACTGCGACAGCCGCGAACCCTCGCGCACCAGCACGCTGAAGGTGCGCGGCGAGACCTCCGCATACAGCGGCCCTGAGTATTGTTCGCGCACGCGGTCGAACTCGGTGCCGTAATCGGTGATAAGCCGCGTAAACACGTCGAGGCGCCCGATGGAACTTTTCGGATTGCCCATCGCCGAGGTACGGGGCCCCAGCGCCAGGCTCTCCAGCAGCGGCACGATGTAGACACAGCCGCGCTCCAGCACCGCGCCGCCGCTGATGTCCATCTCGTGCATGGTCAGATCCTGCAGCCGCTCCTTGACCGTGGCGTTTTTGCCGGGCAAAAAGCTGGCGCGCACGCGATAGGCCACCGGCCCCAGGCGCAGATCGAGACTGGCCGGCTGAATCTGATCCGGCTGGATGGGTTTGCTCGCACGGATTTCCGTCGCTGCGCCAGCCAGGCTCTCCAGCTCCTGAGAGGGAAGTATGCCGGTCTTGTGCGAATCGGCGTCCGGCTCCTGTGCGCCGCCGGAGGAGGCGGGCAGAGGCGAACGCAACAAATCCTCCGGCGTATCGCCAATGCGTGATCTAGTGGAATTTGACATGGCTACTCAAAGTTTAAGCACGGAAGTATATCCCGCCCAGCATGTCGTATTGGTAGCGAGGCAGGTCAATCGGGATAGTCCAGTTCGCGCTGGTGACCAATCGCAAGAACGCGAATTGGGTTCGCAGCCAAAATAAACCGGTATAGCGCCAGGTACCCGGTCCTGCCTTAAGCAAGGCGCAACGACAGGGTCCGGCAGGCTTGCCCAATTGCATTCGTGTCTCGCCGGAAACACCCGTTTTCGCCTTCGGTTACGATACTTCCCAATTACATTCCCTTGGGGAGACCCCGCCATGAACCTGCTTCTCCGATGGCCCCATATCGCAAGCCTCCTTGCCCTGGCCCTCGCCACGACGTTCGGCGTCGCCCCCGCCACCGCCCAGACCTATCCAACCAAGCCGGTCACGCTGGTTGTGGCCTACGCCGCCGGGGGCGCGATCGACATCGTGATGCGCATCATCCTGCCGCGCGTCACCACGGGCCTGGGACAGCCGGTGCTGATGCTCAACCGTCCCGGCGCCGGGGGCGCCATCGCCACCGATGCGGTCATCGCCGCCGGCAACGACGGTTACACGCTGCTGGTCAACGGCGATCAGTTGGTCACCGCGCCGCACCTGATGGGCGCGGCGATCCGGCACGACATCTTCCGCGACCTCGCACCGATCACGCGCCTGATCACCGTGCCCTTCGCGCTGACGGTAAGCGCTGCCGTTCCGGCCAACACACTGGCCGAATTCATCGCGCTCGCCAAAAACAAAAGCTCCAAACTCACCTATGGCACGCCCGGCGCCGGCACCGCCAACCAGCTCGCCATGGAGTTTCTGAAATCCCAGACCGGCGCGGACATCCTGCACGTTCCCTACAAGGGCGCCGCCGCGGTCATGAACGAGTTGGTCGCCGGACGCGTCGATTCGATCATGATCTCCATCCAACTCACCGCCCCGCATGTGAAAAGCGGAAAGCTGCGCGCCCTTGCCGTCGGCGGCCCGGCGCGCGCATCGCAGATACCCGGCGCTCCGACCTTCGCCGAAACAGGCTTTCCGGAGTTCGACATAGGCACCACCTTCGGCGCGCTCGCCCCCGCCGGCACTCCCGAACCCATCATCGGACGCCTCCACGCGGAGTTCGTCGCGGCGCTGCGCGCACCGGCGGCGCGCAAACAGATCGAGGACACAGGAACCCTGGTCACCGCCGATACCCCGCAGGAATTCGCCAAAAAGCTGCGGATTGATTACGAGAGAAACGGAAAAATCATCCGGGACAACAAAATCCAGGGCGAATAGCGGCGCGCGCCAGCCCGGGTGTTGCCGGCAAACAGGTATTTTGCAACAGCGCCGCTTCCGGCCGCGTTGTAGCGCGGCCTAAAGCCGCGTAACCTTCCAGCGAATGCATGGCGCCCCGAACTGCGCCGCGACGTCAACGCAATACCGGTGATCTGGCATGCGAATCAAATTCTGGGGAACGCGCGGCTCCTTCGCCAAGCCGGGACCCACCACACTGCGCTATGGTGGCAACACCTCCTGCGTGGAACTGCGCACCGACACCGGCACGCTGATCGTGATCGACTGCGGAACCGGCGGCACCTTGCTGGGCCAGCACCTGATGACCGATAACCGCGGCACGGTCAACGGGCACATGCTCATCAGCCACACCCACTGGGACCATATTCAGGGCATTCCGTTCTTTACGCCGTTCCGCGACGCCGACAGCGTCTGGAACATCTATGGCCCCAAGGGACTGTCGCAAAGCCTGCGCGCCACCCTCGCCGGGCAGATGGACCATACCTACTTCCCGACCACGCTGTCCCAATTCGCCGCGACGCTTCGCTATCACGACCTGGTCGAGGGGGCTTTCAGCATCGACAACGTCAGCATCCTGACGCGCTATCTGAACCATCCGGCATTGACGCTGGGCTATCGGTTTGAAGTGGATGGCGCGAGCATCGCCTATTGCTGCGACCACGAACCGCACTCGTCGGCACTGGGTTCCGGGCGGCTGCCAATCACGGGAATCGACCGGCGCTATGCGGATTTCATTTCCGGCGCCGATATTGTCATACACGACGCCCAATACACCGCCAGCCAATATGCCGAATCGAAGATCGGCTGGGGCCACAGCACGCCGGAATACGCCGTGCGCGTCTGCCGCGATGCCGGCGTGAAGCGGCTCATCCTCACCCACCACGACCCGCTGAGCGATGACGACGCCATCGATCGCATCGTCGAGGAAACCCGCGCCCGGCTGGACGCCGAAGGTTCACCGCTGGAAGTCGAGGCCGCCTCCGAGGGCCTGAGCATCGAACTGCGCGGTGACACGAACAGGACCGCGGTGAAGGCAAAAAACCACTTCCTCGCCGAAACGCCGATCGACGTTGCGTCCGTGGCACGCCCGGTGCTGCTCTACCTGTCCGACGCCGAAATGGTGCAGGTGCTGACCGAGGCCATTGCGATCGAGGGCATCCCCTTCAGCCTGATTTCCGATGATGAAGAGTTGCTGCGCGCGGTCCTCGAGGACCAGCCTTCGCTGGTGATGATCGAACACAATCCGCCGCAACTGAATGGCATCGAGATCGCCCGCCACCTGCGTAGCGGCGAGGGAACCGACAAGATCCAGGTTCCGGTGATTCTGGTGACCCGTGGCAACCACCCGGCAAGCCTGGAGAGCGGCATAGCCACCGATTGGCTGGAGGCCCCTTTTACGCTGAGCAATGCACGCACCAAGATTCGCGCCTGGGCCCTGCGCGCGGCCATACGCTGGATCAGGGCGGAAATACCCGCTGACGAACACGCACGCCAGGGCGGCACGGACGCTCAGGCGATCGTGGCTTCGCCCCCCGACGGGAGATTCGACCGCCTGACGCGAATTGCCGCGGCCGCCTTCGATGTGCCGGTTGCGCTGATCAGCCTCGTCGAGGGCGACCGGCACTGGTACAAATCCCGTTTGGGCCCGAACGCCAGCGACGTCTCGCGCGATTTGGACTTCTGCTCCCAGGTAGTGCTGCAGAAACTTGCAACCATCGTCCCCGACACCCTGCAGGACAAGCGATTTTCCGGCAGTGAAAAGGCGCCGGATGGATCCCGCATGCGCTTTTACGCCGGTGTCCCGCTGCTGCCCGGGGATGGCCGCTGCATCGGCACGTTTTGCATCGCCGACACGCAACCGCGCGCGATGAGCTCCGCGGACATGGCCCTATTGCATGATCTGGGCGCCCTGGCGCTGCGGGAACTCAAAGGCCAGCCGGGCTAGAGCGTCATCCCGCCATCGACGCTGATCACCGCGCCGTTGATGTAACTGGCCTCGTCCGAGGCAAGAAAAGCAAACACGTTGGCGATCTCCTCGGGCGCGCCGAGGCGGCCGAGCGGCACCTTGGCCGCCATGTCACCAAGCACCTTGGGCGGCATCTGGTTGAGAATCGGCGTGGCAATGAAGCCCGGGCAGACCGCGATGGCGCGGATGCCCTTGCGGCCGAGCTCGCGCGCCCAGGTCTTGGTCATGCCGATCACGGCAAATTTGCTCGCGGCATAGTTGGTCTGGCCGAAGTTGCCGTACAGGCCGACCACCGACGAGGTCGTCAGGATCACCCCGGATTTCTGCGCAAGCATGATGTCCACCACCGCCCGGGTGCAGTTGTAGACCCCCTTCAGGTTGATGTCGATCACCTTGTCGAACTGCTCATCGGTCATGTTTTTCAACTGCGCATCCATGACGATGCCGGCGTTGTTGACCACGCAGTCGATGCGCCCCCATTTCGCCATGACCCCGGCCACCATGGCGGCGATCTCCGCCCTGTTGGTGACATCGACCCGGTAGCCCTCGGCCTCCCCGCCCGCGGCGCGAATCTCGCCGAGGGTCACCTGCGTCAATTCCGGATTGATATCGCAGACCGCGACCTTGGCTCCGTCGCTTGCGAACTTCACCGCCGTCGAATGTCCGATGCCGCGCGCGCCACCGGTGATGACGGCCACTTTCCCGGCCAGTTTCATAGCCAATTCCTTTCGCTTGTCGTGGTTGATTGTCAGACATTTTTGCGTGTGCCCGACAGACGGCAATTCAAGAATCACCGACACACTTATGTGTTTACACCTTGGGTACCCGGAGGTATTGTCGGAAATCAAAAGGGCACTAATTTCCAGGAAAACGCAAGTGGTCAATCCGACCGTCTTGCCCGTTTGCGGCGATTAGGGTCCGATCAGTTGCCCGGTGAGTTTCCCCGCCGCACTTGACTAAAATCAACCGCCAGGCGGCAATTGGGCGCACCTTTTCCACATTTGCCATCAGGGCTGGGGTTCAGGACCATGAATTTTTTGATCGGCAATCGCGAAAGACAAGCGCATTCATATTTTCCCCGCCTATTTTCCAGGCCATGCAATATCTGCGGGGACGGCTAGAGACCCTTGGGCCAAACCATGAAGTCATCTGAAGCGTCGATGCAAACGCAAAGCGCCCCGTCATCGACCTGCGTTTTCGGGCGAAATCGCGCGTTTTTATATGGCGCCGTGGCAATCGCCATTGTGGCTGTCGTCATCGCGGCCTCGGCGGCCGTCTCGTTCTTGCGCCGGCAGGCCGATTTGCGCGCTGAATTTATCACCCAAAACTTCTCCCGTTCGATGAACCTCGCATTGGAGGGCATGATCGACACCATCGACGTCGCCCTGCTCGCCTGCGCCGACGAAATTGCCCGGGAAATTTCCACCGGCAAGCCCGATGGACATTCGATCACACAGGTTCTGATGCGGCAGACCGAGCGCGTTCCCATCGTGTCCTACTTCAGAGCAAGCAATGAAGGAGGCGATATCATTTATGGGCCCGGCGTGTTGTCGCCCGCGACCAACAATGCCGATCGCGACTATTTCATCCGATTGCGCGACGACCGCAAAACGGGTTTGCTCATCGTCAAACCGGTTGTCGGACGGATTGCCAAAAAATGGGTTTGGTCCTTCGCAAGGCGCATCAACAAACCGGACGGATCCTTTGGTGGGGTGGTTTTTGCGGCAATCCTCACCGATCAGATCGATGAAATGCTGTCGCAGATCAAGTTGGGCGAGGCCGACACCATTTCGCTGCGTGACACCGACCGGGCCTTGATTGCGCGCTACCCGCCGGCCGATTCCACCAGAATTCCTGTCGGCGACAAGCGACTTTCAACGCCTTTCGAGGAGGCCTTGAAAGCACACCCACAGGAAGGCACTTACACCAGCGGCGCCACCGCCATCAACGGGGTCAGCCGCGTGCATTCCTATCGTCACAGCGCAAAATACGGGTTCACGGTTAACGTGGGCGTCAACGTAGAGGAGTCACTGGCGAAATGGCGCAATCAGCTGTGGTTTGTGTCCGGCCTGGCTGGCGCATTCATACTGGCGTCGCTGTTATTTACACTGGTAATCGGCCGTGCCTGGCGTCGCCAGGAGCAGAACATCGCGTTGCTTGAAGCCAGCGAAAACCGCTCCCGCGCCATCATCGAAGCCTCGCCTGTGCCCCACGCCCTGAATGACGCGCAGGGAAAGATTACCTACCTGAACGCCTCGTTCGTGCGGACCTTCGGCTACACCCTTGAGGATATCCGCACACTGCAAGAGTGGTGGCCCAAAGCCTATCCCGAGCCGGTCTATCGGGAGTGGGTTGCGCGAGCCTGGCAGGAACGCATGAAACAGGCCGAACGGGACAACACCGAGTTCGTGCCGCTGGAAGTTGACATATTCTGCAAGGATGGAAAGACCCGCTCCGTCCTGGCGGGCGCCACCCTTATCGGTACGGCATCGGAGGGCATCCAACTGGTGACGCTGTTTGACCTCAGCGATCGCAAGCGGTCCGAAAATCTATTGAAGCAAAGCGAGTCACGCTTGCGCCAGATGTTCGAGAACAACGCCTCGGTGATGCTGCTGATCGAGCCGCAATCGGGCCGCATATTGGATGCCAACGCCGCCGCCGCCCGCTTCTACGGCTACCCGCTTGAACAACTCCGGGCAATGCAGATCCAGCAGATCAATACCCTTGCACCGGAACAGGTTGCCGCCGAACGCAGTCACGCGCTGCAGGAGGAAAGCAATTACTTCATTTTCCAGCACCGCATTGCCAGCGGCGAAATCAAGACGGTGGAGGTGCGTTCAACACCCATCGGAATGGGGGAGGAAACCCTGCTTTTTTCCATCGTCAGCGACATCACCGTGCGCCTGCAGACCGAAAGGGCGCTGCTCGATCAAGAGAGCCGTTATCGCGGCATCGTCGATGCCACCATCGACGGCTTCTGGGTTCTGAACAGCGCCGGACGGATTCTGGAGGTCAACGACCGCTATCTCGAGCGTTCGGGCTTCAGCCGCGAAGAACTCCTGGGCACGAGCGTGTTCAAGATCGATGCCAAGCAGACTTCCGTTGAAATCGACGCCAACCTGGCGAAATCCGGTCACCAAGGCACCCGGATCTTTGAAACCGTGCACCACACCAAGGACGGAAAGACCTGGCCGGTGGAAATCAGCACGATTTTTCGCCAGGAAGAAGGCGGACGCTACTACAGTTTCTTGCGCGACATCACCGCGCGCAAACGCCTGGAGGAAGTCCGCTTGCAATCGCAGAAGATGGAGTCACTGGGAACCCTGGCCGGTGGCATCGCCCACGACTTCAACAATATCATTGCCACCATCATGGGCAACGTCGACCTGGCACGCCAGGACGCGAACGCCAATCCCCTGGCGCTCGAGAGCCTTGAGGAAATCCGCAAGGCGGGCGTGCGCGCGCGCGATCTGGTGCGCCAGATTCTTGCCTTCAGCCGCCGGGAGCCCCTCGAGCGCAAGCTCACTGATCTGGTCCCGATTGTCGAGGAATCGGTGCGCCTGCTGCGCGCCACGCTGCCGGCGCGCATCGCGCTGGAACTTCGTTGCGATGGGCAGGTGCCGGCGGTGCTGGCCGATGCCACCCAGATCGAACAGGCACTGATCAACCTTGCGACCAACGCCGTGCAGGCGATGCGCGGCAGCCCGGGACACATCACCGTGCACCTGAACACGGTGATGCTGGACGCGGCGCTGGCAGCCACGCATCCGGCGTTGCACGCAATGCAGGAAAAACATCCTGGCCGAACCCTTCGTCTGCTGGTGAGCGACGACGGTCCGGGCATGGATGCGGCCACGCTTGAGCGGGTCTTCGAGCCTTTCTTTACTACCAAGCCCCCGGGGGAGGGCACCGGACTGGGACTCTCGGTGGTGCACGGCATGGTGCAGGCGCATGAAGGCGCGATCGTGGTCGAGAGCCAGCCCGGCATGGGTACGAGCTTCGCCGTTTACCTGCCCATTGCAGACGCCCTGGTTGCTCCGCAAGAAGACCCCGTGGAGAACACCCCGGGTACGACGCCGGTGCTCAGTCTTGACGGTGGCCAGCACATCCTCTACCTCGATGACGATGAATCGCTGGTATTCCTGGTTCGACGCCTGCTCGAGCGACAAGGCTTTCGCGTCAGCGGCTACTCCAACCAGAACGAGGCGCTCGTGGCGCTGCGCGCCGCCCCGCAGGCAATTGATCTGGTTCTCACTGACTACAACATGCCTGGCATGTCGGGGCTGGACGTGGCGCGCGAGGTGCGCGCGATCCGTGCCGACCTGCCGGTGGCGATCGCCTCGGGTTTCATCGACGAGACCTTGCGCGCCGAGGCCGAAAGCGCCGGCATACGCGAATTGATTTTCAAGGCCGACGCGGTGGACGAGTTCTGCGTGGTGGTGCAGCGGTTGGCACAGGCTGTCGGCGCAAAACCGGATTCCGCCTGAATGAATGCACTGCATACGGGGCGCGCCCGCTCTGCCGCCAGGCAAAACGCGCAATCGATGCCCGGCGTTCAGTGCAATGAAATAGACTCCCGCATCCTCCGGATCCCCACTCGCAATCGCCTTTTCAGGAGTTCCCCATGAAGAAATTGACCGGATTGTTATCGGCAGGCCTCTGTGGCGGACTGCTCGCCGCTGCCGCGCCGGTGCATTCACAGACCTATCCTGCCAGGCCGGTGCGGGTCATCATGACCGTCGGTGCCGGCGCCGACCTGATGGCCCGGCTTATCGGGCAACGCGTCGGCGACGCCATCGGGCAACCGCTGGTGACCGAGATCCAGAGCGCTGCCGGCGGCTCGATCGGCGCGGAGATGACCGCGCGCGCGGCGCCCGACGGCCACACCTTGATGCTGACCGCCGCGAGCAGCCACGTGGTGCGGCCGTTTCTGGCCAAAAATACGCCGTACGATCCGGTGCGCGATTTCACGCCCCTCGCGCAGGTGGCTGCCACCATCACCGCGGTGGCGGCACATCCGTCCCTGGCCGCCAACAACATGACTGAACTGGTCGAACTGGCGCGACGCTCGCCTGGCAGGGTTGCCTATGGCAGTTCGGGAGTGGGCACCACCGGGCATCTCGCGATGGAGTTTCTGCAAATGCTCACCGGCACCGAGTTTCTGCACGTTCCCTACAAAAGCGGCAGCCAGTCGGTGGGCGACCTGGTCGGCGGGCAGATCCCGCTCTCGGTGGTGTCGCTCTCGCCGCTCATTTCGCAGGTGCGCGCGGGCAAGTTGAAGCTGCTCGGCATGACCACCTCGCAACGCTTTCGCGTGTTTTCCGATGTACCGACGGTGGGCGAGCAACTGAAGGGTTTTGAGCCGCCGCCGGCCTGGTCGGGTTACTTCGGCCCGGCGAAGCTGCCCGAGACCATCGTGCGGCGCCTCGCCGAGGAGATCAACAGGGCGATGGCCGAACAGGAAGTCAAGGACAAGCTCGAAGCCATCGGCTTCGTGGTGCTGCCGCCGAATTCACCGGCGGAATTCGCCGCCACCATCCGGCGCGACCTCGACAACGTCGGACGCATCGTGAAAGCGGCCAAGATACAGGCGGAGTAAGGCGCCTAAAAGAGCACCCGCTCCACGCCGCCGCGGCCGGCCTTCTCGACGTAGTCCTTCATCCAGTCGGGACCAAGCAGGCGCTCGGCCATCTCCACCACGATGTAGTCGGCTTTGACGCCGGTGTCCGGTTCGAAGCGCGCCAGTCCCTGCAGACAGGAGGGGCAGGAGGTTAGGATTTTCACCGCGTCGCTGTTGCCCTTGCGCACCGCGGCAACCTCCTTCTGCAGCAGCTCCTCCTTGCGGTAGCGAACCTGCGTGGAAATGTCCGGGCGCGTCATCGACAGCGTCCCGGACTCGCCGCAGCAGCGCTCGGCGAGTTTCACCGCGTTGGCCTTGCCGCCACCGACCAGCTCGTTGACGATTTTCAGCGGCGCCTGGGTCTTCATCGGCGAGTGGCAGGGGTCGTGGTACATGTAGCGCACGCCCTTCGCATCGGCGAGTTTCACGCCCTTCTCCAGCAGGTATTCATGGATGTCGAGCAGGCGGCATCCGGGAAACACCTTGTCGAACTCGTAGCCCATCAACTGGTCCATGCAGGTGCCGCAGGAGACGATCACGGTGCGGATGTCGAGGTAATTGAGCGTGTTGGCAACGCGATGGAACAGCACGCGGTTGTCGGTGACGATTTTCTGCCCGGCATCCGCGTCGCCGGCCGCTGTCTGCGGATAACCGCAGCACAGGTAGCCCGGGGGCAGCACGCAGATGGTGCCGATGTCATAGAGCATGGCCTGCGTGGCCAGCCCCACCTGCCCGAACAGGCGCTCCGAGCCGCAGCCCGGAAAGTAGAACACCGCCTCCGACTCCTCGGTCACCTTCAGCGGGTTGCGGATCACCGGAATGATGGATTTGTCCTCGACGCCCAGCAGCGCGCGCGAGGTGCGCTTGGGCAGGCCTCCCGGCATGGGCTTGTTGATGAAATGGATCACCTGCTGCGTCACGCGCGTGTGCCCGGTGGTCGCAGGCGGCCGGCGCGTCTGCTTTTGTGCAATACCCAGCGCCCTGGCGACCTTGTAGGCCATGCGCTGCAATTTGTAGCCCAGACCGATCATCAGCGCGCGCGCCACCTTCACCGCGTTCGGATCGTTCAAACCGAGGAACAGCATCGAGGCGCGGGTGCCCGGATTGAAGCGGCGCTTGCCCTGCTTGCGCAGGAAATTGCGCATCGCCACCGACACATCGCCGAAGTCGATGTCCACCGGACAGGGCTTCTCGCAGCGGTGGCACACGGTGCAGTGGTCGGCGACATCCCCATACTCGTCGAAATGCTTGAGCGAAATGCCGCGGCGTGTCTGCTCCTCGTAGAGGAAGGCCTCGATCAACAGGGAGGTGGCGAGAATCTTGTTGCGCGGCGAATAAAGCAGGTTCGCGCGCGGCGCATGCGTGGCGCACACCGGCTTGCACTTGCCGCAGCGCAGGCAGCTCTTGATCGAATCGGCGATCTGCCCGACATCGGACTGCTCGAGGATCAGCGACTCGGTGCCGATCAGGCTGAACGAGGGCGTATAGGCGTGCCGCAGGTCGCCCCCCGCGAGCAGTTTGCCGGCATTGAAGCGGCCCTCGGGATCGACTTTTTCCTTGTAGGCGCGGAAGGCCTCGACTTCGTGGTCTTCCAGATACTCCAGCTTGGTGATGCCGATGCCGTGCTCGCCCGAGATCACCCCGCCCAGGCTCTTGGCCAGGCGCATGATGCGCGCCACCGCCTGCGTGGCCTCCTGCAGCATTTCGTAGTTGTCGGAGTTGACCGGAATGTTGGTGTGCACGTTGCCGTCGCCCGCGTGCATGTGCAGCGCCACGAACACACGGCCGCGCGTCACCTCGGTGTGCAGGGTTTCGATGCGCGCAAGGATGGTTTTGAAGGCGCTGCCGTCGAAAATGCTGAACAGGGCCTCGCGCACCTCTTCTTTCCACGACACCCGCACGCTGTGGTCCTGCACCACCTGGAACACGGTGGCCGCGGGACGCGGCACCATGGCTTGCGGCAATGCGCCCAGTCCATCCGGAGAATTTGCCGGCGCATCGAGATTGTCCAGCATCCACTGCCAGCGCCCGCGAACCGCGGCAAGCAACGCCAGCGCGCGCTCGACGCGGTCGCCCAGGATTTCATCGGCGGGCATGGGCTTTTCCAGGCCAGGCTGGTACAGCGGCAGCCCCCCCGCGGTAAAAAAACCGTGCAAGGCATCGAGCATGCGCAGCTTGTTGAGGATCGAGAGTTCGATGTTGATGCGCTCGATGCCATCTGAGTAATCGCCCAGGCGCTCCAGCGGAATCACCACGTCCTCGTTGATCTTGAACGCATTGGTGTGCCGCGCGATGGCCGCGGTGCGGCTGCGGTCGGCCCAGAAGGTGCGCCGCGCCTCGGGCGACACCGCGATGAACCCCTCGGCACCGCGCGCGTTGGCCATGCGCACCACGTGCGATGCCGCGTGCGCGACGGCATTGTCGTCATCGCCGACAATGTCGCCGATCAGCACCATCTTGGGCCGGCCGGACTTGATATCGGTGCGCTTGGCCTTCATGGCATAGCCGACCGCCCGGATATAGCGCTCGTCGAGGTGCTCCAGGCCGGCCAGCACCGCGCCGCCTGGCTTGCCCGCCATGTAGTCGCGGATCTCGACAATGTTGGGCACCGAGTCGCTCACCTGGCCGAAGAATTCCAGGCACACGGTGCGGATCGATTTTGGCATGCGGTGCAGGATGAAGCGCGCCGAAGTGATGATGCCGTCGCAGCCCTCCTTCTGCACCCCGGGGACGCCGGCGAGAAACTTGTCGGTGACATCCTTGCCCAGGCCCACCTTGCGAAAGCGCCGGCCTTCGACTTCGATGACTTGCGCGCCGCCATCGGCTGTCTTGCCGTCGCGCTTGTACCGTTGCACCGAAAACTGCACCTGCGGCGCGTCATGAATCTTGCCCAGGTTGTGATTGAGGCGCGTCACCTCAACCCAGCGTCCCTGTGGATCGACCATGCGCCAGGAAGCCAGGTTGTCCAGGGCGGTACCCCACAACACCGCCTTCTTGCCGCCGGCATTCATGGCGATGTTGCCGCCGATGCAGGAGGCATCCGCCGAGGTCGGATCGCAGGCGAACACCAGTCCGGCCGACTCGGCCACGTCCATGGCGCTCTTGGTGACCACGCCTGCGCCGCAGTGCACCGTGGCGACCCTTGCGGCAACACCGGGAAGCTCGACCGTCTCCACTTCGCTCAGCGTATGCAGCTTTTCGGTGTTGATCACGGCCGAGTTGGCGGTAAGGGGTATCGCGCCGCCGGTGTAGCCGGTGCCGCCGCCGCGCGGAATGATGGTGAGGCCGAGTTCGATGAGATCGCGCACGATGTCGGCGACCTCCTCCTCGGTGTCCGGGTTGACCACCACAAACGGATATTCGACGCGCCAGTCGGTTGCGTCGGTGACATGCGAGACGCGCGCCAGCCCGTCGAACTGGATATTGTCAGGATGGGTGCTGCGCGACAGCGTTTTCACCACCTTGCGGCGCAGATCGTAGGTGTGGCGGAATTTTGCCGCGAATTTGCTGACCGCATCGCGCGCGCGCGCGAGCAGAAAGGCCACCTTTTCATCGCGCGCATTGTCCGGCGGGTCGCCTGCCTGGCTGCCGCGCTTCTCGACGTCGCTCAGGCGATGGTTCAGGGCGTCGATCAGCGCCTGGCGCCGTTTCGGGTTGTCGATGAGGTCGTCTTCGATGTACGGATTGCGCGACACCACCCAGATGTCACCCAGCACCTCGTAGAGCATGCGCGCCGAACGCCCGGTGCGCCGTTCCGTGCGCAACTCGAGCAGCGCCGCCCAGGCGTCCTCGCCCAGCAGCTTGATCACGATTTCGCGATCGGAGAACGAGGTGTAGTTGTAGGGGATTTCCCGGAGACGGGCATTCATCGGCGGTTGTGCTTTCGGTGGGGCGGCGTTTGCACCACCTGTTTATGACGGGGCCATTTTAGCAAGCAATCAGGACATAAAAACCGGCCCGCATTCGCTAACCATGAAACCGCTGCATATCCATGCAGCGCTCGCGGCTTTCAATCAGAGGGTGTTGAACGGCTCGCGCCTGACGGTGATGCTGTTCGCCGCAACGCCGCGAGTGGCGCCGGCATGCCGGCCCGGGTGAAAGGACCTTGCCGCGTCAATGCATCATGACCCTCGCCACACCCCATAACGCCCCGAGCCACAGCCCCACAAAAGCCAGAAAGCCCAGGCCGAATCCGCCGCCCCGCTTTGCAGGATCCTTCTGATAAGCCAAGGCGTACCAGATGCGGGCGCAGATCCAGATGCCTCCCATGGCACCCGCCCCGCGGTCGCCGATGAATACCGCATAAATCCAGAGGGCCGGCAGCATCGCCATGGCGCTCTCCAGGGTGTTCATCTGGATACGCAAGGCTCGATCGAACATTTCATGCCCCGTCGTCGCGGGTGCCTGGACGCCGTAGCGTTGCCTCGCCCGGCCGACATTGATCGCGGTAGCGAACATAAGCAAAGTCACCAGCAGGGTGACAAGGGAGGTCAGCGGAAGGGAGGTCATCGGGCGATCCTTGCTTGGTGGACTGAATTCACACTATAACCTGTGCCAAGCAAGCCCCGCGGCGCCTCCCAGCCTTTCGCAGGCATCGGTATCTGCCGCCAATACCGGACCGCTCATCCGTGCCGCGCAAAAGATACCGGCGCCAACGCACGGTCGATACCGGCGCCAACGCACGGTCCTCAGTCACGCTTCAGGCCGGTCGCCGGCACCGGAAGATGCCGGCCGGTGACACGCCGGTCAATTGAAATAATGGCCGCGTCTTACGGTCTTGATCCGGTACAGCCCCCAGGGCAGCGCCCGCGTCATGTAAAGCGTGCCGGCATCCGCACCGCGACCGAATCCGAGCTGGGTATTGAGCATGCCCGCTGGCGCCGTCAAGTGCTCGATGATCTCGCCTGCCGGGTTGAGCACCACGATGTCGGCCTTGGGCGCTTTCGGGTTGCCGTTATGCATCGCGACATAGAGGTTGCCGTCGCTGTCCATGGCCATGCCATCGGGACCGATTTCCTCGTTGCGAAGGATCATCCTGCCGTTGGACACATTGCCGCCGGCGTCCAGGTCGTAGGCGACTACCCCGCCGCCGCCGGCGGGAACGTCAAAGCGGTCTTTGGCCGGACCGACAGGATTGATGGGCAGTTGTTTCGAACCATTGTCGGCGACGTACAGGCGCTTGCCGTCGGGGGAAACTTCGATTCCGTTGGGCCGCCACAGGTCGGCAATGATTTGCGTGATCTTCCCGTCGCGATCCACGCGATAGACCGCGTTGGGCAGTTCCATCGCGTCCATGCTGATGTAGCGCGCATCGGTGAAATAGATACGACCCTGCGCATCACTGGTCACATCATTCGGGGAATTGAGCTTTTTACCCTGATAGGCATTGGCCACCACGGCGGTGGCGCCGGTGGCCGGATTGCGCCGCAGCAGCGCGCGTCCGCCGGTGTCGGCGCCCTGCGCAATGATCAGGTCACCGTCCTTGTCCACGTGCAGGCCGTTGGCCATTCCGCTCGGTTCCATGTACTTCTCGGCCTGCCCGGTGGCCGGGTCGTAGCGCCAGATGGTCCCGCCCGGATTGTTTTCCTTTATCGCCGCGGTGGGAAAGATATCGCTGATGTACAGCCTGCCATCCTTCGCGGCCACCACCCCTTCACCAAACACGCGGCCGGCGCGGGATATCTCCTCCCATTTCGCGCCCTGTTCGACAACGCCCCTGGGCGCCATGCCCGCACAGGCTGCCAGGAATGCGCCGACAAACGCCGGCAGAAGCAAAATTTTCACTATCCGGAATTTCATCATTTCTCCTCTTCTTGATGCAAATGCGCGCAATCCGATTGCGCCGGCAAATGAAACCTTGGCCGCTAATCCATCTTGATGTTGGCGGTCTTGATGACTCGGGCGTAGGTCACGGCGTCCGCTTTCATGCGCGCGGCGAACCGCTCGGGGGTCATGACGTAAGGGTCCGTCCCCTCGCTTACCAGCTTTTCGCTGATATCCGGCAGGTTGATCACTCGCGCGAGGTCCGCCGAGAGCCGGTTGAGGATTGGCTTCGGTGTTCCGCCGTGCGCCTGAACCCCGAACCAGAGGGTTGCCTCGAATCCCGGCAGGCCGGCCTCGGCGAAGGTCGGCACCTCGGCCAGCGCCGGCGTGCGCTTGTCGCCGGAAATGGCGATTGCCCGCAGCTTGCCGGATTTGATGTAACTCAGCGCCGCGGCGACGGCGGTAAAGGAAAGCTGCACGTGGCCGCCAATCTGGTCGGTCAAGGCCGGCCCGGCCCCCTTGTAGTTCACCTGCTGCGTGTTGATCCCCGCCATCATGTTGAGCAGCTCGGAGGCCAGGTGTGTCGTTCCACCGCTGCTGACCGTGGCGTAATTGAGGGTCCCCGGTTTGGCCTTGGCCAGCGCGATCAACTCCTTCAGATTATTCGCCGGCAGCGAGGGGGTCATTGTCAGCACCTGCTCGCTGTTGTAGAGCGTGGTGAGCGGCGCGAAATCCGTAAAGGAGTCGTAGGGAAGACGCAGCAGCAGCGAGTTGAGCACAAAGGTGCTGCTCGACATCACGATGGTGTGCCCGTCCGGCGGCAAGCGCAGCAGCCCTTCGTGCCCGATGACGGTGTTGCCGCCGGGCCGGTTCTCCACGACCACCGGCTGGCCCCAGATCTCGGTGAGCTTCGGTCCGATGAGGTGGGCGACCACGGTGGTGCCGCCTCCTGGAGGATAGGGGATGAGAAAGCGGATCGGCTTGCTTGGAAAAGACGACTGCGCGGCACTCCAGCCTGCCAATAGTGTCAGCACACAGGCCAACGCGAATCGGGTTGCGACGTTGAAAATTCTCATAGTGAAATGTTCTCCCTGAATTGCCGTGTTTCAATGCGCGCCCGGATTGCCGCGCAACAGGTCGATATTACATCCGCGATGCATCCGCGCGTGAGCGCCCAAGCCGAATCGCAACAGGAAGGCCAGGACGCATCGCGCCCGGATCTCCTTGCCCCGATTTTCCCGCCCCGATTTTCCCGCCCCAATCGGCACTGTTTGGCCTACTCTACGGGCCAAGCACTTCCAGAAGCATAAGGCCCATGATGCGCAAATCCCCTCCGTTTCGTGCCGAGCATATCGGCAGCCTGCTCCGACCAAGGGCACTCCTCGATGCCAGAGCAAATCATGCCAGCGGAGGCACGACGGCGCAGGCGCTCGCGGCGGCAGAGGACCAGGCCATCCGTGAAGCCATCGCCTTGCAGCAGCGCCTGGGCCTGAAGCTGGTGACCGACGGGGAATTCAGGCGCGCTTCCTATCACAGCTTTTTCTTCTCCCAGCTCGGGGACATCAGCATAGATTCGGATCCTTCGACCGGTGCCGGTGGCAGAGGGGCGCAACCGGTTGCGATGATCAAGAGCAGGATCCGCTGGAACAAGCCCATCCATGTCGCTGATTTCGAATACCTCAAAAGGCACGCCAGCGCACTGCCCAAGATCACCATTCCCGGCCCCTGCGCGCTGCATTTCCGCGGCGGCAATGCCGCCGTCACGGCCCAGGCGTACCGCGACGTCGACCAATTCTGGGACGACATCGTGGCAGCGTTTCGCGCCGAGTTGCTCGCTCTCGCCGCGGCAGGTTGCACCTATGTGCAGATCGACGAGACGGCATTCGCCAAATTCGGCGATCCGGCGGTGCAGGCAACGCTGGCGGCCCGCGGCGAAGACTGGTCCGCACTGATTGATCGTTATATCGAAATCACCAACCGGGTATTGCAGGGACTCCCGGAATCTCTCAGCATCGGCATGCACCTGTGCCGCGGCAACCGCGGCGGGCATTGGCACGCCGAGGGCAGCTACGAGTCGGTGGCAGAGCGCCTGTTCAATGCCCTTGCCATCAATTTCTTTTATCTCGAGTTCGACTCCCCCAGAGCAGGCGGCTTCGCCCCTCTACGCCTTGTGCCTCCCGGCAAATCGGTGGTTCTGGGCCTGGTCTCGAGCAAAAGCGACAAGCTCGAAGCCATGGACGAGCTCAAGCAGCGCGTCGACGAGGCCAGCCACTACGTGGACATCGACAGGCTGGCAGTCAGCCCGCAGTGCGGGTTTGCCAGCGTCGATAGCGGAAATCCCATCAGCCCCCGGATTCAGGAACAGAAACTTTCTCTGGTGGTGCGTCTGGCCGAGGAAATCTGGGGATCGGCATAATGGCTGTCGTTGCCACATAGGAGATATCATGAAGTTCAGTCTCGCTCTTGCTGCATTCGTCCTCGCCGTTCCCCTCGCCGCCAGCGGGCAAGGCGCAGCCCCTTATCCATCCAAGCCGGTGCGCCTGGTGGTGCCGGCCGCGCCCGGGGGCAATCCCGATGTGCTTGCCCGCATGCTCGGGCAGAAATTGCAGATCGCGCTGGGCGCCTCCATGGTGGTCGACAATCAGCCCGGCGCGGGCGGCATCTCCGCGGCCATCGGCATTGCAAAGACAGCACCGGATGGCTACACGCTGTTCTTTGGCGAATCCGGGTCGATGGCCATCGGCGTGGCGATCAATCCCAAACTGCCTTACCACCCGCTGCGCGACTTCACCTTTATTACGGGGCTGGCCAGCGTGCCCACCGTTCTCATCACCCATCCCAGTGTGCCCGCCGCGAATCTCCAGGAGTTCATCAGCTTCGCCAAAGCCCGTCCCGGACAGGTCAACTTCGGTTCGGCGGGAATCGGCTCGATTCATCACCTCACGCTGGCGATCCTGGAGCTTGAATCCGGCACCAAGATGCTGCACGTGCCCTACAAGGGCGGTTCTCCGCTGGTTGCCGCGGTGCTGGCCGGCGAGGTGCAGGCGGGATTTTCAGGCATACCCAATGTCGCCCAGTCGATTCGCGCCGGCAAGCTGCGGGTCCTCGGCATCAGCCTGGCGCAACGCTCGAAATCCATGCCGGATGTGCCCACCCTGGACGAACAGGGGCTGAAAGGTTTCAACGTATCCACCACCATGGGCCTTCAGGCCGCCGCCGGCTTGCCCAGGACCATCGTGACCACCTTGCAAAGCGCGGTAGCCAAGGCGCTGCGCGAGCCCGATGTGGCCGAACGCATGGCGAGCATGGGCATGGAACTGGTCGAAAACGGCACCGACCACTACGTGCAGTTCGTCAAAGACGATCTACAGCGCTTCACGGCGGCGGTGAAGGCGGCTGACATCAAGTTCGAGTAGCCTGCGGCCGCTGCATGTCAGGCCGGCCGCGGCAATTCAGTTGCCGAGGACGGCCCGCCGGAAAGCGTCGCGCTGTTTCACCGCATACAGGCGCGCAAAATCTTCCGGATATTTGTCACCCGGCTCGACGCGGACTTCCACGAATATCGGCCCCTCCTCGCGCAGCAGGCCGCCAATCTGGCGCTCCCAATCGTCCAGCGTGTCGATGGTGAAAACCTTGCGATAACCGGCGTCGCGCGCGAAGCCGGTGAAACTGACTTTTTCCCCGCCCGGCAGTCCGACCGCGCCATTGGTCTCGTAAGTGCCGTTGCGACACAGGATATGGATGAAATTCGCCGGCGCCGCGTTGCCGATGGTGACCAGCGAACCCAGGTTCATCAGCAGGCTGCCGTCGCCGTCCAGGACCACTACGCGCCTGTCCGGTCGACCCAGCGCGATGCCCAGCGCATGCGACGAACCCTGCCCCATCGCACCGGTGAAAGTGTAGTTCAGGTCGCTGGGGCTGATCTGCACCCATTCCTGGGCCGCCATGTAGACGGCGACGACAATCTCGTTGGTACGATGGCGCGCCAGCACCTTCAGACATTGATCCCGTTTCATCGCCATCACTGGGGCTCCGTTCCGATCATCAACACGACCGGCGTCTGGGTCGCGTAGGCGTTCTCGATGGCCGGCGCGATTTTCTCCACGTCGCCCGCGGTCTCCACCAGCTGGTGGGTGATCCCCAGCGCGTCGAGCACCGGCTCCACGATCCTCACGCCGTAGGCCTTGGAATCCTTCGGCGCGACCCCGGGCTGGCCTTTGTTGAGCAGGCCGACAATCATGCAGACCGGATTTTTTCCTTCCATGGCAACGCCGCGCAGCGCGTTGACCGAATCGAGCAGGCCGGTGTGCTGCATCATCATCACCGCACGATGCCCGGTCGCATACAACCCAGAGCAGATGGAAATGCCTTCGTCTTCCTTGCAGACCTGCACCACTTTGAACTCAGGGTCCGCAAGCATTGGCTTGAGGACCTTTTCCGAAATGGTCCTGTCGGGCAATGCCACGACGAAACGGACTCCCGCGCGCTTGATCGCGGCGATGACATCGGCGCCTCGCAGCGTGGTCGTGGCCGGTTGGGTGGATGTGCTCATTACATCAATATCCTTCGCTTCAAACTCGGATGTCCACTACGCAGACCTTGCCTTCGCTCGCCAGCCTGATACCGGATTCTATCGCCTTGGCGAGGTCTTCGATATGCCTGACCGGACCGATGCCTTCGGCCCCCTGCCCGCGCGCGATCATGGCCAGATCCATCTCCGGATCGGTCATGCGCATGCCGATCCACTTGTTTTCCACCGGCCGCGAGCGTTCTTTTGCCACCCGCTCCTGATGCACTTCGTCATTGAAGAACGAGCGATTGTTGCAGATGAGGAACAGGCAGGGCAACTGGTAATGCACCGCGGTCCACAGCGCGGTGGCGCCCATCAGGAAATCGCCGTCGCCCAGCATCCCCACCGGGATGCGGCCGCTGCCTTTGAGCGCCAGCGCCGCGCCCACGGTCAGGCCGGGCCCGGCACCGACGCCACCGCCGCCCTCCTGCCCGAGATAATCGAGCGGATGGTGGAAGGCGCGGTAGGCGCCGTTCCAGCTCAAGGGCAGGTGCGTCAGGCAGAGGTCGCGGTCGCCGCTCGCGGCATTCAATGCACGCGCTACCGCCGCAACACTGAGCTTGCCATCATCGGCCGGCGCCGCAGGCGCAGCGGGCAGACCGACCGCCGGGCGCGCTGTCACGGCAGCCAGCAGCGCGGGAACGACCGCGTCGGGTTCACACATGAGATACACATCCGCGGGCGGCAGGCCCTGGTAATCCATGCTGGTGCCGCGATGCAGATGCGCATCGGGCGATACGCGTATCACCTTGGCACCCACCGGCTGCGCACCCCAGGCCGCGCGCAACGTGCCGGCCAGGTCCACCCAGTCCAGCGACAGCACCACATCGGCTTCGCGCAGCAGCTTCGCGGCATCCGGCGGAAAGAAGGTTTCGGGTGTCGAGGCAGCCAGCCGATGGTCGGTGGGAAATGCCGCCGCGGTCTTGCCATCGGTAAAAACACGAGCCTGAAGTTTTTCCGCCAGCGCGACGCGCTCCGCCCAGCCGGTCTCGCTGCGCGACACGCGGCCGGCAAGAATCATCGGATTCTTTGCGCCCGAGAGCAGCTTGGCCGCCGCTTCCAAAAGTTGCGGCGCCGGCATGACGGCCTGCGGCGCGAGGTAACGTTTTGCATCCGGCAGCAACGGCAGCGCGTCGAGTTTCTGCTCCTGCAAGGCCGCGTCGAGGTTGACGTAGGTGGGACCGCGAGGCGCGGTGTTGGCAATCTGTGCCGCGCGCAACAAAGCCTCCTGGGCCGCCACCGGGGAGCCCGGCTGGTTGTCCCATTTGGTGAAGCCGCGCACCATCGCGCCCTGGTCGCTCATGGTGTGGATCCAGTCGATCCAGGGGCGGCGCTTGGCGGCATCCCAGGGTCCGGTGGCCCCCAGCACCAGAAGCGGCGCGCGATCGCACCAGGCATTGAAGATGGCCATGGTGGCGTGCATCAGGCCGACATTGGAATGCACCGCCGCGCCCATCATGCGATCGGTCACCTTGGCATAGCCGTGCGCAATGGCCACGGCGCTCTCCTCGTGCAGGCACAGCAGCATCTGCGGCCGGGTGTTGCCCAGGTAATTGACGATGCTGTCGTGCAGCCCGCGGTAGCTCGCGCCCGGATTGATGGCCAGATAGGGAATATCCAGCGCACGCAGCATTTCGGCCATCGCATCGGAGCCCCAGAACTGCAACGGCGCCGCAGCGGCGACCGGTTGGTCGTGGGTGATGGCCGCGGCAGTCGGGTCGCGCTTGTCCTTTGCATTCATGTCTCAATGACCTTTGCTCAAATTTTTATTTCTGCCAGCCGCGACTATACCCATTGACGACGGTGCTGTGCCTGCGTTCCGCTACAATTCCCGATTGCCATCCTCTGTGGGGGTAGGAATGGAATCGAACCGACGCATGCTGTTGCCGGGCATTGCCGTATTCGCTTGCGCAGCCCTCGCCGCCATCGCGCCCGCCGCCGACGGCCCGCCGCTGAAGATCGCCATTGTCGGTCCGGCGGGTTCGAGGTGAATGGCGAATGCCCGGAGCACCCGGCCATTGTCCGGTGACCATGAATAAGCGCCCGCTGGGACGCACCGGCCTGCAGGTTTCCGAAATCGGCTTCGGCTGCGGCATGGTGGCGGGCCTGTTCACGCGCGATGCGCCAGCCTTGCAGCGCGAAGCCGTGGCGCGCGCGGTGGACTTGGGCATCAGCCACTTTGACACCGCACCGGTCTACGGCGACACCGCCTCGGAGAGCAACCTGGGCGCGGTACTCCACCAACTGCGGCCCGAGGTGACGCTGGCCACCAAGGTCGCGCTGAACTTCAACGAGCTCGATGACATCTACGGCGCGGTGATCCGTTCGGTCGAGGGCAGCCTCAGGCGGCTGCGCCGCGAGCGCATCGATCTCATCCAGTTGCACAACCGCGTCGGCGCCGAGCGCGCGCTCAGGCCCGATATCGGCAGCGGCGCGCAGTTGTCGCTGCAGGACATACTCGGGTCGCGCGGCGTGGTGGACGCCTTTTGCGCGCTGCACGCGCAGGGCAAGGTCGCTCACTTCGGCTGCTGTGCCTTCGGCGGCGACGCGCTGCTCGCGCGCAACATGATTGACAGCGCTGTCTTTGACACGGTGCTGGTGCACTACAGCCTCAGCAACCGCAGCGCCTGGGAGACCCCGTCCGACGCCTCGGTGCGCGACTACGGCCTGGCCGGCGCGCGCGCGGCAGCGAACGGCATGGGCACCATAGCGGTTCGCGTCCTCGAAGCCGGCGCACTGGCACGGGCGACCCCGACAAGGCTGCCGCCGGTCGAGGCAGCGATCCGCTTCGCGCTGTCGAACCCGCAGGTGTCGACCGCGCTGGTGGGATTCTCCGATATCGGACAGATCGAGGAAGCCGTCCGCTGCGCTGCAAGAGGCCCGCTTGCCGACGGGGAAATCGCGCCCCTGTAGCCCGCTGGCGGCGCAACGGCATTGTAGAATCGCGGCCTGCGTCACCCCCTGAATACCGATCAACCCCTTATCTCCGGGAATCTCATGTCCGAAAAAAATATGCCCTTCCGCGCCGACCAGGTCGGCAGCCTGTTGCGTCCTCCAGAACTGAAAGCCGCGCGCGAAAAAAAGGCCAAAGGCGAATTCACCTCGGCGCAGCTGCGCGAGGTCGAGGACCGGCTGATCCGCATTGCGGTGCAGCGCCAGGAAGACACCGGCATCCAGTCGATCACCGACGGCGATTTCCGGCGCACCTCGTGGTCGGGTGACTTCCTCACCTCGATCGGCGGGGTCATACAGGAATCGATACCCACCGGACACCAGCAGCAGGAAATCACGCCGGTGGGCGGCGTGGTGAAGAACTGGCAGCCCCCGACACCCAAGACCATTGCCAAGCTGCAATGGCCGGCCGGCGGCATCCAGCACAACGATTTCGCATTTCTGAAAAGCATCACCAAGCGCACGCCCAAGGTGATGGTGCCCTCGCCGAGCATGCTGCATTTTCGCGGCGGCCGCGGCGGCGTCGATGCCAAGGTCTATCCGGACATGGAATCCTTTTTCAGCGACCTAACCGCAGTCTGGCGCAACGAGATCATGGACCTGGCCGCAATCGGCTGCCGTTACCTGCAACTGGACGACACCAACCTTGCGTATCTGTGCGACCCGCAGCTGCGCGAGCGCGTCAAGGCGCTGGGCGAGGACCCGGACAGGCTGCCGCACCTGTACGCGCGCTTCATCAACGAGGCCATCAAGGATCGCCCCGCCGACATGGCGATCAGCGTGCATCTGTGCCGCGGCAATTCGCTGTCACGCGGCCACGCGCAAGGCGGCTACGAGCCGGTGGCCGAAGTAATGTTCAACGAACTGAAGATCGACGGCTTCTTCCTCGAATACGACGACGCGCGCTCGGGCGATTTCCGCCCCTTGCGCTTCGTGCCCAAGGGCAAGCGCATCGTGCTCGGCATCATCACCTCCAAATTCGGCGAACTGGAGAAAAAGGACGACTTGAAGCGACGCATCGACGAGGCGGCCAAGTTCATGCCGCTCGAGCAGATGTGCATCAGCTCGCAGTGCGGCTTTGCCAGCCACACCGGCGGGAATATTCTTTCAGAGGAACAACAGTTCGCGAAATTGAGGCTGGCGGTGGAGGTGGCGCAGGAGGTTTGGGGGAGCGCCTGAGTGGAATATATATTTGCAACAAAATATAGATACATTTACCTAATGGCGTGCCTTATCGGCAATATTCAATATTAATATTAGTCTATCTTGTGATGCCGGCTCGCCATTCTCTCAGGCAAGGATGAAGTAATTGCCCCTCGCCCGGCGAGCCGATTTTAAAGCAGCATCCCCAGCATCAAATGATTTCAACCAGATCAGAGTACCGGCGCAGCATTTTATCGGACGTAAGCAATTTCAACGGCTCAGACATCGCTTGCGCGATGAGCATCCGGTCGAACGGGTCGCGATGGTGATCCGGCAGGCTGGAGGCCAATGCTCCATGAGTTGCGGTCATCGGCAATTCCATGAATCCGCTTGAGGCGATGCCGGCAACAAGATCTTTGCTGTCCGCATGCAATCTGCCTTGTTTTATTTTGATACCAGCTTCCCAAATCGACGCGGCGCTGATGTACACGACATCGGCGATTTCGATTCTATTCAAAACGGACTTGGGCAGGTTGCGCGACGCGGCCAGATACCACAGGTAAATATGGGTATCCAGCAACAAGCGCATCAGGCTTTTCCTTCAAAGGCGTCCAGCAGATCGCCGGGCAGTGGCGCATCGAAATCTTCGGCAATCCTGATCTTCCCTTTCAGGAAACCGGGCTTGCGCCTGGGCTTTGCAGCTTTGATGCCGCTGAGTTTTGCCATCGGCTTTCCGGATTTGGCGATGAGAATTTCGCTCCCCTTGCTGACTTCCTCCACCAACCTGGAAAGGTGCGTTTTGGCTTCATGGATGTTGACTGTTTGCATGGCTCGCTCCCATTGAGTTAGTCCAGTTTAGTTTAGTCTGAACCGTGCGGCAACTTGCTGCCATCACCTATCGCAACAGTCTCAATTGTTCCGGCTGCCTGACCAGGCATCAGGGAAGAAAGCCGATGGGACGTTTAGGCCTGACTTTGCGGCTTTCATCCTCGGCGATGAGTCTCTTGATGGCATCGAAGACGACCGCGAATTTCTCGTCGTAATTCTCTTCCATGGCCTCGATCTTCCGCGCGAGATGGCGATTCGAGTCCATGAGCCGCCGCAACCGCACAAAGGTGCGCATGATGGCAATGTTCACCTCGAGTGCGCGTGGCGAGCGCAGGACGCTGGAGAGCATGGCGATTCCCTGTTCGGTGAACGCATAGGGAAGGTACTTTATATTTTGACCACGCTTCAAGGTCACAATTTGTGACCTTGATCGGAGGACGGCATGCATTTCGTCCCGGGAAAGCTGGAACATGAAGTCTTCGGGAAAGCGATCAATGTTTCGCTTGACTGCCTGGTTAAGGACTTTGACCGGCACCGCATAAAGGTCGGCAAGGTGCTCGCCAAGAAGCACCTTTTCTCCTCGCAGCAGATAGATCAACGGCGCGGGATTTTCGGGACTGGGCGAGGGTTTCTGGCTGCCAATCGGCATATTCTGAATGCGTTGCCTATGTGACTCTGCTATTGACGGTAACGCGCCACCGGCCGATTGGATGACAAACTGGGGGACATCGCCGACGTACTGCACGCGCACGTGGGGCAGATACTTGCGGTGTTGGCCGCGCCCTTCTTTTAAGGTCGCAAATTGCGACCTTAAAGAGATCCATTCATCCTGGGAGAGCTGGAACATGAAATCGGCGGGAAAGCGCTTCGTGTTGCGGCGCACCTGCTCATTGAAGCGTTTAGTGGTGACCTCGTAGAGCGCGGCAAGATCGGCGTCGAGCAGGACTTTCTGGCCACGCAAGAGAAGGATTCGGTTCTCGATCCGGTCGAGGGAGAACGGTGATGACCTCATTGATCCCTCAATGCGGATGGAAGAGTGATGCTGGTCTTGATTTTCAATTTAACTCTTAATCTTGGTCAAGAAAGCCCCACCGACTGGAAGCTTCTCAGGTCTGTAACGCATCACCGCCTGATCGGCTGACAACCTTTGGTGGATCGCTGGATTCTCCGATTCGACGATTACCATTTTTGTGCCTGAGATTCAGTTGTCAACGAACAGGGTTGCAAAGTCGTTCGAGACAGCATGGGCAATAAACCTGCCCGGAATTGCCCTGGGCCCTTCCATCTTTTGTTATATGCATATAATATATATACCGATGCAACATGCGGTTTAAATACGACCCCGCCAAAGCGGCGATAAACCTGAAGAAGCACGGCGAAGAATTCCGATTGATCTCTGCGCGTCTCGCGACAAGGAAAGAACGCAAACTTTATGAAAGCTGAGCACGATTTTTCAAAAGGCAAGCGCGGCGCGGTTCTTCCTCAAAAGGGAAAGACGCGAATTTCCATTTTCATCGATAACACGGTACTCGATGAATTTCGTGCGCGAGCAACACAGGCCGGGGCCGGGTACCAGACCATGATGAACGAAGCGCTTCGTGCATATCTCTCCCAGAGCGACCAGCCCGTTACCGAAAAAATCTTGCGGCAAATATTGCGTCAGGAGATGCCCGGGTATTTGCGAACGCTTACCCCCGATTTGGCCACGACTGCGCCAAAGCGGAAGGGACGTTAAAGAGACCGGCCCTATCCGGTTAAATGGACACCGTATGCGTAACAGCCTCCCCCGCCACGAAGCGCCCCACATTTTCAGCGACGAAATCGGCCAGGCGCTCGCGGCCGCGCGCACCGCACGATCCGGCGACATGCGGTGAAATGATCAGGTTGGGACTCGACCACAGCGGATGATCGGGCGGCAGCGGTTCGGGGTCGGTCACGTCGATGCCCGCCGCGGCGATGGTGCCGTTCGCAAGCGCCGCGCCAAGCGCGGCCTGATCGATCAGTCCGCCGCGCGCCACGTTGATCAATACCGCATTGGGTTTGCACAAGGCCAGCGCCCTGGCATCGATCATGTGCCGGGTCTCCGCGGTCAGCGGCGCTGCGAGCACGATGACATCGGCGCGCGCGAGCACCGCATGCAGGGCACTCACCGGTTGCACTTCATCGGCCTGCGGCTTGGGCTTGGCGGTTCGCGACACGCCGATCACATGCATTCCAAACGCCCCGGCGCGCTTGGCGACCTCGTGGCCGATGCTGCCGTAGCCGATGATGGCCAGGGTCTTGCCATCGAGGCCGTCCATGCGCGCGGTGAATTTTCGCTCCCAGCCGTGCTTGGCCTGGTTTTCCAGGATCTGCGGCACGCACTTGGCGAGCGCCAGCATCAGTGCGAGGGCGTGCTCGGCCAAGCCCGGCGACCAGGCATCGCCGGCCTTGGCCACCAGCACCCCCGGCGGCACGCCATGCTTGAGCGGCCCGTCATAACCGGCGTTCATCAGCTGTATGAAGCGCAGTTGCCTGCCGTGCGCCCGCAGCACCTCTGCGACCCGGGCATCGTAGGCCGTCTGGCTTATCACCAGCGCTTCCGCCCCCGCAAGGGCGGCAGTCAGACTTTCGATGCCCTCCACGACTGCGAGCTCGAGTCCGGCAATGCTGCCGAATCGTTCCAGCATTTCCGCCTTGGCCAGATAGGGCCAGAAAGCCACTTTCATTTCATCCTCCTTGAATTCGAAGCCGCCGTCACTGCGGGCGCGCCGGCGACAGGCTGTCCGCGAACCGCTTCCGGTTTTTTATCATGTCCCCGCGATCGGCAACGGACCAGAGGACTTCCGCCGCCTTCGATCTAGGCGGTCTGCTTCACTTTATCAAGGAAGGGCGTCAGCAGGTCCAGGGGGAGCGGAAACACGATCGTCGTATTCTTGTCGGCGCCGATGACGGTCAACGTTTCCAGATAGCGCAGCTGGATCGCCTGCGGCTCCTGCGCCAGGATCTTCGCCGCCTGGTACAGTTTTTCGGATGCCTGCAGCTCGCCCTCGGCATGGATCACCTTGGCGCGCCGCTCGCGCTCGGCTTCGGCCTGCCGGGCGATCGCCCGTATCATGGACTCGGTCAGGTCAACCTGCTTGATCTCGACGTTGGTGACCTTGATCCCCCAGGAGTCGGTCTGCGCATCGAGCGCCTGCTGGATGTCCATGTTGAGCTTCTCGCGCTCGGCGAGCATGTCGTCGAGCTGGTGCTTGCCCAGCACCGAACGCAGCATGGTCTGTGCGAGCTGGCTGGTGGCGTTGAGGTAATCGACCACCTGGATGATCGCCTTTTGCGGATCGATGACGCGCAGATACACCACGGCGCTGACTTTCACCGACACGTTGTCGCGCGAGATCACATCCTGGGTGGGCACCTCGAGCACCACCGTGCGCAGGTCCACACGCACCACCTGCTGGATGACCGGAATGATGATGACCAGCCCGGGCCCCTTGACCTGCCAGAAGCGCCCCAGCGTGAAAACGACGCCGCGTTCGTATTCGCGAAAGATGCGCACCGAGTAGAAGAAAAACATCACCGCCAGAATCAACACCACGCCGCCACCGAGCCAGTCGAAATCGAGGTTCATTTTTCATCTCCTTGGGCAGGAGCGGGCTCGACGGCCAGAACCAGCCCGTCGATGCCAACCACCCTCACCCTGTCACCGCGCCCGAGCGGGGCGTTCGCACGCACCTTCCACACCTCACCGCGGATGCGCGCCATCGCGCCGCCTTCGGTTTCTGCCAGCACCGCACCGGTCGCGCCGAGCATCTGCTCGCGGCCGCTCACCAGCGGACGCCGCCGCGCGCGCATCGCGAAATCGAGCACCACGAACAGGAAGCCGCCGCCGGCCACCGTCACGCCGGCGATCAATTGCCAGGGAATGCGATAGCCGGGCGCGTCGCTGTCGAAGAGCATCATCGAGCCCAGCACGAAGGCGGTAATGCCCCCTATCCCCAGAATGCCGAAGCCCGGCACGATATGCTCGGCAACCATCAAACCGACGCCCAGCGCGAGCAGCGCCAGGCCGGCATAACTGACCGGCAGCATCTGAAACGCGAACAGCGCAACCAGCAGGCTGATGCCGCCGATGACCCCGGGAGCGATGAGACCCGGGTTGTAGAATTCGACCAGCAGGCAGAACAGGCCGATCATCAGCAGCATATAAGCCACGCCCGGATCGGTGATGGTGACCAGCACCCGGGTGCGCCAATCGGGTTTATATTCGACCACGGGCGCGGCAGCGGTTGCCAGCCGGCGCTCATGCCCCTGCACCGCGACCTTCCTGCCCTCGAGTTGCCTGAGCAGATCCGGCAGGTCGGCGGCAATCAAGTCGATGACATGCGCCTCGAGCGCCTCCTGCGCAGACAGGCTCACGGCTTCGCGCACCGCCTTGTCGGCCCACTCGGCATTGCGGCCGCGCAATTGCGCGAGCCCGCGGATATAGGCCGCCGCGTCGCTGGTCTGCTTGCGTGCCAGCGTCTGCGCCGTCGATTGCGCCTCGCTGCCGGGAGTACTGTCCTTGTCGGTCCTGCCGCTCGCCGCCGCTCGATCGCCGGGTTGTGGTTGCGGACCGATCGCCACCGGCGTAGCCGCGCCCAGGTTGGTTGCCGGCGCCATCGCGGCGACATGGCTCGCATACAGAATGTAGGTGCCGGCGCTGGCCGCCCGCGCGCCGTCGGGCGCCACGAAGCCGGCCACCGGCACCGGTGACGCGAGCAGCTTCTGGATGATCGCGCGCATGGCGATGTCCAGGCCGCCCGGGGTATCCATCCTGAGCACGACAAGCTGCGCGTTGAGTTCGGCCGCTTTATCCAGGCCGCGCTGCAGGTAATCGGAATTGGCAGGCCCGATCGCGCCACTCTGGGTAAGCACCACAACGGGAGCCGGCGGCTGCACCGCCGGCTGTGCAAAAACCGGCGTCGTGCAGCCAAGCAGTATTGCCAGCGCGACTGTCCGCATCCCCCTGCCTCCAAGACCGCTGCTGATTTTCCCGATCAGGATGGCTACCTTAACACCAAGTCCGGCCTGGCCGCGGGCAGCCGCTGCGCAGCGCCACGCAACCCCGGCCGATCGCGCGCGCAAGTCTCCCTGATGCCCGTCAGGTGATGCTATGGTGCGGGCTGAATCGTCGCTACTGATCGCCGGCCTGGCAAGGAACGAAAGATGCTCGCTGCAGTGATGACCACCGGTGCCGCGCCGGTATTGGAATCCTTTGACTCGCCGGTGGCGAGCGAGGGTGCTGCCCTGATCGAGGTGAGCGCGGCTGCGCTTGCCCGCTTCGACATCGCGGTCGCATCGGGCCGCCACTACATCCGGCCGCCCGCCGGGCGCTTCGTGCTCGGCCGCGAAGGCGTCGGGCGCCTCGCTGACGGGCGACGCGTCTACTTCAACTGCCAGTCGTGCCTCTGGCCGTTCGGTTCCATGGCCGAGCGCACGCTGGTCGACCCGCAATGCGTGCTCGAGGTCCCCGACGGCCCTTCCGACGCATTGGCCGCGGCGCTGGGCAATGCGGGACTGGCCGCCTGGCTGCCCCTGTCCTGGCGCGCCCGGCTCGCGCCTGGCGAGACGGTGCTGGTAATCGGCGCCACCGGCCTGTCGGGATTGATCGCCGTAGCCGCGGCGCGTCTGCTGGGCGCGGGCCGGATCGTCGCGGCGGGCCGCAATCCCGAGGCACTCGAGCACTGCCGGGCACTCGGCGCTGATGCCATAGTCAATCTGGGCGACGCAGCGGATCTCGCCGCCGCTTATGCGAGCGCCGCAGGCGGCCCCATCGACGTCGCGCTGGATTATCTATGCGGCCCGCCTGCCGAGGCGGCACTCGAGGCGCTGGGCAAGGGCGGACGCATCGTCCATATCGGCACCACCGTCGAGGCCGCCATGAAACTGCCGGGGCAGTCGTTGCGACGCACCTCGGCGGACATCATGGGTTTTGCCTACTACCACGCACCCATCGCCGTGCAGCAGGCGGCCTATGCGGCGCTGTGCCTGCATGCGGCCGCCGGGCGGATCCACATCGACATCGAAACCCTGCCGCTTGGCGACATCCGCCAGGCCTGGGACCGCCAACTTGCGGGCTCGCGCACTCGCCTGGTGCTGACGCCACGATGATGTGGGAGGTCAGCATCCTGCTGGGATTCGCCGCCCTTGTCTGGTTCTGGTTCGACAGCATGAAAGCGCGCGAGCGGGCGCTGAACCTGGGGCAGCAGGAATGCCGGCGCAACGCTTTGCAGTTTCTCGACGAGACGGTCGAGTGCATCTCGCTGCGGCCGGCCCGCAATGAGGACGGGCGGGTATTGCTGCGACGCGTGTACCGCTTCGAATTCACCGACAACGGCGAGAGCCGCCGCGCCGGAACCATCGTCATGCTGGGCGGCGAGCCGGTATCCCTGGCGATGGAGCCGTTCTTGCTGCAATGAGCCCGCGGGCTCAGCCCTTGGACTTCAGGGTCGCCGCATTCGCCGCGATGAACGTGCGGATGTCCTCGGACATGTCGAGCAGCTTGAGCCACTGCTCCTTGTACAGGGTCACCGGAAAGCGTCCCATTCCATAGACCGACAGACCGCCTTTTTCGCTGACCTTCATGGTGATGCCGGTGGCGGCCCCTTTTTTGAGCGCGGCATTCTCGCTGCGCAGACGCTCCAGTTCGTTCTTCAGGTCTTCGTCGGACATCGTGGTTTCCCGTCAATGAAAAAGTGTATCAGCCTGCCCGAGTGTAGCGGATGAACAATGGCACTACAACGCCACCGCCTTTTTTTCCCCAAAAAACCATCCAGCCGCGCGCGATGCGATAGACCACCCACATTTGAAACCGCGGCGCCCCTAATCGAGCCGCAGTTTCGAAATCTTCACCAATTCGGCAGCAGTCACACGCGCCGCGCGCACGATCTCGGCCAGTTCCTCGGGTGATCCGCCGCTTGCGGTGGTGGCCATGGGTGCGAAATAGCGCTCGTCGAATTTCGGGTCGCGCAGCACGATGTTGGCCTCGGTGTTGAGTCGCCGGATCGCCTCCGGCGGCACGCCGCGCTGGAAGAAAATCGAATTCCAGTTGCGGAAATCGAGATCGTAACCCTGCTCCTGAAAGGTCGGGATGTCCGGCATCAGCGGCGTGCGAGTGCGCCCCGAGATCACCGCGACAACGCGCAGCTTGCCGGCCTTGACGTGCGCGAGCACGGTCCCGGGGGTGTTGGTCATGGCCTGCACTTCGCCGGTGGCCGCCGCAAGCAGCAGTTGCGGTGCGCCCTTGTAGGGAATGTGGTTGAAGACGGCGCCGGTCTTTGCCTGCAGCCATTCCATGTACAGATGCGAGGTGCTGCCCGAACCGAGCGAACCCCAGTTGAGCGTGCCCGGCCTGTTGCGCGCCAGCTCCACCAGCTCGCGGATGCTGCGAGCCGGCACCGCCGCGTTCACGACGATGGAACTGTCGAACCAGTTGACATGCACCACCGGCGTAAAATCGCGCTCGGTGTCGAAGGGAATGTTGGCGTAGGCTAGCGGATTCAGCGCGACCAGCACCCCCTGCAGGAAACACGCGGTATAACCGTCTGGCGCCGCGCGGGCGCAGGCTTCGGCACCGATGTTGCCGTTGGCACCGGCACGGTTCTCGATAAGGATCGGCTGGCCGATGAGCGGCGTGAGCGCCTGTGTCAGGGCGCGGGCCGAGTTGTCCGACACGCCGCCCGGAGCAGCCGGAACGACGAGGCGCAGCGGCTTGGCCGGATAGCTCTGCGCCCTCGCAGAATTGCTCGACACCACCGCGCAGGCGAGCAGCAAGACCGGCAGCATTGACAAGAGATCCCGAGCGACGATTTTCATGGATTTACCCTCCCATTGTCTTGCGTGCCTGATTTTCATCTTTATTGGCGGCACCTGTGACGATTGATGATTGACGAGGGGCGCTCGGCCCGCTCTTGCGTCCAAACCGAGTCGGATCGCCCCCCCCAGAGGGAAAAGTGGATAGGTTATCCGCGGCACTCTAGCAGACGGACCGCCAGCGTGCGTGCAAGGGGTAAATAGCAGAAAATAGCATTCGGGCCGTTAAATGCCGATGGCATTAAAGCTAAGCCGTAAAATATGACCTTGAATCGACAAAACATGACTCTGGCATACCAGAGAGGCACAAGCAGGGGGCTGCGCCCGTGATCTACTTCAAGTGGACCAGTGCGATTGAGATTGGTCACGTGGAGATCGACTCTCAGCATCGGCGGTTGTTCCTGCTCGGCGAAGCCGTAGTCGAATCGCTGATCGACTCGGTAGAACATAAACTCGCCGCTACGCACCTGCAGACGTTTATCGCCTATGCCCGGGAGCATTTCAAGTACGAGGAAATGCAGATGAATTCCGCCGGTTATCCGCAGGCGGAACGGCATGCCAAATACCACGCCTCGCTCCTCGCAGAATTGGTCATGCACTGCAATAAGGTGCACTGGGGCCAGAACACCGACTCCGAAGCGCTGACCAGTTTTTTGTGGAACTGGCTGATCCTGCACATCGACCTGGCGGATCGCGACATGGTGGATTGGATCAAATCCCAAGGCAGCGATGTCGAAGACAAGCGCAACAGCAACCTGCAACAACTATCGGGTAATAGCCCCGCCAGCCCGACGACAGTCTGAGCGACGCGTACGGCATAACCGCAGGCGCCTGCTATCCTTGCCCCATGGAAATTCGCCCCATGGGTTTATGCGAGTACGGCACAATCAGCACCGAGGCAACGGCGGTGCCGGATTTTCTGGCGATGACCGCCGCCTCCTGAGGACCGGATGAAGCCCAACAGCGAGCGCTTCCACACCACCCACAGCGGCAGCCTGCCGCGCCCTGAGGACCTGGTGCGCATGATGTACGCGAAGGAAAACGGCGTCCCGGTGGAACCCGTGGCCCTTGCCGCGCGAATTCAAGATGCGGTGCGGGAAATCGTCCGGCGCCAGGCCAAAGCGGGTATCGACCATAGCAACGACGGCGAGCTCTCAAAACCGAGTTATGCAACCTATATCAAGGATAGACTTTCCGGTTTTGGCGGCACGGATAATAGGTTTGTTTATCAAGATCTTGCGGATTTTCCGGCACTGGCCAAGCGCGTATTCGGCGATCCCGGGCGTTCCCGCCGGCGCACACCTGCCTGCAATGCGCCGCTGGCGGTGCACGACGCGCAGGCGGCGAAGAACGATGTCGCCAATCTCAAGGCGGCGCTGGCTGAATCGGGCGCATCCGGCGGGTTTCTGACCGCCGCCTCGCCCGGGGTGGTGTCGCTGTTCTTTCGCAACGAATACTATCCCGATGAAGAGGCGTATCTGTTCGCCATCGCCGATGTCATGCGCCACGAGTACCGGGCGATCACCGACGCGGGCTTGGACCTGCAGCTCGATTGCCCGGACCTCGCCATGGGCCGGCACATCCAGTACGCCGCACTGTCGCTCGCCGAGTTCCGCAAACGCGCGCAGATGCATGTCGCGGCGTTGAACCATGCGCTCGAGGGCATCGCGCCCGAGCGGCTGCGCCTGCACCTGTGCTGGGGCAACTATGAAGGACCGCATCACTACGACGTGCCGCTTGCCGATATCATCGACATCGCCTTTTGCGCGCGTCCTGCGGCCATTTCATTCGAAGCCGCCAACCCGCGCCACGCGCATGAATGGGCGCTGTTTGAGAAGGTCAAGCTGCCCGAGGGAAAACTGCTGATTCCCGGCGTGATCGAATCGAAGTCCAATTTCATAGAACATCCGCAGCTCATTGCGCAGCGCATCGGCCGCTATGCGCGCCTGGTCGGACGCGAGAACGTGGTCGCCGGCAGCGATTGCGGCTTTGGCACCTGGGTGGGACAGGCGGCGGTGGATCCGGATGTGGTGTGGGCGAAACTCGCCGCACTGGCTGAAGGCGCGCGAATCGCATCGAAGGAATTCTGGAAAAGCTGATCGAGGCAGGGAGTTGCTACCCTCTCGAGTACCCTTATTAAGAGTTACCCGAAGCTATTCACGTGGATCCAGGAATAACGACGGAACATCGTTTATTCCGGCGTCGCGTTGCCGGCTGGGCGGCGAAAGCATTGGGATGGTCTCCGCGGCTCCTATCTTGATCGGCGAAATAGAGCGCCGCGCAGTGCACTACGATGGCTGATCGGTATGTAACGACCGCTTCAGGCGGCCCTCGGTGCAGGGATAACGCGCATCGGCGCGGCTTTGAATCGCTGCTCAGCCTGCCACATATCGTAGGCGCTTTGCTCGGCCAGCCACAGGCGGGCTTCGCCGCCACGCGCGACACCTAGCCAGCCTTCCAGTCGCAGGGCCATTTCAGGCGAGATGGCGGCGCG
>CAIOLO010000048.1 GCA_903859155.1 uncultured beta proteobacterium
CCAAAATCGAAGCGGGCAAGGTCGAACTCGAATCCATCGCCATGGAACCCGGGCAGGTCGTAGGCCAAGCCGAGGGACTGTTCGCCGAGATTGCGCGCGCCAAGGGCTTGCACATCGAATCGGACTGGAGCGGGCCGCCGGGGCGCTACTTGGGTGACCCCAACCGCCTGCGGCAGATGCTCTCCAATTTGACGGGCAACGCGGTGAAGTTCACCGAGCAAGGGTACGTCCGCATCGAAGCGCGTGAAGTCGAACGCGACGCCGAGGCCGCCGTGCTCGAATTCAGTGTCGCCGACACCGGTATCGGCATCGCGCAAAACCAGCAGGCGCTGCTGTTCCAGCCGTTCTCGCAAGCCGACGGCAGCACCACGCGGAACTACGGCGGCAGCGGCCTGGGGCTGTCCATTGTCGCCAGCATGGCCCGCTTGATGGGGGGCGAGGCCGGCGTTGAGAGCGAAGCCGGGCGCGGATCGCGCTTCTGGTTTCGAATTCACGTTGGATTGTCGTTGGCGGATACCCAAACCGGCGCGACCAAGCCGTCCCCCGGCGCAGGCGCGCTCGCCGGGGGCGGGGCGACACGGTTCTCGGGCCGCGTGCTGGTGGTCGAGGACCATCCAGGCAACCGCAAGGTGATCAGCTTCCTGCTGCACAAGCTGGGCCTCGACACGCTGCACGCCGAGGATGGGCAGCAGGCGCTCGAGGCGATTGCACGGGGCGAAGCCGCTGATCTGATCCTGATGGACGTGCACATGCCACGCATGGATGGCTATGCCGCCAGCGCCGCGATACGGCTAAGGGAAACACAGACCGGCGCGCGGCGCTGCCCCATCGTCGGCCTTACCGCCGATGCGTTTGGCGAGAGTCTGCAGCGCTGCCTGGAGGCGGGCATGGACGAGGTGCTGACCAAACCGATCTCGCTCGAGGCCCTGCGGGCCACGCTGGCAAAGTGGCTGCCGGCGGCCGCGCCCGGCGCCGATGCGCTTGCAGCGGCGCAGCAGGCTGCGGAAAAACCCGTGGACGTTGCGCGCGCGGCCGCGCTGGTGGCGGAAATCCTGCCGCTGCTCGAGCAAAACGAGCTCGATGCCATTGACCGCTTCAGGGCCTTGCAGGAAGTCCTCGCGGGCACGCACGCCGCTGCGGAAATCAACGAAACGGGGCGTCTGATCCAGGCCTTGCGCTTCGATCAGGCCATGGAACGGCTGCGCCGCATGGCGGCGGCTTATGGATGGGGGAAGAGCGCATGATTGAAGCGAATCCAAAGATCGGAGCCAAACCGCGCATTCTGGCGATCGACGATATGCCGGAAAACCTGCTGACCTTGAAGAAGGTGCTGGGAAGCGAGTTTCGTCTTCAATTCGCCACCTCGGGCGCAATGGGCCTGGCGCTGGCCGAAGCGGCGCCACTCAGTTCGGTACGTCAAGCCTCGTCGAACGCCTCAATTGGAGCGCCTAATCGGGTACACCGGACCCACGAGAGGCGGGGGCGGCAGTAAATGTCGGCCCTGACCAATTCGATCTGGCCGTGACCGACTACAACATGCCGGGCATCGCCAACATCCGCCTCATCAAGCGCGCAAGTACTGTAGCCACCTGAAAAACCAGGACAATTCAAGGCATATATGACTACCGCTTGCGGTTGAAGACCAGGAGCGTCACCGAACTGGCGGGCGCGTTACACAAGAAGGCTCGCAAGCCCGTTCCGGTTGAACAGTTGTCGCGGTGATGCTGGGGGTCGATACCAACGTTCTCGTTCGCTATCTGGTTCGGGATGACGAAGCTCAGTTTGAGAAGGCACGAAAGCTGATCAAGCGTGAAGTCGCGGCAGGGCGCCG
>CAIOLO010000049.1 GCA_903859155.1 uncultured beta proteobacterium
AGGCCGTCACGCGCCAGACCCCGGGCTACAGTGACGGCACGGCCGCAGCGCTTGCCTACCTGAATGCCCGCGACCCCGGGTTCTATCGTTTGGAAAAGACATACAATTCGGTATCGTTCTGTGACGCTCTTGCTCAAGGCTACATGGGTGTCAAATCCTATTGGTTTCAGGGGGCCAGCATGGTCGGGTTCTACACCGATCTGGAACTGCTTCCGCGACGCAGTTCGATCAAGAATTTCACCAACTGGCTGCCGAACTTCGGCAACCGGTTCGTGCTGAGTTCGCTGGCGGGGGTGAAATACGTGCTCAGCCGCTCGCCCCTGGACTGGCCCGGATTCCACCCGATCCATGAAAGCGGCGGTTTGTCGGTCTACGAGAATGAACTGGCGCTGCCCCTGGGCGTGGTCTACGACCAACAGTTTCCGCGCTCGCGGGCCGCAGCGTTGCCGGCCGAATTGAAGGACATCGCCATGATAAACGCGGTGATTGTGGACAGCCTGCGCGGCGTTGCACCGCGCGTTTTTGACGAGCGGCTTTTGGAGCGCAAGGGAGCCGACGGGCTCAGCGGCAGCTATTTCGACGCCGCGCGCTTGCTGCAGCGCCGCGGCATGGTTGTCGAACGTTTTTCCCACAGCCGGATTTCCGGGAAGATTTTGAGCGACGTGTCCGGCGTGCTGGTTTTTTCGATTCCCTACGCACGGGGCTGGTCGGTGGCCATCGACGGGGTGGAGCAGCCCGTGTTCAGCGCCAACCTTGGCATGCTGGCAACAGACATCCCGCCTGGAGAGCATCGCATCGAGCTTCGCTATTCGCTGCCCGGATTGATTCCCGGTCTGCTTGTCGGGTTGTTTGTCATCCTGTGCATCGGAGCACTCGGCGTACTCGGGCGCCGCCTGCCGTGCGCATCTCCTTCCGGCCCTGGATCATGACCATATCAGTCACCATCCCCGTCTATAACGAAGAGGACAACCTCAGCCCGTTGCACCAGCGCCTGGTGCCGGTCCTGGAATCCCTGGGTACGCCCTGGGAGGTCGTATTTGTCAACGACGGCAGCACCGACGGCACGGCCGGTGTGCTGGACGCGCTGGCGGCGCAGGATGAGCGCCTGAAGGTCATCCACTTTCGCAGAAACGCCGGCCAGACCGCGGCCATGATGGCCGGATTCGAATACGCGCGTGGCGACATCATCGTGCCGATGGACGCCGACCTGCAGAACGATCCGCGCGATATACCGCTGCTGCTCGACAAGTTGAACGAGGGTTTTGACGTCTGTTCGGGTTGGCGCAAGGACCGCCACGACCATGCGCTGCGGCGCGTCCTTCCAAGCCGCATCGCCAACTGGCTGATCTCCAAGGTGTCGGCGGTGCGCCTGCACGACTACGGTTGTTCGCTCAAGGCTTATCGGCGCGACGTCATCAAGGGCGTCAGGCTGTACGGTGAGATGCACCGTTTCATTCCGATCTACGCGTACTGGCTCGGCGCCAAAGTCGCCGAAGTGCCGGTTCGCCACCACCCGCGTGTTGCCGGCAGGTCGGCCTACGGGCTGGAGCGGATTTTCAAGGTGCTCCTCGACCTGGTGGTGGTGAAATTTCTCGACCGCTACGCGCAGAAGCCGATCTATGTGTTTGGCGGATTCGGATTGTTCAATTTTCTGGTCAGCCTGCTGGCCGGGTTGTGGGCGGTCTATCTCAAGTATTGGGCGGGAATCTCCTTTATCCAGACGCCGCTGCCGCTGCTCGTGGTCATGGCCGCCATCACCGGCGTCATGTGCATGCTGCTCGGACTGGTGGCCGAGATGGTCACGCGCAACTGGCACGATTCGCGCGACAAGGAGACTTACATCGTGGGCGAGACCCGTAACCTCGAGGGCGGGACGATCACCACCGCCGGGCGCGAAAAATGACCATTACCCTGTCCGTCTGGCGCGGGGCTGCCCGATGGCGCGGCACCCGGCCCGGGCAATAGGAAGAACAGCATGTGCGGCATCGCCGGATTCTCCGGTACCGGTACCCGCGAGGACCTCAGGCGCATGAATGCGGCGCAGGTTTCACGCGGTCCGGATGCCGAGGGCGTCTACCACGATCCTAAAGAGGCCGTGTTTCTCGGCCATCAGCGCCTGTCGATTCTCGACATTGCCGGTGGCACACAGCCGATGTGGACGGCCGAGGGCGCGCTCGGAATCGTTTTCAACGGCGAGATCTACAACCACGCCGAACTGCGCGGGGAGTTGCGGGCACTGGGCGCCGTTTTTGTCACGGATCATTCCGACACGGAGGTCCTGCTGCATGCGTACCGCTGCTGGGGGGACGCCTTCGTCGAGCGCCTCAATGGCATGTGGGCCTTTGTGATTTACGATCGCACGCGGCGCCGCTTGTTCGCCAGCCGCGACCGCTTCGGCAAGAAGCCTTTTTATTACACCTCGACTCCGGCATTGTTCGCCTTTGCCTCCGAGCTGACCGCGCTGGCCGAGCATCCGCTGGTATCGCGCATGCCGTCGCGAACCGCGCTGAAAAAATACTTTGCCTATGGCTACATTCCTGCGCCACACGCCTATCTGGAGGGCGTGTTCAAGCTGCCGGGGGGCTGCAGCCTCGAATACGACCTGGAGCGCAGGGTTCTGAAGACCTGGCGCTACTGGCAGTTCCGGCTCGAGCCGTGCGCCTCGCTTGCGGCGGATCCGCAGGCCGCCTGGGGCGAGCAATTGCGCGAGCTGCTTGCGACGGCCGTGCGCCGGCGGCTGGTCGCCGATGTCCCCATTGGCACTTTCCTGTCCGGAGGCATCGATTCCTCTGCGGTCAGCCTGCTCGCGGCGCGCGAGCTGGGAGTCGGGCGCCTGCGGACCTTCAGCATCGGTTTCGATGATGCCAGCTTTGACGAATCGGCCTATGCGCAGCGGGTTGCCGGGCTCATCGGCTCGGTCCACCATCATCGGGTGTTTTCGGAAGCCGCCGCGCGTGCGGCGGTGCCGGCCGTGGTCGCGCGTCTGGACGAGCCCATGGGCGACAGCTCGTTGCTGCCCATGTGGTTTCTGTGCAAGCACGCGAGGCAGGAGGTCACGGTTGCATTGGGCGGCGACGGCGCCGACGAACTGTTCGCCGGCTACGACCCGTTCATCGCGCTGCGCTGGGCGGAGCTGTACCAGCGCTGCGTGCCGCGACCGGTGCACCGAGCGATTGCGTTGCTGGCAGGCCGATTGCCGGTATCTCATGCCAATATGAGCCTCGATTTCCGCATCAAACGCACCTTGCGCGGACTCGACCAGCGTCCCGCCCTGTGGTGTCCCGTGTGGATGGCGCCGCTGGCGCCGGACGAAGTCGCCGATCTGATGCACGAACCGGTGGACGCGGAAGGCCTCTACAGCGAGGCAATCGAAGCGTGGGAGCAGTGCGACCCGCCGGACCTCGCGAGCCATGTGCTGGAGTTCTACACCAGGTTCTATCTGCAGGATGACATCCTGACCAAGGTCGACCGTGCCAGCATGGCGCACTCGCTGGAAGTCCGCGCGCCGTTTCTGGATATCGATCTGGTCGATTTCGTGCGTAAGCTTCCGGTGGAATGGAAGTTGCGCGGCGGCCGCACCAAGGCGCTGCTCAAAGCGGCGCTCGCGCCGCTTCTGCCGCGGGATATCCTGCATCGGCCGAAAAAGGGTTTCGGCGTGCCGATCGGCGGCTGGTTCCGCTCCGGCGCTCTGCCAATGCCGCAGCGCCTGCCAGACGGGCTCGATGTGCGCGTGCTGCAGCACAAGGCCGAAGCGCACCAGGCCGGCAAAGCCGATGAGCGCGCCTTTCTTTGGAACGCACATCTGCTTGGCGAGGGCGCGCTGCGGTGATTCCGGGATTGGCCGAATACGTATCGCTGCGCCTGCTGCGCCGCTTTCTCTTTACCGATGCGTTTCTGGTGCGTTTCGGCAAATTCGTTCCCTATTACCGGACCAACGCCAATCAATTGGACGCCGGACCCGTCGTGGACCTGTACGCAGACGCGATGGCGCGCAGCGGGCTGCCGCTCGCGGCCAACCGCAGCATTCTCGAAATCGGCTCCGGCGCCACGAATTCGGTCGGCTACGCGCTGCTGCGACGCCAGCTTGCCGGTGCAAAGGGGCGCATCTATCTTTTCGAACCCCGCGCCAGGCTTGACCGTCGCGCCGATGCAAACCTGCGCAAGCGCTTCGGAAACGACGACCTTGCGCGGGTGGAGCGCATCGCGACGCTTGCGGTGCTTCCCGATCGCTCGATCGACCTGGTGCTCTCCCATTCCGTGCTCGAGCACGTCGCCGACATGGACGGCTTGCTCGCTTCACTGGAGCGGGTGCTGCAGCCTGCGGGCAGCATGATTCACTCGGTCGACTATCGCGACCACTTTTTCAAATATCCCTACCACTTTCTGCTTTTCCGGCAGAAGCGCTGGGAGCGCTGGCTCAATCCGGGCGATCTTCCGCGCTGGCGCATGAGCGGGCACCTGGAGGCATTCACCGCGCGCGGCTTTCGCACCGAGGTGCTGGACAGCCATACCCTGGCCGACACATTCGAAAAAATAAAAAGGTCGATCAGCGCGGATTTCGACCCGGACGATCCTGCGCTTGCCATTGCCGCGGCGGTCTTCAGAATCACGCGAGACCCGGAAAAACCGTCAGCGCCCGGTCAGCCGAGCGCTATAGGGCGGAATCAGTGAACCCAGTCCTCACCGCCTTCCCGCGGTTGTTGGCGATGGGCGCAAAGCATTGCCTTTGTCGTACCATAGCTCGCGCACGATGCGGTTTGACGCGTCAGTGCGCACATTCCTCCTAGCGACGCGCACATGCCCAAGGAATCCCCCGCCATGGCGGACATCCGCATCCCTTTCAACCGCCCCAGTTTCGTCGGCAGGGAACGTGCCTACATGGAGCAGTGCCTGGCCGCCGGGCAATTGTCCGGGGGCGGCGGTTTCACGCGGCGCTGCTGCGAACTGCTCGAGGCGCGACTGGGCTGTGGCCGGGCGCTCCTGACCAGTTCGTGCACCGATGCGCTCGAGATGTGCGGCCTGCTGCTGGACCTGGGGCCGCAGGACGAGTTCATCGTTCCCTCATTCACCTTCACCTCCAGCGCCAACGCGTTTGCCTTGCGCGGCGCGCGTCCGGTGTTTGCGGACGTGCGTCCGGATACCCTGAATATCGATGAGCGGCAGCTGGAGGCGCTCATCACGCCGCGCACGCGCGCCATCATCGTCGTGCATTACGCCGGCGTCGCCTGCGCGATGGACGAGATCTGCGCGGTGGCACGCAAACGCGGCGTAATGGTCATCGAAGACAATGCCCACGGCATTTTCGGCAAGTACAAGGGACGTCTTTTGGGCACCATCGGCACGCTGGGGACGTTGAGCTTCCACGAAACCAAGAGTGTCAGCTGCGGGGAGGGCGGCGCTCTATTGGTGAACGACAGCACGCTCGTGGAAAGGGCCGAAATCCTTCTTGACAAGGGAACCAATCGACAACAATTCTTCCGCCAGCAGGCGGACAAGTACACATGGGTCGATCTTGGCTCGAGCTTCGTGCTCGCCGACCTGCTGGCGTCCATGCTGCTGGCGCAGCTCGAGGCCGAGGTCGAGATTTGCAGCAGAAGGGAGGAAATCTGGCGCGGCTACCAGCGCGGCCTGTCCGCCTGGGCATCGGCAAACGGTGTGCTGCAACCGACGATTCCGCCGGATTGCGACTCTTCATACCACCTGTACCATCTGATATTGCCCAATGGCGGCGTCCGGGACCGCCTGCTGGCACACCTGAGGACACTGGGCATTCTCGGTGTATTCCACTACCAGGCGCTGAATGCTTCCCCCATGGGGCTGCGACTCGGCGGTCGCATCGGCCAGTGCCCGGTTGCGGAAGACGTGAGCATGCGGCTGGTCCGTCTGCCGATGTTCTTTTCGCTGACCGGCGCCGAGCAGGACCAGGTCACCGACGCGGTCACCCGCTTCGATTCATTCTGAGCGCTGGCCGGCGTTCTGTTCGGGTTTGACGGCCAGGAAAGAGTTCCAAAGACCGCCTGCAAGACCCAGCACAGTGGTGGCAAGCAGCGTGATCATCGACAGCAGCAGCACGCTTTCGGCCGTGGTCGCGTACAAAGTATTCAACACGTAGATCAGGGTGAGTTCCCGCACCCCGAGACCGCCAAAGGACAGCGGCAGCATGTGCACCACGATCATCAACGGCCACACCCAGAGGAACGCCTGAAACGGCACGTTGGCCTGCGCTGCCTCGGCCGCGAGCCACAGGCCCACCGCGCCCAGCAGATGCTGCGCCAGCGCGAGTGCAAAGACCGCGCAGGTGGCGCGCGTCGATGCCGAGGCACAGGTGGCGATGCACTCGCGCACGGTGGCGAGCGCAGTCTGAATGCCGGGCGCCCTTCCGCCAAAACACGTCGACACGGCCGCAATCAGCTTGCCCGCCACGCGTGCCGCCGGACGGAACACCAGCGGCAGCGTCGCCACGACCGTGGCTGCCGACGCGATCGCCAGCGCGGCGAGCAGTGAGGCCGAGTGCATCCGGGTCTCCAGGACAAGGCCGAGTATCACGAACGGAATCGCCAGCGCCAGGAATACCAGCCGCAGGTACACCAGGACCATGGCGATAATCGCCCCGGCCCGGCGGGCGCGTTTCAACAGGTACCAGGTGACGCCGCCGCCCACCAGGTCGCCGGGGACGAACATGGTGTAAAACGTGGCAACCAGCTGCGCGCGAAAAACCTCGACTGCGCCAACTTCCACGCCGGTTGAAGACAGGGCAATGCGTGTCTGCAGCGCCTGCAGCCAGCGGGCGGCGAGAAGGCAGGTGAAATAGGCGATCACTGCGGGAAAGGCAGTCTTCTCCACCAACGCCACAAACGCTTCGGGCTCGACATATGCGAGGACGAAATAGGCCAGGAGCGCGATCGGCAGAACCAGTTTGAGCAACCGCATCGAAATCCTAAGCATCAATTTCACTCATGCCCGCGTTCAGCCATTTGCAGGCCATTTTCATGGCTGCCGGACAAACACGTACTCATTGCAACCGGTGGGGACATTGGCCGGAGCCGAGGCGAGCAGTGCAAAATTGCGTTGTTCGAGATGGCGGGCGACTTCCGCAGGGGAGGCATACTCGTAGGGATAGCCACCGACCCAGTCGACGACGTTATAGTAGAAATCCATGCCGCGATCCATGGACATGGGGTTGCGCCGCGTCACCGCCCATTTTGCCGCCAGGATCACCGGGTAACAGACGCCAACGATCATTCTTTGCAGCCAGACCGGCCCCCTGACGTAGCAATATTTTATTGCTGCCCAGAGCGGCGACGTCCAGTGCCGGTTGTAGAGCGCGAGAAAAAGCGCACCCCCGGGACGCACCAGCGAGGCGGCGTTGTCGATGCTCTGCCACATGCTCCCGGTGTGATGCAGAACGCCCCAGGAATGCACGATGTCATAGCCATGCTCCCCGGGCGCGAGCTTTTTCAAGGCGTCCAGCGTCACCGGGTCGAGGATCGAACCGACAACCACCGGTAAGGCGCGTCCGGCCACCTCCGGGAAATGCTGGCGGTTGCGCTCCAGCACCTGAGTGCATTTCGGGTTGATGTCGCAGCCGACAACATGCGCGCCCAGGGAGGCGGCGCCAAGCAGGCTCAGTCCCTGCCCGAAACCGACATCGAGGAAATGCTTTCCCAAAACGTCAAGGCCGCCGCGGGCCATGAACCCGGCGAAATCCGCCCGTGCCTGCCGAACCCTGTCGGGTGTCAGCGCATGGTCGGAAAAATCGCTCCAGTTCTCCCCGAAATCGAATTGCCGCATCAGGTGATTTTCCAAATCGGCGCGCGGCTGCGATGCACCGGCCGGCTAGCCCAGAGTAAGCGACAGGCGGTCCAGCACCAGGTCCCCCGGCTTGATTTCATCGCCCTCAAGTTCGAGCTCTGTCAGAAGCAGTGCGCCATTGCCGCACAGTACCACCGCCCCTTCGCCTTTGCGGATCTCGACTACGCGGCCTGGAATGCGCCCGATGTAGCGTCGTTCCGCGGCGGGTTTTGCTCCCCAGACTCTCAACTGCCTGGGCCCCAACAGCGTAAACGCACCCGCGTATGGCCGCGACAGTGCGCGAATTAAATTGAATATCTCGGACCAAGGCCTGGTCCAGTCGATGCGGTTGTCCGCCGCGACGCGCTTGCAGGTATAGGTCGCGAGCGATTCGTTTTGCGGATGACGCTCCGCTGTGCCCAGCAGCAATGCCGGCAGGTGGGTTTCTATCAGGCTCAGGTACGCCCCGGTCACTTTCTCCATTACCGGCGCAATGGGTTCCTCAGGTCCGATCAAGACCTCCTGTTGCCCGATGATCCCTCCTGAATCGACGCTGTCGCCCAACTCAAACAGCGTTGCCCCGGTCTTGGTCTCGCCATTGATGAGGGCCCACACGGTCGGGGAGAAGCCGCGGTAGGCCGGCAGCAGCGCGTCGTGAAACGCATACGCGCCGAGTCTGGCGTGACGGAAAACTTCGGAAGGAATCAGATAGCGCCAGTGCACCGCCAGCATCAGGTCGGCGCCGGCAGTCTTCCAATAGGCCATCAACTCGGGCCCGTCGACCCGTCTGGCTTCGAAAAATTCGGCGCCGGCATCTGCAGCAAGCATCCTGATATCGTCAAAAAACAGCGGTTCGCCGGCCGCCTCGCGAAAACTGAATACGACAAACGAGGCGCCGCGGGCCAGATCGAGCACTCTTCCAAGAACGCGCAGGCCGCGCCGCGTCGCGCAAAACACAGCGATTTTCATCTTTCCCCCTTTGCTGGCGGCACGAACGGATTGCGCACCGGCCACATCTCATTCTTCATCGATGGCAGCATCGTGCGCGGTTGCCTCGCAACCACATTTGCGTACATTCTTTCGTGAAAATCAATCACCCGCGCCGGATCGAAATACGACCTCATCGCCTCATGCGCCGTGCGCCCCAGTCGTGAACGCTTTTGCGGCGACTCGAGCAAGTGCACGATTGCGTTTCCCAATTCGCGGCAGTCGGCGGGAACCACCCATCCGGTGTAGTCGTGCGTCACGTAGTCCTTCGGTGCCCTGTTCGCGGACGCGATGATCGGCAGGCCGGAAGCCATCGCGAGAAAGGTGACCAGATTGGTGCCTTCGTTCAGCGACGTTTTCAGGAACAAATCGGCGCCGGCAAGCAGTTCTTCAAGGTCGCTGCGGAAACCGATCAGGTCGACGCTTTGACCCATCCCCAACGCGTCAATCAGTGCCAGCAATCGCACCTCGTCGGGGCCGGTTCCGGCGATCAACAGCCTTGCCCCGGGATAGCGTTCCACAACGGTTGGCCATGCCCTGATCGCCAGGTCGTGCCCTTTTTCCGGGTGAAGCCTTCCCGCAGAGACCGCAACGAAATCCTGGTCCCGACCCGCCCGCGCGATCCGGGCAGCGTATCCCGCATAGGCCGGCTCGAGGTCGAGCAGCACCTCGCAAAGCTTTATCCTGGCTGTCGAAACAGCCAGTGCGGCGAGTTCTTTTTCCTCAAGCGCGAGAAATACCGTGACGAACTTCTCGTAAAGTTTCAGCAACGGGTAATACCAGCCGGGCGGCTGTCGCCGCACCGACAATACGCTGTGGATTACCGGCAGGCGTTTTGCCCAAGCGATGGGTGCGGCAAGCAGAAATGCACCCGAGAGAAAGATGTGAACAAGGTCGAAGCGGCGTTTGTCGATGATTCGTCCAAGATGGAAAACCGCCGCCGCAATCCGCGCCGCTCCGGTTTTTTCCCGCAGCACTTCGACCCGGATCCCCAGTGATTCAATTCGGCTCTTGTAGATGCCTTGCCCGTGGATGGAAAGCACGGTGATGTCCAGCGTCCTCCGGTTCAGGCGCTCGCATAGTTGATACAGGATCTCCTGCGCGCCCCCGCCGTCGAGGTTGTCTATCAAAATAAGTAGCCGTGTTTTTTCTTTCATTCGCTACCCGTTGTTGTCCCCGGCCCTGTCGGGCCGGGGCCTCGCGGTGATCTCCAGAGGCCGCACGAACCACGCGGATTTTCTCACGTAATAACTGCACACCATTTGCTTTTGAATGGTCGTCTGCGGTTCGCGGGCGATTCCAGTGCGACCAGGCCCCGGCGGCGCGCGGCAGCAGGTACGCGGACCATCGGGGGCTTGCGGCATCGCCATCGCGCAGACGGCGGTGCCTCCGTTAAACTGTGCGTGCCATGACTGAGCAAATCAAGCCCGCAGCGCGTCCCCGACCTCATGCACCTGGCATGAGATGGCGACGCTGGGCACAACCGATCGGCTAACCATTCAGGCCAGAGGCGCGCGGTGAACCTCCTTTTGATCAATTACGAGTACCCGCCGATCGGCGGCGGTGCGGGCAATGCGACCCTGTTCCTGGCGCGCGCCCTGCACCGGCTGGGCCATCGCGTAACCGTGCTGACCTCGGCTTACGCGGAGCATTCGGGCCTTCTGGAGGACGCTGGCGTGGCGGTACACCGGTTGAATGTGGGACGCCGCGCCGCGGACCGGGCCAGCGAGCGGGAAATGTTTTCCTTTCTGCTTGCGGCGATGCGCGCGGCGCCGTCGATTGCGGCGAGCGCCTCTATCGACGCGGTTATCGTCTTTTTCACCTTGCCTTGCGGACCGGTGGCACTGAGGTTAAGCCGGGCCATGGGGCTGCCCTACGTCGTTTCCCTGCGCGGCGGCGACGTTCCGGGTTTCGTCCCTGAAATTGCCTGGCAGCATCGTTTGCTGACCCTGCTGAGGCGGCGCGTGCTGCGCCATGCCCTGGCAATCGTCGCCAACGATGCCGGGCTCGCCCGTCTTTCGGCGCTCGCCGACCCGTACGCCGTCAAGGTGATTCCCAACGGGGTCGATAGCCGGTTTTTTGTCCCGCGCAGTGTTCCCGAGGCCCCGGGCGGGCCGACCAGGGTGCTGTTCGTCGGCCGCTTCCACCGGCAGAAGAACCTGCCATTTTTTCTGCAGCAGATGGCAGGCCTGCACGCCGCCGGTCCGGATGACTGGCGCCTGGCGCTGGTGGGCGATGGCGAGGAGCGCCGCGCCCTCGAGCGCGACGTGCGTAGCCTCGGCCTCACCGCCATCACCACCTGGCACGGCTGGCAAAGGGACAAGGCCGAGCTGCTCGGTTTGTACCAGCAGGCCGACGTGGTGGTGAACCCTTCGCTCTACGAAGGCATGCCCAACGTCGTGCTCGAGGCCATGGCCTGCGGCCTGCCGGTCGTGGCGAGCGCCGTGCCGGGCAACGATTCCCTGGTGCGGCCGGGTGAAACCGGGTTCCTTTTTCCGGCGGGCGATGGCGGCGCCCTGCGCGCCGCATTGCGGGAAATCCGCGAAAAGCCCGCCCAGGCGCGCATCCTGGGCCAGAATGGGAGGCGCCGCGTGGAGCAAGAGTTTTCCTGGGAGCAGGTGGCGCGCGGCTATCTCGACCTTTTCAATCCTGCAAGCCGATCCGAATCACGCCATGAAATTTCCTGAATCACCGCTGGCGCATCAACTGCTTGACGGCCTCAAGGGGCTGGAGATCGGGGGCGCGGCACACAATGCCTTTGGCCTGGATACCCTGAATGTCGACCGGATCGAACAGAGTCACCCCGATTTTGTCCCGTACGCCACCGAACAGCGCGGTATCTGCGGGGAAGTAATGCCTGTCGATGTGGTGGCGCCGGGGGACCAACTGCCTTTTCCGGACAAGTCATTCGATTTCATCATTTCATCGCATGTCATAGAGCATTTCTGGGATCCGATAGGCGCGATCAAGGAGTGGGCGCGAGTCGCAAGGAAATACATTTACATCATCTGCCCGCATCGCGACGCGCTGCCCTCAGACCGGGATAAGCCGCTGACGACCCTGGAAGAACTGTGGCGGCGCCACCATGGGGAGCTGCGGGTGCGGGGCGGGGACGAGCACTTCAGCCGGTGGCTGCCGGACACCTTTGCGGCCATGTGCGAAAGCGCCGGGTTCGTGATTTGCAAGCGGCAGAGCGTTGACGACAAGGTGGGCAATGGTTTTACAGTGGTCATCCGCCCGGATGCCAAGGTGCCGATGCCTGCGGCGGACTGAAACGGTGATGCTGCCGCAACCGGATCACTGACTCCCCGCCCGCCGCCAACCCATGCACATCCTGCTTCCTTTCTGCCGCGCCGCCGCGACCCTGCTGCCGTTTTACCGGCACTTTCACGACGGAATTGCTAATGCGGCGCTGGCCCTCGGCCATGCGGTATCGCGCTTTGAATTCGACACCGTCGGCCAGGTTTCGCCCGCGGAGAAGGACGCCTTGTACCGCCTTCTGGTCGCGCAGGAACCCGAACTGGTGCTCGACCTGTGCTGCTGGGGGCATGCGTTATCGCAATTGAATATCTGGGACGGCAGCGAAAAGGGCCAGGCGATGTTCGATGCGGTCGATGCCTGCTACGTTGGCTGGCTGTTCGATCAGGCTTACCTGCAACCGCTGTCGCGGTTGCAATCGGCCAGACTCTACGCCGCGGTTCCGGATCAGTTCCATGCCGGGCAGATCGCGCTCGTCTATCCGGAGGTCAGCTTGCGCGGCCTGGCGCTGGCGCCGCCGGCGGTATGCGCCGCGGACGATCGCTCCAGCCAGCCCTGGCCGGCGCGGGACATCGATGTGCTGTATGTCGGCAACCTGCATCCCGAGGCGCTCGAGCGGCTGTGGAGTGCCGATGCCGATGCGGCATTGTTCGACGCGGCTGCCGACCGCGCGCTTGCCCACCCGGACCAGGCGCTGCATGTGAGCCTGCAGCAGGCGGCGGCGGCGCTGGACACGGAGCTGACACCCGCGCGGGCGCTGGGAATTCTGCGACCGGTGGAATATTTTCAACGCGCCCGCCATCGTCTGGATCTGGTGCAGGCCGCCGCCCGTGCGGGGGCGCGCCTGTGTGTTGTCGGGCAGGGCTGGAAAGACGTGAACCTGCCGGACACGGTCACCCTGATGGAGCCGACGGACTATGACGGATTTTTCCGTCTCATGGGACGCGCGAAAATCTGCCTGGATGTTTCGACCTACGTCGGCGGCGCGAACGACAGGGTGTTCAGCATCAGCGTCAACGGCGCGATCTGCGTGACGAATGCCGAGCGTTACCTGGGGCAGTGGTACGGCGCGGACAGCGCCATGGTCTACTACTCCACCCAGCGATTGCAGGAAGTGCCGGACCTGCTGCGCTCGCTGCTGGGGCAGGGCGCCCGGGCGGAGGAACGTATCCGGCGCTCCCGTGACATCACGCTCAAGCACCACACCTGGACCAACCGCCTGGAGGAAATTCTGGCGGCAACCTCTGCCCGGGATTAGCCTGAGTCCCCGATCAGGGAAAACGGCGCCCAGAACATCGGGTGCGCGTAGCTGAAGCGCACCCGGCCGGCGGCGTCTTTCGCTTCTCCGCGGTCGATCAGGTTCAACAGCGTCTGGCGCAGCGCCTGGCCGCGGGTCAGCGAGGGGTCTTCGCTTTGCCTGCGGAAAAGATCCGTGGTGATGAGCCGCGCACTCACCGTCTCGACCGGCCAGTGGGAAACCAGCAGTGCGCGCGCGCCGGCGTAGAAGAACCCGCGTCCGAGACCTGAGACGGCTTCGCTGCCGGCGCCATTGCCGGCTGCGGTATTGCATGCCGAGAGCACCACCCAGTCGGCGGCCAGTTTCAGACCGAGCACCTCATCGAGCGTCAGCAGGCCGTCGGCGTCACGCTCACCGGTGAGCGCGGGGTTGGACAGGGCCAGCGCCGGCTGCGCGAGGCCCTCGAGGTCGCCGGGCGCAAGTCCGTGTGTGGCAAACATGAGCACGCGATACTGGTCGAGCCTGCGCGCCTTGACGTTGGTTTCTGAGGCGTCGGTGCCGAGCAGCACGTCGTTGCTGGCTGCTTTGAGGATGGCGGCAATCTCGCGCACCTCCAGCGCTGTGTCCGGAAGCTGCGGCAGCCGGCCAACGCCGTAACCGGGCGCAGCGCCGGCTGGTTCGCCGGGTTTGACGACCTGCGGATCATGCCGCAGGTTTCTCACCTGCAGATCGCGGTGCGTCGCCGGGGCCGAAGATGAAGCTGCGCGAAACCGGGGGTCGCCGAATCCGGCGAATGCAAGGGTCGCCACGCTCGACGCAGCCGTCCCTGGGCGCAATGCCGCCAGCGCACTCACCGAAGGCAGTTGGGATATGGCGAGCCTGCGTATCAGCCAGGGCACCTTGCGGTAGGCATCGAAACCCGCGTTGTTCACGATGGCCGCAGGTGCGGTCGGCAGCAGCGCAAACGGCAGCTGCCCGAGCGAGCCGTGCGGGACCACGATCAGGCTGTCGGCGTTGCCCCAGGCCTGCTCAAGCGGCTGCAGCAGTTGCCGGTAAAGCGCGTAGGCAGTCGCGGTATCAAAGGCAGGGAAGGCTGCAAGAGGCACGTCACCGACATCCAGCGCCGAGCGCAGGGTCTTTACTTTGGAGGCGAGCTCGGCCAAGCCCAGCGCCGACCTTGTAAAACGGACAGGGCCTGATTTTGGAATGGCCCAGGCATAGGTGCGATCATGGGCGCTATAGGTTGCCACAATCACCTCGCCTGGCTTGAGCAGTTTCAATGACTCCGCCATGCTCAGCGGCCTTGGCTCGATCAGCTGCGAATATTTTGGAAAGCGCAAGGCAATCTCCCTGCGCAGGTTGTCGCGCTCCCGCGTCGCGGCCTGGATGTCGCGATTCAGGTTGGCGATTGCCTTGTGCTGCGCCTGTCCGCGCTGGCGCACCAGCAACTCCTCGAGTATCCGGCCGCGCGCCGCCAGGACGTTGCCCAGGTCCTGTTCGCGTCGTGCGATTGCCGCCAGTTCGGGGTCATCGAATCTGGCGCGGGCACTGGCCAGCGAAAGTGCGCGCTGCACCGTGGATCCGCGCGCAACATCGGCAAGGCGGAACATTTCGGCGATTGCCCTGGAATCACCCGATTCCGCCCTGGGCGAGAGGGCTTCGAAATACCCCTCGATGATCCAGTTGGAGATGGTCTCGAGCAGCATGTCGGCCCGGTCCGTGGCGCGGCGGCCCTGTCTTGCATTGACAAGTCCCGGCAGTGCGGCGGCGAACAGCGGCATCGCCTCGTCTGCGCGACCTGCGCGCAGCAGCGCATAGGCGTACATTCCGGCCCGCTCGCGGGTGGCATAGAGCGTGGCGGAACGGCGCATGGCCGTTTCATAACTCGCGCGCAACATCGGCAGGGCTGCCGCCGCGCGGCCGGAGCGGATCATTGCGTAGCCCCATACGACAGAATTGCCGGCGGCACCCAGGGTTTGTGCGCGCCGCTCGAATGCGGCCATGCCGCGATCGAAGCGTCCGGCCATCACCTCGGACCAGCCTATCAGCAGCAGGGCGTTGGCCATGACACGCGCGGATTGCCCGCCCTGGCGCTGTCCCAGCGCGGCCAGTGCCGCGGCGGCCTCGCCCAGTGCGTCTTCGTAGCGCCCCTGCCGCAACTGGGCGCCGGCAAGTTCCAGCGCGAACCGCGCAGTTGCAAGCGAACCCGCGCCCGATTCGCGGCGCGAGCGCGCCAGGGTGCCGCGGTAGATCCACTCGCTCTCTGCGGTTCTGCCCTGGCGATCCACACTGCTTGCAAGCTGTGCGTCGATCAGGTTCTGCCAATAGCGCAGGTTTGCGCTGGTCCTGCCGCCCATGCCGGCCCCCAACTGGCGCAGGGCCGATGCCGCAAGGCGGCCCTCGGCTTCGCCTTCGCGGTATTTACCCGCCGCAAGCAGCAGCGCACCTCGCGCCCAGTGAAGGCGGGTCTGCGCCAGCAGTACGTTGTCGTCCCCGCCGAGTTGGCGCGCCAGGGACTCGGCGCTTGCCAGCCAGCGGCCGGCCGTGTCGATGTCGGCAATATCGGCGGCATAGACCGCCAGCGCGGTGGCGTGCGCCAGCTTTTCGGAAGGATGAAGGCCGGTGGCCAGAATGTCCTCCCTGAGTCGCTGCGCGCCGTCCCGGTCGCCCGCTTGCAGCAACGCGCCGGCAAGCAGATTGACGATGCCCGAATCCCTGCCCTCGGCAATGGCGTGCGCGCTGCGCAACTGCGCAATCTGCGCCACGAGATTGCCCCGGCGGCGGGCCGCTTCGGCGCGGGCCAGGTGGTCCCTGATCTGCGCCGACTTGCCCGCCTGCGCGGAAGATGTGGAGTGCGGGGATTGCAGCACATCATCAGGTTCTGTTTCCGGGGCTTCGGATACGAAATCGGCCTGAGGGTAGGCATGCAGGGCGAATGCGGCAAGCGCAAGCGCGATAAACAGACGGCGAATTTCCGGAATTGCCATTTGTCGGTAGGCGCGGAGGTTAAGAGTGCTGGTAGGTTGAAATTACAAACATTTATTAAAATATACAATATCTGGCGTGTGTTAAATAAATAAATGAATTCAAAAATAGAATATCTATTCCGAGACTGTCCGCAACAAATGCTGGCCTCGGCTGGATTTGGAGTTCAAATCCGTGTGCCCGCGCCACTGAAGAAAATCAGGCCCCACCGGAATAAACGCTCGCACCGTCGCCCATGTACGCCTCGTACACATGCTCAAAAAGCACGTTGCATTTCGTTCTGAACAATTCGTCCGAGTACGCCTTGGGCAGGTCTTCGAGCCTGCCGCCGGCGCCGAACACTTCTTCCATGGCCGAGACCGTGGTCCAGCCCAACTCCGCAAACAATGCGATGTCGGGCTGCTCGACGAGTTGGTCTTCGGTGCAGGCGTGGCAGGTCATCTCATCGAATCGGCAATCGGCGAATCCTGTAGCGCGTGTCTTCCACCAGAATGAGCGCGCCAGACGCAAGCGCTTCCGCCTGTTCGGCAATGACTTGTTGTAGCCGCTGATTGACCGAGTTGGTGCGCTCATCTGACAAGCGAAATATCACTACGCTGGGCGATGCCACGACACCGAGAGCAAGAATTTCGCCGAAGTCGAGATCGAAGGTGAGCACAACCCGATCTTCGTCCCGTGCCTTATCGACCAACTGGCGGTCTGGAGCCCGTTGCATTGCCACTTCGCGAACATGTATTGCGTCGTGGCCGTTCCGACGCAGGAATTCGGCGGTTTTGGGCGAGATCCCCGCGTCGGCGAGGAAGCGCATTACATGCCAGCGGGAATGGGGTGGACCTGATCCTCAGCAATCGCCGCTGCGTAGCTTAGCGCCTGGCGGACATCATCTTCCACAAGATCAGGATGTTCTGCGACGATTTGCGCCGACGTCATGCCGTTGGCGACAAGATTCACTACATGGGCGACCGAGATCCGCAGGCCGCGCAACGTCGCGCGCCCGGCGAGCACGTTGGGATCATGTGTGATGCGATCGAACATGTGCGGGCCTCCGGTTGGCAGTGAAGAAAGGATAGCATGTCAAGCTACCGAATAGCGCTCGCACCTGCGCACTGCAGTTCGTCTAACCCGCAGGGGTTGCACCCAAATCAGTCGTTTCAGCACATGCTGAAAATGACGATTTGACTGAAAAACCGGCCCCGCATGTCTTTTTCGCTTGGCAGGACCCAATGCATCAAATCCCTCGGCTTTCTGTCAGTCCCTCACTGGCACTGCTGGAGCCTGGGCGGTTGCGGCAAGCATAACCACTACCGATGCCTCTGTCGTGGCATACCAAATGGTCATAATTGTAAAATACGTTATAAGGAATGACGCGCATTACTGGTAAATGTAAATACCAATATCGTAATAAATGTCATTGAAATCCCGTGATGACAGTATAAAGCTCACCAGCTACTGCCGCTCATTTCCGCGTCATTCCTTCGGGTTTTATCAATATTTTCTGCAGGATGCCAGGGCACGTGAAATAATCCGCGCCGAAACCGGAGAGCACCAATGATAGCGTCACTTCAATTGCGCCGGCCAGTGCGACCAAGTTTGCTGGCAGAGATTGTTGCGATCGCAGCCCTGGCTGCGGGAAGCGCGTTTGCGCAGGACCTTGTCTATCCCACCCGCAACGTCCAGATCATCGTCCCCTACACCCCCGGCACCGGAGCCGACATCCTTTCCCGCGTCATGTCGCCGCGACTCTCCGATCGCTGGAAGGTGGGTGTGGTGACCGACAACCGCCCCGGGGCCACCGGCAACATCGGCGCCGATTTCGTCGCCAAGGCCGCACCTGACGGCCATGTGCTGCTGTTTACCGCGACAAGTTTCGGGACCAATCCTGCGCTGGTTCCCAAGATGCCGTTCGATCCGATCAAGAGTTTCACGCCGGTCGCGCTGGTGGCCACGGGCGCCATGGCGCTGGTGATCAATGCACAGGTTCCGGCTAAATCGATGCGCGAATTCATCGATCTGGTCAAGCGCCAACCGGGCAAGCTCAATTATTCCTCGCCCGGCAACGGCGGTCCGCAGCACCTGGCGATGGAACTGCTGAAGCTGGAACTGGGCATGGACATCGTGCACGTGCCCTACAAGGCCTCCGCGGGCGCGATCACCGACCTGGTGGGCGGGCAGGTGCAGGCGACCGTCTCCTCGCTGCAGACCACCGCGCCCCACGTCACCGGCGGCAAGCTGCGCAATCTGGGCGTGATGAGTCCGGAGCGCGCCGCCGCTTTCCCCGACGTGCCCACGATGCGCGAGCAGGGCCTGTCGAATCTGGAGGTCGACACCTGGTACGGCGTGTTCGCGCCGGCCGGAACGCCCGCCGCGATTGTTGCCAAGATCAATGCCGAACTCAACGCGCTGTTGAAAATCCCCGAAGTGCGCGAAGTGCTTGCCAAGCAGGGGCTGGATGCGGCGGGCGGCCCGCCGGAGCGCTTTGCCGAGCGTGTGCGCCTGGAAATCCCGCGCTGGACCAAGGTGGTCAACGCCGCAGGCATCAAACCTGATTGACGCAAAGGAAAACCATGAGCCAGATTGAAGACATCGTCGCCGCAAACCGGATCCTCGCCGAGCATGGCGTCATCGATGCGTACGGGCACGTCAGCATGCGCTCCGAGAAGGATCCCAACCGGTACTTTCTGTCGCAGGCAATCGCACCCGAGCGGGTGCATGAGACGGACATCATCGAGTACGACCTGGAGAGCAATCCGATCGACCCGGCCGGGCGCGAGTCGGTGCGCGAGCGCTTCATCCACGGCGAGATCTACAAGGCGCGCCCGGAAATCGTGGCGGTGGTGCACAACCATTCGCCCTCGGTGGTGCCCTTCAGCCTGACCAATGTGCCGATGCGCGCGGTGTTTCACATGGCGGCGTTCGTTGGCGACGGCCTGCCCAACTTCGAGATCCGCGACGCGCAGAAGGGCACCGATCTGCTGGTCAAGACGCCCTACCTCGGGCAGGCGCTGGCCAAGGTGCTGGGCAAGCAGCCTGCCGCGCTGATGCGCGGCCACGGCTCGGTGACGGTGGGCGAATCGCTGCCGCGCGCGGTGGGACGCAGCATCTACCTGGAGATGAGCGCGCGCATGCAGATGCAGGCGATGATGATCGCAGGCCCCGGCGGCAAGCTCGTTTTCATCGATGAGGCCGAGCAGAACGCGTCGGTGCCGGCCCAGGAATACAACCGCGCGTGGCCGCTGTGGCGCGAGCGCGCGCTGGCGCAGATTCGGGCCGAGAAAAAGTAGCCCCCGGCAAACCGCCAACCAACGAGGAAGCATTGCAATGGATCTGCCGCACAACGACTTCAAGCACGCACTGGCTGCCGGCAAGGCGCAGATCGGACTGTGGTCGAGCCTGTCGAACAGCTATTGCGTCGAGGTGATCGCGGGTGCGGGCTATGACTGGATCCTGATCGACACCGAGCACTCTCCGGCGGACCTGGAGAACGTGCTGCGCCAGTTGCAGGCGGCGGCGCCCTATCCCACCGAGGCGGTGGTGCGCGTGGCCTGGAACGACATGGTCACCATCAAGCGCACCCTGGATATCGGCGCCCGCTCGCTTTTGATTCCCTACGTGCAGACCGAGGAGGAGGCGCGCAACGCGGTCGCCTACACCCGCTATCCGCCGCACGGCATGCGCGGGGTGGCCGGCACCACGCGCGCCACGCGCTTCGGACGCATCGAGAACTATCCGAAGCGTGCGCACCAGGAACTGTGCGTGCTGGTGCAGATTGAAACCGAATTGGGCCTGAAGAATCTCGAAGCCATCGCGGCGGTGGAGGGGGTCGACGGTGTTTTCATCGGCCCCTCGGATCTGCACGCTTCGCTCGGTTACACCGGGGAGACCGCCAATCCCAAGGTGATGCCGATCATCGACGAAGCGCTTCGCCGCATCCGCAAGTCCGGAAAGGCGCCGGGGATTCTGACCGGCGTCGAAGCGCATGCCAAACACTGGCTCGAAGTGGGCGCGCTGTTCGTGGCGGTCGGCGCCGATGTCGGTATCCTGGCGCGCGAAAGCGAAAAGCTGCTGGCGAAATTCAGGTCCTAGGGGCCGGGCCGCTCATCGCGGCAGCCGGCCCGGGAACTTGCGCGGTTTCGGCAGGATTTCCCTGCGGCAAGCGCAGGCTGCCGACGCTACTGCCTCTCGATCTTCGCCACCTCGACCACGCGCTTCCATTTGGCGATCTCGGCGGCGACGTAGCTGCGCATTTCCACCGGCGTGCTCGAGCGCGCATCGGCGCCCAGGCTGGCAAGCCGTTCACGCGCATCCGGTGATGCGATGGCGCGCACCAGTTCCTGGTTGAGCCGGTCGAGAATTGCGCCGGGAAGCCTGGCCGGGGCGGCGATGCCGACCCAGGATGTCACCTCGTAGGTGGGCAGGGTGTCCATTACCGGCGCAACCTCCGGCAGGCTCGCCGAGCGGGTCTTCGAGGTGACCCCGAGCGCGTGCAGTTTCCCGGCCTTGATCTGCGGCAGCGTCGGGGTCAGGGTGTCGAACAGCATGCTGACGCGTCCGGTCATGACATCGTTGACCGGCGCGGCGCCGCCGCGATAGGGAATGTGGGTGATGTCGATGGCCGCGACCGATTTGAACAACTCGCCGGCCAGGTGCTGCGTCGAGCCCACACCGACGGAACTGAAGGAGAGCGTCCCCGGCGCTTTTTTCGCCGTGGCGATAATGTCGGCGACGCTCTTCAGGGGCGAATCCGAAGCGGTGGCGACCACGAAAGCGAATGTCGCCACCAGCGAGGTCATTGAAAAATCCTCGACCGGATCGAAGGGCAATTGCCGGTACATCGCCGCCGATACGGCGTGGCCGCCGGTCAGCAGAATGATGGTGTAGCCGTCGGCCGGGGACTTGGCGACATAATCCGAGGCGACATTGCCGCCGGCGCCGGTGCGACCCTCGACGATCACCTGCTGGCCGAGCGGCTCGGATATCTTCTGCGCCATCAGGCGCGCGATGATGTCGCCGTTGCCCGCCGGAGCGAAGCCCTGCACCAGTTTGATCGGCTTGGCGGGCCACGTCTGCGCGGCAGCCGGCGATGCGCATAGCGTGAGCGCGGCAAGCACCGCAGCGGTTGCACCGGACCAGGCGGCCGGATGTCGGGTGGTGAATGGCATTGTTTAGCTCCTTGTAGGCGGTTGCAGGTTTAACAGGGACACGGGCAGCGTCAGCCCCGTGTTGCGGAATTCTCAGTCCGGTTTAACCCCGGTTGTCTTGATGATCGAAGGCCATTTGTTCACCTGATCGATCATGAACGTCGCCGCATCTTGCGGCGATCCAGGTTTTGGCTCGAATCCGAACTTTGCGAATGTGGTTTTCATCTCGGGGGAGCCCAGTCCGGACACCAGGGCCGCGTTGAGACGGTTGACGATCGCGACCGGCGTGCCCGCGGGGGCGAACATCGCTTCACAGACATCGGGGTTGAATCCGACATCCGGAAAGCCGCTTTCGGCGGTTGTCGGCACCTCGGGAAGGTCGGTGCTGCGCGTTCGTCCGGTAAAGGCCAGCGCCTTGACCTTCCCCTGCTTGATCAGCGGCAGCAGCGTGGCAACCGTGCCGAAATTCAGATCGATGCGGCCGCCGAGCATTTCCGAAACCGCCTGCGCCCCGCCCTTGAATGGCACTCCCGTGATGTCTGCCCTGGTGCTGAGCCTGAGGGTTTCGGCAAGTATGTTCGGCACGGTGGCCAGGCCGTAGCCCAGCGTGATTTTTCCCGGCTGCGCCTTGGCCAGATCGACCAGTTCACGCAGGTTCTTTGCGGGCAGTTGCGGTGTTGCGATGAGCACGTGAGACCAGATCACCAGCGTGGCGATCGGCGCAAAGCTCTTGAGGGTGTCGTAACCGACGTCGGGATACAGGTGCGGCGTATAGGCCAGATTGGCCGTGCCGATGAGCAGCAGGCTGTAGCCGTCCGGCGCGGCCGTGGCCACGTACTTGCTGCCGATGGTGGTGCCGGCGCCGGGGCGATTGTCCACGATCACGCTCTGGGCGAGCTGCGTCGACAGGTTCTGCGCCAGCACCCGCCCCAGTACATCGACCGGAGACCCCGAGGTATAGGGAACGATGATTCTGATCGGTTTGGCGGGATAAGAAGACGTCGCGCCGTCCAAAGAGCCCTTTGCGGGGTTCTGCTGTCCAATCGCATTGGTTGCGACGCCCAGTCCCAGCAGGACGGCGGCGGTGGTCAGTGTCCGAGCGCAAATTCGATTCATGTTGCAGGTCCTCCAGGGGATGGATCGGTTCGAAGCCAACGCCGCGCGCGTCGATGGCGGTCTTCGCGGGCGCCGGGCATTCGCGTTCATTGCTTCTCGATGTTATAGCGCTTGAACAGCTGACCGACCTTCTCGCGGGTGTCGCCGATGATGGCCTCAAACTGCTCCGGTGTTCCGGCGTTGCCCTCGGTGACCTGCGAGGCGAGGAATTCCAAAAAAGCGGGTTCGCGGTACAGGCGGACTATTTCGGTGTTGAGGCGGCGCACGATGGCATCGGACACTGCCGACTGTGTCACCACGCCCCACCAGGCGCGCGCGCTGGGCAGGTCGTTGGCGCCGATCTCGAGCAGAGTCGGCGCATCCGGAAATTGCGGCAGGCGCTTGGTGCCGCTTACCGCCAGCACCTTTACCTTGTTCGCCTTGGCCAGACCCAGAGCGACATAGACGCCCTGGTAGGTCATGTCGATTTCCCCGGCCGCGAGCGCGGCGAGTATCGGAGGGCCGCCCTTGTAAGGGATGCTCGCCAGGCTGGTCTTCCAGTGGTCCGCCAGCCATTGGCGCGACAGGTCGTTGATGGTGTTAGGCCCGAGCGTGCCGACGTTCAGCGAGCCGGGTTTGGCAACCGCAAGCGCCTGCAGTTCCCGGATATTGTTCACCGGCAACGAGCCTCGCGCCAGAATGCCGCCCAGTATGGTGAACAGGCTGGAGATCGGCCTGAAGTCCTTCACCGGGTCGTAGGGCAGTTTGGCGAACAAAAAAGAATTGATGGCAAGCGCATCGACATTGAGCGCGCACAGGGTGTGGCCGTCGGGCGCGGCCTTGGCGCACGCATCCGCGCCCGGCACCGAATTGCCGCCAGCGCGGTTCTCCACCAGCAAGGGTTGGCCAAGGCGCGGCATGAGGTCGTCTGACATGCGGCGCACCACAAGGTCGATGCCGGCACCGGGGGCCTGCGGCAACACCACGCGTATCGGCCTCGCGGGATACGCCTGTTGCGCGGCGGCGTGATAAGGCAAACCAAGCGCCAGCAGCAAAAGCGGCGCGAAGCGAATCCTGCGAACCATTGTTTTTCTCTCCGATCGGTTAGACAGGAAATTCTATTCCTTTCGCCATCCCAACTCTTTTTTTATTGCCCTGATGAGGGCGGAGGATATCCGACCAAGCCCATCCGGCTGATATTGCCCGGTGCGCCCGGCGGCAATGCCGACCTGTTTTCGCGTTTAGGCCACACTCCCAGTTCAAACCCGCAATACCACTCCGGCGTAGACTGACAGCGCCGCTGGAAGCCCAGACGGAGAAAATGCTTCGGTTAAATCCAAGCTGCCACAGCAACGTAACGGGGAGAGCAAAGTGCAAACAAGAATCCGGTGTCTGTCGTTGATGGTCTCGGCCTTAATGCTTCTGGGCATTGCGAATATCGCCGCGGGGCAGAACTGGCCGACCAAACCTGTCCGCTTCGTCGTTCCGTTTCCACCCGGCGGATCGGTGGACCCCCTGGCACGACTGCTCGCCGTGCGAGTCACCGGTCCGCTCGGCCAACCGGTGGTGGTGGAGAATCATGCCGGCGCCTCTGGTTCAATCGGCGCCGCGCTGGTGGCAAAAGCGCCGCCTGATGGCTATACATTCCTGTTCGTTTTTGACTCACACGCGGTCAATCCCTTCCTGATTCCCAACTTGCCGTTCGATACAGCCAAGGATCTAGCCCCGGTGATGTTAATTGGGACGGCCCCCATGGCAATTGCCACACATCCCTCCAAGCCGTATCGCAATTTCGACGACGTCATCAAGGCCGCGAAGGCCAAGCCTGACTCGATTAGCTACGGTTCCATCGGCAGCGGAAGCCTTGGGCATCTCACCATGACATTGCTGCAGGAAACAGGGAGCTTCAAGGTAATCCATATTCCCTACAAAGGCGGTGGGCCACTCAGCCAGGATTTGCTGGGCAACCAGGTAGACCTCGGAATTGCATCAGTTGCCGTGATTGCCCCGCACGCAAAGGCCGGCAAGATGCGTGCAATAGCAGTGACCGGTGACAAGCGTTCGGCAACGCTGCCCGATGTGCCGGCGCTGTCCGAAGCGGGGTTCCCCGGATTTTCGGCGCTGGCTTGGTGGGGGGTGTTCGCTCCGGCCGGCACTCCTAGGCCCATCGTCGATCGTCTTAACAGCGAATTCGCCAAGGCGCTAAAACAACCAGACCTGAACCGCCAACTTACCGATCAACTGGGTTTGGATATCGTGAGCAGCAGTCCCGATGCCCTGCAAAAATTCCTGCTGGAACAAATGGCGCGCTGGGCCAAGGTGGTGAAGCAGTACAGCATCAAAGGCGACTGACCCGGGAAGTTGGCGAGCGACGGGCAATTGTTGGTGAGCCCGTCGCCTGAGCGCAGCAGAATCCTGCCGCGCGCCGGCCGGGGAATTGAACAGGTTCCGGCAGCCCGGCAGATTGCGCCAACGGACAAATTCAGATGTGATCGCCAGTGGTTGCGCGCGAGGAGTCGTTTGGTCTGAGCTGAAGGCCGCGCTCGCAGCGCTATATTCCCGGTTCTTGATATGCGTCAATTCACCGTCAATAAGACAGCGTCACCATGACGGACGGGGTTGTGCGCGCTGCGGCGGCCTGGAGTTTGTCGTGGCCTCGCCCGACTTCCGGCCAAGCGGTGAGTCTGATGATCCGCTGCTGCCGCGCAATTGACTTGAAATCCACATGGAAAGGTCGCTCAGATGATCGAAGGGAATTTTGTCGTAGACATGCAGCATCACTACATTCCCGCGGAATCCCTTCAGTTCGTCGGCAAGACCAGTGAATACGACTATGCGACCACGCTCAAACGCTACCCCGGCGCCTACGGCATCATAACGAACATCGACGCGAACCTCGCTTACATGGACGCGGCGGGCATCGATGCCGCAATCCTGAGCACGGCCGCTTTCGTGCCGAACGGGTTTGATTTCTGCCATTCCTGCAATAACGGATATTCCAGTGTCATCAGGCGCTATCCGGACAGGTTCAAGGGCATGATCCATGTGAACCCCCAGGACGATGCGCGGCGCAACAGCGACGAAATCAAGCGCTGCGTCGAGGAACTGGGCTTGTTCGGCATCGCGCTGGTGTCCTCCTACGGCACCACCACGCTCGATTCGCCAGTGTTGGATCCGATTTATGAGAGCGCGGTCCGCTACGATATGCCCGTCTTCGTGCACCCGACCATACGCACCAATCTCTGGGGGGGCGATCGCTACGACATGTATACGACGGTGTCGCGCGAGTACGACGTGGTGAAATCGTTCGTGGAAATCCTGTTCGGGGTGCTGCCCCGGTTTCCCGATCTCAAGGTCATCATGGCGCATCTGGGGGGGGGGCTGCCGTCACTGAAGGGCAGGTTGCTGGCATGGCATCAGCCTGAGAACATTCCCATTCCGCCCGAGAGCCGGCGCCACGGGCTCTCGATCGACGAGACCAAGGAACTCGGGCTGTTTCAGGATTTCGAATCCCGGCTCAAGAATGTGCTGTTTGATTCCGCGGGCTACGGCGGCTGGACGCCGGTCATCCGCGCCGCACTGGAAACCCTGGGGGCCGACCACACCTGCTTCGGCAGCGACTACCCTTACGAGCTTGAAAAGCCCGCCTATGCGAGGCAGGCGCTGATGAAAATCAACCAACTCGATGTACCCGCGGCAGACAGGCAGAAATATTTCGGCGGTAATCTGAAAAAGGAATTCCACTTCTGATTGCGGCCGGCTGTTGCGGCAAGGTGTTTCGGTATCGGCGGTTATTGCAGGCAGAACAATTGATGCATAAGGAGCGAGCATGAAAACATCGGCATTAGTCGCGGGATTCACCGTCCTGCTTTTTTCGGTTGTCGGCATCGGGTTCTCCCATGCGCAGACATTTCCCAACCAGAATATCCAGATAGTGATCACCCTGAGCCCGGGCGACACCGGCGATCTGAGTGCGCGCGCGGTGGGTTCCGAAATGTCGAAGATTCTCAAGGTACCGGTATTGCCGATAAACAGGACCGGCGCCTCGGGCATAGTCGGCGCCGAGTCCGTGGTGAAAGCCAAGAAGGACGGCTACACCCTGCTCTATGTCAACTCGAACCTGACCTACGCCTACGCGGCCAATCCGCAGGAGATTCCCTACAACCCCTTTACCGATCTCGATCTGCTGTGCACCGCCGTCTCGGTGCCCTTGTACATTGCGGTTCAGTCGGAGTCGCGCTGGAAGACGATGCAGGAACTGATTGCTTACGGCAGACAAAACCCGGGCAAGTTGCGCGGAAGCTCGACCGGGGTCGGCTCGGTGGGTCATTTCGGTTACGAGGTCATCGGCGTCGAGACCGGTGCGCAGATCGACATGATTCCTTTCAAGGGGGCGGCACCCGGAATGGCGGCGCTGCTTGGCGGGCATGTCGAGGTCGCAATCCCCTCGCCCACTCTGGTCATGCCGCAAATGAAGGCCGGCAAGCTGCGGTTGCTGCTGGTATCGAAGAAAACGGCGGATTTTCCCAATGTGCCCACCCTGACCGAACTCGGTTACAAGCGTGATATCTCCTCGGTGTGGTTCGGCTTCTTTCTGCCGGTGGGCGTTCCAGAAGCGGTCAAGCAGGTACTGGCATCGGCCCTGGAGCGGGCGATCAAGGCGCCCGAACTCGGTCCCGTTTTCCAGGGATTGGGAACCGTGGCCGATTACCACAGCGCGGCGGAGTTCAGACCTGTCATGAACGATGAATATGCAATGGTCAGGAAAATTCTCGCTGCCGCGGCTGGCAACCAGAAATAGCCATCCACGCCACGCGCCCGCCGATCTCCTCGCGCCGGCGCTGGGGTGCTGACAGGTCGAAGCCGGGCGCGGCGCTACCGGCATCTGCCGGACGATGCCGCGTATGGCGGGAAAGGCCTCCAGCCCGTCACCGGAGGCCGGCGCGCCGGTGTGCCGGTGTGCGAAAATCCCGGGCTGGGCGGTGAAGATGCCTCTCTTTGCATCTATTGCATGCAAATTTTGGATATTCCTCATTTTTTAGCTAATCCTTGAAAGCGTCATCGTGAACACCAAGAAATACATCTATGCATTCGAAGAGGGCGACGGCAAGAACAAGATTTTGCTGGGTGGCAAGGGTGCGGGTCTTTGCGAGATGACGCAGATAGGCCTCAACGTGCCCCCGGGATTCACCGTGACCACGGAAGCCTGCCTTGCCTATCTCGAATCCAACCATCTGCCGGCGGGCCTGATGGACGATATCAAGGCCCGGATGACGGCGCTGGAGAAGAAGACCGGCAAGGGCTTCGGCAGTGCCTCCAATCCGCTGTTGATCTCGGTGCGCTCCGGTTCGGCGATGTCGATGCCGGGGATGATGGACACGATACTCAACCTTGGCCTTAACGAAACTTCCCTGCAGGGACTGATCAAGCAAACCGCCAATCCGCGCTTTGCCTACGACGCCTACCGCCGCTTCATCCAGTTGTTCGGCAAGATCGCGCTGGGCATCGATGAGGAGCATTTCGACACCCGGATGAACGCGCTCAAACGCAAGCACGACGCGCGCCTCGATCTGGACCTGTCCGCGGACCAGCTGAAAGAGCTCGTCGGCGAGTTCCTGGATATCGTCAAGCGTCATACCGGCAAGCCGTTTCCCCAGGATCCCTACGAGCAGCTTGAAATTTCAGTGGGCGCGGTGTTTCGTTCCTGGATGGGCAAGCGGGCGGTCGATTATCGCAAGCAGTTCCGGATCACCAAGGGCATGGCCAACGGCACCGCGGTCAGCGTCTGCACCATGGTATTCGGCAACATGGGCAGCGATTCGGGCACCGGCGTGGGTTTCACCCGCAATCCGGGCACTGGCGAGAACGTGATTTACGGCGAATACCTGGTCAATGCCCAGGGCGAGGACGTGGTGGCGGGCATACGCACGCCCAAGCCGATCGCGGCGATGGAACAGGAGATGCCAGAGATCTACCGCCAGCTGGTGGAGTTGCATCACCGCCTGGAGTCGCATTACCACGAAGTGCAGGATTTTGAATTCACCATCGAGCGCGGCACGCTCTACTGCCTGCAGACCCGCAACGGCAAGATGAACGCCAGGGGCATGGTGCGAAGCTCGGTGGAGATGTTCCACGAAGGCCTGATTTCCAAGGAGCGCGCCTTGCTGCGCATCGAGCCACCGATGCTGGAGCAACTGCTGGTGCCGCAATTGTCACCGAATTTCCACGGCAAATCGCTGGCGCAGGGCCTGCCGGCTTCGCCCGGCGCGGCATCCGGAAAAATCGTGTTCGACGCCAATACCGCCGAGGCGCGCGGCAATGCAGGCGAAAAGGTGATCCTGGTGCGCGAGGAGACCAAGCCCGAGGACATCCATGGCTTTTTCCGCGCGCAGGGCATCTTGACCAGCAGGGGCGGCAAGACCTCGCATGCCGCGGTGGTGGCGCGCGGCATGGGCAAGCCCTGCGTTTCCGGCTGCGAGCAGATAGTGATCAACGACAAGGAGCGTAGCGCCATCATTGGCGAGACCACCCTGCACGAGGGCGACGTCATTACCATTGATGGCGGCACCGGGCATGTGTACGCGGGCGAAGTGCCCACCGTGGAAGCCGAGTTCTCCGAGGAAATGGGCACTTTGCTCGCCTGGGCGGACGAGGTGGCGCGGCTGCGTGTGATGGCAAACGCCGACACGCCCGAGGATGCGATGCGCGCGCGCGAATTCGGCGCCAAGGGGATCGGCCTGGTGCGCACCGAGCGCATGTTCAACAGCACCGATCGCCTGCCCATCATGCAGGAAATGATCCTGGCCGATAGCGTGGATGATCGCCAGGCTGCGCTGGACCGGCTGCTGCCGATCCAGCGTTCCGATTTCAAGGCGATCTTCAAGGCAATGAAAGGTCTGCCGGTAACGGTTCGGTTGCTGGATCCGCCGATGCATGAGTTTCTTCCCACGGCGGCACAGCTGGAGCTTGAAATCGCGCACCTGCATCACCTGCGCGACACCATCAAGGGTCTGGAGGAATTGCCCGACACGCTCAAGCTGCTCAACCCCAAGCTGTACCAGCAATACGCCGACGGGCTGACCAAGCTCATGGGAGGACTGAGCGCATTCAAGGAGTCGCACCTGGAAGAGGATGTGATTCTGAAAAAGGAGGTGACGCTGAAGAAAGTGCGCGCCCTGGCCGAGGTCAACCCAATGCTGGGACACCGCGGCGTGCGATTGGGCATCACCTACCCGGAAATCTACACCATGCAGATTCACGCCATTCTCGAAGCGGCAGCCCTGTGCGCCAGGGAAGGGATAGAAATCTATCCCGAGATCATGGTGCCGCAGGTCGCCACGGTGGAGGAGTTGCTGCGCATCCACAGCAAAGTGCAGCGAGTCCATAAAGTGGTGGAGCTCACACACGGCATCAGCGTCAAGTTCAAATTCGGCTCGATGCTGGAAGTGGTGCGCGGCTGCCTGCGCGCAGGGCGCATGGCCCAGGACGCGGAGTTCTTTTCGTTCGGCACCAACGACCTGACCCAGGCGACCTTCTCATTCAGCCGCGAGGATGCGGAAAACAAGTTCCTGCCCGCGTATAACGAGACCGGCATTCTCAAGGACAACCCCTTCGAGGTGCTTGACATCAAGGGCGTGGGGCAGTTGATGAAGATGGCGGTGGAAAGCGGCCGCAAGACCCGCCCTGAACTGAAGGTCGGCATCTGCGGAGAACACGGCGGCGATCCGGCTTCAATCCACTTTTGCCATCAGATCGGCATTGATTATGTGTCCTGTTCCGGCCCGCGCGTGCCTATTGCGCGCCTCGCCGCGGCTCAGGCAAAGCTGCTGGAGGCGCAATATACCGACCCCAGCTGACGCGGGGGTTCAATCCGCACGGAGTTGCTGGAGAGCCCCGCCAAGCTAGTTCGCGTTGCGCGCGCCGCGCAGCCCCAGGGCCAGCGCCGCGGCAATACCCGAGGCCACCAGCATGATGACGAAGGCAATGTCATAGCGGCTGGTGGCATCGAAGATGCGGGCGCCGATATAGGCACCGATGCCGCCGCAGACGTGATGCACCATGGTAATCAGGCCGGTAAGCGCGCCCAGATTCCTGGTGCCGAAACTGTCGCGCACGAATACGGCGGTCAGCGGCGCGGTGATCAGGAAGGTCAGTCCGAACACCAGCGCGAAGATGGTCACCGACAGCGGCGACTGATCGACCATGACCAGTGCAAACACCACGGCGCGCGCGAGGAAACACAGCGCGGCAGGCCATACCGGGCCTGCGCGGTCGCTCCAATAGCCGGCCGCTATCACGCCGAGCAGTCCGGTCAGGCCCATCAACGCCAGCAGATTGCCGGCCAGCAGCGCGTTGATGCCCCTGTCCTGCGCGAATGCGACGACATGGGTCGATACGAAAAAATCGCCGAAGCCGCACACGGCATAGACCAGCAGGAGCAGCCAGAAGCGCCGCGTATGCGCTGCCTCGGCAACCGACAGGCCGGTGCGCGCGGGCGTGGCCGCCCGGGTTTTTGCGTCGGGTTCTCCGGGGATCGCCGCCAATACCAGGGGCAAAAGGAGCATATGGGCGGCGCCAAGCCAGATGAACACCGAGCGCCAGCCGATGGTGACAAGGACCGCGGCAAGCGCCGCTATCATCACCAGTTGTCCAACGCCCATGCCGGAGAAGACCACGGCATTGGCAAATCCGGTCTTTTCGGGAAACGCGCGCGTCACCATGACACCCACCGGCGTCAGTGACGCCGCGCCATTGCCGATCGCGAAAAATACCCCGTAGAGCGCGACCGCGTGCCAGGGTTCGGCAACGAAGTTCATCAGTCCGATCGCGATACCGCTCGCCACCAGACCGCCGCCCAGAACCAGGCGCAGGCTGAAGCGGTCGGCCAGGGTGCCTGCCACATACAAGGTGGCGGCGGAGACGATCTGGAATACCGCCACCGCCATGCCGAGCTGGCTGCGGTCCCATCCGAACTCATCGACCATCGGCTTGAGCGTCAAGCCGATGGCAAAGCGCGCCCCGCCTCCCACGAAAAGCACGAGAAAGCCGGCGGTGAGCACGATAATGGCGCTCTTGGGAATGGGTAATTTTGTCAAGGTGTACCTGCGATCCTAGAACCGGCGATCCGGTGTGAGTGACGCGAAAATCAACGGATAAGAAAATGTTTCGAAAAAAGGCGGGATGTCTCCCCCCGGCATGCTCAGTCCTGCAGCATCACACGATAACGCGCAATATCGAAGTCCTCGCCGGATTCCACGACCGCAACCGGAACCAGCAGGTAATTATTGCCCTCAAAATCCAGTAGCGGGCCAATGCGCTTGTCGAAGCCGCCTTCGCGCGTGCAGATCAGCACCTCCTCCCGCAGGGTGCGATCATCGTTGAGCAGTATCGCATCCTGGGGCGCGATGCCGCCCAGGGTGACCGGAAATGCCGCCTTGGCGAGGGTGCGTATGCCGACGCCGGATTGCAGCTTCGGCCGTCGGCCCCAGCGCCGCACCACGCCCACCGAGCAGGCACCGCTGCCACCGGCGACACTCAGTCCCACCAGCTTGCCGATACCCAGCCAATCGCCCTGCACATTGCTCACCAGCGCACCAACGCCGCCGGCGCTTATGTTTTCGGTCACCCAGGTTTCGGGGCCTGCCACTTCCTTTTTACCTTGCAGACGCGCAAGAATGCCTGCCATGCCGTTGGCCACGCTGAGGCTATGCCTGACTTCATAGCGATCGTTCTTGCGCACCGGGGGCGGGCTCGACCAGGCGGCTTTCAGCTGCAGGCACACGCCGAGCACCTGAGCGCTTTCATAGGCGCCGCCCAGATTCAGATCCGATGGGATCGCACCACTCTGGAGCACGCGGATCACGCCGTTGAGCTGGTCCGCTGCGGCGCCGGCGGCGAAATAACGCAGATCCGGCGACGCTGGAGGCGCCTGCACCAGACGCTTGGGCGGCATGCCCTCGCCAAGGTCCACACCGTTGTAGGTTGATTGCGCCTGATGCGCTGCGCTCAGGACAAAAGACGCACTCATATGCGCCACGATCGACTCTGCCAGTTCGATGTCGCGTCGCGGCAGGCAATCGGGCGAGGATGCCGACAGCATCAGCAGTTTGACGAACTCACGCTCTGCGCACGAATTCTGCGGAACGTTGGGGTAGAGCCGAATGGTTTCGCCCTGAATATTTCTTTGTTCCGCGAAGCGATACACACGGCCTAGCGCCCTCCAGGTCTCGGCATCCTGCGGCTCGTAGTGCATGTACTGCCACTTGAGTTGAGCGGCGAGGGCACGCACCGCGCGCGTGCAAAGCAGCGGCAGGCGCGCTTTGAGCCGGCCGGCTATTGCCGAGTCTGCCGCGCACTGGTCGATGAGCGACGAGTACGCGCCGGCCAGATCCTTCCAGAGGCCGGATAGCGCCTTCCAGATGCGCGCCTCCTGTGTCCTTGGCAGGGTTGCAGTGGAGGCATAGTCGCGGCTGAGCTTGCGCTGGAATGGCTGTGCGGTTTCATCGAGCAGGAGGTAGAGTTCCGCGCGCCGCTCGGGTTTGAACTCTTCGATGGCCGCCACCGATACGATCCAGTCATGCAGGCCCTCGATTGCCTTCTCCGCGTCGTTCCTGGGCAAGGCTGCAAGCGCCTCCCTGGCGCCTTTTTCCTCTGCCAGAGGATGATCCGGCTTGCGTCCGCCGAACAGATTCAAAGCCATGTATTCATGCCTCCGAGCGACATTCACGTCCCGGGCGCTGCTCGATAACGAGCGACCAGTCCGAGATCCTGCGCAGAACGAAGAGCCACAGGGGTGGAACGCGCCAAAACGGGTTCATATCAAACTGGTCCGCAGAAAGCGGATGGAAAGTGCGATTATCGCAGGGAGTCGTCTGGTCGTGCGCATCCGAGGCAGCTGATCCTCAGTCCACCGGGGCGGGATTTGCCATAATGCCGGTTGTTTGCGTTTCCGCAGGATTGAAAACCGTGCCGATGACTCCCGTCCTGGCTCTGCGCCGCCTCGAGGCGATGCACTTTGAATTCGGTCCCGGGCGCGCCACGGCCAAGCTTGTTCTGCTGCGACATCTCGCACGCGCTCGCCTGGGCTCCGCGCGCGCCGTGCTGCGCCTGCACGAGCAACTGTGTTTCATGCGCGCCTATCCGGATGACCGCGCCGTTCTCGCGCAGGTCGAGGAAATGCTCGGCGCCTTCCCGCGGCGCGGCGACCTGCGCCGGCATCGGAGGGCTCTTGACGACAGCGGCGTTGCCGGCACCCGCATCCGTTACCGGTTCTTCTGGCCAACGGCTCGCCGGCTTGCCGCACGCTGGCCGGCGCGGTTGCAGATCGACTGGGATCTGCTGGACGAACCCGGGCGGCTGCTTGCCGCTCTGCCGTTGCTCACCACGCCGATCGAAGCGGCGTGGCTGCGCGAGCGCAAACCGTCAGCGCAGACGGCGCTGGGGCGCTTGAATGGCGGCGCAGTCGGCGAGGGAACATTCCTGGTCCGGCGCATCGAAGCAATGCCCGGGGACGACTTTACCCGCGAAGTATTCGCCGACGCACTCGACACGCCGATGCTCATTGATCCGGCGCCGGGCACGCCCTCGCGAACCCTGGCGTGGTATTCGCCATCTCCGCTGACTTTCGTCAGCGGCCCCTTGCGACGCGCGCGACCGGATCTGCGCGCCGAATTGGGGGTGCCGCCGCGATCGATTCGCGCGGTTTCGGCCGCTGAAGGCGAGCGCCTGATCGATCTTGCCCATGCTGCGCTGGTCACGCGCTCGCGCGACATCGACGGCATCACCTATGGAAATCCGCGCGACGTCTGGATGGTCGACGACAGCCACGGTCTGCAGTGGGTGTTCATCGGCGTCGTTCCGGAAAGGCGCCAGCTGCTGCGGGCAACCTATGGATTCGTCACCTTGCGCAACGGGGTGCCCATCGGTTACGGCCAGATGGATACGCTGTTTCGCTGCGCGGATGTTTCGTTCAATTCCTTTGACACCTTTCGCGGCGCCGAGACGGCGTGGATTTTCGTGCGGCTGCTGGCCGCCACCCACGCGCTGCTGGGCGCCTGTGCGTTCACGCTGGATGGTTACCAGCTCGGGCACCACAATGACGAGGCCATCGTTTCGGGCGCCTGGTGGTTCTATTTCAAGCTGGGTTTTCGCCCGCGCGACCCGGCAATCAGGAAGTTCGCCGACGCCGAATTCGCGCGCATGCAGGGCAACCCCGGCCATCGCTCCAGTGCTGCCACGCTGCGGCGACTGGCCGCGCAGACGATGGTATTCGAGTCGGAGGGCGCACGCGCGCCGCACTGGCCGCGCCTGGCGGATCTGGGCGGGCTTGCTGCCATCCGGTTTGCCACGGCATGCAGCACCGATCGCCAAGCCGCGGTAAGCGAGTATGCGCGGGCGGCCATGCGGAATCTTGGCTTGAAATCCCTGGCCGGACTTGCCGGCAGGCGCGCCGACATACAGCAGGCCTGGGATCGCTGGGCGCCTCTGGTCGACCTGCTGCCGCTGTCGCGCTGGCGCATGCCGCAGCGGCGGGCTCTGGCCGGCATCATTTCCGCCAAAGGGGCAGACTCCGAAAGGGAATACCTGCGGCAGTTCGACGCCCATCCCGAATTGGCCGCTTCGCTGCGTGCGCTGACGCGCGCCTAGAGCGAATTCCGCTTGTTTATCGTTTATTTTTCGCGAAAAGGTCTGCATTGAACATACTGACTTCAACCGAGCCCCACGGCAGCAGCTGGTGGAGTCCGAATGGTTCATTGCCGATCGCCGATGAACCGGGTTTGAATCGTGCCATTGCCACATTGCACCAGCCGGTGCTTCTGGTCCGGAAAAAGGGCATTTTGGCGGTGGCCCGCGGCGGCAACCTCGAATTCGGCCCCCAGGCCGGCGTGGAGGGAGGATATCCGGTTGCCGCTTTTGCGCCGGCATTGCGAGTGGAGCATCTGGGAGACAGCAGTTTCTGCGCGGATCACGGCCTTCGTTATGCCTATGTGGCCGGTGCGATGGCCAATGGCATTGCCTCGACGCAACTGGTCGAGGCAATGGGCCGAGCGGGCATGCTCGGTTTTTTCGGCGCGGCCGGCCTCAGTCTTGAGCGAGTCGAGGCGGCGATCGAGAAAATTTCCCTGTCGATACCGGAGTTGCCCTATGGATTCAACCTGATCCACAGCCCCAATGAACCGGAACTGGAAGCGGGCCTGGTGGATCTCTATTTGCGGCGTGGCATCCGCCTGGTGGAGGCCTCGGCCTATCTGCGGCTCACGCTGCCGCTGGTGCGCTATCGGGTCAGCGGCATCGGACGCGATGCGCACGGGCGGGTGATTGCGCCAAACCGTGTCATTGCCAAAGTTTCCCGTGTCGAAGTGGCCTCGCAATTTTTTTCCCCGCCACCGGCAAAGTTTCTGGCCGAACTGGTGCGCAGCGGCGATATCACCGAGGAACAGGCGGCGCTTGCGGCGGAAATTCCGATGGCTCAGGACCTCACCGGGGAGGCCGATTCCGGTGGCCATACCGACAACCGCCCTCTGGTCACGTTGCTGCCCACAATGCTGGCTTTGCGCGACCGGATGCAGAGCAAACACGGTTATGCGCAGCCGTTGCGGGTGGGGGCGGCCGGAGGATTGTCCACTCCGGCGGCGCTTGCGGCCGCCTTTTCGATGGGGGCGGCCTACGTCCTCACCGGTTCGGTGAACCAGGCCTGTGTCGAATCGGGAAGCTGCGACGCGGTGCGGGTGATGTTGGCGCAGGCGGAGCAGGCGGACATCGCCATGGCGCCGGCGGCGGACATGTTCGAGATGGGGGTGCGCGTACAGGTGCTCAAGCGCGGCACCATGTTCCCCATGCGGGCGGCCAAGCTGTATGATCTTTACCGGACGCACGGGGGGCTGGAAAATCTGCCAGAAGCGGACAAAACTTTCGTCGAAAAGCAGCTCTTGCGTGCCACAATCGAGGAAGCATGGCGCAGCACCAGGGAATTTTTCATGCAGCGCGATCCCCGACAGGTCGAACGCGCCGAACGTGAGCCGAAACACCGGATGGCGCTGGTTTTTCGCAGCTACCTGGGGTTGAGTTCGCGCTGGGCCAATGGTGGTGATGCATCGCGGGCGATGGATTACCAGATCTGGTGCGGGCCTGCGATGGGTGCGTTTAACGAATGGACGCGCGGGACCTTCCTGGAAAAGCCGGAAAACCGGCGCGTGGTGCTGGTCGGGCAGAATCTTCTTTATGGCGCGGCAATGCAGTTGCGCCGGCAGTGTTTGCGCGTACAAGGGATACAATTGCCGGCGCACGTCCCGGAGGGGGGGGTAACGGAGGGCGGTCCTCTGGAATCGCAGGCATTGCGTGAAGTATTGAACCCAGAAGTTTTGAATTCATAATCAACGAGCCATGAGCAATCAGTCCTGTCCCCTGGCCATTGTCGGCATGAGTTGTCTGTTTCCCAAAGCAGACGACCTGCAGGCCTATTGGGCGAATATCAAGAACGGCGTGGATGCGATCACGCCGATACCGCTTGGTTCGCACTGGAACGCCGCCGATTACTTCGACGCGGACCCGAAAACCCCAGACCATACCTACGCGCAACGCGGTGGTTTTCTCGCGCCGGTGACCTTCAACCCGATGGAATTCGGCATGGCGCCCAAGGACATCGAGGCAACCGACACCACGCAGCTTCTGAGCCTTATCGCGGCGCAGCGGGCTTTGGTGGATGCCGGATATGCCGCCGGCAGCAGCCCCGGGCGCGAGTTCGACCGTGACCGCACCAGTGTCATTCTCGGTGTCACCGGGGCCCTGGAGCTGGTGATACCACTGGGCGCGCGCCTGGGTCATCCGCACTGGCGCAAAGCGCTGAAGGATGCCGGCGTCGACAGCGAGGTCGCCAAGGACGTGGTGCAGCGTATTTCGGATTCCTATGTCGGCTGGCAGGAGAATTCCTTTCCAGGCCTGCTTGGCAACGTCGCAGCCGGCCGCATTGCCAGCCGTCTTGACCTGGGGGGAACCAACTGCGTCGTCGATGCGGCCTGCGCGAGTTCGCTGGCGGCGATTCACCTCGCGGGCCTGGAACTGTCGGCGGGCCTTTCGGACATGGTCATCACCGGCGGCGTGGATACCTTCAACGATATCTTCATGTACATGTGCTTCAGCAAGACGCCGGCGCTCTCGCCGAGCGGCGACGCGAAGCCATTCGACCGCGATTGCGACGGTACCGTTCTGGGCGAAGGGCTGGGTGTACTGGTGCTCAAGCGCCTTGCCGACGCCGAGCGCGACGGCGACCGCATTTATGCCGTGCTCAAGGGCATGGGGTCCTCCAGCGATGGGCGCAGCAGTGCAATTTATGCGCCGCGCGCCGCCGGCCAGAAGCTTGCCCTGCAGCGCGCTTACGTGGCCGCCGGCGTGACCCCGGAGACGATCGGACTGCTCGAAGGCCATGGCACCGGCACCAAAGTCGGCGATGCGACCGAACTGTCCTCCCTGACGGAGGTTTTCCAGGCGACCCAGAAACAGGGCACCTGGTGTGCGCTTGGGTCGGTCAAGTCGCAGATCGGGCACACCAAGGCGGCGGCGGGCGTGGCCGGCATTATCAAGGCTGCGATGGCGTTGCATCAAAAGGTCCTCCCCCCGACCATCAAGGTCAAACAACCGCTGGATGGGGCTGCGCCGGGGCTGTCGCCTTTCTACGTCAACACCCGCAAGCGCCCCTGGTTGCCAAGTCCGACGCACCCGCGGCGCGCCGGCATCAGCGCGCTGGGTTTTGGTGGAACCAATTTCCATTGTGTGCTGGAGGAGCACGGCGCGGCGAAGCCTTGCGTGGACTGGGACGGCGATGTCGAGATCCTCGCTTTGGGCAGCGAGAACATCGGCGAACTGCAGGCGCAATTGACCGCGCACCGCACGGACTGCTCCTGGACGGCGTTCCGGCGCGTGGCGCATGAGTCACGCCGCCAGTTCCGGCACAGCGCCGGCTGCCGCCTGTTGATAGTGGCGACCGAGCAGTCCGACCGTGCGGGTCTCAGGGATGCCGCGCTGAAAATGCTGGAGAAAAACCCCGGTAAGAGTTCATGGGTATCGCCCCTGGGTATTGCCTTCGGCTCCGGGCAAACGCATGGCAAACTCGGCGCGCTGTTTCCCGGTCAAGGTTCGCAGTACGTGGGCATGTTGCGTGATCTTGCCTGCCAGTTCCCCGACATGATGGATGAACTGGTCCGGGCTGACGCCGTTTTCGCGGGGGAACCTTTCCGCCTGGGCGCGCGGCGCCTGAGCGACTACATCTATCCCCAGCCGGCTTTTTCCGAGGAGGCGCTTCTGCACCAGGAAGAGGCATTGAAGTCAACCGATGTCGCCCAACCGGCCATGGGTGCGGTATGCCTGGGTGCGTTCAATGTTCTGGGCCATTTCGGCGTGTTCGTGGACGCCGCCTGCGGACACAGTTACGGCGAACTGCTCGCGCTTTGTGCGGCAGAGCGCTTAACACCGGAAGTCCTGCATCAGTTGTCCAGCGTGCGCGGCCGGTTGATGGCCAGCGGCGATGGCGACCGTGGCGGGATGCTGGCCGTCCAGGCGGATGAGAAAACGGTGCAGGCATTCCTGCGCGAGGAAAATGGCGATCTGGTCATTGCGAACCGCAACTCGCCCGAGCAAACCGTATTGGCGGGCCCCGCGGATCAGATAAAGCGCGCGGCCGGCGAACTGACCAGGCGTTCCCTGCGCTCCCGCGTGCTGCAGGTGTCGGCCGCATTCCACAGCGCCCTGGTTGCCGACGCGCGCGCTCCGTTCGCCGCGGCGCTCGGGGCGGTTGCGTTTGCCAAGGGCAGCATGCCCGTTTATGCGAATTCCACCGGCGGCTTGTATCCGGAGTCGGCTACCGAAGCGCGCGACCTGCTGGCCAATCAGATTGTGAGGCCGGTCAATTTCATGCAGCAGATCCAGGCAATGCATGCTGCCGGCGTGCGCACTTTTGTCGAAATCGGACCCGGCCACGTGCTCGGTGATCTGGTGCAGTCCATTCTGCCCGGCGGCGATGTACAGACCGTCGCGCTCGATGCCTCGAAAGGCGCCCGTTCCGGCATTTTCGATCTCGCGCTGTCACTTGGCAGGCTTGCGTCGCTGGGACATGAAGTGGATCTGTCGAAATGGGAGAAAGCACCGGTTCCGGCCGAGGCGCTCTCCAGCAAGCCGGCGTTTACCGTCGCCCTTTCCGGCGCGAACTATCGCGCGCCGCAGGCACCCCGTGCGCCGGCGGCGCCCAGGCGCGCACCGGTCATGGCCACCGAAACCGCTGCCCGAGCGGCGGCGCCATTTAACTTTCAGTCGCAAGGCGCTGCCGCACCGATGACACACGCCCCCGTCCCTGCCTTCGCGTTCAAAGCGGATGATCTGTCCGCCACCGACGTCCCCGCGGCATTGCAGGCTGCGCAGGAGGGCATACTCGCGCTGCAGCGCCTCCAGGAACAGACCGCGCAGCTTCACAAGCAGTTTCTCGAAGGGCAGGAATCCGCGCGACGCGCCATACAGTCGCTGCTCAGCCTGCGTAGCGGCGCACCGGTCCAACAATCTGTTGGCGCACCGGTTGCGAATCCGGCGGCAGTGCCAGTGGCACCCGTCACGGTGGCGACGGGTCGCGCTGCGGCCGCCGCTAACCTGTCCCCTGGGCGTCAGGCCGCAAGTCAGGCGCCCGCGACGCAGGCTGTTCCTGTCCCCGATCGTGCGCTGCACGAACGCACCGTGCTCGAAGTGGTGGCGGAAAAAACCGGCTATCCGGTCGAGATGCTGAACCTCGGCATGGGCATGGATGCGGATCTCGGCATTGATTCCATCAAGCGCGTTGAAATCATGGCGGCGCTGCGCACTCGCCTGCCTGCCGCACCCGAAATAAAACCGGAGCATCTGGGGACATTGCAGACGCTCGAGCAGGTGGTTGCTTTTCTGGCGGCGGGGGCAGCCGCATCCGGTGCTGTCGTCATTGCCGGCGTTGCGGCCGCTCCGCTGTCCGGCGCGGCGCCTCAGGGCGGCGGCCACATCACCGCAGTATTGCTCGAAGTGGTGGCGGAAAAAACCGGCTATCCGGTCGAGATGCTGGATCTGGGCATGGGCATGGATGCGGACCTGGGCATCGACTCCATCAAGCGCGTCGAGATCATGGCGGCATTGCGGGCCAGACTTCCCGGCTCGCCGGAAATCAGGCCTGAGCACCTGGGCACGCTGCAGACCTTGCAGCAGATAGTGGATTTTCTGGGGGGCGGCGCGGAAATCCCGACGGCATCGGTAAATGCGAAAGCAGACGCGGGTGCGGCGGATCCGGCCCGCATCAGCGAAGTCCTGCTCGCCGTGGTTGCCGACAAGACCGGTTATCCGGTCGAGATGCTGAACCTGGACATGGGGCTGGATGCGGACCTGGGCATTGACTCCATCAAGCGCGTCGAGATCATGGCTGCACTGCGCGCGCAACTCCCTGGTTCGCCTGAAATCAGGCCGGAACATCTGGGTACCCTGCAAACGCTGCGACAGATCGTCGAGTTTCTCGGGACGCAAGGCGGCCCGGTGGCGGCGATTGACACCGGCGCACCGGAATCCATGGCGGTCGTCGATGTGGAGACGGCAACGCAAATACCGCGGCTGGATGCGATGCGGCAGGGGGTTCGCCCGGCAGAAATCAAGAATGGCGAGCAGCGGGCGACGCTTGCGCTTGCGCCTGGTGCGCACGTCTGGCTGGTTGGCGACGACTCGGATCTCGCGCGGCATATCGAGGAGCGACTCCAGGCGAGTCGCCTGCATGTTCATCGCGGCGACCTCAATACGAAGTTCGTTGCCAAAGGTTCGGCTTCGCCCGCCGCGCTCATCCTGCTGACACCCGAGGTCGTCGAGGACAACTTTCTCAAGCGTGCTTTCCGCCTGATCCAGCTGGCGGGACCGTCTCTGCGCAAAGCGGGCGGGGCCGACACGGCAATACTCCTTACGGTGTCACGGCTCGACGGTGCCTTTGGATTCGGCGGCGCGGGGCCCATCGGCAACCCGGTCAGCGGCGGCCTGGCCGGCTTGTTGAAGACCGCGCGTCGCGAATGGCCCGAGGTTCACTGCAAGGCGCTTGATCTGAATACGGGATCGTTGCCCGCCGATGAAACCGCGGCGCAGATTGTCGAGGAAATGTTCCGTGTGGGTCCTGTCGAGGTGGGGCTGTCAGGACGCTCACGCGTGACGCTTGCAGTTGATTTTGCGCCGCTGGCGCCGGATGCGGGCAAGGGTTTGCCCCTGCCTTTGGGCGAGAACGATGTGATCGTCGTCTCCGGCGGAGCGCGCGGGGTCACCGGCGACGCGGCGTTGGCGTTTGCGCAGACATTCCGTTCCACGCTGGTGCTGCTGGGTCGCAGCCAGCTGGCCGAAAGCGAGCCCGGCTGGTTGCAGGGCATGAATAGCGAAGCAGAAATCAAGAAAGCGCTGTTCTCCAGGCTGCCGGCGGGGAGTCCGCCGAGCACCGTCGAGGCCAACTATCGCCAGTTGATCGCGCAGCGCGAAATCCGCGCACAACTTGCGCGCCTTGGCGCCGCCGGCGCGCGCGCCGTCTATTGTTGTGTGGATGTGCGAGACGGCGCCGCGGTGACGCGGGCGCTCGATGACGTTCGCCAGCGATATGGCGCGATTGGCGGCCTGGTGCACGGTGCTGGCGTGCTTGCCGACCGCCGTATCGAGGACAAGACCGAGGATCAATTCGATGCCGTCTACGGCACGAAAGTGACCGGACTGCAGAATCTGCTTGGTGCGCTGGCAAGCGAGAAACTCAAAGTCATTGCCTTGTTTTCCTCCTATACCGGTCGTTTTGGCCGTATCGGGCAGGTGGATTACGCGGCGGCCAACGAGGTGCTCAACAAGATCGCCCAGCAGGAATCGCGCCGCCGTCCGGACTGCCGTGTCGTTTCGGTCAACTGGGGGCCGTGGAACGGCGGCATGGTGACGCCGGGACTGCGCAGGATATTCGAACAGGAAGGCGTGGGACTGATCGAGCCCGCTGACGGCGCAGCTTTTCTGATGCGCGAAATCTGCGCCGCCGCCAAGGGCGACGTCGAGGTGCTGGCGCTGGCGCCGGCGGCGCAAAAGGCGCACGCCCCGGAGAAAATTGCCATTGCCAGTGCGGCAACCAGCATCGCCTTCGAGCGCGAGGTCAGCGTCAAGGCCTTGCCGTGTCTGGAATCCCATGTATTCAACGGCCGTGCGGTATTGCCGGCGGCGCTGATGGTCGAGTGGCTCGCGCAAGCCGCCCTGCACGGCAATCCGGGCATGCGCTTTCACGGCCTGGACGATTTCAAGGTGCTCAAGGGGGTGGTGCTCGATGCGGACCAGTCGGTGACGGTCAGCCTGCTCACCGGCGAGGGAACGACCCGCGACAACCTGCATGTCCTGCCGGTGCGCATGATCAGCCACTCTGGCGGTCGCGAGATCATGCACGCGCAAACCGACGTTCTGCTCACCGAGGAAAAGCTTCCCGAGGCGCCCGCCGCAGAGCTGGTCGACATTTCGGGAGGGGCAATCGCCGATGCCTATTCGCTGGGGGTGTTGTTTCACGGCGCGGCGCTGCACGGCATTGAGTGTGTCGAGGTATGCGCCGAGCGGGGTGTGGCAGCGCTGGTCAAAGCGGCTTCCGCGCCGATAAAGTGGATGCGCTATCCGCTGCGCGGCAGCTGGATCGCCGATCCGCTCGCGCTGGACAGCGCGTTCCAGATGATGATTCTCTGGAGTGCGGCGCATCGCGGCGGGCCCTCCTTGCCCAGCGCCCTGGCGCGCTACCGACAATTCGTCGGCGCGTTTCCGAAAGGCGGTTGTCGCGCGGTGATCGCGGTGGCCATCGGCATCAGCGCCATTGCCGTGGCAACCATCCAGTTTCTGGACCGGCAGGGAAATCTGCTCGCGTCAGCGGAGGGATGCGAGTTTGTAGTCGACGCAGCCCTGCGCGACGCCTTTCGCTTGAACCGGCTGAAGCTTGAAACGTGATTCGAAACCGACCTCCCGAAATGGCGATGCCGGTTTTTCCGAGCCGATTGCCATTGTCGGCATGGGAGGGGTGTTCCCCGGATCGCCGTCGCTCGCCGATTTCTGGCGGCTGGTAGAGCAGGGACGCGACACCTGCGGTCCGGTTCCGGCGGGCCGGTGGCTTCTTGATCCTGAACTGATCCGCAACGCCGCGCCCGGTGCGGCCGACGCGGTCTTCAGTGACCGGGGCTGTTTCGTCGAGGGATTCACGCCGGATTTCGACGCGCTGGGCGTGCCGCGCGAAGTCGCCCAGTCGCTCGATCCGGCGATTCATCTTCTGGTTCGTGCCGGTCAGGAGGCCTTTGCGCAGGCACGCAGCGGCGCGCTCGATCGCAGCACTGCCGGGGTGATCATCGGCAGCATCGCCCTGCCCAGCACCGGTGCGTCCGCCTTGTGCGATGAAATTCTGATGCCGCTGTTCGAGCGGAAGATTTTTGGCGGCGGCCGCCCGGCGTCGGAACCGAAGCTGCCTCGGCGGATGCTGGGTCAGGCTTTGAACCGGTATGTGACAGGGCTTCCGGCCGGCGTGCTCGCCGGTTCTCTCGGGCTGGGCGGTGCCTGCTACGGGCTGGACGCGGCATGCGCATCTTCGTTGTATGCGGTCAAGCTCGCGTGCGATGAACTGCACGCGCGACGCGCCGGCGCGATGCTCGCGGGCGGCTTGTCGCGTCCTGATTCCCTGTACACGCAGATGGGATTTTCGCAACTGCGCGCGCTCTCTCCCAGTGGACGCTGTTCGCCTTTCGACCGCAAGGGCGACGGGCTCATCGTCGGCGAGGGTGCGGGTATCGTGATGCTGAAGCGCCTGTCCGATGCGCGGCGCGACGGTGATCGCATCCTGGCGTTGATACGCGGCGTCGGCCTGGCCAACGACATCGAGGGCAATTTGCTATCGCCAAGCACCGAAGGCCAGATGCGCGCGCTGCGGGCCGCCTACGCGCAGGCGGGCTGGTCACCGGACATGGTGGACCTGATCGAGTGCCATGCGACCGGAACGCCGGTCGGGGACGCGGTGGAATTCGACAGCCTGATGCGGCTCTGGCAGGGCGCCAAGTGGCGCAACGGTCAATGTGTTTTGAGCGCGGTGAAATCAAACATCGGCCATCTGCTCACCGCCGCGGGTAGCGCAGGACTGATCAAAACACTGCTGGCGATGCAAAGCGGCACGCTGCCGCCGGTGGCCAATTTCGAATCCCCCTCGGACAAGGTGCGGCTAGCCGACAGTCCGTTCACCGTTCTCAGACAAAGCCGTCCGTGGGAGCGCCGTGCCGTCAATATCCCGCGGCGCGCGGCGATCAATGGTTTTGGTTTCGGTGGTATCAATGCCCACCTGCTGATCGAGGAATGGCTGGAGGCCCCCTTGCCGCATGCGCGTGCGCCGGCGGGAAAACGGGCGGCGGGATCCGTGCTGGCTGCCGAACCTCCTTCCTGCGAACCGATTGCGATCGTGGGAATGGGCGTGCGGGTGGGCAGCTGGCCGGACCTGGAGTCCTTCCGGCAGCGCGTATTCAACCCGGTTTGCGACGCGGATTGCGCAGATCGCCCGGCCGAACGCGGGCAATGGCGCGGATTGGGCAATGAGGAGACAGGCGCGCTATGCGCCCTCGGGGGGCCTGCAGGGGCGCCGCTGTTTGCGGGCCATTATCTGAAGGACATCGCGGTTCCTGTCGATCGCTATCGCATCCCGCCGCGTGAGCTGGCGGAAATGCTGCCGCAGCAGTTGCTCATGCTGGAGGTCGCAAAGTCGGCACTCGAGGACGCGGGAAATCCGCTGCTCGAATCGTCGCGCAGCGGCGTATTCATCGGCCTGGGCCTTGATCTGCGCACCACCGATTTTCATTTCCGCTGGTCGGTCAAGCAGCGGGCCGCCGCTTGGGCGCGCCAGGCGGGCCTGGATGCCGGCAGCGCGCAACAATGGGCGGAGCAACTGTGCGAGGGCGCGGGCCCGCCGTTGACCGCCGACCGCACCATGGGCGCACTGGGCGGGCTGGTCGCAAGCCGCGTCGCGCGCGAGTTTCACATCGGCGGGCCGAGCCACGCGATTTGCAGCGAAGACACCTCGGGCCTGCGCGCCCTGGAGGTCGCCGTTGGTGCGCTGCGCCAGGGTGAGCTGGATGTGGCATTGGCGGGTGCCGTGGACCTGGCCGGGGATCTGCGCAGCCTGTTCTGCACCGATGCCGTGCTCCCGTATTCGCGTGAGGGTTGCTCCCGGCCTTTTGATGCCGGAGCCGATGGCGCTATCCCGGGCGAAGGCGCCGCCTGCGTCGTGCTCAAGCGCCTTGCCGATGCGCAACGGGACGGCGACCGGATCTATGCATTGGTTCGAAGCGTGGGTACGGCGCAGGGGAATCCCCTCGATTCGGGGGCGCAGGCCGGCAAGACCTATGCGCAGGCGCTGGCGCGTGCTTACGCGGAAGCCGGCGTCGCGCCGTCCACGGTGCGGCTGGTCGAAGCCCATGGCAGTGGTTCGCCGCGCGAAGACGCGGCAGAGGCGGGCGCGCTGGCCGCATTCTTCGGCGATCGCAAAGGATCCGCCGCCTGCAGTATCAGCAGCGCCAAGGCCGACGTCGGCCACACCGGCGTGGCTTGCGGACTGGTTTCGCTGATCAAGGCGAGCTTGTGCCTGTATAACGAGGTGATCCCGGGCCTGCGCAATATTCGCAAGCCGCGTGAGGAACTGGCCGGGTCGCGGGCCATTGTGATGCCGCGCGCCGCGCAGCCCTGGGTGCGCGATCGCAGCGACGGTCCGCGCCGCGCGGGCGTCAGTGCGATGGGTGCGGAGGGCGGCTGCGTGCATGCCGTACTCGAAGCCAGCGAGACCGTAACTTTCCCGGCAAATGTGCCTGCACGGCGAGGCCGCCGCCCGGCCGCGAATCCAATCCCGTGTCCGGAGGCTTTGTTTGCACTGTCCGCAGCGAATCCCGGCGCGCTTCTCGAGGCGTTGGACCGGCTCGACCGATTCACCCGAGCGGCCGGCAATGCGCCGGTGCAGCAGATTGCGCGCCAATGGTGGCGAGCGCATCAAGGCGAGCAACCCGGTCCGTACCGGCTGGCGCTGCTCGCGCGCGACACCTCGCAACTGGCGCGATTGACGCAGCGGGCTGCCGCGGGCGCTGCGCCAGAAGCCAATCGCAATGGCGACGACCGCGAGCGGATCTTCGTCGGCACGCAACCGGCGGCCGGGCATACGGGCCGGATCGCTTTTGTCTTTCCCGGGTCTGGCAATCAGTTCGAGGACATGGGCCTGGGCCTGGCCATGCAATGGCCGCAGATCCTGCGCGCACAGGATCTGGAAAACGGGCGACTGGCCAGCCAGATGCATATAGACCATTTCTGGAATGGTCCGCTGGCGAAGGATGTGCTCGCGGATCACCGCGCCTTGATATGCGGCCAGGTGGCGTTCGGCACCATGGTGGCCGATCTGGCGGTGTGTTTCGGCCTCAAGCCGGCCGCTGCTATCGGCTACAGCCTGGGCGAGTCGACCGCACTGTTCGCCATGCGGGCCTGGCGGCAGCGCGATGCAATGCTCGAGCGGTTGAGCGCTTCATCGCTGTTCGCGCAGGATCTGTCGGGTCAGCCGGAGGTGTTGCGGGGCATCTGGAAGGTTCAGGAGGGGCAGCCGGTCGAATGGGTGGCCGGGGTGGCGGGCAGTTCCGTCGAATCCGTGCGCGCGGTCATCGCCGGGAAAAAACGCGTGTACGTGCTCATCGTAAACAGCCCGGACGAATGTGTTATAGGCGGCGATCGCGCGGTGGTCGAGGAGACCATCGCGGCATTGGGCTGCCACTGGTTTGCGTTGCAGGGCGTGAGCACGGTGCATTGCGAACTGGCGCACCCGGTGCGCAAGGCCTACCGGGAGTTGCACCGCTTCGACACCACGCCGCCCGCCGAGGTGGAGTTTTACAGTTGCGGCTGGGGCCGTGCCTACACCCCCGACCGCGAAACGGCCGCCGAAGCGATCGAGGCCCAGGCCATGGGCACGATCGATTTTCCGCGGGTGATTCGCGCGGCCTATGCTGCCGGGGTACAGACGTTCGTGGAAATCGGACCGGGCAACTCCTGCAGTCGCATGATTGGCAAGATCCTCAACGGTCGCCCGTATATTGCGCGATCGCTGGCGCATGCCGGGCAGGAACCGGTGACGCATTTTCTGCGCACCATCGGCCAGCTTTATGCCGAAAATGTTCCGGTAAGCCTGGAATTTCTCTACGCTGGCGCGGACGCTACCGAGCAGCACGCAGGACCCGAAGCCGCGGCGGCGGGTAAGCGCGTGACGGTGTCGATCAGCGGCGCGCCATTCTCGGCGCCCGATCTGCCGCGCGCCGGATCCGCTGCAGCCGCCGCGTTTGCGGCGCCTGCGGCACCGGGACGCGTGGACACTTCAGTCACAGCAAGTGCCATCCATCCCCGGAGCCTGCCTGAGGATCTGCCGGCGGCGGATTTTTACGATGCGGTGCTCAGGACCTCCGTAGAAGCGGAACAGGCGACGCTCGAGGCACACCAGGCTTATCTCAGATTTTCGCAGGGTATCGCCGAGACCTTGGGGCAGGCCGTCGCGGCCCGGGTCGGCCTGCTCAACGCGGCGGCCCGTTCCGGCCTGCTGATTGCCGAATCAAATACCGCGTCGCCCGGGGAGGCGTTTCGCGATTCCGCAATTGCGGCGATCCGGCCGCCAGCGCCCCTGCAGGAGCCCTCCGCAGACGGCATTCCGCGCGCGCTCGATCGCGCCGCCTGCCTGGAGTTCGGACGGGGTCTTGTCGGTCGCGTGCTCGGCCCCCGTTTTGCGGAGGCGGACGCCTACCCGACGCGCGTGCGCCTGCCGGATGAACCCTTGATGCTGGTGGACCGGATTCTGCAGATCGAGGGCGAAGCGCTGTCCCTCTCGCACGGCCGCGTGGTCACCGAGCACGACATACACCGGGGCGCGTGGTATCTCGACTGCGGACGCATTCCCACCTGCATCGCCGTCGAGGCAGGCCAGGCGGATTTGTTCCTGTCAGGATACCTCGGCATCGATTTTCAGACCCGCGGCCGCTCGATGTACCGGCTGCTCGACGCGAAGGTCTGTTTCCACCGCGGCTTGCCGGGAGCCGACGAGGTCATCCGTTACGACATCCGCATCGAACGCTTTTTCCGCCAGGGCGACACCTGGCTGTTCAAGTTTGCATTCGAAGCCACGGTCAACGGCGAACCCTTGCTCACCATGACCGAAGGCTGCGCGGGTTTTTTCTCGCAGCAGGAACTGGCGGGGGGCAAGGGTATCGTACGCACGGCGCTGGATCTGAAACCGGTGGCGGGAAAGCGCGCCCCGGACTGGGAGCCGCTGGTCGCCATCGGTGTCGAAAGCTATACGCAGGAGCAACTCGATGCCTTGCGCGCAGGCGATCTTGCGGCCTGTTTCGGCCAGGCCTTCGCGGGGCTGCCGCTGACCGATCCGGTCACGCTGCCCGGCGGGCGCATGAAGCTCGTGCACCGCATCGCCCATCTCGATCCGCAGGGCGGGCGCTTTGGACTGGGCCTGGTGCGCGGCGAAGCGGACATCCACGCCGATGACTGGTTCCTCACCTGCCACTTCGTGGACGACCGCGTCATGCCGGGCACCCTGATGTTCGAGTGCTGCCTGCATACTCTGCGCGTGTACCTGTTGCGGCTGGGCTGGATTGCCGCGCAGGGCAGTGTCGTTCTCGAACCGGTGCCCGGCGTCGCCAGTCAGTTGAAATGCCGCGGCCAGGTGCTCGACACCACGAAACTGGTGACCTATGAAATTTCGATCAAGGAAATCGGCTATCGGCCGGAACCTTATGTGATCGCCGACGCATTGATGTTTGCCGATGGCAAGCCGATTGTCGAAATTGGCAACATGAGCCTGCGCTATGCCGGTGTGACACGGGAGGCGATTCGTTCGATCTGGGCGTCTGCCGCAGCGCCTGCGGCGCCTGCGCCGGCGAAGCCCGTGATTTTCAGCTGCGAAAAAATTCTCGCTTTCGCGATCGGCAAACCGTCGGAAGCTTTCGGCGAGCCCTACAGGATATTTGACGAGGGCCGCATCATTGCGCGCCTGCCGGGGCCGCCTTTCCAGTTCATGGATCGTGTCACCGGGATTCAGGCCGAGCCGTGGAAGATCCTGCCGGGGGGCGCCATCGAGGCCCAGTACGATGTGCCGCCCGAGGCCTGGTATTTCGCCGATAACCGCCAGGGCGACATGCCGTTTGCAGTGCTGCTTGAGATCGCGCTGCAACCCTGTGGCTGGCTCGCGGCCTACATGGGATCGGCCTTGACCAGTGACGTGGATGTGTCGTTTCGCAACCTGGGCGGTGGCGCCATGCAGCTCGCGCCGGTGTTCCCCGGCAGCGGCACGCTCACCATACGCGTCAAGCTCACGCGCGCGTCCAGTTCGGCGGGCATGATCATCCAGTTCTTCGACTATGAGGTGCACGCGGGACGCACGCTGGTCTACCGGGGAGACACCTATTTCGGCTTCTTCCCGAAAATCGCATTGGCAAAGCAGGAGGGTCTGAAAGATGCCAGGCGGCATCAGCCGTCCGCGCAGGAACTATCGCGCAGTCGCCGCCTGGATTTTCCTGACACAGCGCCGTTTCCCCATGGCCGCCTTCGGATGCTCGATCGCATCGAATGCTGGGTTGCGGACGGCGGTCCGCATGCAATGGGATACATCCGTGCAACACGGCGCGTGGTGCCCGACGAATGGTTTTTCAAGGCGCATTTTTTTCAGGATCCGGTGGTGCCCGGATCGCTGGGCCTGGAGTCGTTCCTGCAATTGCTGAAATTCATGTCGGTGGAACGCTGGGGGCATGCAGACGGCGTGCGCCACGAGACCGTGGCCATGGACGAGCGCCACGAATGGACCTACCGCGGGCAGGTCATACCGGGCGATGGTTTGGTCACCGTCGAGGCCGTGGTGACCGGAATCGACGAGGCCCGCCGCCTGCTGCGCGCCGACGGTTATCTCTCGGTTGATGGCCGGGTGATATATGCGATGAAGGATTTCACCGTGCGGCAGGTCAGTTCATGATTGCCGGGCGCTGAGTTTCCATGGCACCGAAATACAGCCGTGTCTACCTGAGCGCACTGGGCTACGAGCTCGGGCCGCAGATCGTGACCACGGCCGAACTGGAGGCGCGTCTGGCGCCGCTGTACCGGCAGTTGAATCTGCAGCCGGGCCAGTTGGAGGCATGGACCGGGATTGTCGAGCGTCGCTGGTGGGAGCAGGACGCCCGGCTGTCGGCCGGCGCGACTGCCGCGGCGCGCAAGGCGCTGGCGAAGACCTCCGTGCGGGCCGCCGACCTCGGTGTGGTGATTTACGCCGGGGTCTGCCGCGAGAATTTTGAGCCGGCCACTGCCTGTGCCGTCGCCGACGCGCTTGGCGTGCGCGGCGGCGTGTCCGTCTATGACCTGAGCAATGCCTGCCTTGGCGTGCTCAACGGCATGCTCGATATCGCCAATCGCATCGAACTCGGACAAATCCGCGCGGGTCTGGTCGTGTCGTGTGAATCGGCGCGCGAAATCAATGAAATCGTCATGGCGCGCCTGCTCGATGAGCTGCGCAACGAAAAGCCGGCCGGCACCGGCATGGAAAGTTTTGCCGAGGCGCTGGCGACCTTTACCGGCGGTTCGGGTGCGGTGGCGATGTTGTTGACCGACGGATCCTTTGAAGGCAGCAGAGGCCATCGCCTTTGCGGCGCGGTATCGCAGGTTGCACCGGAGCACCATCGCCTGTGCCGCTGGGGCCTGGAGCCGGCCGGCGAACCGGTCGGCGCACAGCGGCAGGTGCAGTACATGGCAACGGATTCGGTCGCGGTGCTCAAGCACGGGGTGCAACTGGGCCAGCAGACCTGGCAGATATTTCAGACGGCCATGGGCTGGACGCCGGCACAGATCGACCGCGTCATCTGCCATCAGGTCGGCAGCGGACACCAGGATGCGATATTGAAATCGTTGCAGATACCCAGGGACAAGGACTATACGAGCTATCGCTTCCTGGGCAATATGGGTACGGCGGCACTGCCGGTTACTGCCGCCATCGCGGAAGAAAGAGGCGTTCTCAAGGCCGGTCAGAAGATCGGGTTTCTCGGCATAGGCAGCGGCCTCACCTGCCTGATGATGGGGCTCGAATGGTGAGCAGTGTCGTCGGCCGCGCGCCGGATTTCGATCGCGAACTCTACCCTTTCACCGGGTCGTGGCAGGAGGTGAACGGCTTCAAGATGCACGTCCTTGACGAAGGGCAGGGAGAGACCGTGCTGATGCTTCACGGCAATCCCACCTGGTCGTTTTTTTTCCGCAACCTGGTGCTCGGGTTGCGCGGCACCCACCGCGTGATCGTGCCCGACCATATCGGCTGCGGGCTGTCGGACAAGCCCGACGAGGAATCCTACGACTACACTCTCAGCCGGCGTGTCGACGACCTTGCCGAGCTCATCGAAAAACTCCGGGTCCGCGGGCGCATCACATTGCTGCTGCACGACTGGGGCGGCATGATCGGCATGGCCTATGCCGCCCGCTACCCGGAAAAAATCAACCGGCTGATTCTGCTGAATACAGCGGCGTTCCACCTGCCCAAACCGAAGCGCCTGCCTTTGTCGTTATGGCTGTGCCGCAAGACGCCGCTGGGTGAATTGATCATCCGCGACACCGGCCTGTTCATCAGTGTGCTGGCACGCTGGGCCGTCTGCCGCCCGATGGAGCAGCGCGTACGCGAAGCCTACCTTTGGCCCTACCGGCTGCCGGAAGATCGCACCGGTTTGCTGCATTTCGTGCTGGACATTCCCTTGAAACCCGGTGAACGCGGCTACCAGCTGGTGAGCGACGTGCAGGCGCAATTGCCGGACTTCAACGCGATTCCGGTCCTGATACTGTGGGGTGAAAAGGACTTTGTCTTCGATCACCATTTCCTGCGCGAGTGGCAAAGATTGCTGCCTGCCGCCGAGGTGCACCGCTTTCCCAACGCGGGCCACTATGTTCTGGAGGATGCCGGCGAGCAGATCCTGCCGCTGATTCAAGGCTTCCTGGAACGCTCTCCGGACCATGCCTGACACGCCAGGCAAAGTCCGGAACATCGCCGTGCATCTGGCGGAGATGGCGAAACTCCAGCCCTCGCGTCCGGCAGTCATCTGCGCGTGCGGCCGGGAATCGCAGGGCGCGGTGGCCTATGAGCACCTGAGCTTCAGCGAACTGGAGGAGCAGAGCAACGCACTCGCTGCCACCCTCGAGCACATTGGAATCCGGCGCGGCGTGCGAACCGCGTTGATGGTGCCGCCCGGCCTGGATTTTTTCACGCTGACCTTTGCCTTGTTCAAGATCGGTGCGGTGCCGGTGCTGATCGATCCGGGCATCGGCCTTGCCAACCTTCGCGGCTGTCTGGAGCACGCGCAGCCCGAGGCATTCATCGGGATTTCCAAGGCGCATGCGGCGCGCGTTCTGTTTGGCTGGGCGCGTTCGACTGTGCGCATCAAGGTCACGGTGGGGACGAAATGGTTCTGGGGCGGGGACACGTTAGCTGGCATGCGCGAGCGCCTGGCAGGCGACCTGTCCGCCGTCCAGGGATTCAGCGCGATCCAGCCCGAGAGCGGTGAGACCGCGGCCATCCTGTTTACCAGCGGCAGCACCGGCGCGCCGAAAGGGGCTGTCTATACGCACGAAATGTTCGGCGCCCAGGTGGAGCATATCCGCCGGCTGTATGGCATCAAGCCGGGTGAGACGGATCTGGCGACCTTTCCGCTGTTCGCGCTGTTCGGTCCGGCGCTGGGCATGACCGCGGTGGTTCCGGAGATGGACGCTTCGCGGCCGGCGAGCGTGGATCCGGAGAACATCGTCGGCGCGATCCGCAAATTCGGCATCACCAACATGTTCGGTTCTCCGGCGCTCATCAACCGCGTCGGGCGCCATGGCGAGAAGCACGGGATCCGGCTGCCGACGCTGCAGCGTGTCATCAGCGCGGGCGCGCCGGTGCCGGCCAGGGTGCTGGCGCGCTTTGCCGCAATGCTGTCCCCCGGCGTGCAGATATTCACCCCTTACGGGGCGACCGAGTGCCTGCCGGTGGCCTCCATCGGCAGCAATGTGATTCTCGGTGAGACCCGCCATCGCACCGATGAAGGCGCAGGGGTTTGCGTCGGTTATCCGGTGCCGGGGCTGGTGGTCAAGGTCATGCAGATCAGCGACGCGCCGGTGGCAGGCTGGAGCGAGTCGCTGGAACTGCCGGCCGGGGAAATCGGTGAAATCGCGGTGAAGGCGGCGCACGCCTCGCGGAGCTATTTCGATCTTCCCGCGGCGACGGCACTGGCCAAGATCGAGGATGCGGCCGGCGGCGGTTTCTACCACCGCATGGGCGACGTCGGTTATTTCGATCCGCGTGGCCGCTTGTGGTTTTGCGGGCGCAAGGCGCATCGCGTCGTCACGCCGCAGAAGACGCTTTTTTCGATTCCCTGCGAGGGGGTGTTCAACGCGCATCCGGAGGTCTATCGCACCGCCCTGGTCGGTGTCGGAATAAACGGCGTCATCGAACCGGTGTTGTGCGTGGAACTGGATCCCGCTTCGGGGGGCGATACGGAAGCGGTTCGCGAAGCATTGCGCCGGCGCGGCGCGGCGCATGCGCACACCAGGGATATTGCGATATTTCTTTTCCATCCCGGGTTTCCGGTGGATGTGCGGCATAACGCGAAGATCTTCCGCGAAAAGCTCGCGGTATGGGCAGCGGCCAAACTGGCGGCAAGGAAACTGCCTTGAAGGCGCTGGTCACCGGCGGCGGCGGGTTTCTCGGCCAGGCGATCGTGCGCGGACTGTTGGGCGCCGGCGCCCAGGTGCGCAGCTTCTCGCGCAGCGGACACGCGGCCCTGCAGGCGCTCGGCGTCGAGCAGGTGCAGGGCGACCTTGCCGATGCCGGCGCGATTGCCGCGGCGGTGCGTGGCAGCGATACGGTTTTTCACGTCGCCGCCATGCCGGGCATCTGGGGCGACTATGCGGACTACCACCGGGCCAATGTCACCGGAACCCGGAATGTCATTGCTGCGTGCCGCCAGCATGCGGTGCAGCGCCTGGTCTACACCAGTTCACCCAGCGTGGTCTTCGACGGGCGCGACATGCAGGGCGTCGACGAGTCGCTGCCCTATCCGCGGCACTATGAAGCCCATTACCCGCGCACCAAGGCGCTGGCCGAGCAGGCGGTGCTGGCGGCGAACGACGCGCAACTGGCCACGGTGAGCCTGCGCCCGCACCTGATCTGGGGGGCGGGGGATAACCACCTGCTTCCCCGCCTGGTCGCGCGCGCCAGGGCGGGCCAGTTGCGCCGCATCGGGGCGCGGCAGAATCTCATCGACACCATTCATGTGGAGAATGCGGCCGATGCGCACCTGCTCGCGGCCGAGCGTCTTTCACCGGGATCGGTGGTCGCCGGCAGGGTCTATTTCATCTCGCAGGGCGAGCCGGTGCCGTTGTGGGACATGGTCAACCGGCTGCTGCACGCGGCAGGCGCGCCGCCGGTCACCCGGTCGATACCCTTGTGGCTGGCCCTGGGGCTGGCGAGCGGGTTTGAAGCGGCGCACCGCCTCTCCCGCAATCCCCGCGAGCCGCGCCTGACGCGCTTTGTGGTGCGCGAGCTGTCCACTGCGCACTGGTTCGACATTGCGGCCGCGCGCCGCGACCTGGGCTATGCGCCGCGCATCTCCATCGCCGCAGGGCTGGAGCAACTGCGGATTGCCCTGCAAACCGCGAATGCCGGCGGCCGCGCATGAACCTGCAGGCACTCACCCTTCGGCTCGGCGATGAAGAGCGGCGCGCATTTTTTGCGGTGGTCGATGCCGTCGAGTTGCAGGCGAACGCGACGCGACCCGAAGCGTTTCTGAGCGATTTCGAACTGGCGCGCCTGGGCGCGTTGCAATTGCCGCCCAAGCGCCAGAGCTTTCTGCTGGGCCGTTTTGCGGCGAAGCAGGCGCTGGGCGCACTGCTTGCCGAACCCGATTTGCGCCGTATCGAAATCGGCACCGGCGCATTCGGACAGCCGCTGGTGAAGCATCCGCGCGCCGGGAATATCGAAGTGACGCTGAGTCATTCACACGGGCTGGCGGTTGCGCTCGCCTATCCGCGCGAGTGGCCGATGGGGGTGGACCTGGAAACCGTCTCGGTCGACGCGGCGGGCACGGTACTGGGAGAGTTGCAAATTTCAACCGCGGAAAAGGCATGGCTGGCGGCCGCAACGGTTGGCCAAGCCAGCGCCTGCGGTGTTCTTTGGAGTGCCCGCGAGGCGCTCGGAAAATCGATGAAGATCGGCTTGAACTGCCCGTTGGGAATCCTCGCGCTCTCCCATCTCGAATCCGCAGGCACGGCATACTGGGAATGTCGCTACGCGAATTTTCCGCAGTCGCAGTGTCTGTCTCGGGCGACCGACGGTCGCATCCTGTCGCTGGCAATGCCCATCGGGATCCGGCTGAGCGACTGGCCGCAATTGCGATAGCGACGGAGGCTCGACTGGGAATTTTGGCCGCTGGCAAGCCGGCGATTCACCAGCAAGACGGCGGGAACGCCCAAACAGCTCAAAAAGCCACTCCGCAAGAACTCGGGTCCGCAGCCTCGTCTTGGGGAATTGAATCGGATTGACGACAGTCAGTCGTCGGGGAGCCTCGCAGCGGACCAAAGATGGAAAAAAGTTAGAAGACGGTTGACTATGGTCAACAGTCGAAAACCAATCCATGTGTAGTTTGCCAGGATAAGCATCATCTCAAGAAAGTCGGAAAGCCAACTATGGCGACCGAGGCCGTTTTGGCGGCACCTAGTGTCTGCGTGGTTCTCGCAACCTTCAGCAGCAAGGCAATGACTGCTGCAATTCTCGGCAACTTAAGCTTGAGGCCAGCGGAAGAAATTGCTCCGAACAACGACTCCGGGAACAAGGCCTCCGATCAGATTGCTGCCATTTCAATGTCTCAATGTCAGGGAATAATATCAGTGCATTGGCCGAGTGTCGAGGCTGGGCGCAGGATGACGTAATTGTCCTTGTGCGCGCAGTCGCGCCAGTCGGTTTGAGCCCATAGTCCAGTCCAGAGGATTAGCCATGAGTAGCCGACAGAATGTCTTGCCTTCCACGCTGGTGGTGTTGATTGCGCCGTTCGCTTTGTCCATGGCCATCCAGGCGAGCGCAGCGGAAGTCGATGATCTCTCGCTCGACGATCTGCTCAATACCAGGATCAGCACCGCATCCAAGTTCAGCCAGCGCGTCTCGGAATCTCCATCCAGCGCCACGGTGATCAGCAGCGATGAAATCCGCAGTCATGGCTGGCGCAACCTCGGCGAAGCCCTGGTGAGCGCGCGTGGTTTCGAGATCAGCGCAGCCACCGATTATCATTATCTGGGCGTGCGTGGATTCAGCCAGCCTGGGGACTACAACAGCCGCATTCTCCTGCTCATTGACGGGATTCCAGCCAACGATGGCGTCTATGACCAGGCGATGATAGGTCCTGAGTTTCCGCTCGACATGAACCTGGTCGAGCGCATCGAAGTGGTCCCCGGTCCTGGCTCGGCGCTCTATGGGGGGAACGCCTACCTTGCGGTTGTCAATGTGATTACTCGCCCGAGCGACAGTGTCGGCCGCTCCGTGACACTAAGTGCTGGCAGCGGCGGTTTCGCGGGCGGCCAGGCAAGCGCCGGTGCCAAGGACGAGACCGGCCGTCACTGGCTGATCTCGGCGTCCACCGAGCGCTCGGCCGGGGAACCGAGATATTTCCCGCAATGGAATGGCATAGGTGGCAGCGATGGCCAGGCGCGCGGTATGGACGGGGCACGCATGCGCCGGCTGTTCCTGCGTTACGGTGGCGAAGACTGGAGTGTGCAATTGCTGCATGGGCGGCACCAGAAAGATGCGGCCGGTGCCATGTTTGGTACGGATTTTGACAGCCCGACCATTAACGTCGATACGACGACACAGATGGGCCTGCGCTTCAAGCACCCGCTTAACACAATCTGGACCCTCGAAACGCAAGCCTATGCGGGGGAATTCAATTGGGAGGGGCGCTCCCGCATCAGTGGCGCGTGGGAATCCGATAGGGCTGGTTCGGGCTGGGCGGGTGCGAGCGTACAACTGACCGGCAGACCGTGGGAGAACCAGACCTGGGTGCTGGGTGCCAGTACTCGTGATGATTTCAAACGCGACCAGCAAAACATCGGCGGCTCTATCGATGGCAGCCGCCGAACTGTAAGCCTGTACGCGCAGGACGACGTCCGCTTCAACGATGTCTTTTCGCTCAATCTCGGCGGGCGTTACGACCACGACACGCTTGGCAGCAGCCAAGTCAGCCCGCGCGGAGCGCTGGTGGTCAAGTTGCCGGCAGCAACCGTATTGAAGCTGATTGCGGGCCAGGCGTTCCGCCCGCCCAATGCCTATGAGACCAGTTACAGCTATCCAGGCGACCAACTGGCCGGCGGCACACTGAAGCCTGAACGCATAATCACGACGGAAATTGCAGTGGAACAGGCCATCGGCGCACGCGGGCGCTGGACCGGCTCGATGTATCGCAATCGATTCAAGGATTTGCTTGGTATCGTCACCGATTTCACCACCGGTTTGCAGCAGATTCAAACCGTGGGTGATGCCCGCACCGACGGGCTGGAACTGGGTGCGCGCTATCGATTCGAGGGCGACGTAGACGTACGCGGCAGCCTGGCCTGGCAACGCAGTGAAGTTGCGAATGGCGCATTGTTGCCCAACAGCCCTGAGCGACTCGCCAAATTCCTTGCCGTTGTTCCGCTGGGCGCCTACGAACTGGGTTGGGAGACTTACTACACCGGGGTCCGCCGCGATGTTTTCGGGGCCAAAGTCGGCGGCCAGACAGTCAATCATGCAGTGCTTTCGGGACGCTTTACCCGTAACCTTCGCTGGCAGGTGCGAGCCAGAAATCTGTTCGACCGCCGGTTCGCAACAGTCGCGGGGCCGGAATACTCCCTCGGGGCAGCCGGAAACGTGCCGACCATTGTGGACTATGGCCGCCAGTTGCAAGTCCACCTGACGGTGGATTTCTGAAGTGAAGCGTATCCTGTTTTTCGGCGGACTCCTCGCGCTGTGCTTGAGCGTTGCGGCCAAAGACTTGTTCGCTGCCGACGAGGAGACGGTAAAGACCGCCTACCTGTACAACTTTGCCAAGTTCGTTCAATGGCCGGATGAGCAGCGCCCTACGCTGCGGCTATGCGTCGTGGGCGATAACGTGCTGGGCAAGGCGCTCGACAGCTTGATTGGCAAGCCAGTGCGCAACATGCAGATCGACGTTCGTCATGCGATTGTGCTGCAGGATATTCCACAATGCGATCTGGTTTTCTTGCCGGCGGGCCAGGCACGCTCGCTGGAGCGGGTGCGTCAGATAGTGAATGGCTATCCCATCCTGATCGTGGCCGAAAGCACTGATGCCCTGCCCAAGGGCGCCATCGTGGCCATGATCCAGAGGGATAACCGCATCGTCTTCGAAGTCGATCTGACCACAGCCCGCCACCTCGGCTTGCAGGTCAGCGCCAAGTTGCTGCAACTGGCCCGAAAGGTGTACTGACATGCGCACGATCGCCGACAAACTCAACCGCATCTTTCTGGTCGTCGCCGTTGCGGTGCTCTTCACCATCATCCTGATCTCGCAGGCGTATCTGTACCTGCACGGCCGCGCGATTGAACACGAAAACCTCAGCTCGCAGGCGGTCTCCCTGGCGGGAAATCTCGAATCCGCCGTAGCCTTCGGTGATGCCTACTTTGCCCAACAGACCTTGAACGCTCTGCAGCATCAACCAGAGGTGTTCTTGGCGGCAGTGATCCTGCCAGACGGCAAGCCCCTTGCCACCTACGCGGCGAATCGCCGCGTGAACGAGGACGATGCCATCGAAAAATATCTGGTACGGGGTGACTTCGTTGCGGTCGAGAAACACGGCGTTATCCAATCGATTGCTCAGCAGGGAGGCAGCCCTGCCCGCCTGGTGATCGTCGCCAGCCTGGAAGACCTCAATCGGGAAGCGCTGTTGATCCTCGTCGCAGGCACAGGAATGTGCGCCTTGATCCTGTATGCAGCCCATATAGTGTTCCGGCGCATGAGCGGTGCGGTGGTCAGCCCTGTCGAAGACCTCGCTTCGATAATGCGTACGATAGAACGCGAGGGCGGTCGAGGTCAGCGTGCCCTGGTCGTCAGCAATGATGAATTCGGCGAACTGGCGACGGGCTTCAATGCCATGCTTTCTTCGCTGGAAGCCAATAGCCTCCGTCTGAACGTGGAACTCGAAGAGCGAAAGCGGGTCGAGGCTGAAACTGCCGCTGCGAAAAATCAGCTTCAAGCCACACTCGATGCCATTCCCGACCTGATGTTTGAAGTGGGACTGGATGGACGCTACTTTGACTACCACTCTCCCAACACTGAGCTGCTGGCAGCGCCTATCGAGACTTTGATGCGCAGCAAGGTGTCCGATGTGTTGCCAGCCGAATCTGCCGACGTATGCATGTGCGCGTTGCAGGAAGCAAATGACAATGGCCAGTCTCGAGGAAGGCAATTCGCGCTGCCGCTATCTCAGGGAACTCGGTGGTTCGAGCTCTCCGTAGCGTGCAAGGCTGTCGCAACAGGCGACGAGCCGCGCTTTGTGGTGCTCTCGCGCGACATTACGGAGCGCAAACGTCTTGGGGATGATGTCGCCGAATGGAGAGCCCGCTACGAAGCGGTCATCAAAGCCAGCGGACTGATAATGTATGACTGGAACCCGGTCACCGATGCCGTTGCCTATGGGGGGGACATCGAACGAATTCTCGGTTACTCCGCAGCCGAAATGGCGGGTGGACTGGTGCACTGGGTGGGCTTGATCGATCCAAGAGATCGCGACGCTTTTAACCGGGAAATCAAGCGAGTCTTTGGCAGCAAGGAGCGTTTTCACCAGGAATATCGCGTTCGTCGCAAGGATGGCTCGCACGTGAGCGTGCTCGATGAAGGGTATTTTGTGTTGGACGCGTCAGGCAATATTGTGCGAATGGTTGGATTCGTCCATGACATCACCGAGCGCAAGCAGGCGGAGGCCGATCGTGCCCGGTTCGAGGCGCAACTGCGCGAATCGCAGAAGATGGAGGCGCTGGGGACCATGGCCGGGGGGGTGGCGCACGACTTCAACAACGTGCTGGCGATGATCACCGGTAACGTCGAACTGGCGCGGCAGGACGTGGGGCCGGGCCATCCGGCGCTGGTGAGCCTGGAGGAAATCGGCAAGGCGAGCCGCAGGGCAAAGGATCTGGTGCAGCAGATCCTCGCCTTCAGCCGGCGCCAGAAGCTGGAGCGCAAGGCAACCTCGCTCGCGCTGGTGGTGGTGGAGTCGGCGCGACTGATACGCGCGACGCTGCCCATGGGCGTGAGGCTGAATGTGGAGTGCAAGACCGACACGCCCGCGGTGCTTGCCGATGCAACGCAGATCAAGCAGATACTTCTCAATCTGTGCGGGAATGCCGCGCAGGCGCTACAGGATCAGGGGCGGCCCGGTACCATCGATGTCAGTCTGTCAGCTTCTGATCACACCGGCGGGGAGGCGCACGGCAAATTGCCTTCAGGCCGCTACGCCTGCCTCACTGTGCGGGACGACGGGCCGGGCATGGACGAAGCAACGCGTTTGCGCATTTTCGAGCCGTTCTATACAACCAAGCCGGTGGGCAAAGGCACGGGGCTGGGTCTTGCGGTCGTGCACGGCATCGTGCACGCGCACGATGCAAGCATACAGGTGGAGAGCGCTCCGGGGAAAGGGAGCGAGTTCCGCATCTATTTTCCGGCGATAGAAGCCCCGGTGGCTGAGGTTGCGGCTCCCTCGCCGGGGGTCGCGCCGGTTCAAGGGGCCGGGAAGCGAGTGCTCTATGTGGACGACGAAGAGGCGATCATCTTCCTGATGACGCGCCTGCTCGAGCGCCGGGGCTTTCGCGTGAGCGGCTTCACTGATGCGCGAGACGCACTTGCGGCAGTGCAGGCCAATCCCGGTGAATTCGATCTCGCCGTGACAGACTTCAATATGCCGGGCATGTCCGGGCTGGATGTGGCAAACGCGTTGCGCGAAATCCGGCCAGACCTGCCGGTAGTGCTGGCCTCAGGGTATATCACCGAGGATTTGCGGCAAAAGGCGCCTGCCGCTGGCGTGCGCGAGCTGATCTACAAGCCCAATACAGTCGATGATTTGTGCGAGGCAGTGGCGCGTTACGCCAATACGCAGGAGGGGACCAGGCGGTCTGGCTCATCCAATTGATTTCTGGCCGGTGTTTCCTGCATCAGCCTAGATTTCGATGTCGCCCACGGTCGCGGCCTTAAGGTAGGGTTTCAGCATGCCCTGCACTTCGACGTGTATGGGATGCGGTCGGTAGTTAGCCAGGGTTTCCTTGTCCTTCATGGTCATGATCGAAGCATGAGTGATATGCGGTGAGCGGGTGGTAAAGTTTCTGCCCGATTTGACCTCGATGACGCCGGGAATCTGCTTCAGCATGGCATCGGTTTTCGCGAACAGTTCGGCCGCCAGGTCGGCGGTCAGCTCGGGTTTCATTTCCAACAACACCACGTGAAGTACCGTCATCGCATGATTCCTTTTCAGGTGGAGTCCGGCGGCCTGGCGTTACGCCCAGTCGACGGTATAGGCGAGCGCAAATTGGCTCATTGTTTTGTTGATCTGCGTAGTGATCGCACTTTTCATTTCACTTTGCTCGTCGCTTTTCGGGCAGTTTAATGTGATATGAACCATGGTTCCATGAATCGAATGGGGCCGAACGCTGACCGAGAGATTGCCATCTGTATCGCCAGGCGAAAAACCTGTCGCATGGGAAAGCAGCGACGAAAACTCCCTCTCCGCGGCGTCTTTGCGCAGCACGTCTTTCATGGGCTTGCCGACATCTGTGAGGGGCATGCGGTCCAGAATATGAATTTCCTTGGGCATGGCGGCGCGCTCCGTGACACGGCCAGCAAGATATGCGAGCAACAAATCGCTGGTTGCCGTGGAACCGGGCGTCAGTTGCACATACGCTATTGGCAGCTCCCCGGCATGGGCATCCGGTTTTCCCACGGCGGCTGCGAGCAGCACATCGGGGGACTGCAGCAACGGCTCCTCGATGAGCGAAGGATCAATGTTGTGCCCCCCACGGATAATGACGTCTTTCACACGGCCGGTGACAAATACGTAACCCTCGGCATCGATACGTCCGAGATCGCCGGTTATCTGCCACCCATCCCCTGTGCGCGCAGCCCGGGCGTGCTCGGGGTTCAGGTACCCGGCAGCCAGACCGGCACCACTGACTTGAAACATGCCGATTTCGTCTGCGCCGCAAACACGCACCGTTCCGCCCTGCGCGTCCCGCTTTCCGTCCACCCCGACGACACGGATTCCCGTGTACGGAAGGCGTATGCCCGAACTGCCCTCCTTGGCATTGCCGTCGCGCGGGTCAATGGCGATGCTGGCCGTGTTCTCCGTCATGCCGTAGGAATTGAGAACGCGCACGCCGGAGATGCGCTCGAACTCTTCACGCACCGGAATCGGCAGCGCGGTGGACCCGGTCACAAAATTGGGCTCCAGAGAGGAAAGGTCCTCGCCCTGCGGCGGAGACTTGATGAGCACAGCCAGAGTGGTTGGCACGGCGGAGAGCCGCGTAACGCGATATTTTTCGACAAATTGCCAATAATTGGCGATATAGCGCTTGTCGCGCGCGCCCATCACGCTGGGTATCAGGATGCTGGCGCCGCTGGCGAGGGGGGGTAGATTGCGCCCGATCAAACCGCCGACATGAAACATCGGTGTGTCGTGAAGTATCCGCTCGCCCGGCAGCAGGCGCTGCGTCAATTGCAGCGTCCAATGCCGAAAAGAAAAATTGCGATGCGAGAGCTTGACGATCTTGGGTAATCCGGTGGTGCCACCAGAATGAACATAAGCGGCTATGTCCCCTGCCGAGCGCAATGCCATGGGGGTGCCGGCGTCACCCGGGTGGCGCGCGCTGTTCATGTCGAGATCTGACTCGGGCAGCCGCGTGCCGCCAGGCCCGAGTACCGACCAGATCCGGGTGTCCGGCGCAAGTTCATCTGCAATCGCCGCTAGCGATTCCCAGATGGCGAACCCCGGAGTCGGGCCAAGCGCAATGATCGACCGCACCTTCGCCTGCTTGAGAAGGCTCAGAAAATGCGACGGTTCGATCATCCAGTTGAGCGGAAACACGATGCCTGCAGACATGGCGCCGAGAATTGCCCAATACACAGATGGCACCGAGGGAAGCAGGACCGCCGTCACGTCAGACGGACCGCTTCCATACGAGCGCAGTAACGCGGCGGTGCGACCGATATTGGCGCGTAGTTGTTGAAACGAAACTTCTTCGGCAACGCTGCTTACTTCGCCATCGGGAACATAGAATATGGCGGTGTCTTGTGAAGCTCTTGCGGCCAGCGCGAGGTCTACCCGCTGGCAAAAATCGACGATCTTCAGACGCTCTGCCAACGGCGTTTTCTCAATTGCCTCTATGTCCTTGAGCGAGCGCAGTGGCCGATCGAGCAAGGCTTGGTCGGCAGTCTCAAGTAGCGCACAGCCACGTTCTTGTAGAATTGAGGCGACAGATCGCACGATCACGCCGATGGTATCAATGCATTGGTCGGGGTTTTGTGCGCATGCAAGATTGTTCTCCCTATTCGATCCTGGCGAGGTCACGGAAGTTATGTGCCATCGTCCGATGCATTGGCAATGCAAATGACAAACTCACCCGATTGTACTGATCTTCGGAGCAGAAAATGAGAAGTGGCGTCAGACGCGTAGTTACGGGACACGACGCAAACGGGAAGGCAGTCATAGTGTCCGATGGGGCTGCTCCGTTTGTATATGAGAATCCGGCAATTCCGGACATGGTTTCAACGGATATCTGGCGAACCGCCGAGATGCCGGCGGCAATTGTGAAGAGCGCTTCGGAAACCACGCTCGGACCGCGGCGGCAGTTGCCGGCAAAAAACGGCACGGTCATCAGGATTAACAGCTTTCCTCCGGATCCACAGGGCATTGCCGGCATGACCCCGGCCGAGGCGAGGCAAGCGTTTGCCGCGCTGGGGAATGAATCCGCGGCGACCTTCGGCAAAGGAGGGCGTCATCCCATGATGCACCGGACCGAGACCATCGACTATGCGATCGTACTTTCCGGCGAGATCGACATGGTCCTGGATGAAACCGACGTTCACCTGACCGAGGGGGACGTCGTTGTCCAATGCGGAACCAATCACGCCTGGGTTAATCGATCGTCGAAACCGTGTCGCATTGCATTCATTCTGATTGATGGTAAGTTCGATTCGGAGGTGCTGGAGTTGATTCAGGATTCTGGTTTGAAGTAGAGGGAGAATTTGCCGCGGTGGGCTGATCAAGACGCTTGGCGTAAGGTTCGATCAATAATGAAAAAGGGAGTTCCCATGGCCGTAACAGGTCGTGTATTTGCGTGTATTGCCGTGTTTGCATTTGTGAGCAGTTGTTACGCCCAGTCCTGGCCCGTGCGTCCGGTGCGCATTGTGGTGCCTGCGGCGCCTGGCGGCCCCGCCGACGTAATGGCGCGGATCCTCGCGCAGAAGCTGTCAGAGTCCTTGGAGCGACAGTTCGTCGTCGAGAACAGGCCTGGGGCCGCTGGAAATATTGCCATGGCGCAGGTCGCAAAGACCGCGCCGGACGGCTACACGGTTCTCGTGACGACCAGCGCCTACATGGTCAATCCTGTCCTGTACGCGAACGCCGGCTACGATCCATTCAAGGACTTCGCACCGGTAACCGTGGCCGCAGCAACACCCAATGTATTGGTAGTCCACCCGGCAGTTGCGGCGAAGACCGTGCAGGAATTGCTTGCACTGGTGAATGCGAATCGGGGAAAATTCAGCTACGCACACCCGGGTACTGGAACGACGCCACATCTGTCCGGTGAGCTGTTTCGGCTCAGCTTCAATCTCGACATCATCAACGTGCCGTTCAACGGTGCCGGTCCTGCGCTCGCTTCGGTGGTCGGCAATCAGACCCCTGTCGCATTTGTCGCATTGGCTGGAGCAACGCCACACCTGAAAAGCGGCGCCATACGCGCTCTTGCCGTAACGGGCGCCAGGCGCGCAGCGACGCTACCCGATGTGCAGACCATGGCCGAAGCGGGGGCAAAAAACCAGGAATCCGAGACCATGCTGGGCGTGCTGCTTCCAGCCGGTACCCCGCGCGAGATCGTTGGGCGGCTGCATCGCGAGATCGTCCGGGTAGTCGCTCAGGCGGATGTGAAGGAGCGGCTTGGAGCGCTTGGTTTCGAGCCGGTCGCGAATACCCCGGAAGAGTTCGCCGCCTACATCCAGGCAGAAGTCAACAAATGGTCGAAGGTAATCCGTGACGCCAATATCAAAGTCGAGTGATTGCCGAATGGCCGTAGACCAAAGAACGCGGCGACAAGATGGAGGAGCCAGGTGCTTGAGATACGGCGCGTAGTCACCGGACACGATGCAAACGGCCTCGCGGTCGTCAAATTCGATGAGCTCACGAATAACGCCGTCATCAACCGCCCGGGCGCTGTCGGCGCCGTTATCTGGTCCACCGAGGGGTTCCCGGTGGACAACACGGATGATCAGGATGGAGCCACGCGCGAGCTGGGTACCAGTGAGTCGGGCGGAACGATCTTTCGTGTCGTCAGCTACGAGCCGGGTGTCGCCCCGCGCATGCATCGCACGGAAAGTATGGATTACGCGGTGGTTGTGTCCGGCGCAATCGATATGCAGTTGGATGACATGGAAGTGCACTTGAAAGCAGGGGATATGCTGGTGCAGCGGGGAACGATACACGGCTGGGTGAACCGTGGCGCCGTGCCATGCGTTGTGGCATTTGTCTTGATAGGCGCCAAGCCGGTCCGCACTGGCGGGCAGATCCTCGGGGAGAGGGGATAGCACAGACCGCTTTGACGATGGCAAGTGGTCGCTGTCGATCTTTCGCTGGCAATGCGTCGGCGGTTATTGGCAGGTGCTAATATTCTGTGGTCGAAAAACCTGAAGGAACACCGTGAAATCATTCACCAGGATACTGGCGGCGCTGTTGGCTGCAATCTATTTGGCCGCGTCGCCCGTGGCATATGCACAGGCCTATCCCACGAAGCCCATCCGCATGATCGTACCTTACCCGCCAGGCGGAATCGATCCGTACGCGCGCGTGATGATGCCAGCCATGAACGAGTTTCTCGGCCAGCCCATCGTGCTGGAGAACCGTCCTGGGGCGAACGGCATCATCGGCTCGGAGATCGTGGCGCGCTCGGCGCCGGACGGTTATACGATCCTTTTCGGCACCTCGAGCACACTGGTCGGTGGCATTTTCCTGATCAAGGACGTGCCCTTCGATCCGGTGAAGGACCTCACCCCGATTTCGAACATGTTCGAGCCCTTGCAGGTGCTGGCGGCACCCGCATCCTTCGCGCCAAACACGGTCAAGGAACTGCTCGACTACGCCAAGCGCAACCCGGGCAAGATCTCTTACGGCAGTTCGGGCATTGGGTCGGTGTTCCACCTGAACGGCGAGTTGCTGAAAATCGTGGCGGAGATCGACATGGTGCATATTCCCTACAAGGGCACCGGGCCGCTTGCCACGGAGTTGCTCGCCGGCCGCGTGGATGTGGCTTTTCCGGCGCTGAGCAACGTGCGGGGCTTTCTCGCTTCTGGCAAGGTGAAGTTGCTGGCCGTTCCGGAAAGCAAGCGGCTTACGCAACTGCCTGATGTCCCCACGGTGGCTGAAACACTGCCAGCGTTCCAAAAAGTGCCGTCATGGATTGCGATGTTCGGACCCGCGGGCCTGTCCAGGCCGGTGGTGAATCGACTACACGACGCGATCGTGCGCGGACTCAGCAGCCCCGAATCGCGCAAGTATCACGACGACAATGGCTCGCAGATCATGGCCACCGGCCCCGAGCAGTTGGCCGCTGCGCTCAAAGGCGACCTCGAAAGAGTGGGAAGGCTCATCAAGCGCCTGGACATCAAGCCCGAGTAGCAGGCTGGGATGTGCGACCGGCACGCGCCGTGCCGGTCACTGGTCGAAAATCGAGTCCTCGAGTGATCAAAAAAATCGGGGGCGAGAAAAGTCTTTAGCAGGTCGCTCCCCGGGTGGCACGCTGCGACCGAGATCCGCCGACGCAACATCATGCGCAAGCGCGTTCTGCGCAACATCGCCGAACTGACCAAATATGCGATCCGCGAGGGGCCGACCTCTGCCTGAGCGCTGCATCGCATCGGCTGTGTTTTCGCCACACCCCCTCGGGCTCCTTATGTCTGGAGCGATCGGTGTAATCCGACTACCTGTATCCCGGTACTGCTAATTACCGGGTACTGGGGATTTGTTTTTCGCAAACCCATGGCTATATTACTGCCGGGGGGTGGTGACGAGTTCTGTGAGAGAAATCGCAGATACAACCCCGCTGCTTTCGGTGAACCCCATGGATAGGAGCATGCCTGGGAGGGCGAATCCGGAATAAACGCAAGTCGAAAAGAAAGCAATAATGGAAAAAGAAATTCTTGCATTTGTACTCGCCGGGGGCGAAGGGACGCGGCTTTATCCGCTAACTGCTGAACACTCCAAACCGGCATTGCCTTTCTTGAATGGCTTCAGGCTTATCGATTTCGTGCTGAGCAATCTCACGCTCTCGCAAATCATGCCGATCTACGTGCTGGCGCAGTACAAACCGGACTCGCTGATCGAACATGTACACGACGCCTGGGGCGCCTGGTCGAAGGGTGGGGATGCACAAATTTCAGTGGTACTTTCGCAGGCTGCTCACAACAACGGATCGTTCAAGGGCACCGCCGACGCCGTGTATCAGAGTCTCGATCTCGTGAAGCGGCACCGGCCAGACCTCGTTGCGGTATTTGCCGCCGACCACGTGTACCGCATGGATGTCCGGCAGATGGTCCGCTTCCATGAGCAGTGTGACGCGGACTTCACGGTGGCGGCGGTCCGGGTTCCGCGCGAGCAAGCGTCCTCCTTCGGGGTCCTGGAGGCCAGTCCTACGGGCGAGTTGCTCAGATTCCAGGAAAAGCCGGAGTACGTCCCCCCGTTATCCGGGGATCCGGCGCAAACGTACGCCTCAATGGGGAATTACCTCTTCAGGCCCGATACGCTGATCGAACTGCTTGAGGAGGCAAGCCGCCGCGGCGACACCGATTTCGGCCGTCACATCCTGCCGCGCCTTCCAGGGACCTGCAGGGCGTATGCGTATGACTTTTCAAGCAACACCGTCCCAGGCGTCAAGCCGCACGAAGAACGCAGCTACTGGCGTGATGTCGGTACGTCTGAGACTTACAAAGCGGCGCAGCGCGATGCACGCGGGTCTTTCCCGCGCTTTGATCTCGCCAATCAGGAATGGCCGATACAGCCCGGCAAGCAGCCGCCGCGGGTTCAGCCATTTTCCGCGCGGCGGTCAAAGGCATTCGATGCGAGGTTGCATCGAGAAAATGGTGTTTGCCCGCCGTCATGACCGAGCGCGCGCCGATTGCACAGGCTTCACTGACTGGCGCTGCCTTTAGGGAGTTTGGTAGCGGACGCCCGGCCCGGCCGTCCTTAACTTGCTCACCCGCATACCCACGAGATACATGGGTTTTCGAAAATTATTTGCATGCGCCTGACTAATGGGATCCGCCTTCACTTTCAGGGGGCGGTCTGCCAGCCGCTTTACCACTTGATTGCAGATCAATGAGGAGATGAGATGGAAATGAAAGCCAAGAGCAAGTCAGCAGGCAAGTCCAAAGGCAACGGATCGGCGAAACAATCAAATGAAACGCGCCAGCTTGAGTCAACGCCAGCGCGCAACGCATGTTCACGCGAGCAAATGATCGCGGAAGCTGCATATTATCTCGCTGAACGGCGCGGTTTTGCCCCCGGCAACGAGATGTACGACTGGTTTGAGGCTGAAGCCGAGGTGACAAGCCAATTGAGCAGTGCTCAGTAGTCGGGAGGGCGACGAATCCCCCGGACAAGGTGGCTGGCGAGCGAAACAATGCCCGCAGGAAATGTCGGCAACAACAGGCGTTAGCCGTTCAGGAAAAATGACAGTCCGGAAAAGTCGGGTTGCATCATGAGTCGGGCAAAGGGATGTCCATCAGGATGAGGATTTCGGCATATATTGTCCGGGTTGAAGTGCAATACGACGCGTCACATTTGATACATGGGAAAGGGTGAGTCGCAATGCGAGCCGTTGGCATTTTCGAGTTTGGCGGGCCAGAAGCGCTTCGGGTGATCGACCTGCCGGAAACGCACGCCGCAGCGGGCGAAGTGCGGATTCGAGTTCGCGCTGCAACCGTCAATCCCACGGATGCCTCTCTTCGCAAGGGTGACCGGGCCGCTGCGTTGCGCGACGTTGCGCCGCCCTACGTTCCCGGCATGGATGTCGCGGGCGTCATTGACGAGCTCGGTGTTGGCGTGAGCGGATTTGCCAGGGGCGACGAAGTCATGGCGATGGTGGTCAATCTTGGCAGCCACGGCGCTTACCGGGAAAGCATCGTGCTGCGCGCCGATTGCGTGGTGCGCATACCCGTGGGCAAGACACTGATCGAGGCAGCAACCCTGCCGATGAACGGTTTGACCGCGCGGCGGTCACTGGACCAGCTCGCGTTGAAGCCCGGACAGAGCCTCGCGGTCACGGGTGCGGCAGGTTGTTATGGCGGCTATGTCGTGCAGCTGGCCAAGGCGGATGGCCTGCGCGTCATCGCCGATGCATCACCCGCCGACGAAGCGCTGGTGCGCGGGCTCGGGGCCGATGTGGTCATTCCGCGGGGCGATGATATTGCCGCGCAGATCCGTAAAGTGGCGCCCGGGGGCGTCGACGGATTGGCCGATGGTGCGGTACAAAGCGAAAAGGCTGTCGGCGCGGTCCGGGACGGTGGCAGCTTTGCCTCCGTGCGCGGCTGGAGCGGCGACGAGCGCGGCATCAGCTTCCACAAGACCTTCGTGCGCGAATATGACCACCGCGCCGATTTGCTCGACAGGCTGCGTCAGCTGGTGGAGGCAGGACAAATCACGCTGCGCGTGGCCGCAACGTTTCTACCTGACCAGGCCGCAGAGGCGCATCGCCGGCTTGAAGCCAGGGGGACTCGCGGCCGCCTGCTTATCTTGTTCTGAGATCTGGCGCGGCCCGGCGGTTATACGCTGTTTTTTTTGCGGCGCAATCCACGCTGGCCATCGATCCGAATTTGCATTGGGCGATGCCCTTCGATCCGGTGAAAGACTTCGCCGCGATTGCGGTGCATTGCGACGACACCGGCCGCTCCCCCGCTAAACATCTAGCGTCTCAAATGGGCGCGATAACGTGATTTCACACTTTGGAAAAGCGGCCTTTGGCTGGAATTTCAGCAGGCAGAAATGGGTCACGCTAACGTTCGCGAATTGCGGCCGCCACTGCCTCGGACACGACCGGGACTACGCGCGGGTCAAGCGGGTCGATGATAACGCGGTCCGGCGTGATCTCGCCCAGCAACTCTGCGATGGCGCGGGCGGCCACCACATAGTCGGTCCGTTGGTATGAGGTGGCGTCAGCCAGGAAACCGCCGGCCTTGTGAATCGCCGGAAAGCCGAGAACGTTGTTGATCCCATTTGGAGCGTCCGAGCGACCGGTGCCGACGAAGGCTGCACCGGCATCACGCAGCCTTTTATACGCGATGCCGATGTCTTCATTGGTCGTCGTCAGAATTTCAGGACTGGGATTGGCCAGGGAGATGATGCCGGGATGCTCGTTCATCATGCCCATGTGCGCCAGCGTAAAGGGAGTCCGTTTGTCGGTTTCCGAGGCCGACAAGCCAATGTAGATGTCGGCTCCGCGGAGTCCGTTCTCCCATGATCCGGTTCGCCCGGCTGCATTGATGATGGCTGCAATATGGGTTTTTTCGTCGTTCATTCCGACCTTTCGGCCAGCATACAAAAGCCCCTTGGAGTCGGCCATCTGTATCTTGCCGGGATTGACACCAGCTGCAGTCAAGATGAGTGCCACGCCAATGGCGCCTGCGCCGGCCCCCTGGAAATGAACGGCCAGTTCGCTTAAAGGCTTGCCCATCAGCTTTGCGCCATTGATGAGCGCAGCCGCGACAACGATACCCGTACCCCATTGATCGTCGTCGAATACGGGAATGGCAATTTTGTCCTGGAGTTTTCTTTCAACCTCAAAGGAGTGTGGTGAAGACAGGTCTTCCAGATTAATTGACCCGCCGCGCTCTGGCAGTATCTTCGTGAGTAATTCGACGATCTTGTCCGGATCGGTCTCATCCAAAACCAGGCTGATGGCCGGAATATCCGCAAGGCCTGTAATCAGAATGGCTTTCCCGGTCATTACCGGGGCGCCGGGCTGGGGTCCAATGTCGCCCAGGCCCAGGATGGCTGTTCCGTCGGTAATGATATAGACCGCCTTGCCGATGGCGGCTATCTTGGCCTTGATCGCATCGAGGTTTGACCCGCGGCTGACGGGAATAATCAAATTGGTGTGCGACAGCGCCTTGGCAAGGCTGTACAGGGCGTTAGCCCGATACAAGATGGCCTGGCGGGCCCTGTCGTCGGCGATGTCGGCCGCAAACAGACGCAAGTCGATCGATTCCCACAGCAGGTGTTTGATGACATTGCATATGAAGCCCACCCCCGGTGTATATACCTCCGCCAGCACCTTCAGCGATGGAATCCTGACGCGGCGCGCATCACCGACGGGATAGCAGGGGTAGCGGATTGCGTCCAGATAGGTTTGTACAAAATCCATCGTGGCGCCGCCCTGGTAACCCGCGGCAAGATATGGCGCTGACGAGCGGAAACTGGCGCGGCCGGGGACACTAAAATGGCTCAGCATTTCGGCCACTTGTTCGGGTGAAAGGATCTTTTTGTCGCCGTGCTGCACGCTGCCGAGCTTGCGCACCATGGCAGCGACTTCGGGTGAATTCGGAAATTGGCGTACTGGTTGTGACATATTGACTCCCAAGGGGGAAAATTAGACCGAGATTTCGGTGCTGAATTACGCCCATCATTCCCTGCTGAATTGTCAGCAATATGCGTTCTGAGCGCGCTTCAAGTATACGCCTTGATCGAGGTCGCGGTTAATAGCGCGAGCATGTGCTCGTCCGGTGCCGGCTAAAGCCGCCACCCGGTCGCCGTGAGCATGGGGGGCGGGAGCGGCCCCCTTGCTGCCACTGAGGAATGCACGTTCGGCAACCCCTTTGTTCCAGTTACGAAGTGATCGTCAGCCCCGTTTTCGCCGCGCAAGATCCTGCAATGCGTCACTTGCCTCAGCGATTTCCGGAAACAGGCGCACCCCCTTCGGCGGGCGCTTTACGCCGGCCACGCCCGCTCCTCCCACCCAGATTTCCATCCGGGCCGGCAACAGCCGCCGCAGATGCAGCAAAACCGGTCTGACGCGCCGCGCCGGATAAGCAAAGCTGAAGGACAGGGCGAGCACATCGGCTTTGCAGGAGGCGGCCGCCAATTTCAAATCATTGAACGGCACGTGGGGGCCAATGTTGATGGTGTGCGCTCCCTGGTCTGCGAGCACCGCCTCAGCCATCAGCAGTCCCAGTGCATGGCGTTCTTCCGACGGGGTGGCGAACAGAATTCTGGGATAGCCGTGCTTTGACTTGCATAAGCGAATCTCGGCATGCAACAGGCGTTCGACGGCGTAGGTGCAAAGGTGCTCCTGATGGATTTCGATTTCTTTTCGTGACCAGGCCTCCCCGACTGCGTTGATTAACGGAGCGAGGGTGTTCCGCACGAATTCGGTCAACGTTCCCCCGAGGCGGTGCTTGTACAACAGAGCCTCGAATCGGGCAACGTCAGCTTGTTTGAGCCGCTCTATGAGCCTGTGGGTCGAGGCGCTCCACTGCGGTTCTGAGGCATCCAAGGAAATGGCACGGAGCATTCGCTCGAGTTCAATCGTGCTCTTGCCTATCACCTGGGCGGGCCGGAATCCGCCTTCGAGCAGCCGTTTGATCGACAGGAGGTCTCGGATGGTCTCGCGCGTGTAACCGGTCCTGCCGTCTGCTTGTGTCGCCGCAAGAGGGAAGCCAAAACGTTGACGCCACTTGCGCAGGAGATCCTTGCCCAAACCGGTTTCAAGTTCGATATCGGAGGGGGAGACCAGATAGCGTGCCGGCATCGAGGTTCACCACGGATAATATTGACAGCTGTCCGCCCTATTATGTCACGGACAAATGCGATACATTGAACCCCAAGTGTTTTGCAACTCGATCGCTCCCTGATTGGAACAGCACATGAATGCGACGCGAATTGAGGGACGTTTGGCAAGTGGTGACCTGGACATCCTGGACAAGCAACACCGTCGAATCCTGCACCTTGTCGCGCAAATCGGCGGGATTGTGGAGAAGGAAGGCGTCGGTATGGAAGCATTGCAGATAAATGGGGATAGCTGCCACGCGCTGACAAACGACCTGTTCGAAACGGTCACCCTGCACTTTCGATGCGAGGAAGATTTGCTCGGCGCCTTCGAATACCCCTTGCTTGGGGAGCATCGCAAGGAGCACAGCGAATTCATCGAGAGGCTGACGAAGTTTCTCTTTACCGGAATTCTCAAGGGGGTCGACCTGGCGGGCCTCTATGCATATGCTAACGACTGGATGTGCCGTCACAAGCAGGGGCCGGACACGGATTACGCCAATTTCCTGCGTGGGAAATGACCCCCCCCGCCAATTCGCCGATACACGAACAGTCGGTGCTTCTGCTCCCAATGTGGGCAAGACTTTAGCCGCCGTGTTGAAAACCCGTTACGGTCGGATTGCTCTGCTGATTTTCATCCTGCTCCCGGCGCTGGTCGGCTATCAGGTTTTCAGCTCCTGGCAGAGCGCAACAGACGCAGCGCGCAACAGCGCACAGAATCTGGCGTTGCTCCTCGAAAGAGACCTGAGTTCCGATTTTAGTGCGATTGGACGCGTCGGCTCCACGCTTGCCGCCGAGATTGACCCGGAATCCATGCGTCAAGCGTCGGTTGGGCGCTATAACATCCAGATGACCCTCTGGCTCAGGTCTCTCGTTCCCGCCATGGAAAGAGTAGAGACCTCGCGGGTTTTCGATACCAGCGGCGATCTGCTCTATACCAGCGAGGCAAGTGCCCCCCGGATCAACATCGCCCATACCCCCTATTTCCAGAAGCTGAAGTCCGATCCGGCCAGCGGCGAGATCTACTCGGAAAAGATCATCAGCCAGGTCACAGGACATGCATTGACCCTCAGGGCAAATGCCATCCGCGACGCCAGGGGTTCCTTCCTGGGAATTATCGTGATCGGGGTCAACCTATCTGCCATACAGCAACATTTTTTCGGAATCAACGTTGGGCACACCGGAATGCTCGGACTGCGGCGCTTCGATAATGGCGCCCTCGTGGCGCGCTTTCCAAACCCGGTAGAATTTAACAACGAGTCGGCAGAGGCGCATCCTGGGCGACAAGCCATTCTCAAGGGCGAGCTAAACGGCACGCAGATGCGCAGGTCGACAACCGACGGCATTCAGCGCATCTACGCCCACCGGGTGATTGGCAAACAGACGCCCTTCTTTGTAGAAGTCGGCCTGGGCGAGAGCGACTACCTGGCCGAATGGCGTCACGATGCGGTCCTCTGGTCCTGCGTCTGCCTGCTGTTTCTGCTGATCCTGGCATTGGCTTGGTATCGGCTCATGCTTGCGCAGCGTGAACAGCTCAAAAGCGAGCAAGAAGCGCTCGATATTGGCGAGCGGTTGCGTGGCCTGTACGCACTTTCTCCTTTGGGAATCGGGTTGAGCGATATGCAAGGCCGATTCGTCGAATTAAATCAGGCGCTGAACAACATTCTGGGTTATTCGGCGGACGAACTGAAGGCCCTCGACTATTTGAAACTGACGCCGCCAGAATACGCGCCAGACGAGGCGCGGCACTTGGACAGCCTGCTGCGCACCGGACGCTACGACCCCTACGAAAAGGAGTTCATCCGCAAGGACGGCAGCCGGGTGCCGGTGCGTCTCAACGGCATTGCCATTTCGGCAAGCAACGGAAAGAAGTACATCTGGTCCCTCGTCGAGGACATCACCGAGCGCAAGCAATCTGAGGAAAAACAGGCAAGGCTTTCGGCGATTGTGGAGTCCTCCATCGTTGCCATCATCAGCCGCACGCTTGGCGGGGTAGTTCAGACCTGGAATGTCGGTGCGCAAAAGATGTTCGGATACAGTGCGGCGGAAATGATCGGCAAGTCGGTCAACATAACTGTTCCGTCGGATCGCCACTCTCTCATGCCAAAAATCAATGATGCGCTGGCGCGGGGCGAGGTAGTCCATAAAGAGTCCCGGCGAATTACCAAGGACGGAAGGGTGTTTGATGTCTATGGCAGTCATTCCCCGATCAAGGATGCCTCGGGAAAAGTCGTCGCTGTGTCAGTTGTTTTCCGGGACATCAGCGAGAACAAGGCGGCCGAGGCGCGTATGGTGGTTGTCAAGGAAGTCGCCGAAGCCGCCAACGTCGCCAAGAGCCGCTTCCTGGCAACCATGAGCCACGAACTGCGCACGCCGATGAACGCCATCCTGGGCATGGCGCAGGTGCTGCGCATGCCCGACATTTCCGAAGCCGAGCGGCTGGATTACGCGAGCACCATCCTGAGTTCCGGGCAGACGCTGCTCACCTTGCTCAACGACATTCTGGACCTCTCCAAGATCGAGGCGTGCAAAGTGGATCTCGAATCCATCGCCCTGGACCCGGCGCAGATCGTCGCTGAAACCCAGGTGTTATTTGCCCAGAGCGCGCGCACCAAGGGCTTGCGCATGGAATCCGACTGCAGCGGCGTGTCCAGAGGCTATGTCGGGGACGCCTACCGCCTGCACCAGATGCTCTCCAACCTGGTGGGCAACGCCATCAAGTTCACCGAGCGGGGGAGCGTTCGCATCGAAGCGCGCGAATTCGCGCGCGACGCCGCGGGCGCGGTGCTCGAATTCAGCGTCATCGACACCGGCATCGGGGTTACGAAAGAGGAGCAGTCGCGGCTGTTCCAGCCGTTCTCGCAGGCCGACAGCAGCATCACGCGCAGCTACGGCGGCAGCGGCCTGGGGCTGTCCCTGGTGGCCGGCATGGCCCGCTTGATGGGTGGCGAGGTCG
>CAIOLO010000050.1 GCA_903859155.1 uncultured beta proteobacterium
CGGCCGTCACCGACTCGTCGTTGATCTGGATCTGGTTGTAACCGCAGCCGGACAGGAGGGAAGCCGCAAGGGCGAGGACGGCGAGCAGACGCATGCGCATGGGAATCTCCAACGTGTAGGGAAACAGGAAGGAATATGACGTTGATTCGTTGCGATTGCAAGGGGTGAGGTTTCCCTTGATAGTCGGCGCTGGTGACGACCCGAAGGTAGTGCAGGGCACGACACCAGCCTGTGGTATATTCTGGCTAGACTAGCTAGTTTTGAAAGGAGCACTCCATGCACAGCGAATGGCAATTGCAACAGGCCAAGAACGGTTTCAGCCAGCTCATCAAGGAAGCCATCGGCGGCTCGCCGCAGCGGGTGACCCTGCACGGCAAACCGGCGGCGGTGGTGGTCTCGGCGGAAGAATACGAGCGCCTGACCAAGCGCAACAAGGGCAAGCTTTCGGCTACGCTGCTGCGGACAGAGCTTGGCGGTGACGACATCGACTTCGGACGCAGCCGCGACACCGGACGGGATGCCGCACTGTGAGCTGGTTGCTCGACACCTGCGTTCTCTCCGAATACGTCAGGAAGGCACCGGCTCCCAAAGTGATCCAATGGCTCGACGAGCAGGACGAAACCAGCCTTTTCCTCAGCGTCATCAGCCTCGGCGAGATCGAAAAAGGCATCCTCAAGCTGCACGCCACCGACCCGCGCCGCAGCCAGAAACTCACGGCATGGCTGGGCAAGATCGAACAGCGTTTCGCCGGCCGCATCCTGAGGCTGGATGTCGCCGCCCTTCACGCCTGGGCGCAGCTGGCCGCCCGCGCCGAACTCGCCGGCCAGCGCCTGCCGGTGATGGATGGCCTGATCATGGCCACCGCCCAATGCCACGGTCTCACCGTGGTCACGCGCAACACCGCAGATTTCCGCCTCTACCCGCAGGTCTTCGATCCGTGGCAAATGTAATCGGGAAGCTTATTGCCGTCAGCACCGCCGTACTGCCAGCGCCGACTTTCGGGAAACCGTGGTCTGGCCCTGAGGTTTCCTGGAGGATGTACGCGGAACGGGGAGGCGGGGAGCGCTTCTTTGCCTACTTTTTTGCGCGAACAAGAAAGTAGGTCGCCTGCCGGGGCGAACTCCCGGCGCAGCCTTGCAACAGGCACCGACAAGAGTCGGCGCTGGCGACGCGGCGAAGGGCGGAATAGTCCCTTACATTTCAAGGCGTTTTCGCTACTCCCGCGACCGCCGCCCCCATCCCCTCCCCGACCCTCCCCTTGAAGGGGAGGGAGCGAGTTGGCGCTGACTCGCTTTGCGTACCCAGAACGCCGCCAACGCCCTTCGCCTACAATGGAAGCCCTATTGCTCCATCGAACACCCCGCATGACCGCCCGCCTGCGCGAAATCCCCTACAACTACACCTCATTCTCCGACCGCGAGATCGTCATCCGCCTGCTCGGCGCGGAAGCCTGGGCGACGCTGACGGAATTGCGCAGCGAGCGCGTGACCGGCCGCTCGGCGC
>CAIOLO010000051.1 GCA_903859155.1 uncultured beta proteobacterium
ATGACCGAAAAACTCAGGCATCGCGAAGCATTGCTGAAGGAAAGCGAAACGCGCTTTCGCGCCATGGCAGATCATGCGCCGGTATTGATCTGGACCGCAGGCGTGGACAAGCTGTGCAATTACTTCAACCAGGTCTGGTTGGAGTTCACCGGCCGCAGCATCGAACAGGAAATGGGAAACGGCTGGGCCGAAGGCGTGCACCCGGAGGATGTGCAGCGCTGCCTGGCGATCTATACCGGCGCCTTCGACGCGCGCCAGCCATTCTCCATGGAGTATCGCCTGCGCCGGTTTGACGGTGAATATCGCTGGCTGCTAGACAACGGCGTGCCGCGCCATGACGAGGCGGGGACGTTTATCGGCTATATCGGTTCCTGCATTGACGTTACCGAGCGGCGTCAGGCCGAGGAGACGCTGCGCATCAACAAAGCGCTGCTTGCCGACAACGCGACCGAGGTGATCTGGACCATGGACCTGCAGGGTCGTTACACCTACGTCAGCCCCTCGGTCGAAAAGCTTCGCGGCTACAGCAGGGAAGAAGTGATGAGCCAATCCCTGGAACAGACCCTGACGCCGGCTTCCGCGCCGATAGGGGCAAAGGCTGTCGCCCGCGCCATCGACGCCATTCATGCCGGACAGCCGGTGCCGGAGTTTCTGGGCGAACTGGAGCAGTCGCTCAAGCAGGGCGGCAGCGTATGGACCGAAGTGTCGCTCAGGGGAATGCGCGATGCGGCGGGCGCATTCGTCGGCCTGCTCGGCATCACGCGCGACATCACCGAGCGCAAGCGCGCGGAAGCGGCACTGCGAGAGAGCAAAGACCAGTTTCAGGGGGTTGTCGATCTCAGTCCGTATTGCATGAGCCTGGTCAATAGCGATGGAACAATCGAATATATCAATCGCAAGGCGATCGACCTTTTCGGTTACCTGCCGCAGGACATTCCTGATATGGACTGCTGGTGGAAACTGGCGTACCCGGATGCTGGCAATCGTGCTGAAACCATAAAACAGTGGACTGAGTTGGTGCTAAAGGCTCGCACTCAAAATAGCGAAATTGAAAGCCGGGAATACCTGGTCACCTGCAAGGATCGCAGCGTCAAGACTTTGAGGATCTTCGGCGTTTGGGTCGAAAACAAGGTTCTGGCCGTTTTTGAGGACATCACCGAGCGCAGACGCCTGGAAGAGGTCTACCTGCAGGCGCAGAAGCTGGAATCCCTGGGGACGCTGTCAGCCGGTATTGCGCATGACTTCAACAACATTCTGGGGGCAATCCACGGCTATTGCGACATCGCCGCCGAAGATGTGGGACCGGATCACGTCGCGGCCGAGAGTCTGAAAAGAATCAGCCAGGCCAGTGCAAGAGCCACTGAGCTCGTGCGGCGCATTACCACTTTCGGACGGCACAAGGAGGGTAAGCGGGTACCGGCCCAGATGGGCGAGGTGGTGGTGGAGGTGCTCAGCCTCTTGCGGGCCACCTTGCCGACGACCATTTCACTTGCAACGGAATTCGCCAGGGACACGCCACTCGTAATGGCTGATGTAACGCAGATTCACGAGGCGCTCGTGAACCTCACCACCAACGCCGCATATGCCATCGGCGTGAAGGCCGGAACCATTGAATACCGGACGCAGCTATTGGTGGTGGACGGAAAACTGCAACAGATAGTCCCCAACTTGAATCCCGGACGGTTCGTGCGCTTGACCGTGACCGACAGCGGCAGCGGGATGGATGTCGCGACCATGGGCCGCATATTCGACGCCTTCTATACCACCAAGCCCTTGGGCAAGGGTACGGGCCTCGGCTTGTCGATGGTGCACGGCATTATGCAAGGCCATGATGGCGCGGTGTCCGTGGAGAGCAGTCCGGGCAAGGGGGCCAGCTTCCATTTGTATTTTCCGGCGGCGGATATTGCTGCCGATGCAGAACAGGAAATGCGCCC
>CAIOLO010000052.1 GCA_903859155.1 uncultured beta proteobacterium
CAGTGCCTACATCAGCCGGTATCTGTTCTATTTTGAGTTTTTCGCCGGCAGCAACGCGATACTGCTTGCCACCGGTTTTTATGACCGCATACATGATGGAGACTCCAATAGGATGACGCAAAGAACCGCGCAGTATACAGAGTGCCCGGCTGCAGGTCAAATACTTGAATTCATGCCGGACGCCCGGTTGCCCGCGGCGTGTAGCCGATGGCCAGCGAAATGGCGTCGGCGGTTTCCTTGACCAGGGCGGCCCAGTCCGGGCTGTGGCGCTCGGCCGGGGCTGACACCGACAGGCCTGCGACCAGTTCGCCTGTATCGTCGCGCACCGGCGCGGCAATGCAGCGCAACCCCTGCTCGATTTCCTCGTTGTCGAAGGCCACGCCGTGGCGCCGCGCACGGTCGACTTCGCGTTCCAGTGCGGCGAGCGTCGTCAGCGACGTGGGCGTATAGCCGGGCAGGCCGGTACGCTTGACGTATTCGCGCAACTTCTGGGGGCCGTCTTCCGCAAGATACAGCTTGCCTACCGCGGTGACATGTAGCGGCGCGCGGGCGCCCACCAGATGCACCACCCGTACCGACGAGCGACCGCTGGAGGTACGTTCGACATAGACGATTTCGTCGCCCTGACGCACGCCGAGATTGACGCTCTCGCCCAGTTGCTGGTGCAGACGCTGCATCAGTGGCAGCGCCGCCTTGCCAACGCTGATGCGGGACTTGACCACGTTGCCCAGTTCCAGCAGGCGAATGCCGAGCCGGTAGGTGCCGGGATCGGCGCGTTCGACAAAGCCGGAGGTGGCCATTGCGGCCAGAATGCGGTGCGCCGTCGACGGATGCAGGCCCGTTTCCAGCGCCAACTGCTTGAGGCTGACCGGGTCGGGATGATAGGAAAGGACATCGAGCAGTTTCATCATGCGCTCGATGACCTGGATGCCGCTGCGTGCTTCCGGCGCGGCATCCGTGCGGGGTGACGGCACGGCAATCTCTTCGTGGGACGGGGAGTTCGGATACTATAGCAAAACCCGCAAAAGCCTTCGCCGGCCAGCGGCAATCAATTGCTTTGCATGCCGGGGACTCCGCATCGCGGGCCGGCAAACGAGAGACGGAGTTTGGCCATGGCAAGGGTACGCGTAGCGCTCTTTGTGACCTGTCTGGTGGATCTGATGCGCCCGCGCATCGGCTTTGCCGCCCTGAAACTGCTGGAGAACGCCGGTTGTGAGGTGATCGTGCCGGATACCCAGACCTGTTGCGGGCAGCCGGCGTGGAATTCGGGCGATGCCCCGGGCGCGGTGGCGCTGGCGAAAAAGACCATCGCCGAGTTCGAGGGCTTCGACTATGTCGTGACGCCTTCCGGCTCGTGCGGTGACCATATTCGTACCGAGTATCCCGGCATGTTCGCCGAAGAGCCCGACTGGTGCGGCCGCGCTACGGCGTTGGCCAGCCGTACCTACGAACTGACGGATTTTCTGGTGACGGTGCTGAAGGTCGATAGCGTACCGGGCGACTATGAAGGCACCGTGACCTATCACGATTCCTGCAGCGGCCTGCGCAGCCTCGGCATCAAGGAGCAGCCGCGCGCGTTGCTGGCGAAAATGAAGGGGGTCAGCCTCAAGGAAATGGATGGCTGCGAGGAATGCTGCGGCTTCGGCGGCACCTTTTCGGTCAAGTTCGGCGAGGTGTCGGCGGCGATCGCCGAACGCAAGTGCGACAACGTGCTGGCCAGCGGTGCGCAGGCGGTAGTCGGCGGCGATCTCGGCTGCCTGTTGAACATCGAAGG
>CAIOLO010000053.1 GCA_903859155.1 uncultured beta proteobacterium
CCAGCGTTTGGGCAGCATCACCGCAAGCACCCGCACCTTGCCCGATTTCACATGCGAGAGAAATGTCACCACCGGTTGCAGCACAAGCGGAACGGTGCCCGCGAGCAGATCGGTGGTCGCCTGCGCGCCGCCCTTGTAGGGAATGAACAGGAACTTGGTGTTGGCAAGCAGCGCGATCTGTTCCATGGCCAGCATGGTTTCGCTGCCGGTGGTGCCGTAGGCAAGTTTGCCGGGATTCTTCCTGGCATAGTCCGCCAGATCGGCCATCGACTTCGGCCCGGTCGCCACGCTAGCGGCGATGCACAGCACCGATTCCACCGCGTGGGTAATGGGCGTGAATTCCTTGACGGGGTGGTTGAGCGAGTCCTTCTCGAAAATGGACAGAATGTGGCTGCCCACCGCGGTCAACAGGATGGTGTGGCCGTCGGGCGCGGCACGCGCGACCGTCTGCGCGCCGATCTTGCCGCCGGCGCCACCCTGGTTTTCGATGAGGAATTGCTGGCCCAGCAACTCGCCTGCCTTGGGTGTGATCGCCCGTGCCAGGATGTCGGTGGCGCCGCCAGGCGGGTAAGCGACCACCAGCCGGATCGGTTTTCCGGGAATTGCCTGCGCCAGCGCATTGCCGGCAATGCAGGGTACAAAAATGCCCGCCAAGAAGGCGAGCGCCAATGCAATCGGGTTCTTTTTCATTATGGGCTCCTGGCGGACAACATTGTCCGCGCTCCGGGGCCAATCTACCGCCTGGCGACCGGGCTTGTAAAGCCGCTCAGGCGGCCTCGGTGACTTCCCGCCGGGCAAGCAGGTCCGCGGCAGTCAGGCCGACGGCCTCCTCCAGCGCCTGCTCGACGCGCTCCAGGAAAACGAAGCGCAGTTTTGCACGCGCCTCCGGTGGCACGTCTTCCAGGTCTTTGCGGTTGCGCGAGGGCAGCATCACCGTGGTGATGCCGGCGCGCAGCGCGGCGAGCACCTTTTCTTTCAGTCCGCCGATGGGCAACACCAGCCCGCGCAGCGAAATCTCGCCGGTCATCGCCACTTCGCTCCTGACCGGCTTGCCGGTGAGCAGCGACACGATGGCAAGGAACATCGCCACCCCGGCGCTGGGCCCGTCCTTGGGCGTGGCGCCCGCGGGCACATGCACGTGCAGGTCGACCTTCCCGAGCGATTCGCCGGTCATGGATTTGGCCAGCGTCAGCGCCGCCTGCGCCGATTCTTTCATCACATCGCCCAGTTGCCCGGTGAGGATGAGCTTGCCGCTGCCGGGCACCTTGCTCGCCTCGATGAACAGGATGTCCCCGCCCACCGGCGTCCAGGCGAGGCCCGTGGCCACACCCGGCAATCCGGTGCGCAGCGCCACTTCGTTGTCGAAACGCGGCGCGCCGAGTATGGCATCGAGATCGGCTGCATCGATGGCGATCGGCGGGTTTGCCGCGGCACCCTCAGCCAGGACTTCACGCGATGCAACGCGCATCGCCGCATGGCGCAGCACCGAGCCGATCTCGCGCTCGAGGTTGCGCACGCCCGCCTCGCGCGTATAGCCGGCGATCAGCGCACGCAGCGCCGCGTCGTTCAGTTGTGCGTCGCCCGCTTTCAGGCCGTTGGCTTCGAATTGCCGTGCAATCAGGTAGCGGCGCGCGATTTCGAGTTTCTCTTCTTCGGTGTATCCGGGCAGTTCGATCACTTCCATGCGGTCGCGCAGGGGCCCCGGAATGGTGTCCAGGCGATTGGCGGTGGCGATGAACATGACTTTCGACAGGTCGAAATCCACGCCCAGGTAATTGTCGCGAAAACGCGCGTTCTGCTCCGGGTCCAGCACCTCGAGCAACGCGCTGGCCGGATCGCCGTGAAAGCCGCCCGCGCCCAGTTTGTCGATCTCGTCGAGCATCAGCACGCCCGAACGGCTGCCGGCGCGACGCAGCACCTGGATGATGTTACCCGGCAGCGAACCGACATAGGTGCGGCGGTGTCCGCGGATTTCAGCCTCGTCATGCACGCCACCCAGCGCCACGCGCTGGAACTTGCGCCCGGTGGCGCGCGCGATCGACTGCCCCAGGGAAGTCTTGCCCACGCCTGGCGGGCCGACAAAGCACAGGATCGGGCTCTTGCCGGCGGGATTGAGTTTGCGCACCGCCAGATATTCAAGAATGCGCCGCTTTATCTTTGCGAGGCCGAAATGATCCTCGTCGAGAATGCGGCGTGCCGCCTCGATGTCGGTCGCGACGGGGTCGTCGGCCTTCCACGGAAGTTCCGCAAGGCATTCAAGGTAAGTGCGCAGCATCGAGCTCTCGCCTGCGGCGTCGGACATGCGACCCAGGCGTTTCAATTCCTTGCGCGCATGCTTTAAGGGCTCCTCGGGCATGCCGGCGTCCTCGAGCGCCTTTTTCAGCTCCTCGTTCTCCGCTGCGGTGTCCTCGCCGTCGCCCAGTTCCTTCTGGATCTGGCGCATCTGTTCGCGCAACACGTGCTCGCGCTGGCGCTCATCGAACGCCTTTTGCGTCTGCACGCCGATTTCCTTGGACAGGCGCAGCACGCTGACGCGCTCGGCCAGCAGCGCCAGCACGCGGTCGACGCGCCTGGTCAGATCGAAGGTCTCGAGCAGCGCCTGCTTCTCGGCAATCTTGATATCGAGAAAGTTGGTGACCATGTCGGCAAGTCCGCCAGGGGACTCCATGGCCCGGATCGCGTTGGCAAGTTCGTCAGGCGTGTTGGGCAGCAGTTGCGCGGCCTCGGCGGCCTGGCTGCGAAGCTGCAGGAAGCGCGCCTCGAATTCGGCATCACCGGCAGGCGCGGCATCTTCGATATAGGCGACACGCGCGACCAGAAACGGCCAGCCTTCAAGAAACCCGACCACGCGAAATCGGACCAGTCCCTGCGCCACCACATGGTGCGAGCCATCCGGTCCGTTGATGTGGCGCAGAATCTGCCCGGCAGTGCCCACCCAGTGAAGATCATCGGGCGCCGGCGCATCCTGCGTCGGGTCGCGCTGCAACAGGAATCCGATGCGACTCTCGCTGCGCAGCGCCTCCTGTGCCGCCAGAACCGAGGCCTCGCGCCCCAGCGACAGCGGTGCAATGACACCGGGAAACAGCACCATGTTGCGCATCGGCACCAGCGCGATGGCATCCTCGGGCAAGGGCTTCAGGTCGACGTTGCCCGCCTTTGAAGAGGACTCCTTGCCGCCGGAGGATTCGGGATTGCGTGTCAGCGCCTGCTGACCCGGAATGCCATAGCCCTCGCCCCTGTGCTGCAGGCCGCTCCACATCCAACGCATAGAATCACCTGGTTTCATGAATTTGCCCCCTTGCAGCTAATGTGGAGACAAATACTCAGGAATCAAGTGCCGTCTGTCGGCGGGGCTGGCGGACCGGCGCCGCCCTTCTGTGCCGCGCCCGGAGGCAGGCGGCCATCCGCCGCTCAGGCAGGCGGCGGTGCCGCTGCAATACCGCTCACCTGACCGGGGCAGGTTTCTTCGGTTGCTTGGGTTTTTTCTGTTCCTTCTTTGGCCTGTCGCGATTGCCCATGGTTTGCCGCCTTTCAGGTTATGAAACAAATTGACCGCTGCCGCCAATCCTACTCTGATGCCGCCAGCGTGGCACAAAGTGGCGGCACCAGCGCGCATGCCGCTTCGAATAGTTGATCTTAATTGTATTCGGATCCAGTGTACATCGACGTTTCCGGCTGATATAGTTGTCAAGCCAGATAACCGGAGGAGATACGCATGGCCGCCAGACCACCCAGCAACAGGCTGCGCAAGCTGATGCGGTCAAAGATCTGCGAGCGCATCGAGGTGAAAGAGATGACCCGCAAGGATGCCGGTGACAAGCTCGGCCTGAACAAGGCGCAGATGAGCAGGCTGTTCGATGATCAGGACATTTTCAGCCTGGACCGTTTGGTGGACGCGGCGGCGGCCCTGGGACTCGAGGTGCGCCTGAGCGTGGTACGCCCTTACGGGGACAAATAGCCCGACACGCGTCCCGGCGTGTCCCGGTCGCAACAAGGGCGCTTGCTCAGGTCAGGTCAACCGAGTGCCGCTTGAGCGCATCCAGCGGCACCAGTTGCAGCACATCTTCGTGGGTGGCCTCGAGAACGACTTTGGGCGCCATCCCGGCCTCCCAGGCTTCGATCCAGCGCAGCACGTGCAGGCACCAGCGATCGCCTGGTTTCAATCCGCGAAAGCGAAGTTCCGGACGCGGCGTGGACAAATCGTTGCCGCGCGAACTCGAAAAGGCGAGAAACTCCGCGGTGCTCTTGATGCACACCAGGTGGGCGACGCCGTGCTCGCTTTGCGTCGCGCAGCAGCCGTCGCGAAAAAATCCGGTGAGCGGCGCATAGCTGCAGGCGCGCAACTGGCCGCCGAGGACATTTTTTTCCGGTGAGATCATTGGATGGGGGAAAGGGCAGGCCGCGGTTATTTTCTGGGACTGGAATCGGGCCGCAACAGCAGCGGCCTATCCCCTGTCCTCCCATCGTACCCGATTAATTCGGTGTTTCATTTATTTCCGCAGCGCCGCGTAGCGATCGCGGAAAGTGCCCCCCCGCGGCGGTGCCGGAAAGTATCGCCCGCTGGTCCAGCCGCTCGCCAAAGGCAGCCTCGATATCATGCCGCTCGACCCTCCGAGCAGGCGCAGCACGCGTGCGCCCCAGCGCGACAAGATGGCATACAGCCACGGATGCCGCGCAGCAAAAGACCACAGCTTCAAGCCGAATATTTCCTGCCCGGGCCGCAGTCGCGCCTGCACCTGCCGCTCGCGCAGGGATCGCAGCAACCCGGGCAGCGGGATCTTCACCGGGCACACCACCGAACAGGCGCCGCACAGCGTGCTCGCCTGGGGCAGGTCCAGTGCATTGGCAAGACCCATGAAAGCGGGCGTCAGCACCGACCCCATCGGGCCGGGGTAGACCCAGCCGTAGGAATGCCCGCCCACAGTCTTGTATACCGGGCAGTGGTTCATGCAGGCGCCGCAGCGGATGCAACGCAGCATGTCCTGCAATTCACCACCCACCAGGCTGGAGCGGCCGTTGTCCACCAGGATGAAATACAGGTGCTCCGGACCATCGGTGTCAGCGCGCCCGCGGGGGCCGGTGAGCACCGAGAAATAATTGGATATGTTCTGGCCGGTGGCCGAGCGCGGCAGGAGCCGCATCAGCGTGGCAAGGTCCTCCAGCGTGGGCACCACCTTCTCGATGCCGGTGATGACGATATGCACCCGCGGAAGGGTGGTCACCATGCGGCCGTTGCCTTCGTTGGTCACCAGGGCCACGGAACCGGTCTCTGCAATCAGGAAATTGCCGCCAGAAATTCCCAGGTCCGCCGACAAAAAATGGGAACGCAGCCGCTCGCGCGCTTCGCGCGTGAGCAGCGCCGCTTCGTCGAGGCGCGGCGTGCCGTGATGCTTGACGAACAGATCGGCAATCTCGTCGCGGCTTTTGTGCATCGCCGGGGCAATGATGTGCGAAGGCGGGTCGTCGGCAAGCTGGCAGATGTATTCGCCCAGGTCGGTTTCCACCGGCTGCACGCCGGCCGCGGCGAGCACAAGATTGAGATCGGCCTCCTCCGAGAGCATCGATTTGGACTTGATGGCCTTGGTGAGCCGGTGGTCCCGGCAAATCGCCACCACCCGCTCGCCGACCTCCTTGGCATTGTTGGCATAAAGCACCGTGGCGCCGCGGCGGGTGGCGACCGTCTCGAAGCGTTCAATCCAGGTGGCAAGGTCGCCAATCGAGCGGTCGCGCACCGCGGCGGCGGCGGCGCGCTGCGCCTCGAATTTTGCCGCCCCGAATTCGGCCACGCGATCGGCGCGGCGTGCGGCGAACCCCAGGCTCGCCATGCGCTTTTGCGTCTCGGGGTTGGCGATCGCCGCGGACGCTCGCTGTTTGAAATGAACCGAGCGGATCTGCACGCCTATTTCCTGCCGGCGAGCACTTCGGCGATATGCAACACCTGCGTGGTGGTGTCGCCTTCCTTGCGCAGCCGGCCCTCGATGTTGAGCATGCAGCCCAGGTCGCCCAGCACCACCGCGCTCGCGCCGCTGGCGCGGATGTGGGCGCATTTGGCGGCCGCCATCTGCGCGGAAATATCGCCGAATTTGATTGCAAAACTGCCACCGAAACCGCAGCAGGTTTCGCTCTCGCTCATCTCAGCGAGCCGCAGCCCCGGCACCATCGCCAGCAGCGCGCGCGGCTGCGCCTTCACGCCCAGCTCGCGCAACCCCGAGCAGGAATCGTGGTATGTCACGGTGCCGGCGAAAGTCCCCGGCACCCGCTCGATCTTCAGGATGTTGACCAGGAAATCGGTGAGCTCATGGGTGCGTGCGGCCAGCTTTTTCGCCCGCGCGAGCTGGTACTCGTCGTCCTTGAACACGTCGGCGTAATGGACCTTCACCATGCCCGCGCAGGATCCGGAGGGCGCGACCACGTAGTCGCAGTCGCTAAATTCGTCGAGCAGCTTCATCGCCAGCGCGCGCGCCGAGCCGCGATCGCCCGAATTCCAGCCGGGCTGGCCGCAGCAGGTCTGTTTCGCGGGCACCGTGACCTCGCAACCCGCGGACTCCAGCAACTCCAGCGCTGCAAAGCCGACGCCGGGACGCATCAGATCAACCAGGCAGGTAACGATCAGGCCAACGCGCATGGGAGCCCCATGGAATGCAGGATGGTGGATGGCGGAGAATACCGGCTCGAGATTAGCACAATGAACCGCGCCGCTACCCGGCTGGCGAATCCCGGTTACTGCACCACCATGCAGTGCACCGCGAACAGGTTGTGCGTGTCGCTCCATGATTTCTCGATGCGAAAGCCCGCCTTCTGCGCCAGCGCGTGGAACGCCTCGCCGCTGTAGGTGCAATGTATCGCTGTTCGTATCCGCTCCCCGGGCGCAAAATCGATGCGAACTCCGGCGACGTGGGCAAATTGGGCGCACTGGCTCTCCAGGCTCATCTCGAGCCAGCCTGCGCTCGGATCAAATCTGGCGACGTGGTCAAAGCGCCGGATCTGGAAGTCTGCCTTCAGTTCCCTGTTGATGTGCCTGAGTGCATTGGAGTTGAATGCCCCCATGGCTCCCTGCTTGTCGTTATAGGCGCCTTCCAGCATCGGCCAATCGGCCGTCTGGTCCACCGAAACCAGCACGCGCCCGGCGGGTCCGGCCAGCGCGCGCAGCGCCGCCAGCAGACCAGGCGCGGCAGCCGGCGCATAACGCGCGAAGGTCGCCCCCAGCAGGGACACCACCTTGTGCCGGGTCGGCGCCCCGACGAAGCGCGGCAGATACAGCTGCTCGTCGTAGCGCGCATGCAGCCCGCAGATATTGAGCCAGGGGAAGCACTGCGCATACTCCTGGATCGAACTCTCCAGCGTCGCGCTTGAGCGGTCCACAGGTACGTAGATAGACGGCCTCAGGTGTTCGGTGAGTAGCCGGGTGCTGGCCATTCCGTGGCTGCCCAGCGCGATGAATTGGCAGTCCCCGCCGGCAAATTCGGCGATGTCCCCGATGCTGGCGTTGAGTATGGCCTTTTCGATGCGCGCGGCAAGGTATTCCGGTTGCGCGCAGACCCGCCCGAACAACTGCATGCCCTCGCTGTCGAACAGGGTCTGCCAGGAGACGGATTTTTCCGGCTGCAACAACCCGGCAAGAACCTCCTCCCGGAAGCCATCATGCTCTGGCATGAAGTCGTAGCTGCGCACCACGCCCGCGAGGCGCGCCTCGGGCGTACGCTCGCGGGCCGCATCCAGTGCCCGCTGCAACAAAGGTACCGGATCAGCCGGGGGCGCCACCATCCCATTTATCCTCGACAGCAGGGTTGGTCATCACTTCGTTTGTCGGCTGGCACGCGGCGCAGGAAGCGCGGCTCGAACTCAGGTAGCGGCAGGCGATCGCGATCGCGAGGCCGACAAGTCGCGTCGCGACTTTTGCGCGGCAGTGCGCTGCATCGCCAGCGTGCCCGAGAGCGCCTTTGGCGATACCGCCCGGTTGGCTGCGATTTTGCGCGCGCCGGACTTGCGTGCGACGGGCGGCTTGATACCCGCCGCAGCTTCGAGCCATTGCCTCACGCGCAGGGCATCGGCGCTGCGGGTATTTTTCCCCCAGGAATCCAGCAACACGATGATCACGGCGCGCCCGGCCAATTGCGCCTGCATCACCAGGCAGCGACCCGCTTCGTTGATGAATCCGGTTTTGGAAAGACCGATACCCCACCCGGGATTCGACACCAGGCCGTTGGTATTGTGAAAAGCGATCTTGCGCCCGGTTACCTCGACCTCATGCTGGCGCATGGTTGAATACTCGCGGATCCGCGCATAGGTATGGGCGTGTGCAACCAGTGCGGCCAGATCTTCTGCGGTGGACACATTGGTGCTGGACAAGCCGGTGGGGTCGGCAAAACGCGTTCCCTGCAAGCCAAGCGACAGGGCTTTTTCGTTCATGGCACGCACAAATGCTTCGCGTCCGCCCGGATAAGCCCGGGAAAGTGCGGCCGCGGCGCGATTTTCCGACGCCATCAGGGCAAGGCGCAGCATTTCGTCGCGCGACAACGTGGCCCCCACATGCAGGCGCGACTGGGTGTTGCGCAAATAATCAACATCCTCATCGGTCACCGCGATAAGTTCGGCCGGATCGAGTTGTGCGTCCAGCACCACCATGGAGGTCATCAGCTTGGAGATCGAGGCGATCGGATGGATGGCCTGCGAATTCTTGCCGTAGAGGATTTCCCCGGAGGACTGGTCAAGCACCACCGCCGCCGATGATTTGAGCGACAGTTTCGAGGTCGGGTGCAGCACCGGGACGACCGCCGCAGAACCGGGCGGCGCGCTGAACTGGGTGCTCTGCCGCAGATCCTGAGCGAAAACCGTGCTGCCAAAGGCGGCCGTCAGGCCCAATTCAAGCAAGAAGGCGCATGTGGCGAGTTTTTTCAAGACGCTGCTCCGAAAGCCGCAAGTAATGCAGCGCAGTTTAGTGTGCGAACCAGGTAATTGCAAGAAAATTAGATACATAGCGCTGATATTTCAGGCGAGAAGCGAACATGCCGGGCAGGTCCGGATGCGGGCGGCCTGAGGTAGCGCAGGCGCAAGCGGGCATCAGGCGGGCACGCGCACCGCGAGTTGCTGCTCCTGCTGCTGCAGCGCCCACATCTGTGCATAGGCACCGTCCATTTCCAGCAATTCGCGATGCGTGCCGCGCTCCACGATGCGTCCGGCATCGAGCACGATGATCTGATCGGCGTCCATGATGGTCGAGAGGCGGTGCGCGATCACCAGCGTGGTATGCCCGCGGGCGATGCGATCCAGCTCCGCCTGTATCGCCTGCTCGGTCTCCGAATCGAGCGCTGAAGTCGCCTCGTCAAAAATGAGGATGCCCGGATTCTTCAGGATGGCCCGCGCGATGGCGACGCGCTGCTTTTCACCGCCGGAGAGCTTCAACCCCCGCTCCCCCACCCGTGCCTCGTATTTGTCGGGCAGGCTTTCAATGAATTCGTGGATGTGCGCCGCGCGGGCCGCCTCGACCACTTCGTCCTCGTCCGCATCCGGACGACCATAGTGGATGTTGTAGCGGATGGTGTCGTTGAACAGCACCGTGTCCTGCGGCACGATGCCGATGGCCGCTCGCAGGGACTCCTGCCTGATGTCGCGGATGTCGCTGCCATTGATGCGCAACGCTCCACCGGTGACGTCATAGAAGCGGTACAGGAGCCGCGCCAGCGTCGACTTGCCCGAGCCCGAATGGCCCACCACCGCGACTTTGCTGCCCACCGGAATATCGAAGCTCACATCGAACAGAATCTGGCGCTTGGGGTCGTAGCAGAAATTCACATGATCGAAGCGCACGGCAGTCGGGCCGCTGGAAATATCGCGCGCGTCGGGCCGGTCGGCCACCTCGCGGTTTTCCTCCAGCAGGCGAAACATGCGGTCCATGTCGATCAGCGACTGTTTGATTTCGCGATACACCATCCCCAGGTGGTTGAGCGGAATATAGAGCTGGATCAAGAGCGCATTGACCAGCACCAGGTCGCCGATGGTAAGACTCTGGTTCAGCACCCCCTGCGAGGCCAGCAGCATCAGCGCGGTCACCGCCGAGGCAATGATCAGGCTCTGGCCGATATTGAGCAGGCCGAGGGAGGCTTCGGTCTGGACCGCCGCGCCTTCGTAGTTGCGCAGGTTGTCGTCGTAACGACGCGCCTCGAAATCCTCGTTGTTGAAATACTTCACCGTCTCGTAATTGAGCAGGCTGTCGATGGCGCGGCTGTTGGCCTTGGAGTCCAGTTCATTGGCGCGGCGGCGGATCTGCGTGCGCCATTCGGTGATCCAGATGGTAAATCCGGAATACAGGCCCACCGCGGTGAAGGTCACCACCGGGAAACGCCAGTCAAAGCGCGTGATCAGCACCGCGGCAACCAGCACGAACTCCAGGATCACCGGCAGGATGGAAAACAGCATGTAGGACATGAGCGTGGAGATGCCGCGCGTGCCGCGCTCGATGTCGCGCGACACGCCGCCGGTCTGGCGCTCCAGGTGGAAGCGCAACGAAAGGGCATGCAGGTGCCGGAATACCGTGAGCGCAACGCGACGGATGGCGCGCTGCGTGACGCGCACGAAAACCATGTCGCGCAGCTCCGCAAACAGCGTGGTGGAGAAACGCAAGATCCCGTACGCGGCGAGCAGCGCCAGCGGCATTGCCAGCATTGCGGTCTTGGGGTCGAGCGCGTCGACAACGTTCTTCAGAACCAGCGGTACACCCACGTTGGCGAGCTTGGCGATGATCAGAAAAACCAGCGCGGTAGCCACGCGATAGCGGTATTCCCACAGATAGGGGAGCAGGAGCGGCACTACGCGCCATTCGTTGCGGCGCCGCGGCGCCTCGGCAACTCCGGCAGGCAGTGTGACAGCGGCAGAAGAATGATGAAATGACATGCGCCGATTCTAGCGGATGCGCCCACCTCGCGAGACACCGGGAACACCGGTTGCTGTATCCCTGCCGGTCTTTTCCCCCCACCGGGCGTGGCGCATCATCAATCCGCACCGGAAAACACCCCGACATGCCCATGCCGCGCTGCATGCACGCAAAACAGTGGCTATTTCCATGGCGCTATGGCCAAATCATCCAGCCCTACTTACACTTGCGTTTGCGCCCGAAGTGGTCTCCGGGCACATGGCAGGACCAACCGATTGCCAGGAACAGGGAGAACGCGATGATCTGGCTGATTCTGGGGGCAGTACTGGCGGCGACAGTGCTTGCCTACATCCGCGCCACCGGCCCGGCATGGGCGATCAGCACCGGCGCGTTCATCATTGCCCTGCTATCGATGGTATCCACACCGGCGGGGCTGGCGGCGCCACTGCTTGGCCTGTATGTCCTGGTTGCCGGCGTCCTCAACTTTGCGGCGCTGCGGCGCCGGCTGATCAGCAATCCACTGCTCGCGGCGTATCGGCGGATATTGCCGGCGATGTCGCAAACCGAGCAGGAAGCCATCGATGCCGGCACGGTCTGGTGGGACGGTGAATTATTTTCCGGGCGCCCCGACTGGAACCGTCTGCTGGCGCTTCCCAAACCCTCGCTGAACGCCGAAGAGCGCGCCTTCCTCGACAATGAGTGCGAACAGTTGTGCGCCCTGGTGGACGATTGGGAAGCCACCCAGACATGGCAGGACCTGTCTCCGCAGGCATGGCAATTCATCAAGGACAAAGGTTTCCTCGGGATGATCATCCCCAAGCAATACGGCGGCAAGGGTTTCTCGGCACAGATGCATTCCCAGGTGATTGCCAAACTATCCACCCGCAGCAGCGCCGCGGCAGTCTCGGTGATGGTGCCCAATTCACTGGGTCCGGCCGAGTTGCTGCTGCACTACGGCAGCGAAGCGCAGCGCAATCATTACCTGCCGCGCCTTGCCAAGGGCCTAGAGATTCCGTGCTTCGGCCTGACCAATCCGCACGCGGGCTCGGATGCCGCCGCGATTCCCGACGTGGGAATTGTCTGTAAAGGCGCATGGCAGGATGGCGAAGTTCTCGGCATGCGCGTCACCTGGGAAAAGCGCTATATCACGCTCGGCCCGATCGCCACTCTGCTCGGCCTGGCGGTGCACCTGCGCGACCCCGACCACCTGCTTGGCGAGCAGGAAGACCTGGGAATAACCTGCCTGCTGATCCCCACCGCGACGCCCGGGGTCAACATCGGCACGCGCCACATGCCGCTGAATGCGGTATTTCAGAACGGGCCCAATTCGGGCAAGGATGTGTTCGTGCCGCTGGACTGGATCATCGGCGGACGCGAGATGGCCGGGCAGGGCTGGCGCATGCTGATGGAATGCCTCGCGGCGGGACGCTCGATTTCGCTGCCCTCCTCCGCAGTGGGTTACGTCAAGCTCGCGGCCCGTGCAACCGGCGCCTATGCGCGCGTGCGCAGCCAGTTCAAGACCGCCATCGGCAAATTCGAGGGCGTAGAGGAAGCGCTGGCGCGCATCGGCGGCAATCTGTATCTGATGGACGCAGCGCGCGCCATGACCGCGGGCGCCGTGGACCAGGGGGAAAAGCCCTCGGTGGTATCGGCGATCGCCAAATACCACCTTACCGAGCGCGGCCGCGCCGCAGTCAATGACGCCATGGACATACTCGGGGGCAAGGGGATCTGCCTGGGGCCCTCCAATTTCATGGGTCGCGCCTATCAGCAGTTGCCCATCGCAATCACCGTCGAAGGCGCCAACATCCTGACACGCTCGCTGATCATTTTCGGGCAGGGCGCGATCCGCTCCCACCCATTCGTTCTGGTCGAAATGAATGCCGCAACGGAAGCCAACGCGACCAAGGCGTCGGTCGCGTTTGACGCGGCGCTATGGGCGCACGTGCGCTTTGCGATCGCCAACAAAGCGCGCGCCTTCGTGCTGGCGCTGTGCGGCTCGAGGCTTGCCTCCGCCCCGAAAAAGTGCGCCCCCGAGATGCGCCGCTATTACCAGCACCTGACGCGCTTCTCCGCGGCGTTCGCGTTTCTGGCCGACGTGTCGATGCTGGTGCTGGGGGGAACGCTCAAGCGGCGCGAAAAGCTGTCCGCGCGACTGGGGGACATCCTTTCGTTTTTGTACCTGGCCTCGTGCACGCTCAAGCGCTACGAAGACGACGGCCGCAAGGGCGACGATCTGCCGCTGCTACAGTGGGCCATGGAGGATACCCTGGCACGCATCCAGGGCGCTTTCGATGGCGTTCTCGCCAATTTCCCCGGCCGGTTCTTCGGCACCGCGCTGCGCTGGGTTATTTTTCCGCTCGGCCAATGGTTCGCCGCGCCGTCAGATGAACTCGGCCACCGCGTCGCGCGGCTTTTGATTGCACCATCGGCGACGCGCGACCGGCTCACCGCCGGCATGCATCTGCCAAAAGCGGAATCCGAGGTGGTGGGCGCTCTCGAGGCGGCGCTCCACCTGGCGGCCGACGCCGAAGCTATCGAGGCCAAGATGCGTGCCGCCGTCAGGAACAGTTCGCTGCACTCGGCGAGCACCGCAAGCCTTGCCGATGCCGCCCTGGCCGCGCAGATCATCAACGATGAGGAACATGCCCGGCTCGCGCGCTTTGCGACGCTGCGCGACAGGATCATCGCGGTCGACGATTTCCCCCAGGACTTCGGTCGTGCGGAAACAACGGCAGGACCGCGCGCGGCGGCGTAGCATCCCCGTGCTGAGCCATCCGACACCTTTGCCGGCGGCGCGCGCCGCTCGATCGATCGATAGAGTCGACGCTTCAGCGACAATAGAGCGACAGCAACCCTAGCGGAGCCAGCGCATGCACCAGGACATTTTCATCGTTGACGGCGCGCGCACGCCGTTTCTGAAGTCGCGCAATCGCCCCGGCCCTTTCGCCGCCAGCGACCTGGCCACAGCGGCTGGCAGGGCGCTGCTGGCGCGCCAGCCGTTTGCCCCCTCAGCGCTGGACGAAGTGATCCTGGGCTGTGCCTCGCCTTCGGTGGACGAGGTCAATATCGGCAGGGTGGCGGCGCTGCGCATGGGTTGCGGCGTGAAAGTCCCCGGCTGGACCGTCATGCGCAACTGTGCGTCGGGCATGCAATCGATCGATTCGGCGATCGCCAACATGCGTTCAGGGCGCGGCGATCTCATCCTTGCCGGAGGCGTGGACGCATTGTCGCGCGCGCCGCTGCTGTACTCGGACGCCATGGTGATGTGGTTTTCGCAATTCGCCGCCGCCAGAACCGTCGGCCAGAAAGCGGCATTGTTCCTGAAACTCAGGCCTTCGCAACTGCTCACGCCGGTGATCGGCATCATGCGCGGACTGACCGACCCGGTGTGCGGCCTGCTGATGGGACAGACGGCAGAGAACCTCGCACACCGCTTTGGCATAACCCGCCGCCGGATGGATGAGTTCTCCGCCCGCAGCCATGCGCGCGTGATCCGCTCGCAGGGAGACGGCCTGCTGCGCAGCGCCCACGACGGCATGCCCGCCGAAATCGAGCCGCTCTATGACGCCAAAGGCACGCTCTACCTGGACGACGATGGCGTGAGGAAGGACTCGAGCGCCGAAAACCTCGCCAAGTTGCGCCCGTTCTTCGACCGCAAGTATGGGAGCGTCACCGCCGGCAACTCCTCGCAGATCACCGACGGCGCAGCCTGGGTGCTGCTCGCCACGGAAGATGCCCTCAGGCGCCATGACCTGACACCGCTGGGCCGCATCGTCGATTCACAGTGGGCGGGCCTGGATCCCGAGCAAATGGGCCTGGGTCCGGTTCACGCAGTCACTCCCATACTCAAGCGCCACGGTCTGGCCCTCGACGACCTGGACGCATGGGAAATCAACGAAGCCTTTGCCGCGCAGGTACTCGGATGCATCGAGGCGTGGAAAAGCGTTGATTATTGCAGGACGGAACTGGGCCTCGAGGGCGCGCTGGGTGCTCTGGATGAAGAAAAACTCAATATCGACGGCGGTGCCATCGCCCTTGGCCACCCGGTGGGCGCTTCGGGTACCCGCATCGTGCTGCACCTGCTGCACGTACTGAGGCGCAGCGGCAAAAAAAGAGGCATCGCAAGCATATGCATCGGCGGCGGCCTTGGCGGGGCAATGCTGGTCGAGGCGGTCTAGCCCCGGGGGCGAAGGTCAGGGAGAAACGATGGCGACTTACATACACTGGCAGCTCGAATCCGACGCGCAGGGCCTGCTCTGGCTCACCCTGGACAAGGCCGGTGCCGGCACCAACACGCTGTCTGGAGAAGTTCTCGAAGAATTCGACAAGGTCCTCGACGCGGCTGCCGCGCTCGCCCCCAAAGGCATGATCATCCGCTCGGGCAAGCCCAGCGGTTTTGTCGCCGGCGCCGATATCGAGGAGTTTCTCCAGATCAAGACCGGCGCGGACGCACTGCGCATGGTGCGGCGCGGCTGGGACCCTTTCAACAAACTGGCTCAGCTGCCCTTTCCCACGGTCGCGCTGATCGACGGTTTTTGCATGGGGGGTGGCCTGGAGCTGGCACTGGCCTGCCGTTATCGCGTCGCGGTTGACGATCCGCGCACCCGCATGGCCCTGCCTGAAGTAATGCTGGGAATCTGGCCGCTGATGGGCGGGGCGATGCGCCTGCCGCGACTGGTGGCACCCCCGCAAGCGCTGGACATGATGCTGACCGGTCGTGCTGTCGACGCGCGCCGCGCCCGCCGCCTGGGGTTGGTGGACGTCGCGGTGCCCGTGCGCGTGGCCGAAAACGCCGCGCGCATGACCGCGCTGGAACCGCCGCAACGCCGCAAGCTGCCATTTCCGGCCAGCCTGATGACACTGGGCATGGTGCGACCCCTGATCGCTGCCATGGCAAGAAAGCAGGTGGCCCGGCGCGTGCGGCGCGATCATTACCCGGCGCCCTATGCCATCCTGGATGCCTGGTCGAAGTACGACGGCGATCCGTTTCGCATTCCCGAGGGCGATCCGGCCTCGATCGGCGCCCTGCTCGCCTCGCCTACGGCGGCCAACCTGATCCGCATCTTTTTCCTGCAGGAACGTTTGAAGGGGATGGGAAAGGAAACCACCTTCGAGGCACGCCACGTGCATGTCATCGGCGCCGGTGTCATGGGCGGTGACATTGCCGCGGTCTGCGCGATGCGCGGCATGACGGTCACGCTGCAGGACCAGAACGCCGAGCGGCTCGCACCGGCGATGGGGCGCGCGCAGAGCCTTTTCAAGCGCCGCCTGCGCGACAGGCTCCGCATCCGCGACGCCACCGACCGCCTGATTGTCGACACCGCCGGGGGCGGCGCGCGCCAGGCCGACGTGGTGATCGAAGCCATATTTGAAAACCTGGAGGCCAAGCGCGCCTTGTTCGCTCAACTGGAGAAGATCGTCAGACCCGGGGCTATCCTCGCCAGCAACACCTCCAGCCTGAAGCTGGCCGACATCAGTGCGAACTTCGCCAATCCGGCGCGACTGGTGGGCATCCATTTTTTCAATCCGGTGCCGCAACTGCAACTGGTCGAAATCGTCTCGGGAGAGGGTACCGATCCCGTAATTGCCAGGCAGGCTGCGGCGTTCGTGCGCGCCATCGACAAGCTGCCGCTGCCGGTAAAGGACTCGCCGGGGTTTCTGGTCAATCGGGTGCTGGGGCCGTACCTACAGCAGGCGCTGCGCATGGTCGACGAGGGCGTAGCGCCGGAAACCATGGATGCGGCCATGGTGCGCTTCGGCATGCCCATGGGGCCGATCGAACTGGCCGACGTGGTCGGGCTGGACATCTGCATGGCGGTGGGCCGGGAACTGGGTGGCGACGGCGCGCCGCCGAAACGCCTCGATGAACTGGTCAAGTCGAAACAACTGGGCAAAAAATCCGGCAGCGGCTTTTACCGGTGGAAAGAAGGCAAGGCGCAAAAAGGAACGGCGGGGCCGGTAGACGATGCCCTGATCGAACGCCTGATCCGCCCGTACCTCCTGGAAGCACAGAAAGCGGTCGCAGAAGGCGTCGTCGCCGATGCCGATCTGGCTGATGCGGGTCTGATCTTCGGCACCGGCTTCGCACCTTTCAGGGGCGGACCGCTGCACTACCTGAAAGCCGGTACATGACCACGTTGCCCCCGGGAAAGATGCCTGCGCTGCGGGTTACGCCGGTTCCCGCCGATGCCAACCTGCATGGCGATATCTTCGGCGGCTGGATCATGTCTCAGGTGGACATTGCCGCAGGTATCGCCGCCGCGGCGCGCGCGCGGGGACGCGTGGGGACAGTGGCGGTGAATGCCTTCCAGTTTCACCAGCCGGTATTCGTCGGCGACGTGCTGTCGATTTATGCCGATGTGGTACGCGTCGGCAGGACCTCGATCACCGTGTTCGTAGAAGTCTACGCGCAGCGCAACCCGGAGAACGTCGAAACCGTAAAGGTCACCGAGGCAACCCTGACTTATGTCGCAGTGGGACCGGATCGCAAAGCCCGGGTGGTCCCGCCTGAAGTCCCGCACTGAGCCCGCGGGCGCGCCCGCCAGAACGCGTCCAGGAGACGGGAGCAGCATCCACCCACCAAGAGACGCCAGACCCGGCCCGAACGCCTCGCAGAGACCTTCCATTGGCGTCCTAGAGGCGTCCGGAGAGGTGGGTATCTCGCCCTTTGCAAGAAACCACCCTCCAGGCCCGCCACCCAAGAACCAGGCGGCGGCGCACTACAACCGCAGAAGCGCACATTGATCCGGATGCGCGCCGCGCTAAAAAGCAGGCTTGCTCTGAAAATGCTGATTGCGGTCCATGGAACGGACGATGACTTCCTTGATCTCGGCGCCCTGCAGCAGGCGCAGAGGAATTTCGGTTCCGGCGGCACCCAGGGACCACAACCTGCGATAAAAATCCTCGTGATTGCGCACCGCATCGCGGCCTACGCCGACAAGGATGTCGCCGCGCTGGATACCGGCCTTTGCGGCAGGCCCGTCGCGCGTCACGTTGGTGACAAACAGATGTCCCTGCAACTCCTCGGTACCCAGACCCAGCCAGGGACGCGCCGCTTCCGTGCGCCGGCCATTGGCGATCAGATCCTTCAGAACGGGTTTCAACGCATCCACCGGCACGAACATGTTTCCGGGCACCGGCTGCGAATCGTCAACGGCGCGCAGCAGCAGCGATCCGATTCCGACCAGCCTGCCCTCCCGGTTGACCAGCGCCGCTCCCGCCCACTGCATGGTCGGTGGCGAAACAAAAAGCGCGCTCTCCAGCAGGTATTCCCAGCTGGCGGTGAATTTTCGCTTGGACACGACATAACCGAGGCTCGCCGCCGCGCGTCCGCCATGCGGCAGCACCATCACCGTTTCACGGACTGCCAGCGCATCGGCACTGCCAAATGGCATGGGCGTGACGCCCTCCAGCGGCGCCATCGCGCGCAGCACGCTCAAACCCGTGGCGTGATCGTAACCGGCGAGAGTCGCGGGAACAGTCCGGTTCTCCTGGGTGGTAATTTCAATCGATTCGGCTTCGTTCACCACATAGCCGATAGTAAGGACGTGGCCTAGTTCATCGATGACCACCCCGGTGCCTTCGCGCTGGGCACCGAGCGTTTCCGAAGAACGGGCCCCTGCCAGCGCCTTCATGCGGATATGGACCACTGCCGAGAGCGTTGCCTGAGTGTCTGCCTCGATCCGCGGTGTTTGCAGCGGCGATTTCGATCCGGGCTGACCCTGGTCCTGTGCGAGTAACGGCGCGGCAAGCTGAAGGAAAAGCAGCAACACGATCAGGCGCGGAATAGCCATGGCAATCTCCTTTAAAGGGCACGAGCCGACCACGTTTATCGAAAATTTGCACCTTGCAGGGGGCACCGCATCTGACGAGCCACTGCGCAGGTCCCTCTCGCCGAGCATTGCGCATCTCATTGTTACCCCAATCGGCGCCATTTGCCAGTCGCAGTCGCAACCCCTTCTGGGCGTCGGCAGGCATGCGATACAATGAGAGTTTCATGGCTGGCGTGTACGGGCTTTTTCAATGATTCCAGCGAACATGCGCGTGGCGGAAATCGCCCAACCGGGCCCGCCAGAGGGGCTTCGCACAGCAACCCGTCCCACACCTTCCCCGGCCGGCGGCGAAGTGCTCATCAAGGTCGCCGCAGCGGGCATCAACCGGCCCGATGTCGCGCAGCGCCGCGGCGTCTATCCGCCGCCGCCTGGGGCATCGGATATTCCCGGGCTCGAAGTTGCAGGCCGCATCGTCGCGCTGGGCGCCGGTGTGACGCAGTGGCGCATTGGTGACGAGGTCTGCGCGCTGGTGACCGGTGGCGGGTACGCCGAATACTGTGCCGCACCGGCACCTCAATGCCTGCCGGTTCCCAAAGGCTTGTCCATGATTGAGGCAGCCTCGCTTCCGGAAACGTTTTTCACGGTCTGGGTGAATGTTTTTGACCGGGCGCGACTGGCTCAGGGTGATATTTTCCTGGTGCAGGGCGGTTCCTCGGGGATCGGCGTCACCGCCATCCAACTGGTCAAAGCTTTCGGCAACAAGGTATTTGCAACCGCGGGAAGCGCGGAAAAGTGCGCGGCTTGCGTGGCACTCGGTGCCGATCATGCCATCAACTACAGAACCGAGGATTTTGTCGAAGTGGTGATGCGCGAGACCGCGGGCCACGGCGCCGATGTGGTGCTCGACATGGTGGCCGGCGAATACCTGGAGCGCGAGGTGAAATGCCTCGCGGATGAGGGGCGAATCTCCGTCATCGCGTCGCTTGGCGGCGCCAAGTCCACGATTTTCATGCCCGAGATCACCCGCAAGCGCGCGACGATCACCGGTTCGACGCTGCGTCCCCGTCCGGTCGAGTTCAAGGCAGCAGTGGCCGCAGCGCTCAGGGAGAATGTCTGGCCAAAGATCGAGAGCGGCGCCATCAAGCCGGTGATATTCAAGATCTTCGCCCTTGACGAGGCGGCAAAAGCGCACACCCTTATGGAAACCAGCCAGCACATTGGAAAAATCGTGCTGAGCTTGTCCTGACATCCACTTCAGCCAACCCGAGGATACCGACGTGAGTACGCCAAAAAAGAAGAACCAGTTTAACTGCTCCAAATGCACTGGCTATTGCTGCAGCTACGACCACATAGAGGTCACGGAGACTGACATTGCGCGCCTGGCAAAGCACTTCAAGCTGAGCGTAACAACCGCCAGAGAGAAGTTCATCAAAATCGTCGAGGGAAAAACGCCGGTACTGCGTCACCGCAAAGACAGTATATTCAAGTCAATGTGCACGTTTTTCGATCAGGACAAACGCTGCTGCACGATCTACACCGCCCGGCCGAGCGTCTGCAGGCAGTATCCCAATGGCACCGCCTGCGGTTACTACCACTTCCTGCGCTTTGAACGCCGCCACGCCGACGACGAGACGATGATCCCCTGATCTACCCCTTGGCGCCGACCCGCCACAGGTGTATCGGCGTTTCGGCAACCACGATGCTGCGGGTTGGCCGCCATACATCGGCCATGTCGAAGCGGTTGGAAACGATACGCGATCCCGGGCGCAGTTCCGCCAGGAGTTTTGGCCGCAGGCTGATATTTAGGTCCACCGACAGATAGAGCATGACCACGGTGGCGGGCCGCAGGTCGAGTTCAAACAGATTGCCGAGCGCGAACCTGACCCGGTTGCTCACCCCCTCCCAGTGCGCCTGGGCCGCGGCCACGGCGATCACATCAGACTGGATGTCCACACCAATGCCGCTCGCGCCGAACCGCTTGGCCGCGGCGATGACAATGCGGCCATCGCCGCAACCCAGGTCATAGACGACGTCCTGCTCACCTACCCCGCCCAGATCCAGCATGGCATCGACAATTTCGGGGCGCGTAGGAATGTAGGGCACCGCAGCGGGAAAATTGATCCCAGGAGCCGCTGCCTCGATTTTTGGCGCCGGCATGCCGGTGCAGGCACCGGCACCCAGGGCCAACAGAGTGGTCACGACATCGCGTCTTTTCATGGGATGAGTCCTTCAATCAGGGGGCATGGCAGGCTCCCTAATTCGCCTCCGGATCGATATTAAGGTACCGCGCAGTGCCGATATTGCGTTCGCGCAGTGAAATGAGCATGCGATCAAAGGGCAACCCATGGCGAAGCTGCAATTGGGCGCCCCTCTCGCGCAACTCGCTCCAGGTGATCTTTCCCGGCCCCTCGCGCAAGGCAAGCACGACAACATTGACCTTGTCCGCGGCCTCCAGCAGCAGAATGCGTCCGGCAAAGCTCTTTTCCAGACGTGCGCACATGGCATCCCGCCGGCGGTCTTCCGCCATGAAATTAACCGCCAGAACACCGCCCGGTCGCAAAGCGGCAAAGGCCGAGTCGTAGAAACCCTGGCTGCATAGCGCCGCAGGTTGCACTCCATCATCGAATCCGTCGATCAAAAATACGTCGGCACCGGACGGGTGTTCGGGCACATAGCGCGCGCCGTCGTCCACAATCACGCGCAGGCGCTCATCGTCCGCAGGCAATTCGAAGTAGGACCTGGCCGCCGCCACGACCTCCGGGCGGATTTCGACGACCGTCACCCGCGTCCCGGCCATGCGCCGATGAATGAATTTCGCCATGGAGCCACCGCCAAGCCCGACCATCAGCACTTCCTCGGGCTGCGGTTTAAACAGCATGAAACTCATCATTGCACGCGTGTAATGCAGCTCCAATCCGTCCGGATTGGACAGGCGCATGGCGCTTTGAATTGCCAGGCCGCCTATGTGCAGGGAGCGCACGCCGCGTTCCTCGGCAATGGTGACCGAATGATCGGCACCGGGTTTCCATATCTTGGGTTGACCGGCTTTCGGCATCGGCCGCTCTCCGAATAAAATCGAGCGCGCATCTTCCTATAGCGCCCCTCATCATGCAACGTTTTCACCGCCGGTTTGCGAGGCGATCCAGGAACACCCGGCCAATGGCCGAGGGAAAAATCCGCAGGCTGCGGGAGATACTGTTGTGAGAATTGGTTCGCCTGCACCTCATCCCCGAAACCACGGGGCCGGAGACAATCCCCCCCAACTGAAACCCGGGGCAGTACCAATTCCCGTCAGCGGATCGGAATTCCGCAGAGCGGATGGGGCGTTGGTCAGGTTTGAAAACGGCGTCTTCGCCAGCGGAATTCTTGGGGTCGCACATTGACAAATTATCGGTGCTGGCGCATCCTCCGCTCGCACGCACTTTACGTGTGCGGAACCAAACAAACTTAGTCAAGTCTTTTTCATCGGCATAGCTAGAAGGGAGCATCAAGGATGGCCACCAAAAAGAAGGCAGCAACCAAAAAACCTGCGAAGAAGGCAGCAGCCAAGCGCAAACCCAATGCAGCATTCATGAAGCCCATGACCCCGAGTGCGGCGCTGGGCGCGGTTATCGGCACAAAGGCGATGCCACGCACCGAAGTCACCAAGAAAATCTGGGACTACATCAAGAAGAACAAACTGCAAGACAGCAAGAATCGGCGCAACATCAACGCCGACGAAAAACTGAAGGACGTCTTCGGCGGCAAGAAGCAGGTCTCGATGTTTGAGATGACCAAACTGGTAAGCAAGCACCTGAAGTAAGCTTCTGCGCCCTGGTGGCGTTCGCTTTACCGGACTAAGAAACGCCCAGCCCCGACAAAGGGCCGGGCGTTTCTTTTTCTGCGATCGCCTGATGCATGCGGCGATCCGCGTGCGTCAGGAACCCGGCGCGCGAATTGCAGCGTCATCCGAGGAGGCCCGGCGAACCCCGGCGAGCGCCCGAAAATCAGCCGCGAATGTTTCCAAGCGCCTCAGGACGTGCCCGCGCTGCTCCCCGCTGAGGGTGGAATCAAGCTCGACTACCAGTCTTGCAAGATCAGATTCCCAGCGACGCATGACAATAATGGTCTCCTCGGCTCTGCCGGATTCCGGTTCGAAAAAAAGACTCCCCAGTGCGGGAGCCAGATCGGACGCAGCACGGTGGCGCTTGATCAGCGCAACCGCTTCGCGCTGCCATCGCCGGCGCTCGTCAAGCCGCTGTTGATAGATTCCGGAATGTGACGATACGAAATCATCAAGACGGGCGCGCTGGGATGCATTGAGGTTTCCGGTCCAATCCTCGACTTGCTCGATCATCCGCTCAACGCGCCTGCGGTGGCGTACCTTCTCATCGCCCGATAGCCATCGATCGACATAACGAAGCTCCTCCTTGGCCAACTTCTTTTCCAATGCGCCAATCTGATCTGTCTTCAATGTCGCCAGCACCGGCGCGGCGTCCTGCGCCGCGCGCCGAGCCAGCAATCGAGAATGCTGCCGCAGGGTGGCGGTTGCCCAGTCAACGTCCGCACTAACGATCCCCTTTGCCACCTTTTCGCCCGCCGTATGGAGAAGTTCGACATAGACCGGCAGTTCGCTGGACCTGTGCCACTCGCGCAAACGCACAAACCGCTGCTGCAGGGAATCGGACTGATTGGCGTCAAGATCAAAATAGTCCCAGGCCGTGTAGCGCAACAGGCCTTCGGCATTGTTGTAGGAGAATTGCAACGTGGAGCAGGCGCCTAACGCGATCAACACCGCCAGAATTGCCATGTATCTCACTGCAACCCTGGTTAAATCGGATTTCCGATTCATGTCCTCTGCCCCAATTCCGGTCTCCGGCATTTGACCATACCCCATCGAGAATCCGTTGCCAAGGATCGCAATTGCGAACAGAATCCCCCGCCATGCTGAAACATACTCGGAACTTTATGTCGCTGGCGGCCGTGCTCATGGCAATGGCGGTGGCACTTGGTGCAATCGGGTCGCATACGCTGGCGTCCCGCGTAACAGCGGACCGGCTGACGATCTGGAACACGGCTGTCGAATATCATTTTTTCAATGCACTCGGATTGTTCGCGGTTGGATTTGTCTGCCAGTTCCTGCCCGAATCCAGGTGGGCACGATACTCCGGTTCCCTGCTGGCAGCAGGCATTATCCTGTTCTCGGGAAGCCTGTATGCGTACGTGCTGAGCAGCGCCAGATGGATAACCACGCTCACCCCAGCCGGCGGACTAGTATTGATTGCCGCCTGGGTATTGCTTGCCGCTGCGCTGCTTCGAGACCGTTGAAACATGACCGTTCGGCATAAAGCTCGCCGAGCCGCTTCCAACAGGCGAGGTTACCCTGCGCCGTTTACACACTAGCGCCTTGAAAGCATTTCGACCGCCTCGTCCTGCCCGCGCGCCCTGGCCACATCAACCGGGCGCTCCCCGGCTTTATTTCGCACCGCTCGATTCAACTTTTTTTCCAGCAGATAAGCAATGACCGTGAGGTGTCCGTCCGCGGCCGCCGCGTGAAGCGTGGAATTGCCCTTTGCGTCGACCCGAACCAACTGTGCTCCCCGCTCCGCCAGGAGTTTGACGACCTCGATGGACCCGCTCAGTGCGGCCCAGAAAAGCGGCGATTCGCCCTCACGATTCAGTGGATCCACCTGCGCCCCGCTTTGCAGCAACAGTAAAGCTATGCCCGCATCAGCATGCAAGGCTGCTGCGTGCAGCGCCGACTCGCCATTCGAGGACCTCGCAGCGGGATCTGCGCCGTTTTCCAGCAGCAGTTTTACCAGATCCGGCCGGGCATTTTCGGCCGCGGCGATGAGCGGCGGTTCGCCCTCTGCGTTGCGGGCGGTGTAATGAACCCCTGCTTTGACGAGGCGCGCGGTTTCAGCATAATCCCCCGACTTGATGGCCTCAAAAAGCTGGTCCCGCAACGATTGCGCGCCCGCCGGGTAGGCGACAAACATTGCTGCAACAATGAATGCGATAAATCGGATTGGCGCGCTAAGCATGGCTGACAAGTCTAACAGAGCCCTGCAGCACGCCCTGCCAATCGACCTGTCCCCACCCGCCTGAACCACGGCCAATTTTTCTGGAACTTTCCCTATGAACAACTCTTTTGTGCTGCGATCTGCGGCCAGCATCGGCGGCGCCCCTCTTTTTGGATCCGAACACACTGGCTTCAAAACAGCGGAGAATGAATTCATTTTATCGAGCATCGACTCGGACCGACCGTTTGCAGCCGGCTCTGTTGCGCGACGCATCCTGAAGCGGCAGTGCCGAATGCAGGTGACGAGAATCGGATTTCAACGGTGTCAGCGAAACATGCGCCATAGATGAATACTTTTCCCACCAGATACGACCTGCTCTATAACCCGCGCTTTTCCGTTCCCGACTTCGCCCTGATTTCGAAGCGCTGGATCGACGAGTCAGAACGGGCGCGGGCTCTGCTTGATTGCTTTCTCGATGTCCCCTATGGCACGGGTAATTCGGAACGCATGGATATATTTCTGGCAAAGGGTCCCAGCAAGGGTTTGCTGATGTTCATCCACGGTGGATATTGGCGCTCCCAGGACAAGGCGGGGTACTCATTTCTCGCCAATGCGCTGACCGAAGCGGGCATTACCTTGGCTATACCCAACTACGCCCTGTGCCCTGAGGTTCAGGTGCGCGATATCGTCATGCAAATGGTACAGGCATGCGCATGGCTGTACCGCAATGGCAGCAACTTCGGTGCCCCGCAGGCGCGCCTTTCCGTTTGCGGACATTCCGCTGGCGGCCATCTGGCGGCGATGTTGATGACCTGTCTCTGGCCGGTTTACGCCGCGGACCTGCCCCGCCAGATGATCCGGGCCGGGCTGTCAATCAGCGGAATTTTCGATCTGCGGGAAATCATCAAGGTCCCCTCCATCAACAATGACGCACGCCTGACGCGAAAATCCGCCGCGGCCGTGAGCCCTGCGCTGCTACCCTGCCCTATCGACACGCCGCTTTACCTTGCCGTAGGAGAACGAGAGACAGGCGGCTTCCACATGCAACATCGCACCATCGCCAAGAAATGGAAGCGCGCCATTTCTGCAGAAATTATCAGTCCTGCCGACAATCACTTTTCGGTGCTCGACAACCTGGTTCTCCCGCAGAGCAAGCTTTTCCATGCGACCCTGCAGATGATGGGTATTGCGGCGGGCTAGCTTTCAAGTGGCACACCGAATCCGGACATGAATCGAGTCCACGGGAGCGGACTTCTCGACCGGATAATCACCAGCAAGAATGGACCTGAACAAAAAAGCCGGCATCCGCCGGCCTTTTTTTAGGCGATTTGGATCAGACTACTCCGCCACGGTCTCTGCTGTTGCCTCGGTTTTGCCTTCCGGGCGATCCAGCAGTTCCACCAGCGCCATCGGTGCGTTATCACCATTACGGAAACCGAATTTAAGAATACGCAGGTATCCACCATTGCGGTTGGCATAGCGCGGGCCAAGTTCGCCGAACAGCTTGACGACCATGTCCCGGTCGCGAAGCCTGTTGAAAGCGAGGCGTCGATTGGCGAGCGATGGCTTTTTTCCCAGCGTAATCATGGGTTCTACCACCCGGCGCAATTCCTTGGCTTTCGGCAGGGTAGTCTTTATCGCTTCGTGCAGCAGCAGCGAATTGGTCATATTACGCAGCATCGCCAGACGGTGACTGCTGGTGCGATTGAGTTTTCTAAGTCCGAGACGGTGTCGCATGGGTTATTGCCTTTAATTTTGCGTGGTTTTCAGCCGCGCGCGATCTCAAGACCGGCAGGAGGCCAGTTCTCCAATTTCATCCCCAGGGTAAGACCGCGCGACGCGAGAACTTCCTTGATCTCGTTCAGCGATTTTCTCCCGAGATTGGGGGTCTTCAAAAGTTCAGATTCGGTTCGTTGAATCAGGTCACCAATGTAATAGATATTCTCGGCCTTGAGGCAGTTGGCCGAACGCACAGTCAACTCAAGATCATCGACCGGCCGCAACAGAATCGGATCCACCTGCGGTGACTTCTTTTCCTCGATGGTAGGAGCGATACCCTCTAGTGCGGCGAATACCGAAAGCTGATCAACCAGGATTCGTGCCGCATAGCGGATCGCCTCTTCGGGTTCGATGGCACCGTTCGTTTCGATGTCGATTATCAGCTTGTCGAGGTCAGTGCGCTGCTCTACGCGAGCCGACTCCACTGCATAGGATACCCTCCGGACCGGGGAAAACGAGGCATCGAGAATGATCTTGCCGATTCCTTTGGACTCTTCGGGAATGACCCGCACATTGCCCGGCACGTATCCACGCCCGTTTTCCACCTTGATCTGCATCTCGAGCTTCCCGCCCGGCGCCAGATGGGCAATGATGTGTTCGGGATTGATGATTTCCACATCGTGGGTCGCTTCGATGTCGGACGCCTTGACAGCACCTTCGCCGACCTTTTTCAGCGTAAGCAGGGCATCCTCGCGGTTATGCAACTTCAATACCACGCCCTTGAGGTTCAACATGATATCGACGACATCTTCCTGCACACCCTCGATGGTCGAATACTCATGCAGCACGCCGGCAATCTGCACCTCGGTGGGTGCGTATCCGGGCATGGATGAAAGCAAAACGCGGCGCAAGGCGTTGCCAAGCGTATGACCGTAGCCACGTTCGAACGGCTCCATTACGACTTTGGCATGGTTGGGCGCAATGCCCTGCACATCGATAATGCGCGGTTTCAGGAATCCACTGGTTTGCATGCGATTTCCTCGGATGACTATTTACCTTCGGCGCCGTATTCTGTTGGCGCCGGCGGCAACTGATTAATGCTGCTATTGGCTCTTGGGGACCGCGAGAGGCTCTCGCGATTACTTCGAATACAGTTCGATGACCATGCTTTCGTTGATGGTCGAGGGCAACTCGGAACGTGCGGGCAGCGCCTTGAGCTTGCCCTTCATGTTCTTGGCATCCACTTCAATCCAGTCCGGCAAACCGCGTGATTCTGCCGCTTCAACAGCGCCTTTGATGCGAAGCTGCGATTTGGACGCTTCAGCGACTTCAACGGTATCGCCTGGCCGCACCACGTACGACGGGATGTTGACCCGCTTGCCGTTGACTAAAACGCCATTGTGACGAACGATCTGACGCGCTTCGGTGCGGCTCGAACCGAAACCCATCCTGTAGGCAACGGTGTCCAGACGCGTTTCGAGAATCTGCAGCAGACGCTCACCGGTAACACCCTTTGAACTGGATGCTGCGGCATAAACCTTGCGGAACTGGCGCTCCAGCACTCCATAAATCCGGCGCAATTTCTGTTTTTCACGAAGCTGCTTGCCATAATCGGAGAGGCGGGCGCCGCTTTTCTGTCCGTGCTGGCCAGGCGCATAGGCGCGGCGCTCGATGGCGCATTTATCGGTGAAACATTTTTCACCCTTGAGGAAAAGCTTCTCTCCCTCACGGCGGCATTGACGACATTTTGGATCAAGATTGCGGGCCATATTTTCCTCGTCAGATCCGGCGGCGTTTCGGTGGACGGCAGCCGTTGTGGGGCACCGGGGTCACATCAGCAATGCTGGTCACCTTTAGGCCCAGAGCATTCAAAGCCCGGACAGCCGACTCGCGTCCCGGTCCCGGCCCCTTGATGCGGACTTCCAGATTCTTCACGCCGCATTCAATGGCGGCACGGCCTGCGGTTTCTGCTGCGACCTGGGCTGCAAACGGAGTTGATTTTCTCGACCCCTTGAATCCGGCACCGCCGGAGGTTGCCCAGGCAAGCGTATTGCCCTGCCTGTCTGTGATCGTCACAATGGTATTGTTAAACGAAGCGTGAACATGAACGATCGCTTCCGCGACGTTCTTCTTGACCTTTTTGCGCACTCGCGCGGCGGTCTGTGGTGCTGGCGGCTTTGCCATCTATTCTTTCCCCTGAAATTTGATAGGCACTGGATCAGCCTTTGCCGGCCTGAACTTTGCCCTTGATAGCTGCCTTGCGTGGTCCCTTACGTGTCCGCGCATTGGTTTTGGTGCGTTGCCCGCGCGCAGGAAGCCCCTTGCGATGACGGGTTCCGCGATAGCAGCCCAAGTCCATGAGTCGCTTGATATTCATGGAAACTTCGCGCCGCAAATCGCCTTCGATTGCGAATCTAGACACCTCGACACGCAGCTTTTCCATATCCGATTCCGACAGGTCTTTGACTTTCGAAGACTTGTTTATTCCGGCGGCATCGCATATGGCGCTCGCGCGTGCGCGGCCCACTCCAAAAATCGCCTGCAGGGCGATTTCAGCATGCTGATGGTTCGGGATGTTGACGCCTGCTATCCGTGCCATGCGGTCGTTCCTTTTTCCTTTGCCCGGTGTCTAAAGCGAAACCGAGAATTATAACCTGAAAGAATCCTGCTATCTACCCTTGGCGCTGCTTATGACGCGGATCCTTACAGATCACGCGAATCACGCGCTTACGCCTGACAATCTTGCAGTTACGGCAGATCTTCTTGACTGATGCCAGCACTTTCATGGCTGCTTCCTCTTAAAATTTCCGGACCGCCTATTTGGCCCGGAAGACAATCCTCGCACGCGAAAGGTCATACGGCGTGAGCTCCACGGTAACCTTGTCGCCCGGCAGAATCCGTATGTAATGCATCCGCATTTTTCCTGAAATATGGCCCAGAACTATGTGACCGTTTTCCAGCTTTACACGGAAGGTAGCGTTTGGCAGGGTTTCAACTATCTCACCCTGCATTTGGATCACGTCCTCTTTCGCCATGAGTTCCTATCTGGTGGGAAAGCCCGCTCCTTTGAAGTTTGACTTCTTCAGGAGACTTTCGTATTGATGTGACATGACGTAGGCCTGCACTTGCGCCATGAAATCCATGGTTACCACGACGATAATCAACAATGACGTTCCGCCGAAATAGAACGGCACGTTCCACTTCAGAATCAGAAATTCAGGCAACAGGCAAACCAGAGTCACGTACACAGCGCCGGCAAGCGTCAATCTGAGCAGAATCCGCTCCAGATACCTCGATGTCTGGTCTCCTGGCCGTATTCCGGGAACAAAAGCGCCGGATTTCTTCAAATTGTCTGCTGTTTCCTTGGGGTTGTATTGCAGCGCAGTGTAGAAGAAGCAGAAAAACACAATCGCGGAGGCATACAGCATCACGTAAATGGGCTGACCAGGGGATAGCGTGGCGGCTATATCCTTCAACCAGTTGGCGCCCTCGCTGGCACCAAACCATCCTGCCAGCGTCGCCGGAAACAGGATGATGGAGCTGGCGAATATCGGAGGAATCACACCGGACATGTTTAGCTTGAAAGGCAGGTGCGAAGCCTGGCCGCCGTAGACCTTATTGCCGACCTGCCGCTTCGCATAGTTGACCAGTATTTTTCTCTGCCCGCGCTCGACAAAACAAACTGCCCAGGTCACCAGAACAACTGCGACACATATTGCCAGCGCGGTTAGAGGGTTCATTGCGCCGGTTCGCACCAGTTCTAGCAGGCCAGCGATCGCATTGGGGAGACCTGCGGCAATCCCGGCAAATATAATAATGGAGATGCCGTTCCCCAATCCCCGTTCTGTTACCTGCTCTCCGAGCCACATCAGAAACATGGTTCCGGTTACAAGCGTAGTCACCGTGGTAAAGCGGAACAAAAGACCAGGATCCATGACCAAGCCGGCCTGCGATTCGAGAGCGATTGATATTCCGGTGGCTTGAAACAGGGCTAAAAATACGGTTCCATAGCGCGTGTACTGGGTGATCTTCCTTTGCCCGGCCTGACCCTCTTTTTTCAGTGCTTCCAGTTGGGGCGAGACGGCCGTCATCAACTGCATAATGATCGATGCGGAGATATAAGGCATTATTCCCAGAGCGAATATCGTGAACCGGGACAATGCACCACCCGAGAACATATTGAACAATCCCAGAATGCCACCTTGCTGGGACCGAAACAATTCCGCAAGCTTTGCCGGGTCTATTCCGGGCACGGGAATATGCGCCCCGATCCGAAATACCAGCAGGGCGCCAAGCAGAAACAGCAATCTTTTTTTCAGATCGCCGTACTTGCCTGATTTGCCGAGTTGAGCTGCTTGCGTTGCCATGAGCTAACCTGTCCCTTAGGACCCGGCCTTTTCCTTCTTTTTCAACCGACCGCGTGGTTCAACCGTTAAAGTCTCCACGCTGCCACCGGCGACCTCGATCGCCGCCTTTGCACCTGCCGTTACGCCAATGCCGACAAGGGTTACCTTAGCCTTCAGTTCTCCGGCCAGAATTACCTTTGCCTGATCGGCGTGAATACTGACGAGTCCTGCGGCCTTCAGGGCAGCCAGGTCGATGGGCCCGCCCTGCACCTTCGCTAGATCGGCAAGCCTGACTTCCTCTGTATGCTTGTGCGAAACAAAGCCCCGCTTGGGAAGTCTGCGGTGCAGAGGCATCTGACCGCCCTCAAACCCCACCTTGTGAAAGCCACCCGAGCGCGATTTCTGCCCTTTATGGCCTCGTCCTGCGGTCTTGCCCAATCCGGAACCGATGCCACGACCCACACGGCGTCTCGCCTTCTTGGAACCCGCAACCGGGCTGAGCGTATTGAGATGCATACGAATCCCCTTAACCTTCAACTCGCACAAGATAATGCACGGTATTTATCATCCCGCGAACCTCAGGCGTATCGATAACTTCGACAATGTGATTGATGCGCCGCAGCCCCAAGCCGCGGACTGTTTCGCGGTGGCTTTGCTTGCAGCCAATCACGCTTTTAACCAATTTAACTCTGATTTTGTTGGCAGCCATGCCGGTTCCCTCTATGCCGCGGTGATCTCTTCAACGGATTTTCCGCGTTTGGCGGCAATTTCCGATGGGGTGTTCATTCTTTTCAATCCATCCAGCGTCGCACGTACGACGTTGTAGGGATTGGTCGATCCAAGACACTTCGCAAGCACGTTGGTGACGCCCATGACTTCGAATACTGCGCGCATTGGACCCCCAGCGATGATGCCGGTGCCTTGCGAGGCGGGTTGCATAATGACCTTCGAGGCGCCGTGCCTGCCGATGACCGAATGCTGCAAAGTGCCGTTCTTGAGGCGCACGCGAATCATCCGACGACGCGCCTCCTCGAGAGATTTCTGCACTGCCACCGGCACCTCACGCGCCTTGCCTTTGCCCATTCCAACGGACCCATCGCCGTCCCCGACCACGGTCAGCGCCGCAAAGCCGAGAATACGACCGCCTTTCACGACTTTCGTGACGCGGTTCACCGCGATCATCTTTTCCTTCAAACCATCGGTACGCGGTTCGTTACCCTGCGTCCTCGATTGCATTCTTGCCATGGTTAGCCCTTTGAAACGTCTTTTCGATAGCCCACTGCCAGGATCACGCCAGCATCAGGGTGTCGTTACTAGAATTTAAGTCCTGCTTCGCGTGCCGCTTCGGCAAGCGCCTTGACGCGACCGTGGTATTTGTAGCCAGCTCGATCGAACGCCACGGAGGCTATGCCTATTTGCTTTGCCTTTTCTGCAATGCGTTTGCCAACAGTGGCGGCGGCGACCTTGTTTCCTCCGTTCGCAATTGCAGCCCGGACTTCCTTCTCGGCCGTAGACGCGCTGGTCAGCACTTTGTCGCCTTCCGCGGAAAAAATCTGCGCGTATATGTGCCCATTGGTGCGATGAACCTCCAGGCGCACGGCACGCAACTGGCTTATCTTCTGCCGGGTTTGTCCGGCCCTGCGCAAACGAGCGCCATTTTTGTTGATCATCTATAACCCCCTACTTCTTCTTGGTTTCTTTAATGACCACCTGCTCGCCGGAATAGCGCACGCCTTTACCTTTGTAAGGTTCGGGGGGGCGATACGCGCGCACCTCCGCAGCCACCTGGCCGACCTGTTGCTTATCAATGCCCTTGATCACAATCTCGGTTTGTGTAGGCGTTTCAACCTTGATGCCGTTGGGCATCTGATGCACGACTGGGTGTGAAAAACCCAGCGAAAGGTTCAACTTGTCGCCTTGTGCCTGCGCTCGATAGCCAACGCCGACCAAGGTCAATTTCCGCTCGAATCCCTTAGTCACGCCTGTGACCATATTTGCAACCAGTGCGCGGACGGTACCGGACATCGCGTCAGAGTTATTCTCTTCGCTGAGTACGCTGAATTGCAAAGCGTCTCCGCTCTTCTCGACCTTAACCTGCCCGGTCAGCATATATGTCAAAGTGCCCAACGGCCCCTTGATTGCCACCGCACCGCCTGTAAGTGTGGCTTCCACACCCTTCGGCAGGGGAACGGGATTTTTACCTATACGAGACATGTCATGTTCCTCATGCCACTATGCAAAGTACTTCGCCACCCACGCCGGTGGCACGGGCCTTGCGATCGGTCATAACCCCCCGAGAGGTAGAGACTATGGCGACACCGAGGCCATTCATAACCTTGGGAATGTCGTCTCTGCCACGATAGATCCGCAAGCCCGGACGCGAAACACGTTCAATTTTCTCGATTACCGGCGCCCCCGCGTAATACTTTAGATTGATGTCGAGTTCCGGCTTGCCATCGTTGGGCCGAACGACAAAATCGTCAACGTATCCCTCTTCCTTCAATACCTGAGCGATCGCTACCTTGAGTTTTGACGAAGGCATGCTGACAACAGTCCGTTGCACCATTTGCGCGTTGCGGATCCGCGTCAACATGTCAGATATAGGATCGGTCATGCTCATGGGCGTACTCCCTTACCAACTTGCCTTGATCATGCCGGGAATTTCCCCGCGCATGGCGAATTCTCGCAACTTGCTTCTTGCGAGCCCGAATTTCTTAAACACCCCTCGCGGCCTGCCTGTCAGGCGGCAACGGTTACGCACACGCACTGGTGATGCGTCCCTAGGCATTTGCTGAAACGCTACGCGTGCTAGGGCTCGCTCTTCATCGCTGCGTTTAACGTCGGCAATAATTTCGATCAGAGCCTGTCGGCGAGTGGCAAACTTCGCCACAGTCCTGCGCCGCTTCTGATCACGATTAATAACGGCAAGCTTTGCCATGGGGAAACCTCAGTTGCTCTTGAAGGGAAAGTGAAAGGCCGCGAAAAGCGCGCGCGCTTCATCGTCGGTCTTCGCTGTAGTCGTAATGCTGATATTCAATCCGCGGAGAGCGTCAATTTTGTCGTACTCCACCTCGGGGAAAATAATCTGCTCGCGCACGCCAATGCTGTAATTGCCACGTCCGTCGAAGGCTCGGGTCGATACGCCGCGAAAATCGCGGATGCGAGGTATCGCGATGGACACAAAGCGGTCGAAAAACTCATACATGCGTTTGCCACGCAAGGTAACCATGCATCCGACCGGATAGTCTTTTCTTACCTTGAAAGTAGCAATAGACTTCTTGGCCTTGGTTACCACAGGCTTCTGGCCCGCGATCTTCGTCAAATCGCCCAACGCGTGTTCTAGAACTTTCTTGTCAGCCACTGCCTCGCCCACCCCCATGTTCAGGGTGATCTTGGATATCCTCGGCACCTGCATGGCGGAAGAGTAACCAAACTTCTTTTTCAATTCCGGAACAACGCTATCCCGGTAGTAATCCTGTAAACGTGCCATGTTTGTCTGTCCTTAGCGGGCGTCGACCATTTCACCATTGGACTTGAACGTCCGCACCTTACGGCCGTCCTCCAGCGTCTTGATACCAACGCGATCTGCTTTTTGTGTCTGTGGATTGAAAAGCGCGACATTGGAAATGTTCATTGGCATTTCCATTTCAATGATTCCACCGGTCTGGTTCTTCATCGGGTTGGGCCGCTGGTGCTTTTTGACGCGGTTGACCCCTTCGACCACAACATGCTCCAGGCCCACACGACGCAATACCGCCCCCCTCTTGCCCTTATCGCGGCCGGTAAGCACGATTACGTCGTCACCCTTCCTAATTTTTTGCATAATCTTCCTTCGGATTTGGCTCGCGAATTGACACGCGCGACATTCCTGCCTTGCGGCTACAGAACTTCCGGGGCAAGCGAAACGATTTTCATGAAACGCTCGTTCCGCAGCTCTCGCGTCACCGGGCCAAAAATTCGCGTGCCTATGGGTTCCATCTTGGCAGACAGAAGCACGGCAGCATTTGAATCGAATTTGACGAGACTTCCGTCGGGACGACGTACGCCTTTGGCGGTGCGCACGACTACCGCGTTATAGACTTCGCCTTTTTTGACGCGACCTCTGGGTGCAGCGTCTTTGACGCTAACTTTGATAACATCACCAATCGACGCATAGCGACGCTTGGATCCACCGAGCACCTTAATACACATCACCGCGCGAGCGCCGGTATTGTCGGCTACGTCAAGAACCGTTTGCATCTGAATCATTTTTTATCTCCAACTTGCCAGCCACGAGTGCGAGCAGTTTTGGGTCCCGTAGGGGAATCGATTGGCCCGCTTTGAAGCAGGCCAAGTACAGAGCCGAGCATTATAGCCCGAAACTTCGGTGTATGCAGGAAATATTGTGAATATTAAATTGACTGTGCTTTTTCCAGCAACTTGCTCAGCCGCCAAGCCTTTGTCTTGGACAAGGGGCGACATTCTTCGATCATAACCAAGTCGCCTTTGCGGCACTCGTTGGTCTCGTCGTGAATGTGATACTTCTTTGATCTGACGAGAATTTTTCCGTACAAAGGATGCGGGACGCGCCGCTCAACCAATACTGTTCTGGTTTTGCTCATGCTGTCGCTGACCACTCGCCCCGTCAGCGTCCTATGATTCTTTGCGACCGGTTCGGTTTTGGAATCGCTCATTTCGCTGCCACCTTCTCACGCAAAATTGTCCTGACACGCGCAATATCGCGTCGTACTTTGTTTAATTGACTGGTATTAGTCAGTTGTTGGGTTGCTTTTTGCATGCGCAGGTTGAATTGCGCCCGCAGCAGTTCCTCCAACTCCGTGCCCAACTGCGACGTATCCTTCGATCTGAGTTCGCTGGATTTCATTCTTAGCCCACCTGCCGAAATACGAACATTGTCTTGAGAGGCAACTTTGCCGCCGCGAGCGCGAAAGCCTCGCGCGCCATTGATTCGTCCACGCCGTCCATTTCGTAGAGCACACGGCCCGGTTGTATCTCCGCGACGAAGTACTCCGGATTACCCTTGCCGTTTCCCATCCGGACTTCGGCGGGTTTCTGTGAAATCGGCTTGTCAGGAAATATGCGGATAAACACCCTTCCACCACGTTTTATATGACGGGTCATGGCCCTTCTTGCGGCCTCGATCTGTCGGGCCGTCAAACGGCCGCGCTCAACAGCTTTTAGTCCAAACTCGCCAAAAGAAACCTTAGCTCCCCTTGTGGCGACGCCAGTATTGCGTCCCTTTTGCTGTTTGCGGTACTTTGTTCGTGCAGGTTGCAGCATCTGCGTCTCCTAGCTACTTTGCTCACCCGAGCCGCTTTCCGGCGTCGGTTTGGGTGATCGGGCTTTCTTAGCGGCGGTCTTGGGTGCCTCGGTTGCACCGTCGTCCTGCTTCACCGCATCGGCAGATTTGCCAACTTCGCTCACTTTTCGTGGCACCCGTGTCCGGGCCGCCTTGGGCTTCGCACTCGGATCCGCCGCAGGTCCTGGGCCACGGTTGGCCTCAATACCTTCGATCGGCTTTAACGCCGGCTTTTTCATGACTTTGGCCACCGGAAGGTCATCCACTGCCGGCGCCGCCGGTGCCGCAGGCTGCTCCGCCTTTGGAAGGACATCACCTTTGTATACCCAGACCTTGACGCCGATGACGCCATAGGTGGTTTTGGCCTCGGAGGTCCCGTAATCAATGTCCGCACGCAAGGTGTGGAGGGGAACACGACCTTCTCGATACCATTCGGTACGGGCAATTTCAATGCCATTCAGACGGCCGGCGCTCATGATCTTGATCCCTTGCGCCCCCAAACGCATGGCATTCTGCATTGCACGCTTCATTGCCCTGCGAAACATAATGCGTTTTTCCAATTGCTGCGTAATCGAATCAGCAATCAACTGGGCGTCAATTTCCGGCTTGCGGATCTCTTCGATATTGACATGGACCATCTGCACGCCGAGCAACTTGCGAAGGTCGGTCTTGAGATTTTCGATGTCCTCGCCCTTTTTGCCGATGACGACACCTGGTCTGGCGCTGTATATGGTTATACGCGCGTCCTTGGCCGGCCGCTCTATGACCACCCGCCCTACCGAGGCGTGCGCGAGCTTTGCCTTCAAATATGCCCTGACTTTGATGTCTTCATTGAGCATATTTGCAAAGTTCTTGCTATTCGCAAACCAGCGAGAACCCCAGTTCTTGTTAACTGCTAGGCGAAATCCAATCGGATGAATCTTTTGTCCCATGTCAGGTCCTTATGAATTCGCCTTGTTTGCCGGACGTTTCGTTTCCTCGTCGCCGACAGTTACAAAAATATGACAGGTGGGTTTGACTATCTGATTTCCCCGTCCCTTTGCCCTGGCCTGAGAGCGTTTTAGCACCGTGCCCTTTTCGACCATGATGGTCTTGACCTTGAGTTCATCGATATCGGCGCCGTCGTTGTGCTCGGCATTGGCGATTGCCGATTCAAGCACTTTTTTAATTATCTGCGCGCCTCGTTTCGGGCAAAACGCAAGTACGTTAAGCGCCTGATCTACCGGCAATCCCCGGATTAAATCGGCCACCAGCCGGCCCTTTTGAGCCGACAGGCGCACACCGTAAAGTTTGGCTTGAGTTTCCATTGGGTACTCCGTCATTTCCTGGGCGCGGCGGGCGCAGAAACCTTCTTGTCTGCCGAATGGCCCTTAAAAGTACGGGTCAATGCAAACTCGCCCAACTTGTGGCCGACCATGTTCTCGGAGATGTACACGGGCACATGCTGCTTGCCATTGTGCACCGCGATGGTGAGTCCCACAAAATCCGGCACGATTGTCGAGCGACGTGACCAGGTCTTGATCGGGCGCTTGTCACTCGTCGCCCGTGCCGACTCGATTTTGTTTATCAGATGCTGGTCCACAAACGGACCTTTTTTGACCGAACGTCCCATGGCCTATTCCTATCTCTTAGTCTTATGGCGGAACTGAACGATCATTCCGCTGGTGCGCTTGTTTTTGCGGGTCTTGTAACCCTTGGTCAGCGTTCCCCAAGGACTCACCGGATCCCTACCCGCCGCTGTACGGCCTTCTCCACCGCCATGAGGATGGTCAATGGGGTTCATCGCCACACCTCTGACCGTCGGACGCACGCCGCGCCAACGCATGGCACCGGCCTTGCCAATGGAGCGCAAAGAATGCTCTTCATTGCCGACTTCTCCTATTGTCGCCCGGCAGTCCACGTGAACCTTGCGGATTTCGCCGGAGCGCAAACGAAGCTGCGCATAGCTGCCTTCACGAGCCAGGAGCTGCGCCGAAGTCCCTGCCGCGCGGGCCAGTTGAGCGCCCTTGCCCGGTTGCATTTCCACGCAGAATATTGTCGACCCAACAGGGATATTGCGTAGCGGCAATGCGTTGCCGGACTTGATCGGCGCCTCAGGCCCGGACATCAAAATCATGCCCGCCTTTAGACCTTTTGGGGCAATAACGTAACGCCGTTCGCCATCCGAATAACAAAGCAGGCCGATATTGGCGCTGCGATTCGGATCGTACTCGACGCGTTCGACCTTCGCCGCGATTCCGTCCTTGTCTCGCTTGAAGTCGATGATTCGATAGTGCTGCTTGTGTCCGCCGCCCTGATGACGGACCGTGATCCGGCCGGAATTATTACGTCCGGATCCACGAATCTTTTTCTCAAGCAGGCTCGCTTCCGGTTTTCCCTTGTGAAGATCGGAATTGACCACACGAACGACAGCACGCCTTCCATTGGAAGTCGGTTTGAGTTTGACTAGTGCCATGACTTAATCCGCCCCTTGGTAGGTAATTTCTTCGCCCGGCATCAGGCTTACATACGCCTTCTTCCAATTACGACGACGGCCAAGTGTTCGACCTGAACGCTTTTCCTTGCCCTTGACATTCAAGACCTGAACTGACTGAACCTTTTTCTTGAACATCAGTTCTACTGCTGCCTTTATCTCCGGCTTGGTGGCGTCCGAAGTCACGCGAAAAACATACTGATTGTTGCGCTCGCCGACCAAAGTGCTTTTTTCCGACACCTGCGGGGCCAGCAACACCAGCATCAGGCGCTCGGTGTTGAATTTTGTAGTGGTTTCACTCATACCAGTAACTCCTCAAACCTCGATACCGCCTTGCGTGTGAGGATGACACGAGCGTGCTGAATCAGCGAAACCGGGTCAGCGTGGCCAACATCGAGCACCTGGACATGCGGAAGGTTTCTCGAGGACAATTTCAGGTTCTCGTCGATGGAATCGGTGATTACCAAGACGGAGTCCAGGCCCATCGCACGAATTTTCTCCACAAGAAGCTTGGTCTTTGGCGCGGCCACCGAAAATTCGTCAACGACCGACAATCTTCCCTCACGCGCCAACTGAGACAGTATCGAGCACATTCCCGCTCGATACATCTTTCGATTCACTTTGTGGCTGAAATTTTCGTCTGGTAGATTCGGGAAAATTTTTCCGCCGCCGCGCCAGATGGGGCTTTTGGAGTCCCCGGCCCGGGCACGGCCGGTTCCCTTCTGCGCGAACGGCTTGCGGCCCGATCTCGCGACTTCGCTGCGGCCCTTCTGTGCCCTGGTACCTTGACGCCCATTGGCCTGGTACGCGATGACAATCTGGTGCACCAATGACTGATTGAATTCGCGTCCGAAAAGCGCATCCGACGCTGAAACTGTCGACGCGCTTGCGCCCTTGTCGTTGATCACATTGAGATCCATATTCGCCTCACTTCTTCGCCGGCGCCGCTTTCGCGGCTACCACGCGGACTTTGCGCGGCTTGATTGTAGGCAGGACAAACAGATCCCGACCCCTGCTTCCAGGGACCGCCCCCCTAATGAGGAGCAACTGGCGCTCGGTGTCAATACGCACAATTTTCAGGCGCTGCACGGTTTTATTGACATCGCCAAGGTGTCCGGCCATGCGCTTGCCGGGAAACACCCTGCCCGGATCCTGCGCCATGCCGATGGACCCTGCGGAATTGTGCGAAACCGAATTGCCGTGGCTCGCACGATTCGAGGAAAAGTTATGTCTTTTATGGACTCCGGAAAAACCCTTTCCCTGGGTGGTTCCGCTTACGTCCACGACCTGTCCAACAGCAAACAGGCCCACTCCGATCTTGCCTCCCAGTTTCAGGTTTGCAAGATCTGCCTCCCCGACCCGGAATTCCTTCACGATGTGCCCAGCCTCGACACCTGCCTTGGCGAAGTGACCTGCAGATGCCTTGTTCACACGTGATGCCCGGCGTTTGCCGAACGTAACCTGCACGGCGTTGTAGCCGTCAGTGCCAATGGTTTTTATCTGAGTAACGCGATTGTCAGACACGTCAAGCACCGTCACCGGAAGGGAGTCCCCCTCATCGGTAAAAATGCGAGTCATGCCAACCTTGCGGCCGACGAGCCCCAAACTCATGGTCTTGCCCTCTTTTGATTACCCCGCTTGCAAATGCGTTGCGGGGTGCCGACTACAATTGGCCGGCGGTTGAACAATTCGAAGCAATGGTTTGGGAACAATTGCCTCGATACCGCGAAAACTTTTTTTCTACAACTTGATCTCCACATCCACGCCTGCGGGCAGGTCGAGTTTCATCAGTGCGTCCACCGTCTTATCGGTGGGATCAATGATGTCCATCAAACGCAAATGCGTACGTATTTCAAACTGGTCGCGCGACGTCTTGTTCACGTGCGGGGAACGCAGGATATCGAAGCGCTCTATGCGCGTCGGCAGCGGTACGGGCCCCTTGACCACGGCGCCGGTGCGCTTGGCCGTATCAACAATTTCAAGTGCCGACTGATCGATCAGGCGGTAATCGAACGCCTTAAGCCTGATTCGAATTTTTTGCCCTTGCATATAATTTCCGTCCAAAAATCCATCATGGCAATCCGGAGAAAGCAATCAGAGGTTTCAAACCCCAGCTTTTTCCGTAACCAAAAACTGTTCCAGTTCCTGAAACAGAATCCCTGTGCTACTCGATAACCTTGGCCACGACGCCGGCACCGACGGTTTTGCCGCCCTCGCGAATGGCAAAACGCAGTCCCTGCTCCATGGCGATCGGGGCAATCAGGGTCACCACCATCTTGATGTTGTCCCCCGGCATCACCATCTCC
>CAIOLO010000054.1 GCA_903859155.1 uncultured beta proteobacterium
AAAGCGGGCGACTGGATCGACGGGTTTGCCTTCCTGTTTTTCGTGCAGCAAATAACGCGCGCATTGCGATGTGAGCGCAGCGCGCAAGGTCTCTGCCTGCGCTGCTGGCAGGTGCCAGTCATTGGTCTGCAGTGTGGACAGCAACGCGGCGAGCGCCGGACTACCGATGGCCTGTTGTTCCAGCCAGCGCGTAAAGCCCGGGATCGGCGAGAGGGTGGCAAAATTTTTGAGTCGAGGGAACTCACGACTGAGCTCTGCGGCGACTTGTTTGATCAACAGGTTGCCGAAGGAAATTCCGCGCAGACCGTCCTGACAATTGGTAATGGAATAAAAAATGGCGCTGTCTGCATGAAACGGATCAGCCACAGGAGAGTTCGGATCGAGTAGCGGTGCGACGGTAGAGCTGATGCGTTTGGTCAGAGCGACTTCGATAAAAATAAGCGGCTCGTCCGGCAGTGCCGGATGGAAGAACCCGAAGCAGCGACGGTCGGCAGCGAGTCGCCGGCGCAAGTCATTCCAGCCGGCAATCTCATGCACCGCTTCATAAGCAATCAGTTTTTCGAGGACCAGCGCCGGTGTCCGCCAGTCGATACGTTCGAGCTTGAGAAAGCCGCGGTTGAACCAGGAGCTGAAGAGATGAGCAAGGTCAGAGTCCACCGCCGCGAGTTGGGGATGGGCTTTAATCTCCCGCAATAAACGCCGTCGCAGTTCAATCAGCATGGCGGTTGCGCCCGGGGCTACGTTCAGCCGGCGGAACAACTCCTGACGCGGTGATTCAACGGCGCGCTGCAAAGCAATCAAGTGATGCGGCGACGGTTCATCGGCAAATGTATCGGCGGCGCGGGATATGGCTGCCGCATCCGGTGAAAAATCCGAGGCCAGCAAACTCAGAAACGGGGTGTGCGCTGCGGCGGGCAGGCCGGCATAGGCGGCGAGCAGTTCGCGCGCCAGTGCGGCGCCTGAAACCTCGCCGCGTCCGGAGAGTAATGAATGACATAGTTCTGCCACTTCCCGCGCGCGCCGAGCCGCTCCGCGTGCGGGGTCTGCTGGGGCCGCAACCTTGTCCAGCAGGCCTTTAAAAAATGAACCGGTATTCATCGAGTGAAGTTATCCGCATTTGGTCGCATTGATCGGCACAGGCTTGAGATTTTCGGCGGTTCGGGCCGCGCTTATCCTAGTCTAGGCTAAGGCCTGCCGCAATCGCCTGCCGTAATCGCAACAATTGCGCTTGACCTGTGTGCTTGACCGGCTACTGGGCCTGCACTACCCTTGATCGTATCGCGCTCTTGCGCAATAACATTAACGGCAACCATTATGGATAGTGTAGATACCGAAGTCATCAAGAGTGCCATTGCCTGGCTCGATGCGGGGCATCGTTCCACCCTGGCGACGGTGGTGCGGACCTGGGGTTCGGCGCCGCGACCGATCGGTGCGATGCTGGTGATTCGCGACGACGGCCATGTTGTCGGCTCGGTTTCGGGGGGCTGCGTCGAGGATGATTTGATTGAGCGCGTCAAGGCCCACCAGATGAAGGGCGGTGCACCGGAGGTGGTTACCTATGGGGTGACCACCGAACAGGCGGCGCGTTTTGGTCTGCCCTGCGGCGGCACTCTGCAACTGGTGCTGGAGCCGGTACGGCCTGAATCCCAGTTGAAGGAATTGCTCGAAATCATCGGCCGGCACG
>CAIOLO010000055.1 GCA_903859155.1 uncultured beta proteobacterium
CCGCAGGTGGGCATTCGCATGATCTGGAATATCTTTCATTGGCGCTCACTCAAGACCAAGATAATGCTCTTTACGCTGAGCATTTTCATGCTGAGCATCTGGATGCTGGCGTTCTACGCCAGCCGGACGCTGCGCGAGGATACGCAACGCATATTGGGGGAGCAGCAGTTCGCATCGGCATCCATGCTCGCCGCGGAGATCAACCAAGAGGTGGATGACCGGCTGAGGGGGATGGAAACCCTTGCCGCAATGATTACCCCCGCCAGCATGAGAAATGCGGCTGCAGCGCAAAGGCTGCTTGAGGATCAGCAGGTATTTCAGCGCTGGTTCAACGGCGGCACTTTTGTCATCGGCGCTGACGGCACCGCGATTGCCGAGATTCCGCTCTCCGCGGCCCGGATCGGCGTCAATTACATGGAGCGGGATTTTATCGCCACCGTGTTTCGGGAGCGAAAATCGACCGTCAGCCAACCGGTCATTGGCAAGAAGCTGATGGCACCGATAATCGGCATGACGGTGCCAATTATCGATCCCCAGGGCAAGGTGATCGGTGCCCTGGCAGGAGTGACAGACCTGGGCGTACCCAATTTTCTGGACAGGATTAACCAAAGCCATTACGGTAAGGGCGGCGGCTATGTGCTTTTATCTGTAAAGCACCGGCTGATTATCACGGCCACGGACAAACGCCGTGTCATGGAAGTGATCCCCCCGCCCGGCCAGGCACCGTGGATCGACCGGCTCGCCGGCGGTTACGAGGGTTCTTTTGTCGGCGTCAATCCAACTGGAGCCGAAGTGCTCGTTTCGGCCAAAAGCATTCCTGCGGCGGGTTGGTTTGTGCAAGCAAATCTATCTACCGAAGAAGCCTTTGCTCCGATTCGCGATATGCAGCAGCGCATGCTGCTGGCCGCCATCTTCCTCACCCTGCTGGCGGGTGGACTGACTTGGTGGCTGTTACATTGCCAGCTCGAACCGATGGTTGCTGCGGCGAGAATACTGGCCCTCATGTCCGACACGAACCAGCGCCCGGGGCCATTGCCTGTCGCCAGGCATGACGAAGCTGGCGAACTCATCGGCGGCTTCAATCGCATGCTGGAAACTTTGGGGAAACGGGAAAAGGCGTTGAAAGAGAGCGAGGAACGAAGCCGGGCGATCACGCATTCGGCCCAGGATGCCGTTGTAACATCTGACAGCGAAGGGAATATTGCAGGATGGAACCCTGCCGCCGAGACCCTCTTTGGCTACACAGAGTCGGAGGTCATCGGGCAACCCATGACGCTACTTATACCGGAGCGATACCGCGGGGTGCATCTCGCGGGAATGCATCGCATCAGGTCCGGCGGAGAGCATCGCGTCATCGGCAAAGCGGTTGAACTCAACGGACTGCGCACGGACGGAAGCGAATTTCCTCTGGAACTCTCGCTCGCAAAATGGGAAACTGATGATGGTTGGTTCGTCACGGGCATAATCCGCGACATCACCGAGCGCAAGCGCGCGATCAGCCAGCTGCTCGAAAGTGAGAGTAGATATCGCCGTTTGATCGAGAGTTCGCCCGACATCGTCTACGTGTTTTCCAACCAGCGCGGCGGCATTTTCTATTCTCCCCGCGTCGAAGCCTTGCTTGGTTATCACCCGGATTATTTGTGTGCACACCCATTCCTTTGGAGCGAGTCGATACATCCGGATGACGTTCAAAACGTCAAGCGCACTGTAATTTCAACCGATGTAAAGGATGCCTTTGCTGTCGAATATCGCATTAAGGACGCTCAGGGTAACTGGCATTGGTTTCTTGACCGCTCCACAGAAGTTCGCACCGAGAGCGGGGAATTGTTAATCGAGGGTCTGGTTACCGACATCACTGAGCGCAAACGGGCGAGCGAAGAGCTCAGACGCAGCGAGGCACGCTTTCGCAGCTACTTCAACCAGCCGATGATCGGTATCGCGATCACCTCGCCCGAGAAGGGCTGGCTCGAAGTCAACCCGCGCTTGTGCGAAATACTCGGATATGCGCGGGAGGAAATCGTTCGCCTGACCTGGTCCGAAATTACGCATCCTGACGATATCGCAAGCGACGTTGCGCAGTTCGAGCGCGTTCTTCGCGGCGAGATTGACGGCTATTCGCTAGACAAGCGGTTCGTGCGCAAGGATGGCTCAACGATACACGTTGCCATGTCGGCTTCCGGCGTGCGCACGGATGATGGACGAATCGACTACTTCGTCGCGTTGATACAGGACATCACCGAGCGAAGGCGGCTGGAGGAGGTACACCTGCAGGCGCAGAGACTGGAGTCCCTTGGCACGCTAGCCGGCGGCATTGCGCACGACTTCAACAACATCTTGGCTGCGATCCGGGGCAACGCTGATCTGGCTACGGAAGATGTAGGTCCGGGGCACATTGCCGCCGAAAGCCTGGAGGAGATCCGGAAGGCAAGCAATCGGGCGAGCGAGCTGGTCCGTCGGATCATGGCTTTTGGGCGCCCCAAGGAAGCCCAGCAGGAGGTAGTGGGTCTAGGCGCGGTGCTGAGCGAAGTATTGCTTCTGCTCCGGGCGACAGTGCCGGCGGGTATCTCGTTTGAGAAAGTGCTTGCCAACGGCACACCGCACGTGCTCGCCGATTCTGGGCAGATCCATGAGGCGCTCGTGAACCTTACCACCAACGCGGCCCACGCCATCGGCCCGAAGGCGGGGTCGATAGAATACCGGTTGGCGCCGATACAGGTGGACGAGCAGCTCGCGCAAAGGATCCCCGGTTTGGTCCCCGGGCTCTATGCGCGCATGACGGTGGCCGACAACGGCAGCGGAATGGATGCCGCTACCATGGAGCGTATCTTCGACGCCTTTTACACCACCAAGCCCGTTGGAGAAGGCACGGGGCTGGGTCTGTCGATGGTTCACGGCACCATGAGGAGCCATGGCGGTGCGGTGGCCGCGGAGAGCACACTGGGCAAGGGTTCGAGCTTCCATCTGTATTTCCCCGCGGCGGTAGAGCAGACAGTCAAGATAGACGAAGGCGCTCTGGTGCAGATCCAACCCTTGACTGGGCAACGGGTGCTGTACCTGGACGACGAAAAGGCGCTAGTGTTTCTGGCAGGTCGGATGCTCTCGCGGCTGGGGCACCAGGTCGATAGTTATACCGATGCGGATGAGGCGCTGGAGGCGTTCCGGGCTCGGCCGCAGGACTATGACATTGTGGTGACGGATCTGTCGATGCCGCGAATGTCAGGCATTGAGTTTGCTAGCGAAGTGCTGGGCGTGCGCCCAGGGATGCCGGTGCTGATGATGACGGGACACGTAAGCACCGATGACGAGCGCAATGCGCACGCTCTGGGCATACGGGAAGTTATCCTCAAGCCGATCACCATGGATGAACTCGCGCGAGTGCTCGATCGGCTGCTGCGCACCAGTCAATAGCGAAACGCAAAGCTCTCTGCGCAACCAACGCATGTGTCGCGCAAGGTGGCTGGCAGAACATTGGTGCGACCGTCCGCAATGAAAGCGAACCGGACGCCTGATCTACGGCGAGCTGTAGGTGGACCGGTTTGGGTCGGGAGTACCCCCAGAGCGACACAAACTCGTAGCCGAAAACGGGCCATTGAATTTCGGCAACCCGGTAGCCGACCTTGGCCAATTCGTGCATAACGGCCATGAGCCGCCCCTCACTGATACATCTGAAATCGCTCCCAAGCGGCCGCTCGCGGGCCGGCGCGATAACTCAAAATTCCTTTTTGAGCAGGCGGTCTATTGAGTACTGTCCGCCGCCGCGAAAAAAAATCGCAGTCA
>CAIOLO010000056.1 GCA_903859155.1 uncultured beta proteobacterium
GCCGGTGCCGCAGGATTCGGCACGGTGCGCGCGGGCGCCACCGAGCGCGCCAACGTCGACCTGACGCAGGAACTGGTGGACCTGATCACCGGCCAGCGCAACTTCCAGGCCTCGGCCAAGGCCATCGAGACCAGCACGACGCTGACCCAGGCCATCATCAACATGCGCAATTGATCCTGAACAGCGCACTTAGACAGAACGCATAGACCATGGACAGACTCGCATTCACGGTGCTGATGGGCAGCTCGGAGGCCAACCACCCGCGCCAGCAACTCAGCAACGAACTGGCCAACCTGTCGACCATCGGCTTCAAGCGCAGCTTCACCAACGTCATGAAGTCGCTGAAGGTCGCGGGCCCGGGTTTCGACAGCCGGTTCCAGCCGACGAACCTGGTGTTCGACCGGGTATCACTCACCCCCGGTCCGCTGATGGCCACGGCCAACCCGCTCGATATCGCCATGAACGGCAGCACCGTGCTCGGCGTGAGCGCGAGCAACGGCGACCTGGCCTTTACCCGGCGCGGCGATCTGCGCGTGAACAGCGCCGGCCAACTGGAGAACGGCGCCGGCCACCTGGTGCGCGGCCAGAACGGCCCGATCACCGCACCCCCCGGCTATGTGCTCGAAATAGCCGGAGACGGCTCGGTCAATGCCACCAGCCCGGACAAGGCGAAGACCAGCGTCCCGCTCCTGGTCGGGCGCCTGCTGCTGCGCGACGCCAGCGCAACGCCGCTGGAGCGGCGCGAGGACGGACTGTTGCGGCCGATGAGCAAGAATCTGGCCGCGCAAACGGCGACGCCCCAGGGAGGAGCGCAGACAGACCAGGATATTGCCGATGGCGATGTCACGCCTGCGATCACCAGCGGCACGCTCGAGGGCAGCAATGTGACTTCTTTCGAGGCCATGACCCGACTGATTGATTTCAACCGAAGCTTCGAGGCGCACATAAAGATGATCAAGGACGTGAGCTCCCTAGAGGAGACGGGTGCTTCGATGATCAAGGCGTCTTGAACGGCGACGAACAAAGAAAAGGAGTAAATGATGGATGCATCAATGTGGGTCGCGAAAACCGGACTGGATGCGCAGAACACGCGCATGAACGTGATTTCGAACAACCTGGCCAACGTCAACACGACCGGCTTCAAGCGGGAGCGGGCGGTTTTCGAGGACCTGCTCTACCAGAACGTGCGCCAGGTGGGCGGCCAGACTTCGGCCAATACGGTCGCTCCAACCGGCCTGATGCTGGGAACGGGCGTGCGCGTGGTCGCCACGGAAAAGATTCATGCGCAGGGCAACATGATCACCACGCAGAATGCACTGGATGTCGCCGTCAACGGCGACGGTTTCTTCCAGGTGCTGCAACCTGACGGCACTCTGGCCTATACGCGCGACGGCAGCTTCAAACTGTCCCCCACCGGCCAGGTCGTCACCGCCAACGGCTCGCTGCTGCAGCCGGCGCTGACGGTACCGCCGACCACCGCCAGCATCACCTTCGGTGCCGATGGCACCGTCACCGTGGCACTGGCCGGCGTGGCAGCCCAGCAGGTACTGGGAAACATTCAGCTCGCCCGCTTCGCCAACCCGGCCGGTCTTGCTTCACTGGGACAAAACCTGCTCGCCGCCACCGCCGCCAGCGGCGCGGTGCAGCAACTCAAGCCGGGGACCACCGGCGCGGGCCAGTTGATGCAGGGCGCGCTGGAGGCGTCCAACGTCAACGTGGTCGAGGAAATGGTCAACATGATCGAAACCCAGCGCGCCTACGAGGTCAACTCCAAGGCCATCTCGGCATCCGACGAGATGCTCAAATTCGTCAATAACAACCTGTAAGCGAAAGCACCGCCATGACATCCCCCCTACTGGCCGCAACGCTGACACTGGCGCTGAGCACGGCGCTGCTGGGCGGCTGCGCGAATTCGCCGCCGCTAGCACCCAGCCCGCAATTCGCCCCGGTTGTGCCGGTGATCCCGGAGCAAAGCCGCGCCATTACCGGATCGCTGTTCGTCGACGGCCGGGGCGACAGCCTGTTCGGGCGGCAGCGCGATTTTCGGGTCGGGGACATCATCATGGTCCTGTTGAGCGAAGAGACCCAGGCCACGCGTGTTCAGCACACCACCGTCGAGCGCAAATCGACAAACGATGCCTTTGCGTCCATCCAGGCGGGAGTTTCCAACGCACTGGGAAAAAGCGGCCTGCCGCTGGCCGCGGGCCTGGGCTCGGCGGCGAGCCAGATCAAGGCTGACGGAGCCGACATCACCAGCGACGGCCAGGGAGATCACGGCCAGCGCGCCACCCTGACCGGATCGATTGCAGTCAGCGTGCTCGATGTCATGTCCAATGGAAACCTGGTGGTGCGCGGCGAAAAGCAGCTGGCGCTCTCCGAGGGCAGCGAAGTGATTCAGGTTTCCGGAATCGTTCGCAACCAGGATATCGCCCCCAACAACACGGTGCAGTCCCGGCGCCTGGCCAACGCGCAGATTTCCTACCGCGGCAGCGGCGATCTGGACAACGCCACCCGGCAAGGCTGGGGCAGCCGTCTGTTGTACAAATTCTGGCCCTTTTAGGAATGAAGATGAAGCGCATATTGTTGCTGGCGGCGGCGGGCCTGCTTGGGATGCAACCGGCGTGGGCTGACCGGATCAAGGACTTGACTTCGGTTGCCACGGTACGCACCAACCAGCTGATCGGCTACGGGCTGGTCATCGGCCTGCAGGGCACCGGCGACGGCGCCGATGTGCCCTTCGCCGGCCAGAGCCTGCGCTCGATGCTCAACCAACTCGGTGTCAGTGTCGACGGCGTTCTGTCGGATTTCGACAACGGCGTCAGCAACAAGGCCACGCTCGATGTCAAGAATGTGGCCGCGGTTCTGGTGACCGCTGAAATGCCGGCATTCGCCAAACCCGGGCAGAGAATCGACGTCAATGTCGCGGCGATCGGCAAAGCACCCAGCCTCAGGGGTGGCAATCTCATCATGACGCGGCTGCGCGGCGTGGACGGGGGCGTGTACGCGCTGGCGCAAGGGTCGCTGACGATAGCGGCGGTCGATGCCGGGGCGGCCGGATCGAGCGTCTCGACCGGCGTGACCACCTCCGGGCGCATACCGAGCGGCGGACTGGTGGAGAAAGTCATCGACACGGCTTTCGACAAATCCGAGGCGCTGATACTGAACGTGCGTGCGCACGATTTCACCACCGCCAGCGCGATCGTCAACGCGGTGAACGAAAAGTTCGGCGCCGGGACAGCGCGGGCGCTCGACGGGGTTTCGGTGGCGCTGAGCGCGCCGGAGGACACCAATCAGCGCGTGGCCTTCATGAGCATGGTCGAGAACCTGGATGTAACCCCCGGCGAGGCAATGGCGCAGGTGGTGGTCAACTCGCGCACCGGCACGGTGGTGATCAGCCGCAACGTGCGCGTGACCGCCGCGGCTGTCACCCACGGCGGGATCACCGTCAAAATCTCCACCACCAACGAGGTGAGCCAGCCGGCCCCGTTCGCCCCCAGCGGTGCCCAGACCACGCCGGTGGCTAACGCGGATGTCTCGGTGAGCGAGGCGAAGAATCCGATGTTTCTGTTCAAGCCGGGCGTCGATCTGAGGGAGATTGTGGACGCGGTCAACCAGATCGGCGCCACACCCTCGGCGATGATCGCGATCCTGGAGGCGCTCAAGCGCGCCGGCAGTTTGCGCGCGGAACTGGTGGTGATCTGACATGAGCGACCTTTTGCAAAGCCCGAATTCGTATCTTGACTTTGCCGGCCTGGGGCGCCTGCGCGGCCAGGCGCACGCCGACAGCGCGAGCGCGCTGCGCGAGACCGGGCAGCAGTTCGAGGCCATGTTCATCCAGATGATGTTGAAATCGATGCGCGAGGCGGTCCCCAAAAGCGGCCTGATGCAATCCGGGGCAATGGACAGCTACCAGGAACTCTACGACAAGGAACTTTCCACGCACCTGGCAAAACGCGGGATGCTGGGCATCGCCGACATGCTCACCAAGCAGTTGGCACGGCCGCAGGCCGCGCCGCTCGAGCCGGAAAAAATGTCCCTGCCGGGGAGCGTGGCGCAGTCGAGCGCGCCGAGCCTGCCCCTGCGCCCGCCCGCGCCCTCTTTGCCCTTGAACAAGGCGGCACCCGCGTTGGTGCTGCCCAAAGCGGCCGAACCGGGGTTACCGCTCAGCCGCCTGCCGCAAATCGGCCAACCCGAAAGCCAGACTCCCGCCGAATGACGGGTGAGCAACCATGAGCGACCTTCTCAGCATAGGCAGTTCCGCGATAGACGCCTATCAGCGGGCGCTTGCGACCACCAGCAACAATATCGCGAACCTCAACACCGAGGGCTACAGCCGCCAGGAAGTGGCGCTGAGCGCCGGTGCGCCGGCGACCCGCGGCACGATTTACTTCGGAACCGGGGTGGTGATCGACGGCGTCAAGCGCGCCTACAGCGATTTTGCCAGCACCAACCTGCGCAGCAGCTACAGCGCACTGAGCACGCAGGACCCGCTGGTGCAGTATGCCAACCGCGTCACCGATGTGATGGGCAGCGCCCAGTCGGGGCTGGCCTCGGCGCTCGATCAGTTCTTCTCCGCAGCCCAGGCCGTATCGGCATCACCTGCGTCGAGCGACATGCGCGGCCAGTTTCTCACCAGCGCCGATAGCGTCGCCGCGCGCTTTCGCGGGCTCGCCGGCCAGCTGGACAGCGTCGCCACCGACACGCGCGAGGCGATCAACGCCGATGTGGCACAGGTGAACACGCTGGTGGCGCAACTGGCGACCGTCAACGGCCAGTTGCGGCGCAACGACCGGGAGGCGAATCAGCCCCCTGCCCTGCTCGATCAGCGCGACAAACTGCTCAACGATCTGGCCAAACTGGTCGGCATCAGCGTCCAGACCAAGGCCAACGGCGAAGTCGCCATCGGGCTGGGCGGCTCGGCCAATCAGGGCGTCATCCTCAACGGCAGCAGCGCGCACACGGTCGGCGCGGTGTTCAGCGACAGCAGCAGCGGCAAGGTCGACATCGTGATCGACCCTTACGGCGATGCATCGAATGTCAGCACCCTGGACGGCGGCGACCTGGTCGGGCTTATCGCCTTTCGCCAGCAGGCGCTGGAGCCGACGCAAAACAAGCTCGACACGCTGGCCCAGGTGTTCGCCAGCGAAGTCAACAAGGTCCAGACCTCCGGCATCGATGCCAGGGGCGCGATCGGGCAGGCGCTGTTTGCCATCGACCCGATCTACCAGGTCAGCGCCCCGGCCAGTTACAGCGACGTCAATGTCGCCACCAGCGTCGTCGACCCGACCGCTACCGCCTACCACGACATCGTGTTGCGCTACAACGAGAGCAAACGATTGTGGAGCGCCATCGACACGATTTCGCACCAGACCGTGAACGCGGCCGGCGGCGAGAACAAACTGACGATCAACGGCGTGCAATTGAGCATTTCGGGCACGCCGCAGAATGCCGAGACCATCACCCTCAAAGCCCTGCAACGCCCGGCCGCCAACATCCACCTTGCGCTCGGCGATGCGCAAGGGATCGCCGCCGGCGCCCTGTTCCGCGCCACCCCGAACGCTGCCAACACCAGCGCTACGACGGCGTCGATCAGCTGGCAGCCGGCAAAAACCCAGGCCCTCTTTCCCTCCCCTCTGGAGCGGGTGCTGGTCAACAATCCCCATCCGTCGAACAACGTCGACTTCGTCAATTCGACCAACACGCCGGTCAGCGCCGTGGCGACCGTCCCCGCCGGTTTCCGTGATATCCAGCTGCAGCTGCAAAGCACGCCCCAGGACAGCCTCGATCTGCAGGTGTTCACGCGCGACGGCCGCCAATTGCTCGGCACGCCACTCAGCACCGAACAGCAGTCCTTGCTGAGCACGGCGAATGGCTTCGTTGCCGGCGCCACGTATTCGTCTGCTTATCTCAACCAATCGGGCGCCAATAGTTACCGCAAGCTCGATTTGTTTTACGGCGCACAGGCGTCACCGGGAGGTGATCCGGCCTTTGACGCGGCAAACAATCTGGTCGATACCCGGGAAAACCTGGCGCGGATCGAGGTCTCGGCGATAGCCGGCGGCAACGAAATCGCCGCCGGTGCGCTGACCCTCAATGGCATTCCCCTGAACCGGCTTGCCACGCCGGCCAGTGCGCAAGAGCTTGCACAGTGGATCAATGAGCAGGTGCCAAGCGGTTCGGACGTCAAGGCCGAGGTCGTCGATGCAAAGGTCCGCATCAGCAGCGCCTCGCCATTGCGCATCGGCGTCGGCGCCAACGGTTCGGCGGCGGATCTGGCCAAGCTGGGCCTGCGCGCGGGCGTGTTCGTCAACGGCGCGACGCCTGAAGACCTGCTGGTATTCGCCACCGGCAGCGGCACGGGCGGGGTCGCCGCCGGCTATCAGACAGGCAGTCTGGAGACCCTGCCGATTCAGCGCGCGATGCCGCTCAATGTCACTTTCACCTCGGCCGACAGCTACACCATCACCGATGTCAACAGCGGCAGCATTCTGGCCCAGCGCAGTTACGATGCGCAGGCGGGCATCGTCTACGGCGGCCTCAATCTTCAGCTCTCCTCGACGCCTGCGGCCGGCGACCAGTTCCTCATCGATGGCAATCAGGATGGCACCGGCAACAATGAGAACATGCAGCGCATCATCGCCCTGGCGACCAACAAGGACGCGATGCCCGGTGGCAAGACCCTGGCGGAGGGTTACAACGACATACTCTCCAGCGTCGGCAATGTCTCCAGCCAGGCGCACATCGCGCAGCAGGCGCTGACGGTGGTCAACGATCAGGCGATACAGGCGCGCGACAAGGCTTCGGGGGTGAATCTGGACGCCGAAGCGGCGGATCTGATCCGCTTTCAGCAGGCCTACCAGGCGGCCGCCAAGACCATACAAATCGCCAGCCAGTTGTTCGATACGATCATGCAGATTCGCTGAAGGACAGAGCCATGAGCATCTCAACCAGTTACTATTTCGACCAGGCCGTCCGGCAGATGGGCGACCTGCAGACCAGCATCGCCAAGACCCAGACCCAGATCTCCACCGGCCAGCAACTGACCAAGCCCAGCGACAATCCGGACAAGGTCAATGCCATCGCGCGGCTCAATTCGGCCATCGCCCGCCAGGATGGCTACGCGAGCACACTCGCGACGGTGGGCGACCGGCTCAAGGCCGAGGAAACCAGCATCAAGAGCGCGAGCGACGAGATGACGCGCGTGAAGGAACTCGCAGTCCAGGCCGCCAACGACACCCTGTCGCCGGCGGACCGCGCCAATATATCGGCAGAGATACAAAGCATCCGCGCCGATTTGAACGCCCTCGCGGCCACCCGCGACGTCAACGGCGAGTATCTGTTTTCCGGCACCCGGGTCGGACAGCAGCCCTTCTCCAATGGCAGCAACGGCAGCACCGTCTATCAGGGCGACCGGGCAGGCATCCGGGTGAGCGTAGGCGATCAGCGGCAATTGACCATCAACCGTGCGGGCAGTCAGGTGTTTTCCGGGGTGGTGCGCGACGATGGCACAAAGCGCACGCAGGCCGGATTTTTTCAGGTGCTCGACGATCTGGCGAATGCGATCAAACAATCGGACCATGCAGGCATGCAACACGGACTGGGCGAGATCGACCAGTTGAACAGCGGCCTGTCCCATGCGCTCGCGCAGAACGGCGCCGATCAGAATGTGGTCAGCTCCCAACAAAGCCTGATCGACGAGACCAGGCTGCGCCTGCAGGCGACGCTCTCCGGCCTGGCCGACGCGGACTACACCCAGACCATCACCCAACTGCAAAAGCAGACGCTGGGCCTGGAGGCGGCGCAAAGCACTTTCGCCAAGACTTCCAACCTCAGTTTGTTCAATTTCTTGAAATAATGAGCGCGCACCTAAAGAATTGCCTGCTGCACCCGAATAGTGTTTCAGGGGCACGCACCCGCCGCGGGCGGGACCACGGAGCGATAGCGCAATGACGACGACGACAAGCACCACCTCGAGCACCGGCCAGAATATTGTCAATCTGCTCGGCGGCGGCTCTGGCATTGACACCAAAGCGCTGGCGCAAAACCTGGTCGATGCGGAAAAGGCGCCGCAGAAAGCGTTGCTCGACGCGGCCCTGCAGAAAACCCAGGCCAAGATTTCCGGCTACGGCACGGTCATGTCGTCCCTGTCCACTTTCAAGGCCGCATTTGCCGCGCTGCAGGACCAGTCCAGCGTCAACGCCGTTACGGTCCAAAGCAATGCCGGCGGCTATTTTGACATCGCCACCGATTCAAGTGCCGCGGTCGGCACTCACCAGATCAGCATTGAGAAAATCGCCCGGGCGCAAAGCAGCCTCTCGACGGGCTTCGCCGCATCCGGCACCTCCGTTAACGGCGGCCACCAAATCGATATCAGTTTCAGCGTCGGGGGTGCGGACCAATCGGTGACCGTTGCCGCGGGCGCCGACACACCGGCCGGTATCGCCGCCGCGATCAATGCAGCGGACAAGGGCATCACGGCGAAGGTGGTCAATACCGGCGACGGCTCTGGAGCTCCCTACAAAATCGTGCTCACCGCGGCAGCCACCGGTACCGCCAGCGTCTTCAGCGGATTCACGGCGACGGACCATTCCAATAGCGACGCGGACACCAATTCGATCGCCAGCCTGGCTTTTTCGACAACGCTGCAAGCGGCGACCGATGCAAAGCTGACGGTCGACGGCATCGCCTTGACGCGCGGCAGCAACACCATCAGCGACGCCATCACCGGGATGACCCTGAATCTGCTCGCGCCCACGCCGCCGGAGACCACCGACGCCAGCAAGAATATCGCCGCGACCGTTCAACTCGCCCGCGACACGACCGGCATCACGGCCAATATCCAAACCCTGGTCGCCGCATTCAACAGCCTGAAGAGCACGCTCAAGACAGTTTCCGATCCCGCCTCGAAGGTGGCCAACGAAGGGGCGACACTGGTCAACGATTCGCTGGTGCGGCAGATCCAGAACCAGATCACCAAAATGGTGACCGGCAGTTCCTCGACACCCGGGACGGCAAGCAACGGCAGCAGCGCCACCTCACTGCACGACCTGGGCGTGAGCATCCAGCTCGACGGCACGCTGGCGCTGGACAATACCAAACTGAGCAACACCCTGAACAATAATTTTGCCGGCGTGGTGACGATGCTCACTGCCAACACCAACAACACCAATTCCTACAGCACCAAGGCGCGCGGCTTGGCCGGCGACGCGGTGAAAACGCTGACCGCATTGATGTCTTCGACGGGACCGATCTTGAGCGCGAGCAGCCATGCCGCCTCCCAGGTGACAAAATACACTCAGCAGGAAAAAGACCTCGACACCCGCATGCTGGCGGTGCTGGCCCGATACACCCAGCAGTTCACGGCGATGGACACGCTGGTGGGCCAGATCAACAGTCTGAAGACCTCGCTGAAGAACCAATTCGACAACATGTCGAACTCGAAGAACAACTGAAATGCGTGCCCAGATCGGGGCGTACAATCGCCGATTGACCTGAATCGGCCTGCCACCCTGGGGGTGCGTACTTCAGCCGAATTGTCAGCCCTCCCGGCAATCCGGTGTATTCACTTTTGGATGCAAGTAAATGAGTACTTTTCTACTGTTGAGCATTCTTGTCGGCATGCTGGGCGTGGCGGTCATGATCATTTACGTGATCGACAAAATCCATTCAATCGAAAAACACGCCCACCTGGCATCGGGCGCCGCGAACAGCGGCGGAGCCGCCATCGACGACCGGTTTGCCGGTCTTGAAGGCGAACAGCTTTGGCAGACCATGACGGGAATGCCCGCCGCAGGTGCGGACCCGCAGGCCATTGACGAATTGCGCAAATGCTACGAGCCGGTTTTGCTGCGTCATATCGGCGAGCTGCTCGAGGAGGGGGTGCTCGACGGCCAGCAGGGCATACAGGTCAAGCCAAACGACCTGCGGACCATCAAGACAACCCATGGACAGGTGGTCTCCTGGATCCCCCCTGAGGAGGCGCGCATGATCTACGACCTGGGTCTGGACCGGCAGCGTACCTCCCAGGACAATCTTGCGGCCATCCGGGAGCGCCTGGATGAAACCTGCGATCGCCTGTTTGCCAGCCTGGGCCTCATCCCGACCCAGCGCGTTTCCCGGGTCCTGATGCCTGAGGCCGAGCCCGCACAGCTACCGGCAGTCGTCCAAACCATTGCCCCGGAACTGGTTCCGCCCGCCTCCGCGCAGGCCCATAGCGCAGGCGACTCCCAGAGCGTCGCGATAGCGCCCGTCACGATTCCGCCCAGCGCGATTCCGCCCCCCGGGGAGACACATTGATGGCATGCCGCCCAGCCAATATATTTGCGGCCGCCCCGCTCAAGATTGCCGCGCTGATGACGAACTTCTTTAGCAGAAGATTCCATCAACCCAGGTGAAAAAAAATGATGATGATGCTAAATCGTAAAGCGGCGGCCCAGTACGGCGAGGTGATGGTCGAAACCGGGGTATCGGGTGCCGACGGCACGCAGCTGATCCAGTTGCTCCTGGACGGTTTGATTGAAAGCCTTGATATCGCCGAAGGGCACATCAAGAGAAAGGCTATCGCCGAAAAGTCGTTTCAGCTCACCCGCGCCGGCCGCATTGTGCTGGGCCTGCAGAGCGCCCTGGACTTCGAAAAGGGTGGGGACATCGCCCGCACCCTGAGTGAACTCTACCAGTACGTGACCCGCCGGCTGCTGCACATCAACATGAAGAATGATCTGGTGGCCTTGGGCGAGGTGCGCGGACTGATGCAGCAGGTGCGCGAAGCGTGGACGCTGGTGCCCTCGCTGGTGACCCCCGCACGGCGTGCGATGTAGCCGGACGGGGACACATGCGGGTTCACGTAACAAGGCGCTGGCAAGACGCCGATTACCCGGAAAGCAACCTTCGTGAGCCAGGACAGCAAGGTGAATAGATTGGGCCGATTCCGAGCAAGGTTCGACGAAGTGGCAGAACTATTAATTGAGTGACGGAGAACGCAATGCTGAGTGTCGTAGGTCTGGTCATGGTTTTTGTGGTCGTATTCGGCGGCTACATCCTGGAGGGCGGCAGCATGGCGCCCATCATCCATGCCGCCCCGATGGAGTGCTTCATCATTTTCGGCTCCGCCATCTGCGCCATGGTCGCGGGCAACAGCATGACCATGGTAAAGGCCACCTTGAGTGGGTTGGGCAAGATCCTCTCCGGCCCGAAGTTCAACAAACAGGATTTCCTGGATGTCATTTTTCTTGTTTCGAAGATCATGAAAGTGCTCAAGGCCGAAGGCGCCGTCGCCCTTGAGTCGCATGTCGAGAACCCCGAGTCGAGCGCACTATTCGCCGAATATCCGCGCCTGCTCAAGGATCACTCCCTGATACACCTGATCACCGACAACATCCGCCTGCTGGTGGTGTCCTCCTCCGCGCCGAGACCCGACGCCATCGAGGATGTGATGAACCTGTCGATCAAGACGCACCACCACGACGCCCTGAAGCCGGCCGAAATCCTGGCAACCCTCGCCGGGTCCCTGCCCGCATTGGGGATCGTCGCCTGCGTGCTGGGCGTGGTCAAGACCATGGCGAACATCGACCAACCTCCGGCCATTCTCGGCGGGCTGATCGGCGCCGCCCTGGTGGGCACCTTTCTCGGCGTTCTCCTCGCCTACGGGCTGGTGGAGCCATTGGGAAACCGGCTCAAGCAGATAGTCGAGTCGGAGGGCCAGATCTACCATGTGGCCAAGCAGATCATCATCGGCACGCTCAACGGGCACCCGATACCGGTGGTCATCGAGGCCGCCCGGGTGGCAATTTCGCACGAGAATCAGCCTTCGTTTGCAGACGTGTTTGACGGATTGAGGGGCAAATAGCCATGGCCGAAACCGCAGCGGTCGCGAATCCCGAAGGCGCCGGGGCAAGCACTCAGACAGCCGCAGAGTTGCCCTCACCCTCTGCCATCGATGCGGGCGCCCAGGCACAAACCGAATCCCCGATTCCCGCGGAGCCGCTTGCACCGATCATCGTAAAGAAAATCACTGAGGAGGCCCACGGCGGGGCCCACGGCGGGGCCTGGAAGATCGCGCTTGCCGACATGATGACCGCGATGATGGCGTTCTTTCTGCTCATGTGGCTGCTCGGGGCGACTAATACCGACCAGCGCAAGGGCATCTCCGACTACTTCAAGCCCAGCGCCCTTACCAAGAGCGTGCTCTCAGTGAACCAGACCTCCGGTTCGGTCGGGGTAATGGGCGGTCAGTCGATTATCGACGAAACCGCCCTGCCCAATGCCGCGGCGCAGACCGGATTGATGCAGATCCTGACACCCAGAGACGCCACCGGAAAAACCGATAGCGACAAAGACAAGACCGGGGACAAGAACGAGGACGAGAAAAGAAAAATCGCAAACGAGGTGGATCAGGCCAATTTCGAAAAACTGCAGAAGGAGTTGAACGAACGGCTGTCGCAGGACAAGGATCTGGCCAAACTCAAGGACCAGGTCAATTTTGTGCGGGAAAAAGAAGGCTTGAGGGTGGATATCATCGACAAGGCCGATTTCTCCATGTTCGGCCTGGGCACCACCACGCTGTCTTCCAAATCGCAGGCGCTGATCGAGGAGATCGCCCGCTCCATCAGCCAGATGCCCAACAAGATCAAGGTCCGCGGGCACACCGACAGCGTCCCCTACAACGGCCCGGAGCGCAACAACTGGTCGCTCTCGGCCCAGCGCGCCGAAGTCACCCGCCAGGTCATCAAATCGAAAGGCTTGGACGAAAAGCGGATCACCAGAATCGAGGGGGTCGCGGATACCGAACCCTTCAATCCGACCAACGGGCTGGATCCGCGCAACCGGCGCATCAGCATTACGCTCATGTACCAGAACCAGTAATCGGCGCGGGGCGCGAATCTCAGGGACCGGGGCGCCGGCCCGTTTTATTGCGAGCTTTTCTGTCCGCGACGAACTGGAAGGGCTGTTGGTACATCCACACCGGCCGGTCGCCACCGACATAAACCACGGCCGTGGGCTCGATCGCGGCGGCCACAAATTCCAGGCTTACCAGCCACGCGCCGGGCTTGAGTTCAGCGCGCGCCTTGAGCACGGCCCGATCCATGCTTTCGGGCCGCTGAAAAAGATAGACCAGGTCGTAGCTGTGCCAGTCTTCGCGCCAGATATCCCCTTGCCGGATGGTTGCCCAGGGGCATCGAATCGCCGCCATCACCCGCAGAGGCCAGCTGGTTTCTATGCCGAAAAAACGCGCTTCGGGATAGGCCACCCGCAGTGCACGCAGACCATCTCCCAAGCCACAACCGGCATCAAGCACAGCCGCGCCAGAGGGCAGCGGAACATGGCGTGGCACCTCGCACAATGCCAGCAGCGGGGTTGGAAACAAGGGCGCATCCCGCCATGAACGCATCGGATAAATGAGCAACGCCAATACCAACGGGGCCAGCCAGGCCCACGAGGGCACCGGGGCCGCTCCGGACAACCACAAAGACAGGGGAAAACCCAGGGCCAGGGCCAATTGCCGTGAACGGGTGGAACCGAGCACGCTGAACAACACCCCCAGGGCACAGGCGAGCACCACCGGCCAAGGCGATGCCGTACCGATTGAAATCAGAAATGCATATAGCATCCACGTGCCCCCCCAGACCAGCAGGGCAGGAACGGGCCACCTTAAAAGAGCCGGCAATTGGTTTCTCGCTCAGACAGACACTGCAAGCAGACCGGGCAACGCCGGCGGGTATCCATGGTGAAAGGGCACTGGTTTTTGATCGCTCAGACCTGAAGAGATTTCCTCAGGTTTTTCGCGGTTGCGGACAATATCTGGCTCACGCGAGACTCGCTGACCCCGACAATTGCGCCAATCTCGCGCAGGTTCATCTCCTCGACATAATAGAGGGAAATAATCAGTTTTTCCCGTTCGGGAAGACATTCGATGGCAGCCTCGAGCGCCTCCATGAACTGCGCATTCTCAACCAGAACATCGGGCCTTGAAGAGTCGTCGTCAGGAAAGTTTTCCATCGGTTCGCTCAACGTCTCTATCGAGGTCGTCTCAAACCGAACCGCTTCGGTGCGCTCCTTTTGCAGACTCTCCAGGTCCATGTTCATGTAGGCGGCGAGTTCCGCCTGCGTCGGGCTGCGCCCCATCTGGGTGGACAACTCATTGGCCGACCGGGCGTGCGCCTTGTTGACGGAAACAGCCGACCGGGGCAGGTAGGACACTCTCCTGATTTCGTCGAACATCGCGCCCTTCACCCGGGGATAGGCGAAATTTTCGAAGTTTACGCCCTTGCCCGGATCGTACGATCTGGAGGCCTGTATCAGTCCGAGCATCCCGGCCTGCATCAAATCATCGAGTTCGATGAACCTGGGCACGCGCACCTGCAGATGCAGCGCGACCCTTTTGACCAACCCCAAATGCTCCAGTACATACGCCTCGCTATCATTCCGGGCCTGGTGATAGAGCGCGAGACGATAATTTGTCATATTGCGGAGTAATGGCCGGTGAGCCTTTCCATGAAAAACTGAACCCCCCCCGTAGCGCCCACCATGCTACCGAGCCGGCCCGTAGCCAGTGCCAATTGCCTGAAATCCCGGGCGGCATTGCCACCAGGGGCGAACTCCAGCACCGAACTGTAGGCGCGCAACGCGCCCAGCATATGCTCGTCGTAGGTGATGGAGTGCAGATACATTACCGATATGCCAAGAAAACGCTCGCAAACATCATTGACCCGCCTGTACAGTTGCTCTCCCGCCGCCTGGCTTTGAACCATGTTCGGCACGAGGTAAATTTCGTTCAACTGGTGCTCCTGCGCAAGCACCTTGATCATGCCATAGGCATCGGCGATCGACGAGGGCTCGTCACGCAGGACAATGAAGCGCCTTTGCGCCGCCTGCATGAAAGTCACCACCGAGTCGGCGATACCCGCGGCTGCGTCGATGATGAAGAATTCGATCTCTTCGTCGAGCGCGTTGAACGCCTGAATAATTCCCGCAGACTCGGTCATGCTCAGGCTGGCCATTTGCTGGATCCCGGAGGCCCCGGGAACCAGACGAACGCCTTGGCGCGTGGTGACAATGATCTCCTCCAGGCTCTTCTGTCCGGACAGCACATGACTGAAGTTGAATTCGGCCCGGCAACCAAAGGCCAGCTGGGCATTTGCCAGGCCCAGGTCAGCGTCAAACAGCATGACCTTGTGCCCTCCCTTAACCAGACTGACGGCAAGATTGGTTGCAATCGAGGTCTTGCCCACCCCACCCTTGCCGCTGGCAATACCGATTACCTCAGTGATTTTTTGCGACATGATCGACCTCATATGGAGTTCCCAGAGGGCCCGTGATGAGCACAAAGCCAACGCTTGAAGGACTTGACATTAGTGGCCTATTTTAAAGTTTTCATGGCGCTTCGCCCGACACGCGGTGCGGGGTTATTGAGCGCGAAGTTGTTGGGGGCGAAGTTGTTGGGGGCGAAGTTTTCGTCTGACGGCATCGCCGGCGCCGGAAACAACGCAAGGCTGCCCAGCGCCATCTCAATCAGCGCATCGGTGTCGGGCGCGTCCAGTGGCTCATCGAACGCCGGGCCGCGACTGGCAAACGAGAGCGGCAGCACATGCTCGCAAAGCGCCTGGATCAACGGCCAGGAGTGGCCCGCCTCGTCGAGTTTGCTCAGCATCAGGGTTCCCCACCTGAGATCGCGGTGATCGAGAAAGCGCTTAAAGGTGGCAGCCGAGGCGTCCAGCGGCAACAGAAGGTGGAGCCGGGCCTCGGGGGTGACTTCAGTGATGGTCTCCAAGTGTTCGAACACGCGCACTCCAGGAGTGTCTATCAACACCAGCGATCTGCCGGCAAGTTCGCTCATGAGTTCCTGCAGCATCGCGGCGTTCTTTGCGCGATAGCACTCAACCCCCGCCTTGGCACAGAGCAACTGAAGCTGGCCCCAGGCCCCGGGCCTCTGATCGCAGAAACTGACAACAGCGATATCATCCGAATCATAGACCCCGGCCCTGACATGCACTGCGGCCAAGCGGCCCACCATCATGGATTTTCCCGCGCCCGAGGGCCCCGCTATCACATGGACCCCGGCCAGAAGATTTGAGCTCGGAGCGCGCCGGATAGACTGTTTCAGCGAAGCTGCAACTGCGCGGAACGCTTCGGCGAGGCTGTCCATATTCTTGACTTCGTCGATCAGCAGGCTGCGTATTCCCGCCGGCGCCCCGGCTTCGGCCAGCGCGGATGCGAGCGGCTTGACCGCGTCGGTGAGGCCGTGCGTGAGCTGCCAGACACCGACTTGCTGCGAAATTCGCAGATCTTTTTTCATTTCCGCGAACTCCCCGCGGAGTATCTCCACGAGGTCCTTCGCCCTGTCCAGTTCCTGCCGCTCAGCCTCGGCGCGGGCGGGCATTTGTGGCTCGCCGGCAAACTTGACCGGCGTGTGCATCTCGCCCAGGCGCTCTTGCAGGAGCGCGCCGAAGCGCGCGCCATCCCCCGCGGGGGCCTGCAAAGGCATCTCCTTGAACCGGAGGTCGGGAGAGTCGGTCTTCGGCTCGAATCTGGCCGGCGGATTGGCGCGCTCGCGACCCAATTCCACCGCCACGATGACCTCGACCTTGCCGTTGACCCTCTCGTTGGAGATGATCAGGGCATCCCTGCCGTACAGTTCCATTGCTTTCGCGGTTGCACTGCGGCTGTCGGTTCCTAATACGCGCTTGAGTTCCATGCTGACCCTCGGTTAATGTTTTGGTTCGAGTTCTACGGTAAAAATGACTTTAATGGCGTGGTCCTCCGGTATTTCGCTGTATGACAGCACGACCAGATCGTTTACACGGAAACGCGCCAATTTGGACAGCCAGGAGCGAATCACCGGCGAGACCACCAGCACGGCGGCATGGCCCTGCTCTTGAACTGTGGTTGCTGCGGTTCGCAGCGCGCCAAAGAGGCTCTCCGCGAGGCCCGGTTCCAGCACCACACCCTGTCCTCCGGACTGCTGGTGCGCGGCGTTATGCAGAATCTTCTCCAGGCTCGGGTTCAGCGTCATGACGGAAAGAGTTTCCCCGGGGCTGCCAAGTCTCTGGACGATCATTCTTCCCAGCTTCGGCCTGACCAGCGCAGTGAGCTGGTCGGGGTCCTGAGTGCGCGCGCTTTCCTCTGACAGTGCCTCCATGATGGTACGCATGTCCCTGATCGAAACCGCTTCTGCAAGCAGATTCTGCAGAACGCGGGTTATCACCCCGAGAGAAAGCTTGCTCGGCACAACATCTTCGACCAGCTTCGGCGATTTCGCGGCGAGTTTGTCGATCAGTTGCTGGGTTTCATCGTGACTCATGCATTCGGCCGCGTTCTCGCGCAGCACCTTGTTCAGGTGCGTGGCCATGGCCGTGCTCGCGTCCACGACCGTGTAACCCAGGGTCCTGGCGTAGTCCTTCTGTGCCGGCTCGATCCATACGGCTTCCAGCCCGAACGCGGCCTCCCGGGTGGGGATGCCCTCAAGTTTTCCATAGACCTGCCCGGGGTTGATCGCGAGTTCCCTCCCCACCTTGATTTGCCCGCTCGCCCTGACGACACCCTTGAGCACGATCTGGTAGGTTTCCGGATCGAGACTGAGCGCGTCGCGGATGCGCACCGGCGGAACAAGAAAGCCCAGTTCGGCGGAGAGTTTCTTGCGCACACCCTTGACCCGCGACATCAGTTGCCCGCCTGTCTCCGGATTGACGAGCGGGATCAGGCCGTAACCGATTTCGAATCCGATAAGATCGACCTGGTCGACGTCGCTCCAGTCCAGTTCTTTGGGCGCCACCGCAAGCGGTGCCGCTTTACGCTCCTCCTCCTGCGACGCCGCGACCCCGCCCCGATTCAACAACATATAGCCAAGGCCCGCCGCAGCGCTGCCCAGGGTGAGGAATACCGCATGCGGCATCCCCGGCACGATACCGAGCAGCATCAGGATCGCGGCAGACACGAAAAGCGGACCCGGTTTTCCCAACTGGCTGGCGGCCTGCTCGGTCATCGATTGCGCGGTGGTGACCCGGGTCACCATAATTGCAGTGGCCAGAGACAGGAACATCGCGGGTATCTGCGCCACCAGTCCGTCACCTATGGTCAGCAGGGTGTAGATGCGCCCGGCTTCAGCCACGGACAGGCTATGCATTCCGACCCCGATGGCCAGGCCGCCAATGATGTTGATGGCCAGAATCAAAATGCCTGCGATGGCATCGCCGCGGACAAACTTGGATGCGCCGTCCATGGAACCGAAGAACTCGGCCTCCTGCGCCAGTTCCTCGCGGCGCTTCTTGGCCGCTTCCTGCGTGAGTACGCCCGAGTTCAAATCGGCGTCGATCGCCATCTGTTTTCCGGGCATCGCATCCAGTGTGAACCGCGCAATAACCTCCGATACCCTGCCCGCACCCTTGGTTATGACGATAAAGTTAATGATCATCAAGATGGCAAAAATGATAACGCCGACCAGGTAATTGCCGTGAATGACAAACTCGCCAAAGGCCTGAATGACTTTACCGGCCGACTCCGGTCCCTTGTGCCCTTCGACCAGTACAACGCGCGTGGATGCCACGTTCAGGGCAAGCCGCAAAGTGGTGGTCAGCAGCAGCACCGCCGGAAACGAAGAAAACTCCAGCGGCCGTGTTGTCCTGATGGCCACCATGATGATGACCATCCCCGCCAGAAGATTGAAGGTGAACAGAATATCGAGAATCAGCGCCGGCAAGGGAATCACCAGCATGGCCATGATCATCAGAACCAGCGCTGGAATGCTCAGGTCGGCCAGCTTGCTATTCAACAAGCCGTGGCGAAAAGTTGAGATTACAGAAAGTGCGGTTGCTGACATATTTTTGACAGTTGGCGTTTCAACATATTGATATTAATGGTATTTATAAAAATCACTGCATATCTCCCAAGGTAGGTATGCAAGCCCCGTGCCACCTCCATGCGGTGCTGCTCACTGGCGATTTTCAGGATCGTTGGCGGCCCCGGGTTGCAACAGATTTCAGCGTCCTTTGTTTGCCGGTGCTGCGGGCTCTGCGACCGGGTAAGGGCACACGCTGAAAGCTGTCACGTTTATTGCTTTAGAAGGGCTTGAACAGCCACAACAGAGCAACCGCACAGCCACCATGCCAGCCAATTCAATAAGCCACTTTCTACAAACAAATCAATCATCTGCCGTAAAACGCAAGAGCGATGACGCGTCCTCTGCGGAGGCTGCACAGAGTCCCGGAGCAGGGTTTGAATCAGTCCTGCGGGACATACGCCGGTCCAGAATCGACCAGAATATTGCCGCTCCGAGCGGCAAGAAACTGCCGACTGGCGATCTGCAAAAATTTGCACTGGGGCCTAATGTAAAAATCATCACACCCCGCACCCCACCTCCAGACGAGCAGAGCCTGCTTGACTTCGCCCGCGCCGAAGGTATCGACGGGGCGTTGCTCGAACTCATCATGGGAAAGAAAGACGCGTCGCCAAAGTCCCCGGATTCTTCCGCACCAGACCCGCTATCCCCTTCTGACGGGCTCGGTCCGATCCCGGCGATTTCTTTCAGTGCCCTCGTGCAGGCGCCCATAGGATTCACGGCGGACCTCATGCACACGCCAATCCAGGATCCGGTTGCAACCACGGCGGCCGCAGTTGCGACTGCCCCGGTTGCGATTGCCCCGGTTGCGATTGCCCCGGTTGCGATTGCCCCGGTTGCGATTGCCGCAGCAGGCGCGCCGGGGACCAACACACTGATCCCGACGGCGGCCGCATCAGACCAGGGCGAAGCCAGGCTCCCGGGCAGCGAGCGCGTCGCGGCCAACCCTTTCGCCGGAGTTCTTGAACCGACCGGCACCACGGTCCCCGACAGGTCCGGCTTGCCACTCCCGTCTGCCGGTGCTGCTTTAAACAGCGTTGACACCCGCGCCATGTTTTCATCCGGGACACCATCCGGCCGCGGCAAGCCTGCAGACGCCCCGGCAACCGCAGACGGGTCCGTCACGGAAATTCCAGCACAGCCCGGAACGGACAATAGTGTTCTCACTGACAGGTCCGGACTCCCCCAGCGCCTTGCCGGGACGACTGCCGGCGACAGCCCAAGCGACCCTGTCAATCCAGGTCCGAACAGGGACGGGCAGATGCCAGTAGAGGCCGCCGCCAATGGGGACAAGGGCTCGCCGGCCCAGACTGAACTGCTCGAGTACGAGCAGGGACAGGGACAAGAAGGTCCAGCAAAAGACACTTTGCACGAGGGCATGGCAAATCTGCTCCGGCAGGAGAACCAGAAACCCGGTAAAGCCAAACCTGGAGGGAGCCCTGGCGCAATATTGCGGGAAACCGATGCTCCGGCGACTGCCGCAGCGCAAATGCATTGGGCCGTGGGGGCTACCGGAGATTCCGCTGGCGCAGTCACGCCGCAAAACCATTCGCAGGCCCTTGGCGCGGTCACTCAGGAACTCGATCTGGGAACTGCAGCGCCGGCGCATGAGGAGTCGATGCAAGACGACTACTTCAGACGCAGCGAGCAATATCAGATGCTTTCTGATCGCGTTTCGGAAGCCATTGGCCAGAGACTATCGGCACAAATTGCCAAAGGCGTGTGGCAGGTAAATCTGCAACTCAGCCCCAGACATCTTGGCAAGATCGATATCCGGCTGGGTATGCGCGGGACCGGAACGATTGATGCGGAGTTCAATACCAGTCAACAGAGCACCAGGGACCTGTTGCTCAACGGCCTGCCGAAACTCAAGGAAGTCATGGCGCAGTCGGGTCTGGATCTGTCCCGCATGGATGTAAGGCATGAAGGCGCCTCTGCCAACGGAGGGAATGCGCACACGCGGCAGCCCTTGCCCGCTGCAGCGCAATTGGTCCTTCCTGATCAACAAGTGGCGGCAACCCAGATCGCCCCCCATACCGCCCGCGTCGGTGCCGACGGTCTGGATGTCATGGTATGAGCACGCCCGCTTCTTGGCGACTCAGGCACACAGATTGCTTAAGGTAGCCCGAGTGCAAAAAAACGGAGGTATGCCGTCATTATTTTTACACCCGGGACTTACGACACTCAAGCTGCTGCGGGCAAAGCTATTTTTGCCTTTTATGGCAACTGCTAAAGCTGTTTTTTGACGCCATTTTTATCCTTGAATAGTTTTTCTGGCACAAGTGATTTCTTTTAAAACCTTATAAGAGTTTTTACCAACACCATGGCTGAAGAGACCCCCCCAGAAGCACCGGAAGAGAAGAAAAAGAGTCCGATGATCAAGATCATTCTCCTGATCGTTGGCGTGGTCGTCGTACTTACCGCTGCGATCGGCGGAACCCTCTTCTTAACCGGCTTTTTCTCGAAAAAGTCGGTAGACGCAGAGGAAGCATTGCTCGAGCAGGAGGAAGGCTCTGCGGAACACGCGAGTCCGGCAGAACACGGGGCCCCCCCCGCGCATGGCGCCCCTGAGGCCTCCGCCCACTCCGGCGGAAAAGGCAGCAGCAAGAGTGGCGCCAAGGGCGGGCCACCGCAGAAAAAGCCGCTGCCTGAAAACACCCAGACCCGGTTTGAAAAAAGCTATATGGAACTCGATGACAAGAAGGCATTGGTCGCCAACGTGGCCAATTCCCGCAAGGTGATGCAGGTTTCCCTGTCATTGATGACCCAATACGACGAACGTGTGCTCCAGAACGTCGAGAAACATCGTGCCGCCTTGCGCTCCGCCTCGCTGAATGTTCTGAGGCTGGTCACCGAGGCAGACCTTGCCAAGCCGGACTTCCGCTCCGAACTTGCCCTGCAACTGCGCGACAAGATCAACGCTGAACTCGAGCGGCTGGAGAATTTCGGCGGCATCGAAGAAGTCTTCTTCACCGAATTCGTCTACCAGTGACACCGGCCCCAACGGCTAGCCCCTTATCAAAGATTGGCGACCATGAGTGAAACAGGCAACCTGCTGAGCAATGAGGAAATCGACGCGCTGACCAAGGACATCAGGAGTGGATCCTTACCTGTGGACACCGGGTACAACACCTCGGCAACCATCAGAAAGCACGACCTCACCAACGAGGACAGTTCTCTGGGGGTGAATGTTTCCTCGCTCGACATGATCAATGAACGTTTTATAAGGCTGTTCCGTTTGGGCCTGCTGGAGGTGTTGCGCACAAGCCCGAGGATCAACCCCACGCGCGTCCAGTTGCTCAAGTTCGGCGAATACATGAAGGATTTGCGCCCCCCGCTTTCAGTGAACGTCATCCGCATGAACCCGCTGCGCGGCAGCGCGCTGGTACTGATTGACCCCAATGTGATATTCACCTCGCTGGATAATTTTTTCGGCGGCTTCGGGCGCGGCATCGGTCAACTGGCCCCGGGACGTCTGTTCACGCCGACCGAAACACGGGTCATAAACATCATTCTCGATGTCTTCTTCAAATCGCTCAAAGAAGCCTGGCTGCCCCTTTTGCCCATCGAGTTCGAACATGTCAGCTCGGAGATAAACCCTCATTTCGCCCAGATAGCAGACGAGAACGACCTGGTCATTGTCAATCACTTCGACGCCGAATGCGGAAACAACAAGGGATTTCTCGACGTGGTCTATCCGTACTCATCGCTAAAACCAATCCGGGATCTTCTTAGAAGCCGGATACAGGCGGTGGACGGCGACAAGGAATCCGAAAAGCGCTGGCAAACCGAACTTTCGTCGGCGGTGGGCGACTCCGAACTGGAGATGCGGGTGATCATCGGACACATAAAGGCGACGCTGAACAGCATCGAAACAATGAAGGAAAACGATGTGCTGTATTTCAAGAAGAGCGAATTTGCCAGGGTAATGATCAACGACATCCCGACATTCGACGCGCGGATCGGCACATCCGGACCCAACGTAGCCATCAAGATAGAAACCATTTTGGACACATCTCAGGAAAGATGAGGGAACCATGACAGACGCAATCGCAGCCGAGAACCCGACCGCAGACGCCCGCCGCAGCGGTGGCTTTTCCGAGACGGCATCATTGGACAGCCAGATCGACTCCAACCTTCTCAAGAGCATTCCGGTAACCATTTCCGTTGAAGTAGGCCGTGCCGTACTCAAGATCAGCGACCTTTTGCGCCTTGCCCAAGGCAGCGTGGTGGAACTGGACAGGATCGCGGGCGAACCCATTGACCTGCTGGTCAACAACACGGTGGTCGGACAGGGGGAAGTCGTTCTGGTGAACGACCGCTATGGCATCCGGCTCACCCGCGTCGTGACCGCCGCGGAACGGCTGAAGAACATCTGAAACCATGGCAGCCTCCCCTCCCCTGGGCCTGACTGACTGGTTGTCGTTCGCGGCGAGCTTCGTCTTCGTGCTTTTGCTCATTACATCGCTTTACTTCCTGCTCAGGCGGCTTGCCGGGGGCAGGCTGCGCGCCGGGAACGACAAGCAGATTGGTGTGATCGAGAGCCAGTCGCTCGGGAACCGGCAGCGCATTGTCCTGGTTCGCGCCAAGGATCGCGAAATACTCCTTGGCATGACCATGCACCAGATTTCAACGCTCGCCACATGGTCGGCGGACGAACTGGCCACGAGCGCCCTGGCCGGCGGATCCATCCAAGGGCCTGCGGGGGGCGCGCGCAGTCACTCCACGCTGCAGCAACTGTTGGGCAGCATCCAAAACCGGCACAAACAATGAAACATCTGCGCCTGCTTATTCTCGTTGCCCTGGTGGCATTTCCCGCGCTGGCTTGGGCTGAGGGCTTCCCGGTCGTCAGCGTCATCAACGACGCAAACCACGGCTCGCGCTACAGCGTAAGCCTGGAACTGGTCGTGCTGATGACCATGTTGACGCTGTTGCCGTCCCTGCTGCTCATGATGACGCCCTTCGTGCGCATCATCATTGTGCTGTCCTTGCTCAGGCAAGCACTCGGCACCGGACAGACCCCGCCCAATCAGGTCCTGGTGGGCCTTTCGCTGTTCCTGAGCTTTTTTATCATGGCGCCGGTCCTGAACTCGGTCTACGACCAGGCGGTGGTGCCCTATTTCAGCAACGGCCTGGCGTTCGACAAAGCGCTGGCGGCGGCGGAAAGCCCGCTTCGCGGTTTCATGCTGAAACAGACACGC
>CAIOLO010000057.1 GCA_903859155.1 uncultured beta proteobacterium
TCCTCGGTCAGGCCGAACTCCATGCAGGCGGCCTGGCAGTGCTTGACGCAGGCGGGCGCCTCGCTGCGCTGCAGCCTGGCGGTGCACAGGTCGCAGTGGTCGGTCAGGAACGGCAGAAAGTCGATCTTCACCCGCTTGCCCACCACGTACTCGTGCTCGCGCACGATGATGCCATTGGTACCCACCGGGTACTCATGCTCCTGCTGGCAGGCCACCTCGCAGGAGTGGCATCCGGTGCAGTAGTCGTAATCGATCAGCATTGCGTAACGTGCCATGGGCCTGTCTCCCTATTGTTCTATTTTGCTCAGCGTGCACAAGGTGGTCTTGTACTGGCCGCCACCGAAACCGGACTTGGCGCAATGCGGTCCGGGAACGATCTTGTTGATCTGGTAATCCCACACCCCGAACAATTCCGGGGCCTTGCCCGGCAGTTCGGGCAGCCACCAGCCGTGCATGGTATGCACTTCGGTGGGCTTGACCTTGAGGCTGATGCGCGCCTTGCGCCGGATCTTGCCCATGTCGTTCTCCAGGTGAATCCATTCGCCGTCGTAGATGCCGTACTTCGCGGCGGTCTCGGGGTGGATCTCGACATAGGGATCGGGCATCTTCTCGCGCAGCCACGGGATCATGCGGTGCTCCGCATGGAAGAACAACTGCGAGCGCGCCCCGGTGATCATGATCAGCGGGTACTTCTTTTTCAATTCCGGCGTCGACACCGCGCTTTGCGGAGGCTCGGTGTAGAAAGGCAGCGGATCCAGGCCCCACTCTTTGAAGGCCTGGCTGTACACCTCGGCCTTGCCGCTGGGGGTGGTGAAACCGGGCTTATTGTCAGGACGCAGCAGGCCGCGCTCATGCCGGCGATAAGGCTTGAATGGCCCGTCGACTGGCATTTTCCAGCCGCCTTGATGCTGCAGATCCTTGAAGGTCAGACCCGAGGGCTTCAGTCGCTCATCGAACATGTCCTCGAGCTTGCCCCAGCGCTTCATGCCATCCGGATTGAATCTCTTGGCCATTTCGAAGTTGATTTCCCAGTCCGACTTGCACTCGCCCACTTGAACGCATTTCTTCATGGACGTCAGCGGCACCCACCAGGAACGAATGCTGTCTTTTTCCGGGAAGGTGGCCGCCGGCAGAATGATGTCGGCCAGCGCCATGGTGGTCGGGTTGTGGAACAGGTCGACCACCACGACAAAATCCAGTTTTTTCATTGCCTCAAGGTGGAATTCCGCCCGCGCCGCCTGCCCGCCGATGATATTGCAGGTCTGAATCCAGGCGCCTTTGATCGGATAGGGCTTGCCCGAATTGATCTGGTCGATCACCACGTCCGGTTGTGCCCAGCCGCGGAAATTCTTCACCATCGGATAAATATCTGCGCCGACGCGCTTTTCATTGAGGCGCTTGATCAGATCCTCGCCGTAGAGTTTGATCAACTCCTCCGTCGAAAACGGATACGAAGTGACGCCGTTCGAAGGCCGCGCGATCACCTGGCCGCCGGGAATGTCGATATTGCCGGTGATTGCGGTCAGGCAGGTGATGGCATGCGCCACGGACGTGCCGTCCGGGCACATGTCGACCGGAACACCCCATTGAATCGCCGCCTGCTTGGCATTGGCAAACTGCCGGGCAGCCGCGACGATGACTTCGGCGGGGACCTCGGTAATGGCCGCCACGCGCTCCACCGGGAATTGCTGCACCCGCTCCTTGAGTTCCGCGAAGCCGTGCACCCATTTTTCGACGAACGCCTTGTCGTAGATGCCTTCGTTGATGATCACGTTGAGCATGCCCAGCGCCAGCGCGCCGTCGGTGCCGGGGCGCAATTGCAGATGGTGGACCGAGCGACTGGTCAGCCAGGTATTGCGCGGGTCCACGGCAATGATCTTGGTGCCGCGTTTCATGCAGTCGACGATCCAGTGGCCGTAGAAACCATCCGGACAACCCGTGGTGGAGTCCTGCCCCCAGGTGATGATGACTTCGGGCGCAACCCACTCGGGATCCTCGTAGCGCTTTTCCAGAAACTGCGAGCAATCGGCCACGGCAAAGTCGCCGAACACGGCCTTCATCGCGCCCAGGCGCGGCGTATAGCAGGAATGCCCGGACAAGCCCAGCTGCACCCAGTTGGGACTGCCAAAGCTGTAGCAGAGCATGGTGATCGGCCCGCCGATATCTCGGCCGGTGCCTTGCGCAAAAACCATCGACTCGGCGCCATACTGAGCCTTGATGTCGTTCATGCGCTTTTCGCAGGTATCGAAGGCCTCATCCCAGCTGATCGGCACGAACTTGCCTTCGCCGCGCGCGCCCACCCGCTTTAGCGGCGTGGTGATACGGTCCTTGTGGTACATGTACTGGGTCAGAGCGAGCACTTTGGGGCATGAGCGGCCCTGGCTCCAGGGATGGGTCTCGTCGCCCTCGATCTTGACCATCTTGCCGTCTTTGACGAAGATTTTTTGCCCGCAACCACCGTGACACCCCGGTCCGGCAGACCATGCGGTTGTCTTATGTATCGTCATATCACTCATTGAATGCTCCTTCGTTACCCTGGCTTGTCTGGACCGGCGGACGCCGGCCTGCGCACGCCCTCGCACGCGATCGCAAGAAATACACCTGCCCCACATGCTAGCCAGCCGAGGGGCACGTCGTTATGACCTACATCAAGGAATCCTCCCCCTGCGTCGGGGCAGGTCCGGGAGGCAGCGAGTTATTCGGGACCAGGCAGGGGCTGGCCGGCGCCGGTGGCGGCGCTACTCCAGCTTGGCGCCGGAGAGTTTTACCGCCCGGCCAAGACGGGAGATCTCGGACGAAATAAAGGAGCCAAATTCCTCGGGACTGGCGCTCACCAGGGGAACGATGCCCTGTTCTGCCATGTTTTTCGCGACCTCCGGATGCTGCACAGCCCTGACCAGTTCATCGCGCAGGCGCTGCACAATGGCGGGCGCGGTTTTTGCTGGCGCGACCACGCCGAACCAGCCGTCGAAACTGATCTCCGGGAACCCCAGTTCCGCCATGGTCGGCACATCGGGGAGCAGGTAATGGCGTTTTTCCGCAGCTGCCGCAAGTATGCGCACCTTGCCGGCCTTGTGCACCGGGCCGAGCGAGGCGTAGCTGGCGATGAAGATATCCACGCGCCCTGCCAGCAGATCGGCGATCGCCTCGGGCCCGCCCTTGTAGGGCACATGCACCATGGGCTGGCCGGCGGCGGCCGATAACAGCGCGCCGCCCAGATGCCCCGAGGAGCCGTAGCCCTGGGACGCATAACTGAGGGCGTTCGGCGCTTTTTTCGCCATGGCCACCAGATCTGCAACAGTCTTTGCCGGATTGTTTGCCCAGATCCCGAGCAGCGAAGGGTAATTCCAGATCAGCGTCACCGGCGCAAAATCCTTCACCGGATCGTACGGCAGCTTGGCGTTGAGAGTCTTGTTTACCGCATGGGAGGCCACATTGGCGACGAACAGGGTATAACCATCGGGCGGTGCCTGCATCACGTAGACCGCGCCTACCGCACCGCCACCGCCGGGACGCGACTCCACCAGCACCGGCTGGTGCATGCTTTCGGCCATTTTGTGGCCGATCAGGCGCATGGTGACATCCGAAGGCCCGCCGGCCACCTGCTGGTTGACGAAGGTGATCGGTTTGGCCGGAAACCCCTGGGCATGCGCCAGCACCACGGCACAGCACACGCTTAACCCGAGGACGGCACGCGACGAAACGGACAAAGTTCGCACTTTGGGTACTCCTTTCAATCCGGCAGGCCCGGGCGCTGATGATCGTGCAGTTCCTGACCGAACACACAAAGAATGATCGCTGTCTGTGCATAGTTGCCGATCAGCGCCGAATAATTAAGCAATCCTTCCTCGCCAAACAGTGCAAGCGCGCGCGCATAGGTCTGCGGACTCACCTTGCCGATACCCACCGCCTCACGCACCAGTTCAATCAGCGCCGCTTCGTTTTCCGGCACACCCGCCACCGGCTTGCGGTGCCGGATGATATCGACAGTCTGCGATGCGACGCCTTTTGCAATCGCGACAGATTCATGCATGGCCCATTCGAACTGGCTGGACATTTCCCGGGCCGTGGCCAGAATGGCAACCTCCACCAGGCGGCCGTCAAGACCCATCCCGGTGCGCAGCAGGCGATTGACCTCGCCAAAGGATTTGCTCAGTTTGGGCATGCGCATTTGCACCCCGCCGGGCCCTTTGATGCCGGCCAGACTCAGGCCTCCAGGTTGCGGCGGCCGGGTGAGTGCGTCATAGGTTTTCTGCTGCTCTTCGTTCAACGCCTCGCGCCGCAGGGGCGCAAGGCGCGACAAGGTCTCTGGATAAACATCAGCGGGAAGTTTGCGTACTGTTGCCATCGAGAAGTCCTTTGACAGGAAATCAACGTTTAACGCAAACGGCGCGGACCCATTTGCGAGCCGGCCAAGCGTAACACCCGTGCGCAAAAGTTTCACTGCCGCGGCGGATCTGCCGGGATCGAATTGCCGGTCCTGCTCAGCATGGGATTTACCGTCGAGGATGCCGGCACCACCGAATCCATACGCGCACATCTAGACCGGGACGAAGCCTGGCAGAAGGTGTTCAACGGGCTGGGTGTGAAGCGCGAGTAATTATTGTGGCTGTGTCAGAATCACGCATTGTGCGGCGTTCCCGGTTATCGTCAGCCGCCGTTTTCATCTGGAGTCATGTCATGCGAAACCATACTGTCCTTGCCCGCACCACCGCCGCATTCTGTTTCCTCGTCGCCGCTTTGGCCCAGGCGCAAAGCTATCCGGTCAAGCCGGTACGACTGGTAGTGCCTTTCCCCCCCGGCGGCGCGACCGACCTGGTCGCGCGAACCCTGGCACAGAAAGTCACCGAAAGCTGGAAGCAGCAGGTGGTGGTCGAAAACCGCGCCGGCGCCGGCGGCAACATCGGTGCCGATGCCGTGGCCAAATCGGCGCCGGATGGCTATTCGCTGCTGCTCAACATCCAGGGGCAGTCGATCAGCGCCAGCCTGTATCGCAAGCTGCCCTTCGATGCCATCAAGGATTTCACCCCGGTGGTCCAGTTGACATCGTCCTACCTGGTGCTGGTCGGCACGCCGCGCCTGCCCGCCAATGTCAAGGAAATCATCGCCATGGCCAAAGCACAGCCGGGCAAACTCAACTTCGGCTCCACCGGGCTGGGCGCGCCGCCGCACCTCGCGGCGGAACTTTTCAACAGCGTCGCCGGCACCCAGATCGTGCACATTCCCTACAAGGGCGATGCGCCGCTGACACCGGCCTTGCTGACCGACGAAGTGCAGATGGCCTTTCTGCCGCTGTCCGCGGCGCTCCAGCACGTGCGCGCGGGCAAACTGCGCGCCCTGGGCGTGACCGGAAACAAACGCGGTTCGGCCTTGCCGGATGTCCCGACACTGGTGGAGATTGGCATGCGTGACTTCGATATCGCCGGATGGATCGGCATTTTCGGACCGGGAAATCTGCCGCGCGATCTGGTCGCCCGGATTCGTGGCGAATTCATCAAAGCCATCAACCTGCCTGACGTGCTCGAAAAATGGCCCGGCTGGGGCTATGAGCCGGTGGGTGGCACGCCGGAGGAATTCAGCGCGAAATACCGCTCCGACATCGACGTGTTTGCAAAAATCATCCGCGACGCCAAGGTGCCGCTGGTCGACTGAGATGGACAAATCTTGTTAATTTATATTTTTATATAAGTATTCGCGTATATCAGTCGCTATTTTTTATTCAAAAATAGGATCAGCAGCGCGCCGCGATCAATTGCTCCTGCCGCGCAATCGACGCGGCGCGCTGCTCGTCGCTCTCGAAAATGCGCTCACCCTTGTCGTCCAGCTTGTACACGCGCCGCGCCGCTTTGAGCTGGGCGAGTTCGTCGCGCGCCTCGATGCAGGCCTTGCGCTGGCTGGCGTCCTGAGCCTGCTTCTTCGCCTCGGCCTGCTCGGCCTGGATGCGCCGCCCGCGAAATTCCGACTCCTGGTCCTGCCAGCTCGGCTGCGCCGCAGCGGCTCCGCCAGGCCCGGCCGGGTTGGCGAGTTTATCCTTCACCTCCTGGCTCTTGCGACCCTGCGGCGCGCGCTCGCCGTAGTGGGTCACCCCCTTTTCGTCAACCCATTTGTAGACCTGGGCATGCGCCGGAACCGAAACCAGCATCAGCCACAGGCACAACATAGACAGCAAGGCTTGGAACATGCTGCTCTCCCTCGTCGGGGTTGATTTCAACGGGCCGGTGCGTTGCGATCCAGGAACGAAAAGAACAGCTGATTGAACTCCGCGGGATTCTCGGCCCAGGGGTAATGCCCCGAACCGGATACCACGCCGAACTGCGCGCCCTTGATCATGTCGGCGACGCGCTTCATGCCGGGAGCATGGCCGGTCTGGTCGAGTTCACCGGCCACCAGCAAGGCCGGCACGGCGATGGCCTTGATATTCGCGATGGCCTCGGATTCCGGATACGCCTGCACCGCCTTCACCGCCGCCTGCACCGTCTTGACCGGCGTCGCTGCGGCAATCTCGCGCACCAGGTCCACTTCCGGGCCCGCTGCGCCCGGCCCCATCATCGACTTCACCACCATCAACTGCGCGGTCTGCGGATCGGTTCCCGCAGGCGGCGGCGCCGTGCGCTTGGCGACGAATTCCTCCTGATCTTCCTTGGTGCGGTTGCCGAAATAACCAATGGTGGCGCAGATGACCGCAGCATGGATCTTTCCAGGCACCTTGCCCAGGATGCGGGGCGTGATCTGCCCTCCCATGCTGTGGCCGAAATAGACATTGCGCTCGCCGGCGGTCGCCCGGACCAGGCTTGCGCTCGCCTCGGCGATCAGGTCGAAACTCAGATTATCGGGCAGCGGCGAGAGGCCATAACCGGGCGCATCCAGCGCAATGACGCGGTAGCCGCGCTCGGCCAGGCGCTTCACCTGAAAACGCCAGTATTCCTTCGCCCCATAGATGCCGTGCTGGAGATAGATCGTCACTTTGCCGGCGTCGTTGGTGACCTGGTAATCGGGAAGACTCATGGGCATGCCTCCGTGCTTTCGTAGGTGATCGTTGGCGATAGTGAACTTTCGCGGATGGCATTATCCTCCGCTGTTCCGAAAATTTGAAAGCCCGAACATGAAGGCGATCCGCATCCACCAGAACGGCGGTCCCGAAGTCCTGCGCTATGAGGATTGCGAACTGCCCGAGCCCGCGCCCGGCGAGGCGCGCGTGCGCCACAGCGCCATTGCCGTCAATTTTTCGGATGTCAATGTGCGCCGCGGCGGCTTCTACATCGCCAATCCGCAGCGTTATCCGCTCATTCCGGGCAACGAAGGTGCCGGCGTTGTCACCGCGCTCGGCCCGGGCGCCAGCGCTGTCGCCGTCGGCGACCGGGTGGCCTATGTCGGTTCCGGAGGCCCGTTCTATGAAAACACCGGCTCCTACGCCGATGAGCGCAACCTGCCTTCGCGCTGTTTGCTGAAACTCCCGGAAGGCAGCCCCGAAACACTGGCCGCCGCGCTGCTGCTCAAGGGCCTGACCGCGGCCATGGTCATCAACCGCGTCTACACGCCCAAACGCGGCGACATCATACTGATCCACGCCGCATCGAGCGGTGTCGGCCTGCTCCTCACCCAATGGTCGAAGCACTTGGGTGCCACCGTCATTGGCACGGTCGGCTCAGAGGACAAAGCGCGCATCGCCCGTGCCCATGGCTGCGACCATGCCATCCTTTACCGCGAAAGCGATTTCGTCGCCGCGGTAAAGAAAATCGTGCCGCGCGGCGTGTCGGCGGTGTTCGACGGCGTCGGAAAAGACACTTTCATGGCATCTATCGACTGCGTGCGGCGCTTCGGCATGCTGGTCAACTATGGCAACGCCTCCGGCCATGTGCCGCCGCTCGATCTGCTGCTGCTGGCGAAAAAAGGATCGCTATCGGTGTCGCGACCGGCGTTCAGCACCTACATCGAGGAACCGGGCGAATTTCAATCGGCAAGCGCCGAACTCTTCGACCTGGTGAAGCGCGGCGTGCTGAAAGTGGAAATCAGCAAGACCTATGCGCTGCGCGATGCCGCACAGGCGCATCGCGACCTGGAAGGCAGAAAATACGCGGGATCGCTGCTGCTGATCCCGTAGCGCTGATCACCATTACCTGCCGCCGTGTGGGTCGCGCCATCTGCGGACAACCCGGCTGACGCTCACCCGGTGCCGCCCCGTGCAAGCACGGGACATTTCCGGGTATCAGGGGGCAATCCCCGCCTTGCGGCACAGATAATCCCACGACCGGTCAAAGCCCTTGAGAGAGGCCGCGCCCGCCTGCTTGGCGTTGATCTCCCCCGGGGTGAGATAGCAAATCTCGCCAAGCTGCATGCCCTGGAGAATGGCGCGCGCGTTGATTTTCATCGAGATTGCGGTCTGCACCGCGTCGGGTATCGTCAGTCCGGTGACCGCGCATCCATGTCCGCGCATCAGCGCCGCCTTGTTGGCGCGCAGCACGCTGGCCAGGTCCCTGCCCTGATCCATCGTGGTGACCAGCAGGTCGGTATCGCCGAATTTGTCGCGGATCTCCCACACTGGCACGTTTTCGCCGATGCGGCGGGCGTTATGCACCGCCGGACGCATCGGGGTTCGCGTAATGGCGAAGGGCAGAATCTCGTAGCAATGGTTGTGAATGACCGACATAACCTCCGGCCGCGCCTCATAGATCGCGCCATGGATGGGGCGCTCGATATAAATCGGCTTGCCGTTGTCCTTCACCGGCGTGCCGTCGAGTTCGAACTCCATGATGTCCTCGGCCTCGACCAGGCCCGGGCTGCGCGCCCAGGACAGCAGGTAGCGCTTCGGATTGTCCGGATGGCGCGCACTGATATGCCCCATGGCATCGACGATGCCCTCGTTGGCGAGAATGCGGTTGCCTGCCACCAGTTGGCGGATGGTTGTGGCCAGATCACTCATTGAGGACTCCTTGGGAAAAGCCGGTTAATTTTCCTGTCGCAAGCGCCCCGGCCAGCGTTTCAATCTGAATCGGGGGAATTTCGCGGGGCACAGCAACGTCGCTGCGGCCCCTGGTTCGCTGTCGTGTCGGCTCAGTCTTCCTGTGGAATGCCGGCGTCGCGGATCAGCCTGGCATATTTGGCGATGTCTTCGCGGTAACGCACCTCAAAACCCTCCACGCCCACGCCCAGCGTTTCGACACCCCAGTTGGCCAGTATTTTCTGGATATCGGGCAGCTTGATCATGCGCACTCCTTCGTTGCTGATCTTCTGCACGATATCGCGCGGCGTGCCGGCGGGAACAAACAAACCGGCCCAGGTGCTCAGATCGTAGTTGGGCACGCCCGCTTCGGCGATCGTCGGAACCTCCGGCAAGAAGGTTGTGCGCGTCGCGCTCGCCACTCCCAGCGGCCGGATCTTGCCGGCGCGGACCAGCGGCGTGGCCGCCGCCGCGGGCAGAAAGGCGAACTGCACCTCGTTGCCCAGAAGCGCCGGCGTCAGCGCGGCGTCGCCCTTGTAGGGAATATGAACCACGTCGACACCTGCCAGCGAGCGGAACAGTTCGCCGGCCAGGTGCGGCCCCGAGCCCACGCCGTTGGAGCCGTAATTGAATGTGCCCGGCCTCTCCTTGATCTGCGCGACCAGTTCCTTGACCGAATTGGCGCTGACGGCCGCGCTCACCACCAGCACCTGCACCCCGCGCACCAGCATCATCACCGGCTGCAGATCCCTGGCCGCGTCGTAGGGCAGTTTGCGAAACAGCGCCGGGGCGATCGCCTGTCCGGAGGTGTTGAGCAGTAGCGTGTAGCCATCGGGCGCCGCCTTGGCAACCACCGCGGAACCGATGTTGCCGCCCGCGCCCGGACGGTTCTCGATGATGATCTGCTGGCCCCAGGCCTCGGTAAATTTAGGACCGAACACCCGTGCATAGCTGTCGGTGGCGCCACCGGCAGCGTAGGGGACGATCATGCGGATGGGCTTGACCGGATAGGACTGGCCTTGCGCGCAGACAGGAACAAGCATGGCCGGGATCCAAGCAGACAGCAACAACACGCCCTGAACACTGATCATTTTGCCCCCGAAATAACAATCCGCTGTCGCTGCCGCTTGCCGAACGCGTGAATGCTATGCCCTGCGCCGGCGCTTGTCACGCTGCGGCGCGGCACGCCGCGCCCGCCGCCCCCTGCGGGCACGCAAGTCGCCGGCTCGCCTTAGCTTCGCGCAATATATAATTTCACTTATCAAGAATAATGGAGATGGTTATGGCGCAGTGGATACGATTCGAACGCAACGGCAAACAGGCTTTTGGCACGCTGCAGGAGGACACCATTACGGTTTACTCCGGCGACATGTTTGCCGGCGCGAAAGCGACCGCCGAGACGGTGAAACTGGCCGATGTGCACATCGCCACACCCTGCACGCCCTCGAAAATGATCTGCCTGTGGAACAACTTCCATCAACTCGCCAAGAAAAATGACTTCCTGGTTCCCGACGAACCGCTGTATTTCATCAAAACGCCCAACGCCTACCACCCGCACGGGTTGCCCGTCGAGCGGCCGAAATCCTACAAGGGACGCATGGTGTACGAGGGCGAACTGGGCATCGTGATCGGCAAAAAATGCTCGATGATCAGCGAGGCCGAGGCCGGCAACTATATCTTCGGCTACACCAGCGTAAACGACGTCACCGCGGTGGACCTCCTGAAAAAGAATCCGACCTTCGACCAGTGGACGCGCGCCAAGAGCTTCGACACCTTCGGCCCGTTCGGTCCGGTGATCACCACCGGTGTCGACCCGATGAAACTCGTCATCCGCACCATCATCAACGGCAAGGAACGGCAGAATTATCCGGTGAGCGACATGTTCTTCCCGCCGCACAAGCTGGTGGCCATGGTGTCGCGCGACATGACGCTCGAGCCCGGCGATGTCATCTCCTGCGGCACCTCGCTCGGCGCCGGGCCGATGCCTGACGCGAAGAACCTCATGGAAGTGGTGATCGATGGCGTCGCACACCTGAGCAACGTCTTCAACCAGGTGCTCCCCAGCCCCTACCTGCTCAACGCCGAACCCAAACCGCTGCGCATCTGCGTGGTCGGCGCCGGCGCCATCGGCGGGCTGCTCGCCGCCAAGCTCGCACTGGGGGGCAACGACGTCACTGTGATCGACGTAGGCGCACATCTGGCCGCCATCCAGAAAAACGGCCTGACGCTGGAGTGGCACGACGGCAAGACGGAAGTCGCCAAGGTCAATGCCGTGGACAAGATGAAAGACGCTGGCAAGCAGGACCTGGTGATCCTCGCCGTCAAGGCGCATTACCTCGACCAGGTGGTGGGCGACATCGACACGCTGCTCGGCCCCGACACTATCATCATGACGGTGCAAAACGGCCTGCCCTGGTGGTACTTCCAGAAACTGGGCGGCCAGTACGACGGCAAGGTACTCACAGGCCTCGATCCCAGGGGCATCCTCGCGCAGAAGATCAGCGCCGACCGCATTATGGGCTGCGTGGTCTATCCGGCGGCGGCCATTACCGCGCCGGGTGTCATTCATCACGTGGAAGGCGACCGCTTCCCGGTGGGTGAACTCGACGGCTCGGTGACCGAGCGCGCCAAACGCATGCACGACATGTTCGTGAAGTCCGGTCTCAAGTCGCGCGTGCTCACCGACATCCGTTCCGAGATCTGGCTCAAAGCCTGGGGCAACCTGTCCTTCAACCCGATCAGCGCGCTCTCGCACGCGACGCTGGTCGACATCTGCCAGTTCCCGGAGACGCGCCAGCTCGCCGCCACCATGATGGAAGAAGCGCAGAACATCGCGAAGAAACTGGGCGTCACCTTCCGCGTCAGCATCGACAAACGCATTGCCGGCGCCGCGGGCGTGGGCGCACACAAGACCTCCATGCTGCAGGACGTCGAGGCCGGGCGCTCACTGGAGACCGAAGCACTCATCGGCTCGGTGCTGGAAATGGCCAAGCTTACCGCCACGCCGGCTCCCGCCATCGAAGCGATCTATGCCTCGGTGAAACTGCTCAACAAGGTGATGCAGGCCGAGGGCGGCGGGGTGAGTCTGCGCAAGGCATAAGGCGACTTACCTCCAAGGATTCCGGCAACAATCCGGCCGTCAGGCCGGCCCCGGCTTTTCCTCTTGCCGTTCAGTCCTGCACGACAGTGTTGATCAAGGTCCCCACCCGACTGACTTCGACTTCCACTCGATCACCCGGTTTGAGCCATACCGGCGGGTCGCGGCGGGCACCAACACCGCCTGGCGTTCCGGTTACGATGACGTCACCCGGCAGCAATGTGGTGAAGAGCGAGATATATGCTATCTGCCGGGGTATGGAATGGATCATCATCGCAGTGGTCGCGTTCTGCATCACCTGTCCATTCAAGCGTGTCGTCAGTTCAAGTTCTGTGCCCGCAGGGATTTCGTCGCTGGTGACCATCCAGGGGCCGAATCCGCCCGTGGCGGTGAAATTCTTGCCAGCGGTGTACTGCGCACAGTGCTGCTGAAAATCACGGACCGAGGCTTCGTTGTAGCAGGAGTAACCGACAATATGGTCATAGGCGTCTTCCTCACGGATGCGGCGCCCTGCCTTTCCGATGATCACGGCAATTTCCCCTTCGTAATCAAGCCGAATCGATTCGCGCGGTCGGAGGATGGGTCGGTTGTGTCCGACTTGCGATTCGGGCACGCGCAGGAACACGGTCGGATGCTGGGTTGGATCGCGATTTACTTCGATCCGGTGTTCTTCGTAATTCAATCCAATGCACACGATCTTGTCCGGATTTGGAATTACCGGGAGGAACGTGACTTCACTCGCCTGGAAATCCGGCGATGACGCCTGGGTCGCTTTCCGCGCTTCCTCGATCGCCTGGCAGCGAAGCAACGAGCGCAAGTCGGGGTATTTGCCTCCCAGACGCCGGCCTAAATCAACTATGCCGGCATCGGTAACGATGCCGTAGCTGTTACCCGTCGGGCTCTTGTAACTCGAGAGTTTCATGAAATCGCTCCTTGATGACCAGAGTGGTACCGGCCGCAATCCCTGTGAACGCCGTACCGAATCAACCGAGCCGGAGTGCACCGCACTCCAGCGTTAGTTCCCATTTAAAGGTCGACCGCGCTTCCGGACTGCATGGATCGGGCAGCGGCTTCCAGCACCTCGACCACGTGAATGATCTCTTCATGGGGAACAATGGCCGAATTCCTGCCCTCGATTGCATCGGCGAATGCATTGAATGTTTCCCTGACTGAATCGATGCCGCCGCATTCGCGGGTGAAGATTTCGGCACCGGACCGAATGCGCAGCGACGTGAGATTCCCGCGTCGATACTCGGTGGAATCAGTGGGCCCGCTTGCCAGAATCCACCCTTCCGTACCGAACAGGTTCATATGCGAGTGGAGCGGCGTCGCAAGCGAACTGGAGAGATAACCCGTCATGCCTTTGCGGAAATGAAACAACAATGATGCCGAATCTGCGAACGGCGTGTTAAGGACGGCACGCGACCCTTGCGCAAACACCCTGTCAATCCGGCCGAACAATTGCACAAAAGTGTCAATGCGATGCACGCCCAGGTGCACGATGGAACCGCAGGGTGCCTCATCGCGCTGCAGGCGCCAGGCGTCCGGCGCCAGGCGCGGACCTTCTGCGGCATCCCCTGATTGCGCCCGCTGCACCGCCTGCTTCATGCCGTCATGGCTCAGGTTTGCCTCAACATGGAGCAAAGTGCCCAGCGCGCCGGAATCGATGGTCCGGCGGATCTCACTGATCGCAGGATAGTAGCGATTGTCGTGCCCTACGGTGATTGCGACACCTGCTTTCACGCACGCGGCAACAGCGGCTTCGGCGTCAGCCTTGCACAGGGCGAATGGCTTTTCGGCGAGGACGTGCTTTCCGGCCCTGGCAGTCTGGATGACCTGGGCGGCATGCATGGAATGCGGCGTGGCAATACTCACAGCCTGGACATCCGGATCGGCGAGCAGTTCCTCGATGGTGGGAGACAACTCGATGGATCTCGCCGACGCGAATTCGCGGACCGCCTCGGGACGTCTTGCCGTGGCACGCACTACACGGAACCTGCCGGTGGCTGCAGCTGATTCCGCATGCCGGCAACCCCAGTGACCCAGGCCCACAATACCCAAATTGATCATGTCCCAATCCCAATTATCACCATGGACTCCGAGTGCTCATTTTTCTTCTGATTCATCGCTGCGGCGCTGAACCGATGCAGTGCAATGAAAATCAATCGAACGGATAGACACCGGGCTCGGGCACGGCGTTTTCGGTTACTCCCTGGATGCCCGCGCGCAGCATGGCCTCCCAGGCCTCGCGGGCGCTGCCGCCGATGTGCGGGGTACCAAAAAAGTTCGGCAGCTTCAACAGTTCCGCGAGCAGAGGCGTCGTCGGCGGCTCCTTCGAATACACGTCGAAAGCGGCGGCCGCAATACGACCGTCTTCCAGCCGCTCCTTGAGGGCTGCCTCGTCAACTATCTGACCGCGCGCGGTATTCAGCAGGAAAACACCTGGTTTCAGGCAATCCAGAACGTCTGCACTGTACATGCCAATGGTCGAACTGTTCTTGGGCAGATGAATGGTCAAAACCTCCGAGCGCTCCCATAGTTCATCGGGCGACACGCGTGTCACGCCGTACTGACGGTAGAAATCCGGGTAGTCGACCCTGTCGCAGGCAAGCACCGTCACGCCGAAAGGTTGCAGTAATTTCACCACCTCCTTGCCCACATTGCCGCAACCGTGAATGCCCACCGTGCGGCCCCGCAATTGCAGCCCAAGGCGCGACTTCGGCCATTGGCCCGCCCGCAAGCCGAGATTGAAAGTGCCCACTTTGCGCAACAGGTTGATCATCAGGCTGATGGCCAGTTCGGCCACCGAATCCTTGTTGACGCCCGCTATCCAGCCGAGCCGGACTTGGTACTTCTTCATGACCGCCGGGTCGATATGATCGACGCCAACCGAACAGCACGCCAGGACCTTGAGGTCCGGAAGCCTGGCAATCAGGGATTCCGGATATTTCTCCACACCGATAACGGCGACTTCGTAACCTTTCAGAAATTCGGCCAGCCAATCCTCGGTCATCTGCGGTATTTCGAGCTCGGTGTTGAATTTCGCGTCGGGGTAGCGCGATAGAAGTTCCTGCTTCATGTAGGGGAGCAGGCTGAAAGTCGGGTTCGTCACGGCGACGCGCGGCATGAGGCTATTCCTTTTTCAGTATTGATTTCTCGACGGCTTGCTGGCGCGCGCCCGGGAGTCGCTTTGGATCGGCGCCCGGCAAGCGTCCATCCTGAGTCAATCCAGCCGCACGCCCGCAGCCTTGATGACCCGGCTCCATTTGGCCTGCTCGGATTTGACGAAGGCGACGAACTCCTCAGGCGAACTGCCGATCGCATCGGTTCCCACCTTTTGCCACGCCTCGACGATGTCCGGGGAACGCGCCGCTTTGGCTGTGGCGCTGCCCAGTCGTTCCAGAATGGCATGCGGCGTACTTGCAGGTGCGAACAGGCCGCCCCAGGCGAGCGGTTCGTACTCGGGAAAACCCGCTTCGGTAAACGTCGGAATATTGGAAAAGGCGGGCTGGCGCGCTTTGCCGGCAACCGCGAGCACCTTGACTTTGCCGGCCCCAATTGCGCCAGCGTTTCCGGCCAGTCCGTCGAACATCAAGTCGAGCCGCCCTGCCAGGAGATCGACCGCAGGTTGGGTCGTGCTGTAGTGGATGAAATGGAAGTCGGCCCCGGTGGTCAATGCGAACCAAGCGCCGAATAGGTAAGTGTTGGTCCCGATTCCTATTGTTCCGGCGTTCAGGCCGCGCTTCTTCGAAATGGCGATCAGATCTTTCACGTCCTTCACCGGGAGATCAGCATTCACCTGCAATGCACCGTAGGCGATATTGATCAGGCTGATGGGAGCGAAGTCCCGTTCGGCATTGAAAGGAAGCTTCGAGTACAGGTACGGCAGCATTGCCATCGTGGTGCTAGCGGCCCATAAGGTGGTGTACCCATCAGGCGCGGCCTTCGCGGCTGCGTCCGTGCCGATGATGCCCGATGCACCCGGACGGTTGTCGACCATGACCGACTGGCCGAGGAGTTCCGTGAGCTTTTGGCCGACCTGCCGGGCGCTGGCATCAGCGCCGGAGCCCGCTGGGAAAGGCACGATGATGTGCACCGGCTTGGCCGGATAGTTCTGAGCATGCGCGGCAGAGGCGCACCCGAGCGCAAGGGCCAAACATAGACGCACAGCAAGCTTCATAAGTCCTCCTCGTTAATTGAAAGTTTCCTGTTGCGGCGCGGTTTGGCGGGGCAACGGCAAGTCAATCATTTACGGCGGTATAGGGATAGGACGTATACACTTCGCAGCCGTTCTCGGTCATGATGACTTGGTCCTCCGTATGAATGCCGCCGACCTTGGGGTCGGAGACCACGCAGTCGACCGCGAACATCATTCCGGGCTGCAATACCACCTTGTCATCCATTTCCAGGTGGGGCGGCATGAAAGCGGCAATGCCGATCCCATGCCCCAGGTGTTTTCTTCCGGCCTCCTTGCAAAGCTGGGCCGCAGTCATGCCGGGCCTTATCACACTGAGGCCTTCCACCTGCATGTCGTAGGAGCGACGCAATAGTGCAGCCTGGTCAGGCGAGGGTTTCTTGCCGCAGATGAAGGCGCGGCCGAAATCGCCGAAGTAGCCGTTGAAGCAAGCGCCAAAATCCAGATTCACAAGTTCGCCCATCTGCACGATGCGATCGGTGTGGAACCGCCGGTACGGCCACGTGCCCGGCCCGGAACTGACCGCCTGCGAACACTGGCTAGTCTCCGATCCGAATTGCCCGAATCTCTGGAAGCATGCACCGACCAGTTCGCACTCCCTGACGCCTGGCTTCAGTATGTCGACGGCCGCCTGCATTCCCGCTTCGGAAATGACGTACGCCATTTTCATGCAAGCCTGCTCTTCCGGCGTCTTTACCGCCTGCGCCTCAATCATTACCTTGTAGCCATCCATGAACTTGGCGTTAGGCAACTTCTTGGGAAACACGGTGTGCATCGCCGGAGACCAGATATCAACGCCGATTCGCGCCTTTTCAACGGATTTGCCGAAAATTGCGACTACGTCATTAATGTAACTCTCTACCTCAACCTCCATCTCCATTTCGTGGGGCTCATGGAAACGCTCTCTCGGATACCAGGAAAGTGTCTTGGAGCAGAAGTCCGGATCGGTAATCCATATTGCCGGAAGCCCTTCCCGTGGTAGCACGACCACAGGTCCGCCGCCGAGGCGGATGGTGGGCCAGTAAAGTCTCTTTATGCCCGTCACATAGCGGGCATTCTCAACCCTGAACAACATCAGGTAGTCCAGGTTGTGCTTCTCCATTGCTTCCCTGGCCTTTTGCATCCGCTCCGCGCGCATCTTTTCGAAGTCGATCCGCGTCTCCCAATCCACCATCATGGGACCGAAAGAGACTGCTTTGGCATGAGTGATGCCGGTTGTTCTCATATCTATTGCTCCAGTAATTGAGGTTTTCCTTTTTCCTCGGGACCCGAATTCGATGCAGCGCCGCAAATGCCCGTCCCAAATTCCATACGATGGTAGGTGCTTAGTGGTTGGCTGTGAAATGAGTAAGGGGCCTGGAACGATGACTATTAGTTATGCCGGGCCTGCCGGCAGCTCCGGCATACCTTGCGCTGCACGGACGACTGCCGGGTCAAGACGGCGCAGATCGCGGGTGGGCGTTTGACGCGACACGCGCTGCCCCGAACCTGAAGCGCCAGAGAAATGCCTTGACAATATCTTTATAAGAACATAACAATATAATGATATGTCATGAAAGAACCCGTCTTGAAAAAAGGAAGCATTCCGCTCTATTTTCAGCTGGAGCAGATTATCAAGTCCAAGATTCTTACGGGCGGATTTACTCCGGGCGAAAAGATCCCGACGGAAGACGAGCTTTGCGAAACCTACCAGGTCAGCAAGATTACCGTGCGCAAAGCCATTTCAAACCTGGTCAGCGAGGGACTCCTGGACCGAAAGCAAGGCAGGGGTACGTTCATAAGGGAAGACGGGGGTAAGAGTGCGAGTACCTTCAAGTTTTCCGGCAACATCGATGATTTCGTCAGCGATGGCCTCAAGATGAGCGAGGTCGTTCTCCTTGACGTGACACGACAGGGTTCCTCTTCTAAGGTCGCAAAATCGCTGAACATTGACCAAGGCACGAAGGTCGTGGAGATCCGAAGAACGAGAAATTCCAAAAAAACCCCAGTGTCCTATATCAAGAATTATCTTCCACTGGAAATTGGGAAGCGGATCAAAAAAGAAGATTTGCTCAGCAAATCAATGCTTCAAATCTTGAGAGGCAAGCTGAAAATTAAGGTCACCCGCGGGGTCCAGTACATCGAGGCGATCGTCGCAGATCATGACGTCGCCACCGAGTTGTCGATCAATATTTTTTCCCCCGTTCTTTATGCTGAATTGATCATGTTCGGAGGAGACGGGCGCCCTGTCGAGTTCGCGCAACACTTCTTCAGGCCGGATCAGTTCAGGTACACGATCGAGCTGAAACTGTAAGAGGATAGGAGGATCTGTCGCATGGACGGAATGAAAGGAATACCGAAAGGGGCCGCCATTGCCATCGACGACCTGCTGGACAATTGCGCCGAGATCAAGCCCGGTCAGGAAGTCGTTCTATTCGCCCAACTGGATGGTCTGCACGGCGGGGACAACCTGATCGACCCGCAGGTGATCTCCTGGCTCCAGGCGGGCATCCAGCATCGCGGGGCCAATGCATCCATCTTGTGGATCGACGAACCCGACAAACCCCATGCGTGGCGCATTCCACCGGTCTATTGGGCCGCGTTGCAGGCCTGTGACGTCTTTATCAGCCATTCTTTCAATCTGACAACCGAAGAGTTCGGCCAGATCTGGCAGAAAACGTCGGAGCTGGGCGTGGCCTTCGTCCGCAATATGGCAACGACACCGGCGCTTCTCAATTCGGCCTGGGCGCAAACGCCGTACGAACTCGTGTCACAGATTCGATATCAGGCGGCTATGGCTTTTCAGGTTGGCCTGCCCTTCCAGTTGACGGCTGACAATGGCACGCACCTGGAGGGAAGCATCGATACGCCCGGCAATCCCTCATCGCCAACCTACACGACGTTGCGAAACGAGGGGTTCAGCTACCGCCCGTTCCCGGAACTGGTGTTCCCCCCGATCAGGGTTTCGGACACTTCCGGGACCTTTGTCTTTGATCGCATGCTTACGTGGTGGTCACGCTACATCGGTTTGCCCCCTGTCTTTGCGGCCCCGATTCATCTGACCATTGAGAAGAACCGGATCACCAGGGTTGAGGGCGGCGACGAGGCCGTGCGCCTGAAGGAATTCATGGATTTCCTGAAAGGGCGGATAGGAGATTCGGTCTATACGTTCCCTTCCATGCACTCGGGCGTTCATCCCCAGGCAGAGGTGGGGCCCCATCAATGCCCCAACCCTTTGCATCGCCGGATGGTGGAGCATGGTAATTCGAGTTTTGTTCACGGCCATATCGGCCGGAGCATGACGCCACCTGCCGGATACCCTTATTGGTTGCACATCACGGCGGATATCAGGAATGCCACCTGGCGGGTGGGACAGAACCTGGTGCATGACCGGGGCCGTTTGACGGCATTGGATCATCCGGAGGTGCTGGCGGTGGCAGCAAAATATCCTGGCCGTCCGGGATTGGGACCGATACCCCGTGGGTATTAGATATATGCCGAAAAAAAGGGGGCTTTTGCCTCCTCGTAACTCCCCTACTAATTCATATGAAACGCTGTTTAGGGGTTTGCGAAAAAAAGACTTGATCAGCGTTTCCTTATGACGATCGTGGCAGGGGTGAAGCGGGGAGGATTGCCCCGAGAGGAGAACCAGAGCTAACCCAAGGAGCGAGGAAAATGGATTCAACGAAGAAGGTATCAGTGTTACGGCATGTCGTTTTTCTGTGTTTGTCCATTACAAGTATGTTTGCAGCATCGCAGGTCCTCGCCGCATCGAAAGAAATGATCGCGGCGGCCATCAAGGAAGGGCAACTGACCTGGATCGACTCCATCGTCGTGCCCGAAAGCGCCAAGGCGATGGAGGCTGCATTCAAGAAGGAATTTGGTCTTCCTGACGGCTTCAAAATAAATCACGAACGGCTGGCTTCCGGTCCGATAGCAACGCGCGTCACCGAAGAGGTCAGGGCCAACAGGGTGACCATCGATATTTTTTCCGCGGCCGTGCCGGCCTTTTTTGCTGATTTAAAGGATGCCGGTGCGTTGCTCAGATACGATTCGCCTGAATACAAGAATTATTCACAGGCGCGAAAGGTGGGCTTGCCCAATGAACCCGGCTACTGGCAGTCGGCGGTCGCCTTTACTCAGATTCCCCTGACAAACCCGAAGCTTTACCCAAAAAAGATCACCAGCTGGCGCGATCTCCTGGATCCGGGTTTAAAAGGCGGAAAGCTGTCGCTGCCGACGGTTGCGGCAGGAGGAGCACCTCTTTACAGCTATGTCGGATGGCGAAAGGTCTTGCCGAAGAATTTCTTTACAGAACTCGCCAGACAGCAGGTGACTTATGATCGGGGCAGTTCCGTAGATGCCACCCAGCAACTTTTGCAGGGCAATTCAATTGTTGCCGTCACCGCTGCTTTCCGAATTGTCCAAACCGCGCAGCAGTCCGGTGTTGAACTGGTTGCGCATTTTCCAAAAGAGGGGGTCCTGCTCCTGGGGGCGCCATACGGAATTCTCGCCAAAGCGCCGCATCCCAATTCCGCCAAGCTGTTCGTCGATTTCCTTTACAGCGAACAGGGGATGAAACTTTATGTCGACCTGGAAGGGGTAATTACTCTCAGGGACGGGATGAAAGTCCCAGAGAAGATCAGAAAGTACTCGCCTCCGATATCAGAGATTAATGCCATTTCCATGGACTGGAAAGGTTTGGACAGCCAGACACTGAAACAGTCCCAGGATGAATTCAAGGAGATTTTCCAATAACCGGGCTGGTGTTGAGGAAATAAGCTGATCGAATTCCTTGCATAGTGGCGACTCCACGGAGTTCGGCGAAACCCGGCATGTCTGCAAAATCATGCTTTTCTGAATGCTTTCGCTAGATGAATATTTTTGCACGCGGCCGGGTTGTGATGCTCGACGGTCTTTCAGAGCGTCGCAGGCATTGGTACGGGTTGAATGCTGACAGGCCTGACGAGCCGGCGCAGGGCTCATGGTTTGGCATCGGGCCGTGACAAAACGATCTTTGACGCAATACCTTGTGTCGGCGTTTGAAAGGCCCGAGAACGTGCTTATGGCATTGATGGGCGCGGTCATGTCGATTGCCATTCTTGGCCCTCTGCTGATCATCCTGTTGAAAAGCTTTGAGGTGCAGAAGGGGTTGTTTGCATCCGTATACAGCCTGCAAAATTACGCCCAATTTGCGTCACCGCGTATTGTCAAGGGCATCGTCAACAGCTTTGTCATCGCCGCTGGCAGTGCCTTTCTGGCCGGGTTGTTCGGGGTGGTTCTTGCATGGATCACCGCGCGAACGGACATTCCGTTCCGGTCCGTGCTCCAGGTGCTCAACATCGTTCCATTTTTCATATCCCCCCTTGTTGGAGGAATCGCCTGGAGCCTGCTGGCGTCTCCCCAAACGGGAATGATAAATATGGCCTTGATGGGATGGCTGGGTCTGGAGACGGCCCCCTTCAATATCTATTCGATCACCGGGATTATCTGGGTGGTGGCGCTTTTTCATACGCCCTTTGTTTACCTGTTTTGCATCGGGCCCTTTCGGCAGATGGACCCGGCGCTGGAAGAGGCGGCTCGGGTATCGGGGTCGAACTGGATCAGCACCACATTTCGAATTACGCTGCTCCTGGCCTCCCCGGCGATATTTTCCGCACTGATACTGGCCTTTGTCCTTTCCATAGAAGACCTGGGTTCCATCCTGGTGCTGGGTTATCCGTATGGTATCCAGAGCATTTCCACCTTGATCTTTGAAGGGATCGAACAGTATCCACCCAACCATAGCCTGGGTGCTGCGCTTGGAATATTGCTCATGTCGATCACGTGTTTTTTTATAGTGGTCCAGAGGCGCATCATGGCCTCGAGGTCGTTTGCGACGGTTACTGGGCGGGGTTATCACCCTCCAAGGGTAAACCTGGGATGGGGACGTTACATCGCGCTGGGAATCAACCTCGCCTACCTTACCCTGGCAGTGTTCCTGCCGATAGCGGCCCTTCTGATTGTGTCTTTATCGAACGCCTGGTTCGGACATGTCGATCTCGGGCAATTGACGACAAAATATTACACATTCATATTTTCAACCAGTCCTCTGGCCGTACGTGGCATCCAGAACAGCCTCATCTTGGCCACGTCAGCGGCGACCATCTCTATTGTCATTGCAACCGTCATCGCCTATGCAATCCACCGGACCCGCAGCCGGATGAGGGCATGGCTGGACCTCGTCACGACAATCCCGATCGCGGTTTCGGGGCTGGTGATGGCTGTGGGGCTGCTGGTGGCGCTGATCCGGACCCCTGTCTATGGAACACTCTGGATACTGCTCATCGGTTATGTAGTCCGTTTTTTTACCTACGGTCAGCGGAGCATTTCCGGTGTCATCCTGTCCCTTACGGCAGATCTTGAAGAGTCCTCGCGGGTGAGCGGTGGAAACTGGTTCACGACTTTGCGGCGGATCCTGCTGCCCCTTGTTTGGCCGGGTGTTGTAGGAGGATGGCTGCTCCTCTTCATCACTTTCATGAGGGAGGTTTCGATGTCGCTGCTGTTGAGTCGTGGGGGCACGGAGACTCTCTCGGTGGCCCTCTACGGAATGATGAATTACTCACCGATCGGGGCGATGGCGGCTTTCACGATGGTCCAGGTGGCGCTGCTCTTCGTGGCCGCATTCATTTTCCTGCGACTGACGGGAAGTGAGGGGATACGGGTGTGACTTTGCAAAGCGGGGACTAGCAAAATGGGGTCTATGGCGCAGGGCTTGTCCTCAGGCGAGGACGTCAAGGGCGAAAGGGACCGCCAGGGGTATCTGGTCGTGGATCACCTTACAAAGCTCTACGGGAAAAACCGTGCGGCCGACGACGTGACCTTCACAGTGGGAAAGGGCGAGATGGTCACACTGCTGGGTCCGTCGGGATGCGGCAAGAGCACCACATTGCGCTGCGTGGCTGGACTGGAAACCCTTGATGCCGGACAGATCACCATCGGTGGCGATCTGGTCAGCTCGGCCAGCAGCCATATCTCGATTCCCCCGGAGCGGCGGGACATCGGGATGGTTTTCCAATCCTACGCCGTATGGCCCCACATGACTGTGTGGGGGAATGTGGCGTATCCGTTGCAGGTGCACAAGGTTGCGAAGGACGAGGTGGATGTCCGCGTGCGGCAGATGTTGTCGCTGGTGGGATTGTCGGAGATGGTGGACCGAAATGTGACAAAGCTCAGCGGAGGGCAGCAGCAACGTGTGGTGCTGGCCCGAGCCATGGTGCACAACCCGCGGATGCTGCTCTTTGACGAGCCGTTGAGCAACCTGGACGCGCGGCTGAGGGTGTCGATGCGATTTGAGATCCGGCAACTGCAGCAAAGGGTGGGGGTGTCGGCCTTGTACGTCACACACGACCAGACCGAGGCGATGGTCCTCTCGGACCGGGTCATCGTTATGAACCAGGGGCGGATTGAGCAGGTGGGACCACCGCTGGAAATCTACCAGAAGCCGGTCAACTCCTTTGTGGCTTCGTTCTTTGGCGAAGTGAACTTCATTGAAGGCGTCATCGGGGCCTTCGAAGGAACGCCGGTTTCCGTGCCGGTGGAGGTGAAGTGCCAGGGAAGAATGCACAGGCTGTTTGCGACACCCCAGCCGGGAATGAAAGCTGGGGAAAAGGTGTACGTGTCTGTCCGGCCGCAGGATATTGAGCTGGCATCGGAATCGGCGGCGACAGCGGAGACGCCAGCCCTGAAAGGCACGGTTTCGCGAATAGTGCACATGGGGAGCCACCTCGAATACTTTGTGGATGCGGGAGCGGTGCAACTGACATGTCACTGTGTTCGTGAAGTGGAGGCAAAGGTAGGGACCACTGTCAACGCATTGCTCAAGGCGGATCGCTGCATCTGCCTGAGCAGGTAGGGCCCTAAACGGATGTGGGCCGCGACAGACATGTCCAGTGACAATCGTTTCATCACCTGGCACCGTCGAAGTCTAGACCGTGGCGCGGCTCAGTTCACAGTGAAAGGAGTTTCTTGATGATCAGTGGATTTCGTAGGATTCCGTGCGTCATCCAACGAGGAGGCACAAGCAAGGGGGTTTTTCTCCTCGAAAAAGACCTGCCGGCAGATCCCGAACTGAGAAAAAGGGTCATCCTGGCCATCTTTGGCAGTCCTGACAGGAGGCAGATCGACGGTCTCGGTGGAGCGGATCCGCTGACCAGCAAGGTGGCGATCGTCTCGTGCTCCAGGAGAGAGGATGCAGACGTGGATTACACCTTTGGCGCGGTCGACATCAACGAGCCGATCGTGGACTTCAGCGGCAATTGCGGCAACATTTCCTCCGGCGTAGGACCTTTCGCCATTGATGAAGGCTTGGTTGAAGCCCAGGATCGAGAAACCGTGGTGCGAATTTTCAACACCAACACCCAAAAAATCTTCAATACCTGCGTTCCAACTCCTGGCAAGAAAACGCAATACCTGGGCGGTTATGTCATCGACGGCGTTCCAGGTGCCGGCGCAAAGATTCTCCTGGACTACTCAGCAGCGGAGGGATCGATCACCGGGAAACTCCTTCCCACAGGTCATCCTGTGGACGTGGTTTCCATTCCATCCATAGGAAAGATCGAAATGTCGATTGTTGACGCGGGAAACCCGGGTTGCTTCATCAAGCCCGGGGTTTTGAACTTATCGGGCATTGAAGGACCCCTGGATCCGAAGATCATTGAGTCGCTGAATGCCATTGAACTGATCCGCGGAACGGCTGCCCAAATGATTGGATTGGTCAGCGATGCAGCCAAAGCACGGGCGGAGAAGCCTTCTGTTCCGTTCGTGGCGATTGTCAGCGAGCCCAGAACGTATGCGAGTTTTACAGACGATTCCATCGTTGAAGCCGACGAGATTGATTTTGTCATACGACCTTTCTACATGCAGGAGATGCACAAGACCGTCGGAGGAACGATGACCGTATGCGCGGGCGCCGCGGCGATGATCGAAGGCACCCTGGTCAACCAGGCCTGCTCACCGAGGGCGATGCAAACCAAGACGGTCCGGATGGGTCATGCAAGCGGCACCATTTCCATAGAAGCGGAGGTTGCGAAGGACGCAGCAGGCTTTCACCTGACAAAGGCCGCCTTCGGGAGGACATCGAGAAGGATCATGGAGGGTTTTGTCTACGTTCCGGAGAACCTCTATGCAAGCCGATAGACCCGTCTGCGTTTGCCAATAATAGAGGGAGAAACAAGGATGGGTATGACGATGGCTGAAAAGGTGCTTGCACGGGCCTCCGGACGCGAGGTCGTTCGGCCAGGGGATATTCTGGAGTGCAGCGTGGACCAGGTGGTACAGGTGGACCTTTCGTTCGCCCTCATGGACAAGGTTCCCACCCGCGTGAAATCACCCGAGAAGATATCGGTGATCTTTGACCATTCCGTGCCTGCGCCTTCCGTAAAGGATGCGGATGGCATGGCCATCGCGCGGCGATATGCGAGGAAATTCGGTCTCAAGCTCTACGATGTGGGCCGGCATGGCATCTGCCACCAGGTGATCATGGAGAACGCGATCGCCCTTCCCGGAACTCTGCTCGCCTGTGGCGACTCTCACACGTGTGCAGCCGGTGCCCTGAACTGCGCGGCCCGAGGGCTTGGAGATGCCGAGATTCTCCACGCGGCCTGCAAGGGAACAGCTTGGTACATTGTTTATCCCACCGTGCTTTTCGAGCTGGAGGGGAATTGGGGGGAGTGGGTATCGGGAAAGGATGTCCTTTTCTATATTGCCGATAAACATGGCGACTTCGTTAATCATAATCTTGAGTTCAACGGAGGCGCCGTCGAGGAGATGATCCTTGACGATCGGCACACCCTCGCGACCATGTGCACAGAATTGAGCGCTGAATTCGTCATGTTTCCGGCTGATGCCAAGCTCCTTTCCTATCTGCGGGAGCGGACCGATAGAGCCTTTGAGCCCGTGTCCAGTGATCCTGATGCTGTTTTTGAATCCGTCCTTCCGATCGATGTCTCCGATATTGAACCTTACGTAGCCCTGCCGCACTCAGTTCCCCACAACACGATACCGATCAGAAAGCTCGACAGGGTCAGAATCGATCAGGCCTTTATCGGATCTTGCGCCAATGGGAAATTGCAGGACCTGTCCGCTGCGGCCACCATCTTGAAGGGCAAGCGGGTGGCCCCGGAGGTGCGACTGATCGTGACGCCTTCGTCCCAGGAGGTATATCTCGAAGCGGTTCGTCTCGGGTATGTGAGCACGCTTGTCGAGGCCGGTGCGGTGATCACGCCCCCGACCTGCGGGGCCTGCTTCGGCCACCACATGGGGGTTTTGGCAAGAGGCGAGCGATGCATCAGCTCGAGCACTAGAAACTTCAAGGGGAGAATGGGTAGTTCCGAATCAGAGGTATATCTGGCGTCCCCGGCCAGCGTGGCCGCCTCTGCCATGACCGGATACATCGTTGATCCGAGGGAGGTTTAGATGCTGATCAAGGGGCGCGTCTGGGTGTTTGGAGACAATGTCGACACCGATCTCATGATGCCGCACGGAGCCTTCGATAAGCCGCGGAGCGAACAGGCTAAATGGGTCTTCAGGGCCAATCGGCCGGGATGGGTCGATCTGGTGAAAAAAGGAGACATCCTAGTGGCCGGGAAAAACTTCGGCACAGGGTCGTCACGGCCTGCCGCCCTTTTATTCAAGGAACTCGGCATCGATGCCGTCGTCGCCGACTCGGTAAACGGTCTCTTCTACAGAAATTGCATCGATTTCGGGCTTCCGGCCTTTAACTGCGCGTCTGTTTCGGATTCCTTTCGTGAAAACGAGATCGCAGAGATCGATCCTCGCGCCGGAACGATCAGGAATGTGACCACAGGCATCTCTTTGAAGACCGGGAAGCTGCCAGAGCTACTGCTGAAGATCATTGCCGCGGGGGGGCTTGTCGAATTGCTGACCCATGAGGGATATCTTGAGCCATCAGGAAGTTGAAAGAGGAAAAGAATGAAAGCATCTACGGTGCTCAGAAGGTACCTTGAAACCCCTGGCAAGGTGGTGATCGCTCCTGGGGCTTATGACGGATTGTCTGCTCGCCTGATCGCAGAGGCCGGGTTCGAGGCGATTTACATGACAGGAGGCGGGACCTCGGCTTCCAGGCTGGGCCAACCCGATCTCGGACTGATGACCATGACGGAGATGGTGGCCAATGCGGCCATGATCGTGGAATGCACTGGTCTTCCGGTGATTGCGGATGCAGACACGGGTTACGGCAATGCCCTTAACGTGATCAGGACAGTCAGAGAATATGAACGGGCCGGGGTTGCCGCGATCCATCTTGAAGACCAGGTCCTGCCCAAGAAATGCGGTTTCATGGCAGGAAAACAGGTGGTCCCGGTCGAAGAGTTCGTGCAAAAGATCAAAGCGGCCGTGGATAGCCGAAGGGACCCGGATTTCATCGTCATCGCCCGTACGGATGCAGGGGCGGTCTATGGGTTCGAGGAAGCGATCACGAGGGCCAACCTCTGTATCGAGGCTGGCGCCGACGTGGCCTTCGTCGAAGCGTCGACAACCCTTGACGAGCTCAGGGAAATCCCAAGGAGAGTGAAAGCCCCCTGTTTAACCAATGTCTCGGGACCTGCCAGCAAGACCCCTCCCCTCACGACCGTTGAACTCGCGCAATTGGGTTACAAGATCGGGATTTACCCGGCCGTCTGCATTGGTCCGGTCCTTCATGGGATCAGGAAAGCCCTGAAAGCCCTCAGCGAGAAGGGGCTCGGCTGGAATCTATCCGAGCCGGCAGGTCCCCACGAACTGTTCGCCGCGGTGGGATTGAAGGAATGGAATCTGCTGGAACAGAAATACACCACGGAAAAGAAGGACTGAGCAACATCTGGCTCCATCTTGTCCAAGGAACAAGTCACTTCTCACCGTCGCTGAAGCTGATTTCGTGGGGGTGATCAGGTTCAATGGCGACCAAACCGCCAATCTATGGAATTTCAACTTCTTCAGGCCGGCTGTCTCCTCGAAAAAGGAAGAAAACATATGGTGACAAATCATTTTCCGAATCTCTTTCAGCCTATTCAAATCGGCCCTTTGAAGCTCAAGAACAGGATTGTCATGGCCCCGATGGGCACCAATTTTGCAGACCCCGAAGCCCCGGGTTTCATTTCCGAAAGGCACAGGTCTTATTACGGTGAAAGGGCGAAGGGCGGTGCAGGGCTAATCATCTTCGAAGGGACGAGGGTTAATCCCAAGCGAATGGCGCGGAAAGGCGGGCCTGACCTGCATTCCGACCAGTTCATTCCTGGATTCAGGAAACTGGTCGAGTTGATCAAGGCAGGGGGAGCGAGATGTGCAGTCCAGCTGAGCGATCGTGGTCGGGTGGGCAATCTGAAAGTGGATTTTTCAGGTCGATTTGATGCCTCGGATACCAAAGAAGGCGAATACGTCGGCGCCTCCGCGAGGCCTCACCCGATGAGCGGTGTCGTTGCCGAAGCGCTGGCAACGAAGGATCTTGAGGAAATTGCCGGATATTTTGCGGATGCTGCAAGTAGAGCGAAGAGCGCGGGCTTTGATGCTGTGGAACTTCATGGTGCGCACGGGGTCTTGCTCAATGAGTTTCTGTCCCCCTATTCAAACAAACGGACAGACCAATACGGAGGCGACCTTCAGGGCAGGTCGAGGTTTCCCCTCATGGTGGTGAGGCGGGTCAGGGAAGCATTGGGCGACAGCATGGTCCTGTCCTACAGGATGAGCGTCGTGGAGTTCGTCGAAGGCGGACTCGAAATCGGTGATTCCATCCTCTTTGCGAAGATGCTCGAAAACGAAGGCGTCCAGATCATCCACGTCTCTGCAGGCATCAATGAAACGCCTTCGGCCATGAACCGGACCATCCCACCCATGTCTTTCCCGCGCGGCAGGCTGGTTGGTTATGCCGAGCAGATGAAGAAGGCGTTGAAGATTCCGGTGATGGTGGTTCAGCGGATCAACACCCCTGAACTGGCGGAAGAGGTGATTCGCGACGGAAAGGCCGACCTGATCGCGATTGGTCGCGCCCTGATTTCAGATCCCTATTGGCCATTGAAGGCCCTGGAGGGGAGATCCGATGAAATCCGGAGGTGTTGCGCCTGCAACCAGGGTTGCATGGAGAAACTAGTGCAGGAGCAGAGCATGACCTGCCTTCAAAACCCGGAGGTCGGGTACGAAACGCTCTACGCTTCCCTCAAAAAAGTGGAGAAGAAAAAAAAGGTCCTCGTCATAGGCGGAGGAGTTGCGGGAATGGAGGCGGCCTGTGTATGCGCAGAAAAAGGATACCAGGTTAGATTGGTTGAGAAAGGAGATCAGTTGGGCGGCCTGGCGCTAGTGGCTTCTGTCATTGAAGCCAAGAAGGAGTTCGCCGGGGTGGTCGAGTTTCTTGAAAATCGGCTGAAGAAGCTCGGAGTCGAGGTGCGGTTGAACGAGGAGGTGACAGCGCAAGGCGTGAAGGAGGGGCGTTTTGACGAAATCATCGTGGCGACCGGATCAATCCCGATCACGGCCGGAATCAACCTGAGCAACAGCGCCTGTGAGATTCGACTGGCAAAAGATGTGCTTGAGAATCCGCAGAACCTGGGGAGGGAGGTTGTCATCCTGGGCGGAGGATCGGTGGGGATGGAGGTGGCCGAGTATCTCCAGGACCTGGGCAAGAAGGTGACGGTGATCGAGATGCGGGACGGAATCTGCAGTGACCAGGGTCCGCTCAACAGGGTTGATGTCATCGAGAGAATCGAGAAGACAAGCGTGGCGATCCTGCTGAAGACAAAGTTGCTTGAGGTGACCGCGAACGGGATGCGGATATCAAGGGATGGGAAAGAGGGACTGTTGAAATGCCCGGATACGCTGGTGTTGGCCATCGGGGTGAAACCGAACCCCCTTCCCCTCCCCGCTGAAGGGCGGGTTCACACGATAGGCGATTGCAGGGAAGTGGGAAACGCAATGGATGCGATTCACGGCGCCTTCCAGGTCGCCATTCACCTTTAGTTTGATACGGCGAAGGAAAACAGTCTCATGATCAAGATTCATCCCCTGAATGTGGGAACGATTACGCGGCCGATGACGGGCTTCGGTTACGGGTTTGGCACCGAGGTGATCGATGTGCCACTGATCGCCTGGTATATCGAAGGCTCGGATAAAAGAATTCTGGTGGATACCGGAGGCGGGGATCCGGCGAAAGCGCCCCCCCGTGCGGCTCCTTACAAAAGGGAACGGGAGCAGACCCTTGAGAGCGCTCTGGGGAAGATCGGAGTGAGGTGCGAGGATATCGATATCGTCGTCGTGACGCATCTTCACTGGGACCATTGCGGGGACAACGATCTGTTTCCGAACGCCAAACGCTACATCCAGCGCAAGGAATTGGAATCAGCGCGATCGCCGTTTCCCATCACGGTGAACGGTTATAACAAAAGGATGGTCGATGAGGTTGACTACACAGTGATCTCAGGAGACAAAAAGATTGCGAAGGGCGTAAAAATCATTTTCGCGCCAGGCCATACCTATGGATTCCAGGAGGTCCTCGTGGAGACGGGAACAAGGAGGATTCTTATTGCAGGGGATGCCATCAGTTTTTTCAAAAATCTTGAGCAAGATCCTCCATTGATCAGCGGGTTCTACGTTGACATGAAGGCGTATTACACGAGTTTGGAAAAAATGGCGGGACTCAAGGCGGACGTGATCCTGCCGGGACATGATTTTAAGGTCTTTGAAAAGGAAGTTTATTACTGAGACCGGCGCCAGGGGATGGAGGCGACAGGATCGTGCTTCCGTTTGACCTTCGATGACAAAGGAGAGCGACATTATGGACGGGTTGATCCAGGACAAGAAGATTGCAGAACACCTTGCCGAGTTTTTGGTGAATGAATCATTTGAGGCGCTTCCGAAGGAGGCGATTGACAAAGCGAAGACCTATATCCTGGACCTGATCGGTTGCACCATCGGGGCATCCAGGGAACAGCAGGCCCAGGCCCTGCTGGAGGTCATGCGACTGGAGGGAGGGAATCCGCACAGTTCCGTGTTTGCCCATGGTTTCAAGACCTCGGCCATGAATGCGGCATTGTTGAACGGGACCATGGGGCATATCTTTGATTTCGATGATGACCATCGCGAGGGTGTCATGCATTCCACGGTGGCCATCTTCCCGGCAGTCTTTGCCCTAGGAGAGAGACAGGCGATCAGCGGGCGGGAGTTGCTTCGAGCCTTCATTCTCGGGTCCGAGGTGATGATCCGAATCGGAGAGTCCTTTCTGGGCAAGTCAACTTACAAGGGATTTCATCCCACTGGAACGTGCGGGGTCTTTGGTGCGGCAGCAGGATGCGCCTCGGTTCTGAGGCTTGACGCAAATCAGGCTACATACGCCCTAGGGTTGGCCGGGAGCTTCGCTGCTGGGGTGATGAAGTGGCGCAGAGAGGGATCATGGCAGAAACCGCTGCAGCCGGGCCATGCCGGAATGCACGGGGTGCTGTCCGCCTCCCTGGGTGGAAAGAATTTCCTGGGGGCACGCTCCATCTTCGAAGAGCCCGATGGCGTCATCAAAATGTTTTCCATGCAGGATGAGTACGACTATGCCCCAATCACCAAGGCGCTGGGGCAGAAGTGGGAGATGATGGATACGAGCATCAAGGTCCACGCCTGTTGCCGGTTTGCGGCAACATCGGTCGACTGCGTTCTCGATCTGTACCAGAAGGGTGTCCGAGCAAAGGATGTGAAGCAGCTTCTGGTGAAGGCCGACAACAGCACTATCTCTGGCCTTTGTTACCCGACTGAGCTGAAACGGCGGCCGGTGACGCACGTGGATGCGCAGTTCAGCCTTCCCTACGCGGTGGCGGTTGCCCTTTGTAAAAATCGGGCCGGGGTGGCCGAGTTCAGAAAGGAGGTGCTCGGAGATCCCGAAGTCCTGGCCCTTGTAGACAAGGTGGAGTGGGAAGTCGATCCCGAGGCAGAGGCCGTCTATCCGAAGGCCTACCCAGCCACCGTTGAGGCGACACTCAACGACGGTAGGAAGGTGGTTTCCCATTTTGACTATCCTAAAGGAGATCCGGAAAATCCCGCATCGATGGATGAGGTGATGAGGAAGTTCGGTTTCCTCACGGAAAATTTCCTCGATAAAAGGAGAAAGGAGAAAATTGCGGAGATGGTCAGCAGGCTGGAAGAGGTGGACGATATCGGAAAGCTCGGAGAGCTTGTCAGATGATCCGAAGGGGGATCTGGCCAGAGGTCAAGCGGTAATCACCGTGCGGCTATCACCCGTCGTCCGCTGGCACCGTTTGCTTCCTGATAGCCGGCCCAGCCGGATGGCGGCAAGTCCTCCCGCCTTGATCTGCGTCAAGGTTGAAGGCGGCGAGGCCACTATATAGTTCGGCGTGCAGCTTGGTTCTCGCCGATGCTGCTTGGCGCCTCCAGACGGTGTAGCGCCAGTGCTGAAGGAAAATCGTGAAAACAAAGCGGGTCGATATGCAGACGCCTGGAGAAAGTCAAGACAAGCAGGCCATCGCCGAACTGGTACGCATGGAGCGCTTCTGGCGCGATTGCAGCGAGTGGGACAAACTGGCCGCCTGTTACACGGAGGACTCGCGCGTCAAGACAACGTGGTTCGAAGGCACGGGAAAAGCATTTGCGCAAGGGTCGCGGGAGATGGCTGAAAAAGGGCGGCTCAGCACCCACCTCATCACACCCACCTATATACGCGTCAAGGCAGATCGTGCCCTTTCGGAGAGTCTCATGGAGATTCACAACCGCAGCACGATAGAGTCGGTGGAAGTCGACACGATCATGTACGGCCGTTTTTTCTCCAGAGTGCGGCGTACACCTGTGGGTTGGCGACTGGCCAGCTTCGATGGCATTTACCGCAAAGACGTGATCGCACCGGTCAACCCCGGGGAATCAGTGCCCATCGATTGGACGCAAATGCGCCACTTCCGCCCTTCGTACCGGATCTGGGCATACATGATTTCCCGTCGTGGGTACAAAGTGACCAACGATGAACTTGGCGATGATCGGCCCGACCTCCTCGACATCTTCTACCGCGAGGCCGAGCACTGGCTCGAAACGGGCAATTAGACGCTAGGCGATCCAGAATCGAGGGTTGCGCACAGGCGATTCGCCATCGCTTAAAAGGAGAAGATGCCATGGCGTTTTACCAATTTCGGGGGCATACCATGGCGCCTGCCCCACCGCCTCGTGGATAACCCGAACGATCATGGTCCCCGCTCAAGACCCGGACTTCGTCCGACGGGGGAATCTGCCACGATGACGCGCGCCGACCGCGAAGCCGAACGTTATTCATCGGCTCAGGCAAACACCCTGTCTGACAGAGGAAAACAATATCTCGCCGCCGTCAGGGGGATTGACTCGCGCTTGTTGCGGCAATTCATCACCGTGGTGGAATGCAAAAGCTTTACCGTTGCCGCGCACGTGCTCAACGTCACGCAGCCGGCCTTGACAAAAAGCATCCAGAAACTGGAGCAGCGACTCGAGGTCAAGCTTCTCGAGCGCGGACACAATTCGGTTGAACCGACGCGCTACGGTCAGGTGCTGGCAAGTCGCGCCAAGCTGGTCGAATTGGAAATTGCCCATGCCGTTTCTGAAATTCAGGCGTTGAAAGGCGGACACCAGGGATCGGTCAATGTGGGCATCGCCTTTGCCCTGGTCAACCACCTGCCCAAGGCGATTCTCGCCATGCAGCAGAAGCGGCCAAACGTAGCGGTGCGAGTGTCGGTCGATGTCATGGACCCGTTGCTCGCCGGTTTGCTTGCGGGCGATCTGGATGTCGTCTGCACCCCGATGGAGTTTCCTACCTACCCCGACATCGAAACCGAACCGGTAATGGATTGCGAGCACGTCCTGGTGGCGGGCAGCGCGCATCCGCTGGCAGACAGCATAGTCATCGAACCGCCCCAGCTTCTCGCCTACCCCTGGGTCACCTTCGCCAGAGGCCACATGGGAACCTCGAAGATTGGATCGGTCTTCGCCGCAAACCATCTCCCGCCGCCGAGCGCCGCGATCACCGTCAGCTCGCTGGAAATCATGTTTTCGGTGTTGAAGCAAAGCAACCATTACGTGGCGGCAGTCCCCGCAACGCTGGTCGCCAATGCGCTGGCAGCAGGCCTGGTTGTTCTGCCGTTCAACGCCCCTTTTTGGCGGGTTCGCCTTTACATTGCCTATCGCGCTTCTACCCATCCGACCCAGGCGGTCATTTCAATGATCGAATGCCTTCGCGCAACCTTCAACTTACAACCCGACGGAAGGTGACGGTCGCAGCGTATAGCCTGCCCCGAGCAGCCAAAAACCTTTCCCACTCCGAAGATCGCTGATTTCCGCGAAACGCGGAGTCGATTAATTTGCTATACCCTGCTTCCAGCCGGATACCGGATTTCATGAATCATGGAGGGACCGATGACGCTTCGTCGACTCGTCGTTACGCTAGTCCTTTGCGGCTTTGCCGCGGTCTGCAGCGCACAGGAAAGCTACCCCACCCGTCAGGTACGCCTCATCGTCCCGACCAATGCGGGCGGTGTCCCGGATACCCTGGCGCGTCTGCTGGCACAGAAGCTCGCCGCGCATTTCAACCGGCCGTTCGTGGTCGAAAACCGCCCGGGCGCGGCGAATCTCATCGGGTCGGACTATGTCGCCAAGGCGCCCGCCGACGGCTATACGCTCCTCATCGGCACCTCGCAGGTGTTCGGCATCCTCCCGGCCATGCACCCCAAGATGCCCTTCGATGCGGTGAAGGACTTCGTGCCCATCCTGCGCATGACCGACTCGCCGCACCTCATCGTGGTGCCGGTGTCAATGCCGGTGAACAACATCCCCGAATTCGTCAAGTATGTGGCGGCGCGTCCCGGGCAACTCAGCTACGGCTCAAGCGGAGTCGGCTCGTCGCATCATCTGATCATGGAAGCGCTGGCCATGCAGTCGGGTGGACTGAAGATGATTCATGTCCCCTTCAAGGGGTCGCAGGACAATCTCGCGGCGCTTCTCGGCGGCAATCTGAATATTTCGGTGATCGCGGTCTCCTCCAGCATCCAGCAGATCAAAGCCGGCAAGATCAAGGCCCTGGGGGTCAGCACCGCCCGGCGCTCGACGCTCGCGCCCGACATTGTTCCCATCGCCGAGCAGGGATTGCCGGGCTTCGACCTGTCCAATACCACCGGTCTGCTGGCACCCGCCGGTACACCACGGGCCATCGTGTCGCTGCTTGAGGCGGCCAGCCTGGTGGCCATCAAATCTGCGGACATGATGCAGAGCCTGGAAAAACTGGGCTTCGAACTCGCCATCCTCGGCTCCGACGACTATGCCAAGGCGATCCGTGCCGACCTTGATGCGTATGGCAAGGTGATCAGGTCCGCGAACGTCAAAATGGAATAAGCGGAAGAACCCGTTTCAGCGCGGTGCAGGCGGACACTGGCTGGCAGCCCGGTTTTCCGCGCCCGCTTTGATCATTCCGGTTTCAGGTCGATCCTGCGGATGACCGCGCCCCA
>CAIOLO010000058.1 GCA_903859155.1 uncultured beta proteobacterium
CAAACTCCAGAATCTTTCGCTTGAACGCCTGATGCAGGCGCTGGTGTCGCTCGACCAGCAGGTCGAGATCACTGTAAAACCGGCGCGCCGCGAGCATGCGGCGGGCATTACGGTTGCTGCGTGACGCGGATGCTCCCTGGCGTTTATCACGGTCGCCGATTTGAATGCGACGCCGACACCAGCGAGACCGGACATATTTCGGTGTTGGCGGCGCCGTAACATTGACCGCTCCGTCACGTCGCTTGCGATAAACCCCGCAACCGCCGCGCCGTCGCTACGCCTGCGCGGGCTCGACCGCCGCCAGCGCGCATAAGGCCGCGCCCTGGCTCTGTGCCTTCGTTTGGCGCCCACTACGCGGTAACGCGGTATTGCGCCTTGATTGCTGTGGCCTTGGGAGTGGCGATGGAAAACACGAAAATTCCGCAAGACATGAAGGATGCGCTGCTCAAGTTTGATGCCGCCGCAGAAGCCATAGTCAAGTCATTCCTCGACACCGTGGAGTCGCAGGAACCGCCCAAGATCATCTATCACTACACCAATGATGTTGGCTTGAGGGGCATCTTGGAGTCTGGCCAACTTTGGCTATCTGACATTTTCAATCTCAATGATCCCTCCGAGTTGAGCCACGGCTTTTCCCATGCGGTCAACATCTTGAACGACAAGGCAGCCGAAGGCCCACCGGAAAGCCAGGTGTTCGCCAAGCATTTCGCGGCCTTCCACCAGGGCGGAATGCAAGGCAGCGCCCATTACTTCGTTTGCTCGTTCAGCGCGGACGGCAATGACCTTGGCCAATGGCGAGCCTACGCAGACAACGGGCGCGGCTACGCTCTCGGGTTCGATGCCAAAGCCTTGGAAGATGCTTTCACAAAAGAGAATGGCGTCGCGATACCAAACAACTGCACTTTCAGCGTCACGTACAAGGACGCTGTGCTTGCGGAGATTCATCGCCAGATGATCGAAAGCATGTTTGAGCTGATCTCGCTGCCGCGAGGCAAGAATTTGGATAGCGCTTCCCTCAATGGCTATATGAAGGAATTGTCCGTGACTCTGTCGGTACATGTGCTGCGTGCCGCACTGTTTTTCAAACACGAGGCTTACCGCAACGAAAGCGAATACCGGTTTTTGCAGATTCACAGAGCCGATGTTCCGCCCCCCGAAGTGAGACGGCGATACCGCGCCTACGAACTGGTCAAGTACAGAGAATTTTATTGGAAGCGCTTGCAGGCGGGTGCGTTAAAGCAAATCGTTGTTGGCCCCGCAGCAGACCGCACGAAGGCGACACGATTTGCTGCAGATTGCCTGGCTGCATGCAACGTGGAAGACGTCGAAGTCGTGTGCTCGGATATTCCGTACCGGGCCGTCTGATTTTTGCGAAACAGATTCACCCCTCGATCTTGAGACCGAACCGCCGCACAATCCCTGCCAGCGAAACTTGGGTGTGGCGCCGCTCTCTATCAGCTAAGCGCTCGTAGGTGCGCCAGCGCATCCCCTTCGGCTTCGGCGGAAATGGCTCCATCATGTTCGCCGTGCCGCCCAACCGCTTACGAATGTTTTGCGCTTGGCGCAGTGCCCGGTCATCGGCGCTCTCCCGCTGGCTGGGATAGGCCAGGCGGTAGCAGTGCCGGCAGGCGAAGATGCCGCCACCGTAAAGGATCGCCACGCGCCGTCCGCACCCGGCCGCCGGGCACAGAAACCACGCCCGCTGCCCGCCATAAGTGCAGGGTGACCAATCCAGCCGCACCGGGTAGTTTTCATCCTTCCATTCGCCGCCGCTGCTGCGTTGCCGATAGGACAGCACCACCCGATCAGATTCGCTTCGCACCTGGATGGATGCCACCGTTTCACCGTTGCGCGTCCACTGCCAGCTAAACGCTCGGCCCGGCGTGAGGAAGCCATCGCGTTGCCAGCGCCGCACGTCCAGCGCCCGGTAGTCGTCGGTTGCATTCCTCCCGCTTTGATTGCGCCGGCCGCTTCCCATTCCACCCATTTTTTCTTCCTCTCGATTTTGCCGAAATCATCAGGCTATCCCGCTATTCATTCGCCCTCCTGGACAGTGCAATATCGCGGAAAGGCACGCCCCGCTTGGGTTTCCAGGCATTTCTATGGTTTCCGCTTTCTCTCGATTCCAGCGCCGATTTCGCGCCTTATCGCCCGCCGCGAAGCTCTTTCAGCTTCAAAAGCATGGCCAGGGTGCGTTCGAATTTACGGTCAAGATGCGTTTCGTAGCGCGTCAGCTTTTCCAATCGATGCACTTGCAGCCCTTCGCCCAGGGCTTGCGCTTTGATCGCCTCATGGTGCCGTGCTTCTTTTTCGATGCGCACGCATATCGGTTCGAGATGATCGCGGATGAAATCGGCCAGCCCTTCGGCGGTCGCCGGGTGTTCCTCGCCCCCGTCCTCCATGAACTCTTGCCACCACTCGCGCGAATCAGGCATCAGGGTTCGCAATGCTTTCTCATAAGCATTTGCGCCGCCGCGCCGCAGGATCGCCGCGGCCTTCTCGGTGGCTGCCAGATCGTGTTGGGCATCGCGCTGGCGCTCGGCGACTTCGTCCAGCGTCAGAGGCATCAAGTCCCGAAGGTCGGTGCCCTCGCCTGATAGTCCAAGCTCGAATGGCGCCGCCGCCGGAATCACGCCTTCGGCATCGCGCGCCGCGCCCTTCAAGCCCTTGTTGATGTTCGCGCCCTCTGCCTGCAACACCCGCCGCTTGCGCCAGATGATCCCGGCCAGTTCTTCGACTAGATGCGCCTCGGTCGCCGCGGCCGGTTGATGCTCTTCCACCAGGGCCGTTAGCAGCGCCCGGTATTCGGCTGCATCCTCGTGCGCAAGCACGGTGTGGCGGCTCAGGATGCCGTGCTGCAGGGCGTTGAAGCGCACGGCCTCATAGTTGCCGCCCTTGCCACCTGGGGCCGCTGGCAGGGCTTCTGCGGTCGCAGGGGAGGGGATCACCGCGGAATCGGTTTCAAGCGTTGCCATGGTCATCACCTTTCTGTATCAGTCCCGGCCAGCGTTCCCGCCCCGGTCTGCGGTCGGTATCCTCCGGGCGCGGTGCATAGCCCTCGCATCGGTGCGGCAGATCGCGCACCGGCTCATAGGTACGGCTTGCCACGATCTCGCCGCGTCGCGCAGCGAGGCACAGCCCCCGGCCAGTCAGGTTCGCGCACTGGTCACAGCGCCGCCGGTCATCGTCAAAGGCAGTGGGGCGCGGCACTTCCGCAGCTCGGCCGATGAAGTAGCCTCGCGCATCGGCATCGGTGCGGCACTTCTCCAGCAGGTCGGCAATAATCGCGGGATCGGTTTCCTCGATATGTGCGAGCCATGCGCGGATTGCCGATTCTTCGCCTGGCGACATCGGCACAGTGGACTTGTTGGTGGCCTCGATTTCCCGGAAACCCGCCGCCGTGGCACTGCCATTACTGCCAATAGAATCCCGCGAAATGTCAGGTTCCCCCGGTTCGCGCACCGCCGTTACTGCCGTTGGATTTCTTTCGTCAGCAATGGCAGTAGTCGGGCCAGCACCTTGCGGAATTTCACGCTTTGCGCGATCAAGCCAGTTGGTCATGGTCGCCCTTTGG
>CAIOLO010000059.1 GCA_903859155.1 uncultured beta proteobacterium
ACGCTTGGCAATGAGGAATACGGGGTGGAGATTCTCAAGGTGCAGGAGATTCGCAGCTACGAGACACCGACCACCATCGCCAATGCGCCGGATTTCTTGAAAGGGGTGGTCAATCTGCGCGGGGTGATCGTGCCGATTGTGGACATGCGCATCAAATTCGGGCTGGGCTCGGCCGAATACAACCAGTTCACGGTGGTGATCATTCTGAATGTGGCGCACCGCGTGGTGGGCATGGTGGTGGACGGGGTGTCGGATGTGCTCACGCTGAGTGCCGAGCAGATCCGTCCGGCGCCGGAGTTCGGCGCCAGCCTGGACACGCAATACATCATCGGACTGGGAACGGTCGATGAACGCATGCTGATCCTGATGGATATCGAAAGACTGATGACCAGCCAGGACATGTCCTTGACCGATGTTTCGCTTCACTGAGTCGCGTGACCGGGCTATTCCAGGAGGGCGTAAATACGTGAAAAGCCGCGTCGTTGCTGCATCTTCGGGTGGTAGATGCGGCACAAAGCAAGGTTATTTTCCATAAAACGTGGAAGGCGTTTTCAGCCAAAACACTTCATGAAGCGAGAAACATGACACAGATATTGCAGACCGCGGGCAGCGGCACAGCTACGCGCCGGGTCGAGGATCCCGCCATCACGATGCCGCGCTCGGGCTTTGGCGCGCTGCCGCTTTGGGGGCGCTTGCAGATTTCGATTTCGCTGATCCTTGTCGTGGTGTGGTCGCTGATGATTTTGCTGACCTACACGGCGCGGCGCGACGGTTCGATCACCCAGGCGCAGAACTTCGCCGAAAGCGTCAACCAGATGACCGTGGCCACCATCACCGCGATGATGCTCACCGGGGTGTCGAAGGAGCGCGGCGTATTCCTGGACCAGATACGCAACTCGAACGACGTCAGCGACATCCGCGTGTTTCGCTACGGTTCCTTGATTTCCGAGTACGGCGCGGGCGAGGCGAACAGTGCGCCCAACGCAGAAGAAAAAGCAGTGCTGGAAAAAGGCCAGCCGCTGTTCAAAGTCACCCCGGACCAGAGCGGTCTGGTTGCCATTTTTCCGATGCTCAATTCGAAAAGTTACCTGGGCAAGGACTGCACCGGCTGCCATCAGGGCAAGGAAGGCGAAGTGATCGGCGGGGTCAGCATGCGCGTCGATCTGAAAAAGACCCAGGCGGAATTAAGCAGCTTCACCTGGCAGATCGCCTTGCTGGCCCTGATTCTCAGCCTGCCGCTGCTGGGTGCGATATTCCTGCTGATCCGGCGCAATGTCTCCAAACCGCTGGGCGGTGAACCGGCGGCGGCCACGCAGATGGCCAACCGCATTGCCGCCGGCGACCTGTCGATGAAAATCGAGGTGAAAGCCGGCGACACCCACAGCCTGATGGCCTCGATGTCGCGGATGCAGCACGACCTGCGTGAGCGTCTGGAGGCCGATGCGAAGGTTGCGGCGGAGAACCTGCGGGTGAAGAACGCGCTGGACCGGGTGACTTCGTGCGTGATGATCGCCGATGTGAGCGGCAAGATCGTGTACATGAACGAAGCGGTGAACCAGATGTTTCGCGCCGGCGAAGCCGACATCAGGAAGCAACTGCCGAACTTCAGCGCCGCGACGGTGATCGGCTCCAACGTGGATGCGTTCCACAAGAACCCGGCCATGCAAAAGGGCATGCTCTCGGGGCTGGCGCAACCGCACAAGGCTTCGATCAAGGTGGGCGTGCGCAGCTACAACCTCTCCGCGGTGCCGGTGATCGACGAAAAAGGGGTGCGCCTCGGGACGGCGGTGGAATGGCTGGACCGCACCGCGGAGGTGGCGGCCGAAGCCGAGGTCAATGCCCTGGTGCAGGCGGCCAACGACGGTGATTTCAGCAAGCGCATCGCGGCCCAAGGCAAGGAGGGGTTCCAGACCAACATTCTCGCCCTGAACGCGGCAGTCGAGGCGGCGCGCGCCGGCGAACAGGGCCGGGGCTTTGCCGTGGTGGCCACCGAGGTGCGCATGCTGGCGCAGAAAAGCGCGGCGGCGGCCAAGGAGATCAAGCAGTTGATCGGGGACTCGGTCGAGAATGTCAGCGTCGGCACCCGCCTGGTGGACGAGGCCGGGCGCACCATGCAGGAGATCGTCAGTTCGGTGAAGCGGGTGACCGACATCATGTCCGGGATCACGACCGCGTCCCAGGAACAAAGCGCCGGACTGGAGCAGGTGAACGAGGCCATCCATCAAATGGACGAGGTGACGCAGCAGAACGCGGCGTTGGTGGAGCAGGCGGCGGCGGCGGCCGAGAGCCTGGAGGAGCAGGCGGGCAATCTGGCGCAGGCGGTGGCGATTTTCAGGATGGCCAAGCACGTTTCGAATGGGGGCATCGCGCCAGCGGGCACGGCAGGACCGGAACGAAAACCCCATGCCAATTTGCAGCGTTTAGCCGGCTAACTCGGGAAAAATAATGCAAGCCAATGACGAGGCGATGCTCTCCAAAGACGAGCGGCGCGAGTTCGATTTCAGCGACAGGAATTTCGAGCAGGTGCGCAAGCTCATCTACGATCACGCCGGCATCGCGCTCAGCCCGAGCAAGCGCGAGATGGTGTACAGCCGGCTGGGCCGGCGCCTGCGCGTGCTCGGGCTGCCCAGCTTCGATGCCTACCTGGAGATCCTCGAGTCCGAGAACGATGCCGAGTGGGAGTCCTTCACCAATTCACTGACCACCAACCTCACCTCGTTTTTCCGCGAAGAGCACCATTTTCCGATTCTTGCGGATTTGATGCGTCAACACAAGGGCGAGCGCATCGTGCTCTGGTGCTGCGCCGCCTCCACCGGCGAGGAGCCGTACTCGATGGCCATCACCGCGGCGGAAACCTTCGGCACGCTCAACCCGCCGGTGAAGATCCTCGCCACCGATCTGGACACCAATGTCCTGGCCAAGGCTGAGGAAGGGGTCTATGCCATGGAGCGGCTGGCCAAGATGTCGGATGAACGCATGCGGCGCTATTTCCAGCGCGGCACGGGAAGGCAGGCGGGCCATGCCCGGGTGCGCGATGAACTGCGCAATATGGTCACCTACCGGCAGCTCAATTTGCTGGACGACCACTGGCCGATGCGCGGGCCGTTGCACGCCATCATGTGCCGCAATGTGATGATTTATTTCGACAAGCCGACGCAGCTGGCGATACTGAAGAAATTTGCGCCGCTGCTGCGCCCGGACGGCCTCATGTTTGCCGGCCATTCCGAGAGTTTTCACCATGCGGCAAACCTGTTCACCCTGCGTGGCAAGACGGTGTACCAGCTTGCCAATGCGGTTCGACAAGCTCACCGCTGAGCGGGAATCCGCCGTGCTTGCACCCAACGTTTATTTCGACAACCAGCTGGACATCGAGGCGGTCAAGCTTCTGCCCGGCGAGTATTACGTCACCACGCGCGACATGGTGCTGGTGACGGTGCTCGGTTCCTGTGTCACCGCCTGCATCCGCGACAAGCTCTCGGGGATCGGCGGGATGAACCATTTCATGCTGCCCGATGCCAACCCGGACAAGGACAACCCGGTGAGTACCTCGGCGCGTTACGGCACCTTCGCCATGGAGATTCTGATCAACAACCTGCTCTCGCTGGGGGCGCACCGCACGCTCCTGGAGGCCAAGGTGTTCGGCGGCGGCAATGTGCTGCCGAACATGACCACGACGAAAATCGGCGAGCGCAACGCGCAGTTCGCGCTGCGTTTTCTCGCCATGGAAAAGATCCCGGTCGCGGCCCGGGACCTGGTGGATATCTATCCGCGCAAGGTTTACTTTTTCCCCAAAACAGGCAAGGTTCTGGTGAAAAAATTGCGCAACATTCATAACGAAACCATCTATGCGCGTGAAAAGGAATACAGCGCGCGCATCATCAAAGAGGAGGTTGCCGGCGAGGTCGAGCTGTTTGGTTGAACGGCGAAACCGTCACCTGCCGCGGTCATGATAGTCATGCGCCCCTTGAGCATTCGCGCCCGGCTGATCCTGCTGGTGCTGGCAGTGCTGCTGCCTGCGACGGGGCTGGCTGCATGGTCTGTGTTCGCCGATTCGCACAATGCGCGCGACGCGGCCCTGGTCGGCCTTGCCGCTTTCCTGGTGGGGCTGGCGCTGGCCTACCGGATCGCCTCATCCATCGTCAAGCCAATTCGCGCTCTGGCCCGCATTTCGACGAAAGTCGCCAATGGCGACCTGGGCGCGCGCGCGCGCATCGCCGGTCCGACTGAGTTGGAACTGGTCGCTCTTCAGTTCAATCACATGCTCGAGGTGCGTGAGCAGGCCCAGGAGGCGCTGCGGGCGAGCGAGGAGCGCCTGCGCGGCATTGTCCACATGGCATCCGAGGCCATCGTGGTGGTGGATGAGGAGCTTCATGTGGTTTTGTTCAATCCCAAGGCGGAGGAGATTTTCGGCTGCACCGCGGTCGACGTACTGGGCCAGGGCATCGAACGCTTTGTGCCCGCCCCTCTGCTCGGACTGCTGCGCCAGCATCTGCCCGAATTCGCCTCCGGCACAGCGAGTGCAATCCGGATGGGTGATCACGATGAAATGCGTGTGTTGCGCGCCACCGGTGAGGAATTTCCGCTGGAGATGTCCCTCACCCGCATCACTCTCGGGGGCAAGCCCTTGTACTCGGCGGTCATGAACGATGTCAGCGCGCGCCGGCGCACCGAGGCGCGCCTGGACAAGCTCGCCAACTATGACACGGTGACCTCCCTGCCCAACCGCGCCATGTTCCGCCAGCGCCTGCAGCGCGCGCTGGTGCATGCGCAGCGCTTCAACGAGGATCTGGCGGTGCTGTTCATCGACCTGGATCGTTTCAAGAACATCAACGACGCGGTGGGCCATGACGCCGGCGACCGGGTGCTGCAGGCCATGGCGGAGCGGATCAAGGGCAAATTGCGTGAAGTGGACACGCTCGCCTGCCTGGGTGGCGACGAGTTCGCATTGCTGCTGGAAAAACTGGGTGATGCGCGCATGGTGGGCAATGTGGCGCGCAAGCTTCTCACCGCGATAGCCGAGCCGCTGATGCTGCAGGGCCAGGAATACCACCTGACCGCCAGCATCGGCATCAGCACCTTTCCGGCCGACGGCAGCGAGGCATCGATGCTGTTTGCCGGCGCGGACATTGCCATGCGGCGGGCCAAGGACAAGGGCATGAACAATGCGCAGTTTTATTCGACTGCGATGAATACGCATTCGCTGGCGCGCCTGTCGCTCGAAACCGGACTGCGGCACGCGCTTGAACGGGAAGAGTTTCTGCTGCATTTTCAGCCCAAGGTGGACATTGCCAGCGGACGCATCTCGGGCATGGAAGCGCTGGTTCGCTGGATGCGGCCCGGGTCGGGCATGGTGTCGCCGGGCGAATTCATTCCGCTGGCAGAGGAGACCGGGCTGATTGTGCCGATCGGCGCGTGGGTGTTGAAGACCGCCTGCGAGCGCAACCGGGCCTGGCAGCGCCAGGGCATGGTGCCGTTGCGCGTCGCGGTCAATCTTTCGGCGCGGCAGTTCGGGCTGGCCAATCTGGTGAGCGACGTCGCGCGCGTGCTCGATGCCAGCGGCCTCGCGCCGAAATGGCTGGAGCTGGAAATTACCGAGAGCATGGTCATGGACAATCCGGAGCAGGCCATCAAGACGCTGCGCCAGCTCAAATCCATGGGGATCGCGCTGGCCATAGACGATTTCGGCACCGGCTATTCGTCGCTGGGTTATCTCAAGCGTTTTCCCATCGATTTCATAAAAATCGACCGGGCGTTCATCAAGGACATTCCGGCCAGCAGCGATGACGCGACAATTACCCGCACCATCATCGACATGACCCATAACCTGCGTCTCAGGGTGGTCGCCGAAGGCGTCGAAACCCAGGAGCAGCTCGATTTCCTGCGCGAGCATGGCTGCGATGAAATGCAGGGTTTCTTCTTCAGCCGTCCTCTGGCGGAGGACGCATTCGTGAAACTTGTCCATAACCGTGAAAACCAGGCCCTGAATGCGGCTTGACTTGAAACCTTATCCTGCAACAGGAACCGTAATGAAAAAAATAACCGTCATCGTGGTCGACGATTCCGCGCTTATCCGCAAGTTGCTGACCGAAATCATCAACAGCGAGCCTGATATGCAGGTGCTTGGATCGGCGCCCGATCCGCTGGTGGCGCGCGAAATGATCCGCTCGCTCAATCCGGACGTGATCACGCTGGATGTGGAAATGCCGAAAATGGACGGCCTGGAATTTCTGGAAAAGCTGATGAGGCTGCGCCCCACCCCGGTGGTGATGGTTTCTTCGCTGACGGAAAAAGGCTCGGATGCCACCCTGCGGGCGCTGGAACTGGGCGCCGTCGACTATGTCTCGAAGCCGAAGATGGATATCGTTCATGGGATCCAGGAGTACGCCTCCGAAATTGCCGACAAAATCCGTACCGCGGCGGCCGCCAGGCCGCGCGCCAGAGCCGCGGCGACTCCGGCGCAAGGCGCACACCTGCCGGCTGCGCTGGGCAATCGCAGCCTTTCCACGGAAAAGCTGATCATCGTCGGCGCTTCAACCGGCGGCACCGAAGCCATCAAGGAGTTCCTCCTGGGCATGCCGCCGGACTGTCCCGGCATTCTCATCACACAGCACATGCCGGAGGCTTTCACCAAGTCGTTCGCAGCGCGCCTGGACAGCCTGTGCCGCATCAGCGTGAAGGAGGCCGAACACGGGGAGCGGGTGCTGCCCGGCCATGCCTATGTCGCGCCGGGCAACTGGCACCTGCTGCTGCGGCGCAGCGGCGCCAATTACATGACGCAACTGAGCGACGGGGAACTGGTCAACCGTCATCGTCCGTCGGTCGATGTGCTGTTTCGCTCCGCCGCCGAGCACGCCGGCAAGAACGTGGTGGGCGTGATCCTCACCGGCATGGGCAAGGATGGCGCCTTGGGCATGCTGGCGATGAAACAGGCCGGCGCCTACAATTTTGCGCAGGACGAAGCCAGTTGCGTGGTGTTCGGCATGCCCAAAGAGGCGATTGCCGCGGGCGGGACCGACGAGGTCCTGCCGCTGCAGGAGATCGCCCCGGCGGTGATGCGCTGCCTGCACTCTCAGGGCATGCGCGCCATAAGGGTGTGATGCCGAAGCACGGCTGATACGCGAAATCCCGCCTCCATGTCCGGACATCTGCGCATCTCGATTGCGCGGCGGGCAGGTGGCGAAGCAAAAAGGTTTTGGGCTTTCCGCCGCGATTGGATACAGCAATTGCCTGAAAGACCATCCAGAGTCCGGAAGAACCTGAGGTCCCCGCGGATACCGTTATGAAATCGCTGGCGTGAGTTGGAACCTGTTTCAGTGGCAGTCGCTCAGGACGCGGGTGACGGTGCTGTCCTTTGCGATACTGGTGGTCGGCATCTGGGCCCTGGCGTTCTACGCAAGCCGGACTTTGCACGCAGACATGGAACGCCTCCTGGGCGAACAACAGAAATCCACGGTTTCAATCCTGGCAACGGAGATCGATCAGGAACTGGTCGACCGTTTGCGGGGACTGGAAACCCAGGCCAAAGACATAACCCCGGCTCTCATGGGCAAGCGCGCGGCCTTGCAACAATTCCTTGAAAAGAGTTCGCTGCTTCAGCGCTTTTTTAACGGGGGCATCTCCGTTATCCGGTATGACGGCATTGCAATCGCCGAAGTGCCGCTCTCGGCAAACCGGATCGGCAGCAGTTACATCGAAAGGGATTTTGTCCTCGCCACGCTCAAGGAGGGCAAATCAACTGTCGGCCGGCCGGTGATGGGCAAGAAACTGCAGGCGCCGATATTCACATTGACGGTTCCGATTCGCGACGCTCAAGGTCAGGTTATCGGTGCGCTGGCGGGGGTGATCAATCTGGGAATGCCTAATTTTCTGGACAAGATTACCGGAAACACCTACGGCAATACCGGTGGTTACCTGCTGGAGGAACCCAAGGGCAGATTGATAATCACCGGCACCGACAAGCGCAGCATCATGCAAGCGCTCCCGCCGGCCGGTGTTGACCGGCTGATCGATCATTTTGTCGACGGCCACGACGAGACCGGTATCAGCGTCAATCCGCTCGGCGTGGAGGTGCTGGCCTCTGCCAGTCGCATTCCCGCGACCGGTTGGTTTCTGGTCGCCTGGCTGCCTACGCTCGAAGCGTTTGCACCCATCCATGCGATGCAGCAACGCCTGCTCATGGCAACGGTAATCTTGAGTTTTCTCGCCGGAGTGCTGACATGGTGGGTGTTGGCGCGCCAGTTGGCACCGCTGCTGGCCACGGCGAAGGCTCTGTCCGTTCTGCCGGGCACCAACGAAAGGCCGAAGCCCCTGCCAATCGCAAGGCAGGATGAAATCGGCAATTTGATTGCTGGATTCAACCGCCTTCTGGAGACCCTGGCGCGACGCGAACAAACGCTGCGCAACAGCGAGGCGACGCAAAGGGCCACGCTGGAGGCCATCCCCGATCTGCTGCTGGAACTTGGGCTGGACGGCAGCTATCAGGCCTGCCATTCCTCCGGACAATCCCTGCGTGTCGCCCCCTGGGAGGCATTGCGCGGCAAGCGGGTCGCGGAGGTATTGCCGGCCGATGCGGCGGCAGTCATCACGGCAGCCCTGCAGGAGGCGCACCAAAGCGGCCAGTCGCGCGGTCGGCAATTTTCCCTGTCGCTGCCGCAAGGCAGGCGCTGGCTTGAGCTTGCGGTTGTCCGCAAAGCATCGCCGCCGCATGAGGCGCCCGCTTTCATCGCCATCTCCCGCGACATTACCGAGCGCCGTAACGCGGACGCCAGGCTTGCGCACCTGGGCGCGATTGTCGAGAGTTCTCAGGACGCCATCATCAGCCGCGGCATGGATCTCGCGGAGGTGATCACCTGGAATGCCGCGGCGACGCGCATGTTCGGCTACACGGCAATGGAGGTTGTCGGCAAGGACATCAGTTTCTTCATTCCCGGGGAAAAATTGCCGGAGGTCGAGCGCAATCGCACGCAACTGGCCGCTGGTCATCTGGTGGCATCCTACGACTCGGTGCGCCTTGCCCGCGACGGGCGCAGAGTCGATGTGTCGATCACGCAATCGAAGATTGTCGACGCGGATGGAGCGACTATCGGTGTGTCGCTCATTCTTCGCGACATCACGCAGCGCAAACGCACCGAGGATATCCTGCGCCAAAGCGAGGAGTTGCACCGTTCCATCGTGCAGACTGCCATGGACGGGTTCTGGCTGGTGGATGCGCAAGGGGACCTGCTGGAGGTCAATGACACCTACTGCCAGATGAGCGGTTACAGCATGCAGGAACTGCTCACCATGCGCGTCGCGGACCTGGATGCCGTTCATTCCGGCGAGGAAATCGCCGCCCGCCTGCGCAATATCATGGAGCAGGGGGAGTCCCGGTTCGAGACCAGCCAACGCCGCAAGGACGGCAGCATTTACGCGGTTGAAGTCAGCGTCAAATACCTGTCGGACAAAGGCGGACACATCGTGTCGTTCATACGGGACATTACCGCGCGCACTTCGCTGGAGGCGCAATTGCGCCAAGCGCAGAAGATGCAGGCCATCGGCACCCTTGCCGGGGGCATCGCGCACGATTTCAACAACATCATTGCCACCATCCTGGGCAATACCGAACTGGCGCGTCAGGATGCCAGAGCCAACCCCCTTGCGCTGGAGAGCCTGGAGGAGATTCGCAAGGCCGGCGCGCGAGCGCGCGATCTGGTGCGGCAGATTCTGGCCTACAGCCGCCGCGAACCGATCGAGCGCAAGCCCATCCAGCTGGCGCCGATTGTGGAGGAGTCGGCGCGCCTGCTGCGCGCTGCGCTGCCGGCACGCGTGCTCCTGCAGGTACAGTGCGATGCCGGGGTGCCGCCGGTACTTGCCGATGCCACGCAGATTGGACAGGTCCTGATCAACCTGGCAACCAATGCCGCGCAGGCAATGGGCGGCAATCCCGGGTGCATCACGATAAGCCTCGATACGGCGATGCTCGATGCGACACTGGCAGGCATTCACCACGAACTGCGGGGACTGCAGCTGGCGCACTCTGGCCGTACGCCGCGGCTCACAGTGAGCGACGACGGGCCGGGCATGGATGCGGCCACGCTCGAGCGGATTTTCGAGCCGTTTTTCACCAGCAAGGCCGTGGATGAAGGTACTGGCCTGGGCTTGTCTGTGGTGCACGGCATCGTGCAGGCGCATGATGGGGCGATTGTGGTGGCGAGCGCACCCGGGAAGGGTGCGACCTTCTCGGTCTATCTGCCCGCGACCACCTGGCAGGAAGCACAGGACGGAAATCCTGCGCCTCGCCAAAGCGCAGACACGGCTGAAAAGCCGCCGGTTCTGGATGGCAGAAAGTGCATTCTCTACCTCGATGACGATGCCGCGCTGGTGTTTCTGGTGCAGCGCCTGCTCGGGCGTCACGGCATTCGCGTCAACGGCTTTGTTGAGCAAAGCGAAGCCCTGGCGGCGCTGCGCGCCGACCCTGGCGCATTCGACCTGGTGCTTACCGATTACAACATGCCGGGCGCATCGGGCCTGGAGGTGGCGCGCGAGGTGCGGAAAATCCGTGCCGACCTGCCGGTGGCGATTGCCTCGGGTTTCATCGACGAGGCCTTGCGCAGCGAGGCTGGCGAGGCGGGAGTGCGGGAATTGTTATTCAAGGCCGACACGGTGGATGAGTTCTGTGCGGTGGTGGAGCGCCTGACGCGGACAGTAGCCGCGAAATTGCAGGCTTGCTGAGGCGCTTTTGCCGGTTGCGGGAATTGGTCGGCGAAAAGCCCGTTAATCCGCCCTTCGGTTTCGGTAAAACGTGACGATAATGCTGACGTAGGTGGGGGGCGCGTAGCCCGCGCAGCGCCCAATCGCAGCACTCCGTAGAGGAGATTGCCATGGCACTGCAGATGGAATTGCCCCTGGGGGAGACTTCGCGAATTGAAGACCCGTTGCGCCAGGCCTGGGTACGCAGCGGATTGAAACTGCCGTTCGAACTGGCCCTGCAGAATCGCGCCATCGCGATTTGCCTGCGCTGCCTCGCCGAGTCGATGTGCGGCAAGCCCCGCAGGAGGCGTCATGGGTAGCGTGGCGCGTTTGTGGAACCCGCGCGGCAACCGGCGATTGCGCCGCTACTGGGTGGCGTTCGACGAACAGATCTATGTCGACGGCGAAAGCCTTGATCAGGCCGGCGTACTGTCGTTTCGGTCCGCCCCCTCAGGACAGCTGAGCGCTCGACTGCGGGCGATGGGTTGCGAATTCGAGGAAGAGGTTGCCTCCGGCAACGATATCGCCATCTGGATCAACGGGCTGAAGCTGTTCGTCGGGGTGAAGGCCATAGACGATACCCGCATGCTGCTGGCGTTCGGCATTCAGCCAGGCACCCGGGTTAACGTGACGCTTGAAGCGGTGCATGATGTGGATGAGGACAGCAAGGCGCGTTCGTGGGCGCAGGACGGTCACGGTGGCGAGCGCAGCGGGGATCGTATCGGCATCTGCCAGACCCGGCATTGAGGCCGGGGGATACGCCGACAATCCGCGCTTGTCGGCGGATTTGCCGCTGAACTTTAGCCCCCCTTGATTCTGTTGGCACCGGTCCGTTTGCAGCGCCGTGCGAACGTATTGACAGCCTGGAGGGCGTTTTCCCAGCGCTCAATTTTTTGCGTTTCCGGCCGATAAAAGACTCAATCGTTCAGGCATGAAGAGAGACTGCTTTGAGCAATGCCCATACTCCCGCTCTGTCACATGCGCCGGCCCGCGCCGCGGGCCCTCCATCGGACGAAGCTTCTGCCAGGAACGATAGCCTTTGGGCGCACGCCCTGCGCTCGTTGCGTACCACTGAAGGTGAAGCGGTGGGCAGCGTTCTGAATCCGCTCATTGCCCTGCTGCTGCGCCTGCGCAAGTGGGGCGGCGCCGACCCGGATACGGCACAGGACGACGGCGAGGACCGGCCGGGTTCGCGGACGGCGCGGCACGGCGCGCGGGCGCCGGCGGCAGCGCATCCGGCCCTGGACGGCGACGATGAACAGGGGCAGGAGAAGGGGGCGCCACCCCAAAAGCACCGCCTGCGCAGCTTCCTGCTCTATTTCAGCATGGTGCTGGCGGGCAGCATGGGTGGTGTCGCCATCGCCTATAACCTGCTGGAGGGGTTGCTCGGCCGCAAAAGCGCGGAAACCGCGACTTTGTCGGCGACCATAACCAAACACGCCAAAACCATCGCTGCCGCGGAGAAAAAACTCGCGGAAGCCCAAACCAAGATGCTTGAGGCGGAAAAAAAGCTCGAGGCGTCCAATATCGCTGCAACCGAGAAAAAGCTGGAGGAGGCAATGGCCAAGCGTCTCGATGTGGAGAAAAAGCTCGAGACGACCCTGGCTGAATCTGCGAAAACTGCGGCGGAAAAGCAAAAGCGCCTGGATGAAGCGGTCAAAACCCTGGGAACGATCATTGCGGCCGAGCGCGCCTCCAAGGGGCAGAAGTCGGCAAATCGCGGCGGCACCACCGCTGGCGAGGGTGGAAGCGCCGGCAACTCGAGCACTTCGAACAGCAAATCGTCGGCGTTGAAATCCGGTGATTGCACCCTCAAAGCCGGCAATGTTGCGGCCTCACTCAAGGATTGCGTCACCGAACATACGCGTTGAGAATGTCCCGGACGAGGCGCAGGCCTGCTGAAGCGCCGCTTCCAACCGGGTCTGTTAATGATTAACGGGTGCAGGGTGTACGGCGGGCGGGTGCCCGCCCCGCGATCAGCATCCGGCAGTATCTTTGGCATCCGGCGCGGCGGTAACCGCCGGACCCTTCGACGCATGAGGCGGCATGGACCAGATCGTCGAGCAAAACCAGGAACTTGCCGACCGGCTAACGGCGGCGCTGGGGCAGAATGAATTCATTCTTTACGGGCAAAAAATCGCGCTCCTGCAACCGAACGAGTCCGAACCCGGCAGTTCGCGGCCGTTTCAGGAAATTCTGATCCGCTTTCAGGAGGAAGAGGCCAAGCTGCTGCCCCCGGGCAGTTTCTTCCCGATTCTGGAAGATTGCGGATTGCTGCCTTATCTGGACCGCTGGGTGGTAAGCCGCGTGGCCCGCTGGGTGCATTCGGCACTGGCGATACGGCCAGACTGGCCGGTGCCGCATAACAGCGTCAATCTGTCGGCGGCCACGCTTGGCGATCGCAGCTTCGGGGATTTCACGCGCCGGCACCTGCAGGCCGCGGAATTGCCCTCGCGAACCATTTCTTTCGAAATCACCTGCGACAGCATCCTCGATAACACCAAGCCGCTGCGCAACCTGATGGCCCAGCTCAGGCCGCACGGCTGCTGCTTCATCCTGGCGCGTTTCGACGGCGGCAAGGAATCATTTGAATTGGTGCGGCGGCTGTCACCCGAGTTCGTCAAACTCAGCCCCGCTCTGGTGCGCGTGCTCAGCCAGGGTGGCGCCGGCATTGCGCAGATCGATGCAATCAACCGGGAGTGTCACAGGCTCGGTATCAAGACCATCGCCGAGCATGTGGAGAGCGAGCAGACCATCGCGCAACTGCGCGCTTTGAACGTGGACTTCGGCCAGGGCTTTGCCATCCAGGGGCCGCAACCGCTGCCCTAGCAGCCTGAATGGATCGGAACTGATCATCATGGATATCGACAGCAACATTCTGGATCGCAATGCCGACCGGATCGTGTCGGAGATAGGGATTCCCCCTTGTCCTGCGATACTGACCCGGTTGCTGCACGAGACGCGCACCGAGGTACCGGACTTTCGCCGCATCGTCCGTCTGGTGGGGGGGGATGTGGCGCTGGCTTCGGCAATGCTGAAAGTCACCAATTCTTCTTTTTATGGATTGCGCGTCAAAGCCGTCTCGGTGCAGCAGGCGCTGGCACTTCTGGGCCTGAGAACGGTCACGCAGCTGGTGACCGGGTTGCTGCTGCGCCAGGCGTTCTCCGGTACGGCCGGACCCGGCATGGAGCACTATTGGAAGTCATCCATGACGATATCGCTGATCTCGGCGCTGTTGAGCCGCGAAACCGGCCAGGGCGACAGCGGCATCGTCTGTACCTACAGCCTGTTTCGCGATTGCGGCATGCCGGTGATGCTGCGAAAATTTCCAATCTATGCGGATATTTTCGACGGCTCCGCGCTGTCACCGGGCGAACCGGTGTTCGAAATCGAGAACGAGCGCTATGCCACCAATCACGCCTGCGTCGGCGCGCACCTGGCGCGCAACTGGCACCTGCCCGAGTCGCAGTGTAGTGCCATCCTGCATCATCACGATGTTTTGTATTCGCCTGAAATCCGCGCCGAGGCCGGGGCCGAGGAGGGGGCGCTCGCGCTGATTGCCATCGGACTGGCCGCCGAGCAGCTCTACTGCCTGGCCACCGGCGAGGTTTGCCAGGAATGGGCAATCGCCGGGGAATGGGCATTGTCGGTGCTTGGTTTGAGCGTGGAAAAATTCTACGCCATCGCAACGCGTGTCAACGCATCAATCAATCATCTGTGAGCGTAACCCGGCTTGAAGCGCAGGGTGGTTGCGGCGCCGGCAGTCCGATTATCCGGGCCTGGGCACGCTGCCTCGCCACAGCTGCTCCAGGTCGGGAAACCCCCATTTGAGCGGGTCTTCGTGCGCGGCAATTTTGTCACTGCAAGCGGGGTTGTCGAGATCGATGATTTCCGGTTTCAAGCGCACTTGCGATTTGAGTGAAAAAAATACTTTTACCTGGGGCTTGAGCAGCGAACGCCCCGTCTGCTCGATGACCACGCCGAGGCGACCCGAATGCAGTCTGACCAGTGTGCCTATGGGGTAGATGCCCACGGCTTTGACGAAGGCCTGAAATACGTTGTTCTGAAAATGGCTGTTGCTCCATTCGGCCATGCGGCGAACCGCCTCGGCGGGATCCCAGCCCTTCTTGTAGGGACGCTCCGAGGTGACCGCGTCGTAGACATCGCACACCGCCCCCATTTTCGCGTACAGGCTGATGGCGTCGTCGCGCAGTCGATGCGGATAGCCGCTGCCATCCACCTTTTCGTGGTGATGGATGCAGACATCGAGCGCGATCTCGGCGATGCCGTTGCCGTTCAGGAGCATCTTGTACCCCTCTTCGGGATGGGTTTTCACCAGCGCAAATTCGGCGTCGCTGAGTTTGCCCGGCTTGTTGAGCACCTCCAGCGGAATCATCATCTTGCCGACGTCGTGCAACAAGCCGGCAAGACCGGCTGCGCGCATCTCCTGTGGTTCGAGCTTCATCTGCTGCGCCAGGGAAATCATCAGCGCGCAAACGGCCACCGAATGCATGTAAGTGTAGTCATCGGCTCTTTTGAGCCGGGCAAGGCTGATGAGCGCGCCCGGGTTGCGCAGCACCGAGCGGCTTATTTCCTCCACCAGCGGCAGGGCATCTTCGGATTCGATGGCCTTGCCCATGCGGGCCTCCTGGAACATCGACACCACGGCGTCCCTGGATTTTGCGCAGGTCTTGGCCGCACGCTGTATTTCCTCTGAAAACGACGAGCGCTGGTGCACCTCGGTGGCGCGGTTGTCGATGCCCACCAGGGCGATATCGATCTGCGCTTCGACTTCGGCCTTGGACTGCCCGGTTTCGATAGCGATATCGACATCGAGCCCCTTGCCGGTGTCGATCCACGCTTCCTGGACGCCACTTTCGAGGATGCGCTGGATGTCCTTCGGATCTTTCAGGACGAACGAGGAGCGCCAGAATGGGTGGGACATCCACGACCCGCAAAGTTCCTGCAGGTGCATGCCAAGCTTCAGGTGCTCGACCTTGATTCGTTTCAGCATCATGATGGGAGCATGGTATGACTTATCTTCAGGCCATGTTCAAGGCCGGGATTTGCACTCGGCCTGAACGCGTCAAACCAGACCGGCGCCGCGTTTCACTGTATCGGACTTTGCGCAGCAACGGCGTTACCCGCAGCCACGGCAGTTTGTTTTTCATCAACGGCGCCGTCGTGAATGGTTTTCTCCGTGGCGACAGCCCTGCGCCGCAGGAAATCGCCGATGTCCATGTCGTCCTTGAGGATGTGATCGAGCATCCAGGTCTTGAGAAAGCGCAGAGCTTCGGCGTCCGCCTTGCCGGGTTCCTGCGCCACCCTCTCGCTGAGCGCAAAAATGGAGGAAAACAGCTCCACGTGCTGGCCCTGGTGGCGCTCGAGGCGGGGGTAGCCCACTTCCTGCATCAGCGACTCTTCATGCTGGAAGTGCTGCTCCGCGTAAGCCACCAGCCGGTTCAGCATGACCAGAAGTTTTGCGTCCCTATCGCCGCCAGCGCATTTGTCGTGGAATTCATTGGTCAAGCGGAAAATATACTGGTGTTCCGTGTCAATTTGGGGAATGCCCACGGTGTAATTGTCCCGCCAACTCAGAAAAGTCATGATGGGGCCTTTGATTTTGCAGCGGCGTCTGGCTTTATCAAGGCCCTTGTGTCGATAAAATCGGTGCACATTTCCTGTCGACGCTCCTTTAGGGGTGTCTCAGCCATTCCCTCGGGATGATTATTGGCACTAGATGGCACCAGCGGTTTGCAGTCCATTCGCACTGGGAATATCGACGCAATCTTCAATTTCTTTAGCCTTCAGCAAAAGCCTTGCCCTGCCGGCAGTGGCGGAAATGGCTCGGGAAACTCCGCTTATTCCGCAATTCGAATCTGGCGTCGCCGCGAATAATGTGGCCGAGGCGGTCAGATCGCCTTGCGTGCGGGCCGTGCCTGCCACGCACCCACCTACGGACGGTGCATATGAAATCCAGCGCAGAAGCAGCCCGACTTGTCCTCGCATTCGACGCCGGCAGCGGCGATTCATGCCCGACGGATCCGAAGCCTCGGGAGATCGCCGAACTGGGGGCGATTAAACAAGCGGTCGCCCGCGTCGAGGCCGAAGCCAAGGCGACGGTTGCTGCAAATGTGCGAGCCCGCGCTGAAGCGCGGGCCCGTGAAACGGCGGAAGCCAAAGCGCTCGCAGAATCCGAGGCCAAACGCGCCGCCGACGCCCGCATCCGGGCCGAAGAAGAGGCCGCTGCCAGCGCGCGCATACGTATCGAGGCGGAAACCCGGGCGCAGGCGACAGCTGCGGAGCATCGGGAGGCCGAAACCCTCGCTACAGTCGAGGCCGAGGCGCGCGCGCAAACCGATATCCAGGCGACCCAGGCGGCGCTGGCGCGACTGTCAGCCGAGCGTGAATTGCGGGTTCGCAACCAGGCCAGGACCGCCATCGAGCGCGGCGAGGCCGAGCGCATGCAGGCCGAGGCCGACCAGTTACAAGGCCTGCTCAAGGAAATGGAGGCTGCCGCCAGGGCGCGCGCGCTTCAACTCAAGCAGGAAAAAGCCGTCGCGCTCGCCCGCCAATCGGCCGAGGCCGATGCCCTGGAGGCCAGCCGCCGGCGCGAACTGGCGGAAATTCACGCCGAGCGCCTGACCCAGGCTCGTTCCAGTTCGGAGATGCTCGCGCGCGAAACGGCACTGTACAAGGCACACACCGAACAGGAGTTGCTGGTGGTTGCCGCCGCGCGCATCGATGTCGAGTCGGAGTATGCCGAACAGGCCGAGGTGGGCATTCGCGAAGAGGAACGCCTGCTGGCGCAGCGCAAGATCAGGCAGGAGGTTGCAGAACACGTAAGTCAGGCGCGCCAGGCGCGTTTGCGCATGGAGGGCGAGTTGCGCGCGCTTGCCGAAGCCAAGGCGCAGGCCGAAGCACAGGCCGAGTCGGCCGCGGCCGCGCGCTCGCGCGCCCAGGCGCGTGAGCTCGCTGCGGTGCAGGGCCGCCTGGAGGCCGAACTGGCGGCCAGCAGCGATGCCGAGGAACGGGCGCGCGCCGAGGCGGAACTCGAGCGCGTGACCCAGGTGATGGCTGAACGCGAAGCGCAGGCGGTGGCCGGTCTCCAGGAGCGCATTGCCGCCGCCGAGGCGGTTGCCGCCGCCGCCAGCACGCGCGCCGCAGCGGATCGCGATGCGGCAAAAGCCGCGCTGGAGAATGCGGAGGCCGAACGTGACGCCGCGGCAATTGCCGAGGCGCGTGCCCAGGCCGAACAGCGTGCGACCGAAATTGCGCGCAAGCGCGCTGAATACGACAACGAAGCCAATGCCAAGTCGCAGGAAAGGCTGAAAGCGGAGCAGGAGCGCCTGCGCCTTGCGCAAGCCGCCGCGGCCGACGCGGACGCGCGCCTGCAGCTCGAGCAGGAGGCGCTTGCCCAGACGCGCGCTCGCGCCGAAGCCGAACAGGCGCTCCTTGAAGCCGAGCAAAAGCGCCTCAAGGAAGAGAATCGCGCCTGCGCTGCGGCTCTGGCCCATGCCCATGCCTCGGAAGAGTGTGCCGAAGCGGCGCAGAAAAAAACCGCCGCCGAAATTGAATTGCTGCAGGAGGCGCGGCGCCGCCAGGCAGCCGAGCAAGCCGCCGCCGAGGCCGCGCGCGCCAGTATGGCCCTGGAAACCCAGGCCGGCGTCAAGGCGCAGGAACTGCTGCAGGTCGGGCAGGATCGTTTGCGCCTCGCGCAGGCTGCCGCGGTCGACGCGGACGCACGCCTTGGCGTCGAACAGGAGGCGCTTGCCGAAGCACGCGCCAGAGCCGAGGCGGAGCAAGTCTTGCTCGAGGCGGAACGCAAGCGTGTCAAGGCGGAGAATCGCGCCCGGGCTGCGGCGCTGGCGCATGCGCGCGCCGCCGAGGCGTGCGCCGCAGCCGCGCACAGCAAATCCGCCGCGGAGATCGCCTTGCTCGAGGAAACACGGCGCAGGCAGTCGCTGGAGCAGGCCACCATCGAGACGGTGCGTGCCAGCGTCCATCTGGAGGCGCAAGCCGGGGCGAAAGCCCAGCACCTGCTGCAGGCCGGGCAGGATCGCCTGCGGCTGGCCGAACAGGCCGACGCCGAAGCCCGCTCCAGGGCGCAGGCCGAAGAGGCTTTGCTGGAGGCGGAACGGATGCGCCTCAAGGAGGAGAAGCGTGCCAAAGCCGCCTCGCTCGCACACACCCGCGCGTGTGAAGAACTGGCCGGGGCGGCGCAGGAAAAATCTGCAGCGGATATCGCCCTGCTGCAGGAAATACGGCGCCGGCAGGCCGCGGAGAATGCCGCTGCGGACGTGGTGCGCGCCAGCGTGAAGCGGGAAGCAGAGGCCCGCGCCAAAGCCGAGGAGCGGCTGAAATTCGAGCAGGAACGCTTGCGCGTTGCCGAGAAAGCCAATGAGGAGGCCCGCGCCCGGGCCGAGGCCGAGCAGGCGATGCTGGAGGCGGAGCGCAAGCGGGTGGAGTTTGAAAAGCGTGCCCGGAGCGAGGCATTGGCCCGGACGCGTGACGCCGAGGAATTCCACGCAAAAGCCGAGCGCGAAGCTGCCTGCGCGAAGGCGGCGCGCGAACTGGCGCAGCAACAGGCGCTTGAAATGGCGCGTGAATGCGCGCTGCGCGAAGAACAGGCCAATGCCCAAACCCGGGAAAGATTGAATGCCGAGGAAGCTAGGCTGCGCCTGGCACAGACGGCCGCGGCTGTGGCTGAACAGCGCCTGCGTGCAGAACAGGAGGCCAGCGCCGAAGCACGCAGCAGAGCCGAGGCCGAGCAGGCTTTACTCGATGCCGAAGCAAAACGTCTTGAGGAAGAAAACCTGGCCGCAGTTGCGGCGCAGACCAAGGCGCGTGCCGCCGATGAATGCGCGAGGGCTGCGCAACTGAGGTCGGCCGCGGATTTCGCGTTGATCGAGGAGTCGCGGCGCAGGCAGGTGGCCGAGGAGGAGCAGACGAGGCAGACCGAGTTGCATATTCAGGCTGAGTTTGCGGCGCGTTCGGCCGCCGAGGAACGCGCGGCCAGTGAAGCGAGCCTGTGTTCGGCTCAGCAATGTCTGAAATTCGACGAAGAGCGCGCCGCGGCGATTGCACGGGAGCACGCCTCAGGTGAGATGCGACTGGCGGTGGCGGCGCAGGCGCGCCAGCTTGCCGAAGCCAATGCTTTGCAACGGGCCGAGGAGCGCATCAAGGCGGAAAGCGAAGTCAAGCAGGCGGCCGACGCCAGGGCGCGCGCCGCGGCTGCGGCAGCATTGCTGGCACGCGGGAAAAGCGCTGCCCTCAGGCGCGCGACGCAAGCCATCGCGTGGTGGGGTACACGACGCACCCTGTTGCAGGGGGGCGCGGTGCTTGCCGGCGTGGCGGTGGGGGCGGTGCTGTGGCTGGAGCCTTTTCACTCCGACGCTGATTCGGTCGCGAGCCCGGCAAACCAAATTGCCGGCGCCGTGCCGGTGCCAATCACCATGGCGGCGCCGGTGATTGGCAGCGGCGTTGCATTGAACCTCAAAGCGGCTACCGTACTGAGGCACGCTCCGGCCCGGCGCTAAGGGCAGCTTGCCGAGCTGCTTGCAACAGCCGGCGCGAGATTTGTGCGGCGGCGGTCTACACTATCCGGCGCGGAACGTCCGCGCCCTGATTGCGGCAACGCGCACCCGGACGCTGTTTCGCCGCGCCCGGTTGAAAAGGGCGCGGGAGCCCTCATATACCTGTTCGAACAGGCAGGGCTTTGGGCTGCGCGTATCAATCCATGTTTTTCCGTTGTGCGCAGAACCAGGCGGCCGCAACCCATCAGGATGAAAACATGCGATTGGATAAATTGACGACCAAGTTTCAACAGGCTCTTGCCGATGCGCAAAGCATAGCCGCAGGCCAGGACAACCCCTATGTGGAGCCGCTGCACCTGCTCGCCGCGATGCTGGCACAGGAGGACGGCGGTGCGCTGTTGTCCCGTGCCGGGGTCAATATTCCCCGCCTGAAGGAATCAGTGAAAAAGGGTATCGACCGATTGCCCAAGGTGGAAGGTGGCGGCGGGGAGATCCAGATCTCGCGCGAGTTGTCCGGCCTGCTCAATCTTGCCGACAAGGATGCGCAGAAGCGCGGCGACCAGTACATCGCATCGGAACTGTTTCTGCTGGCCCTGGGCGAGGACAAGGGCGAGGGCGGGCGGATTCTGAAAGAGGCCGGCGGCAATCGCAAGGCGCTGGAACAGGCGATCGCCGCGGTGCGCGGCGGCGAGACGGTGGGCAACCCCGAAGCGGAAGGGCAGCGCGAGGCGCTCAAAAAATACACCATGGACCTCACCGAGCGGGCACGCCTGGGCAAGCTCGACCCGGTGATCGGCCGCGACGACGAGATACGGCGGGTGATCCAGATTCTGCAGCGGCGCACCAAGAACAACCCGGTGTTGATCGGCGAGCCCGGAGTGGGCAAGACCGCCATCGTCGAAGGGCTGGCGCAGCGTATCGTCAACGAAGAGGTTCCCGACAGCCTGAAGGGCAAACGGGTGCTGTCGCTCGACATGGCGGCATTGCTTGCCGGGGCCAAATACCGCGGTGAATTCGAGGAACGCCTCAAGGCGGTGCTGAAGGAACTCTCGCAGGACGAGGGCCAGACCATCGTCTTTATCGACGAGTTGCACACCATGGTCGGCGCCGGCAAGGCCGAGGGCGCGATGGATGCGGGCAATATGCTCAAGCCGGCGCTCGCCCGTGGCGAGCTTCACTGCGTCGGTGCGACGACGCTGGACGAATATCGCAAGTATGTCGAGAAGGATGCGGCGCTGGAACGCCGTTTCCAGAAAGTGCTGGTGGGCGAGCCCAGCGTCGAGGCGACCATCGCCATCCTGCGCGGATTGCAGGAAAAATACGAAGTGCACCATGGCGTCGACATCACCGATCCGGCGATCGTCGCCGCCGCGGAGCTCTCGCACCGTTACATCACCGACCGCTTCCTGCCGGACAAGGCCATCGACCTGATTGACGAGGCGGCCGCGCGCATCAAGATGGAAATCGACTCCAAGCCCGAGGTCATGGACAAGCTCGACCGCCGCCTGATCCAGCTCAAGATCGAGCGCGAGGCGGTAAAGCGCGAGAAGGACGAGGCGTCGAAAAAACGCCTCGCCTTGATCACCGAGGAGATTGCCAAGCTCGAGCGCGAGTACGCCGACCTGGAGGAAATCTGGAAGGCCGAAAAGGCCAGCGTGCAGGGTTCGCAGCACATCAAGGAAGAACTGGAGAAGCTCAAGCTGGAAATGGACACCGCCCGGCGCAAAGGCGACTGGCAGAAAGTGTCCGAATTGCAATACGGGCGGATTCCGCAACTCGAGGCGCAGATCAAGAAAGTGGAGGGCGGCGATGCCAAGTCAGGCACGCAGCCGTTCGCCCGCCTGAAACTGCTGCGCACCGAAGTCGGCGCCGAGGAGATCGCCGAGGTCGTGTCGCGCGCCACCGGTATTCCGGTGGCGAAGATGATGCAGGGCGAGCGCGACAAGCTGCTGAAAATGGAAGACCGCCTGCACCAGCGTGTGGTGGGCCAGGACGAAGCCGTCCGATTGGTATCGGATGCCATCCGCCGCTCGCGCGCGGGACTGTCCGATCCTGACAAACCTTATGGCTCATTCCTGTTCCTTGGGCCCACGGGCGTAGGCAAGACAGAACTGTGCAAGGCGCTTGCGGCGTTTCTGTTCGATTCGGAGGATCACCTGATCCGCGTCGACATGTCCGAGTTCATGGAAAAGCACTCGGTGGCACGCCTGATCGGCGCGCCCCCCGGCTATGTGGGCTACGAGGAGGGCGGCCACCTGACCGAGGCGGTGCGCCGCAAGCCCTACAGCGTGCTGCTGCTCGACGAAATGGAAAAAGCGCACCCGGACGTGTTCAACGTGTTGTTGCAGGTGCTCGACGACGGCCGCATGACCGACGGCCAGGGACGCACCGTGGATTTCAAGAATACGGTGATCGTGATGACCTCCAACCTCGGTTCGCACATGATCCAGCAGATGGCCGGCAGCGATCCCGGTCTGGTCAAGATGGCGGTGCTGGCCGAAGTGAAGGCGCAGTTGCGGCCCGAGTTCGTCAATCGTATCGACGAGATCGTGGTGTTCCAGTCGCTGGACGAAAAGAACATCCGCAACATAGCGAAAATCCAGATGCATTATCTCGAGCAGCGCGTCGCCAAAATGGATATGCGCCTGGAGGTCAGCGACGCGGTACTGGCGGAACTGGCCAAAGCCGGGTTCGACCCGGTCTATGGCGCGAGGCCGTTGAAGCGCGCCATCCAGACTGGCGTCGAGAATCCGCTGGCCAAACTGATCCTCGAGGGCCGCTTTGCCGCCAAGGACACGATACGGGCCGAGTGGAAAAAGGGCGCCATTCACTTCGACAAAGGCGAGAGCCTCACGGCTGCCTGATGCTGCGCCGGGCTGGGATTCCGGCCCGTTTCCGGCGAGTATCGGTGCTTGACACCTTCTATTGTGCAGTGCAATAATTCCATGAGCCGACCTTGGTTTTTCGGCCTCAAATATCGTCATTTCCGGAATTCGCATGCCCGAACAAAATGCACCAAGTTTTGAGGACTTGATCAAGGCCGGACAGGCCGCGTTGCAGCAATTTCTCAATGTCTGGGGGCCGCAGGCGACGGTTTCCGGCACCGCCGGCAAGTCCGGCGAGGAATCCGGCGGCAAGGCGCCTGGCCCCGGCGGTGCAGCCGATGGCAAGACAGCCGGCCCGCAGACGGGCAATGACCCCGGTGTCCGTGTGGCTGCTCTGCAGTCCGATTACTATCAGAAGCATCTGGCGCTGTGGCAGTCTTTTCTGGGCACCGAAGAGGGTGCGGTACCGGCACCGCCGGAAACGCTGCCTGCGAAAGGCGATCGGCGTTTTTCCGGCAGTGAGTGGGCCTCCAGCCCATACTTCGACTACATCCGCAAATCCTATCTGCTGAACGCCAATTACCTGACGGAAATGGCGCGCGCCGCGCATCTCGAAGGCAAATCCAAGGAAAAGCTGGAGTTCACCACGCGCCAGTTCATTGACGCGATGAGCCCGGCCAATTTTGCGGCAACCAATCCCGAAGTTCTTAAACTTGCGCTGGAATCCAACGGGACAAGCCTGTCCGAGGGTATCCGCAACCTGATCGATGACTTTTCCAAGGGGCGCGTTTCAACCACGCGGGAATCCGAATTTGAAGTGGGCAGGAACCTGGCCATCACGCCAGGCCAGGTGATTTTCGAGAACGAGCTGATCCAGCTCATTCAATACCTGCCGACCACCGCCAATGTCTACAAGCGGCCGCTGCTGATGGTGCCACCCTGCATCAACAAGTTCTACGTGATGGACATGACTCCGGAGAGCTCCCTGGTGCGTTTTGCGGTGGAGCAGGGCCACACGGTTTTCATGGTGTCCTGGCGTAATGCGACAGAGGAACAGGCCGGCATCACCTGGGACGATTACCTGCGGCTGGGCGTGCTGGATGCCATTGACGCGGTTTCGGAAATTGCGCGCGCCGACAAGATCAACGTGCTGGGTTTTTGCGTCGGCGGCACCCTGCTGGGTTCGGCGCTGGCGGTTCTTGCGGCCGAGGGCGAGGATCGCGTGGCCAGTGTCACGCTGCTGGCAACCATGCTCGATTTCTCCGATCCGGGCGAACTGGGCATGTTCATCGACGAGCAGGCCGTTACCAAGCGCGAGGCCAAAATCGGCAAAAGCGGCATTCTCCCCGGCAAAGACCTGTCGGTGGCGTTTTCATCGCTGCGCGCCAATGACATGGTGTGGTCCTATGTGGTCAACAATTACCTGAAAGGCAAGCAGCCGGAGGCTTTCGACCTGCTCTTCTGGAACGGGGACTCCACCAATCTGCCGGGCCCGATGTACTGCTATTACCTGCGCAACACCTATCTGGAGAACAACCTGCGCGTGCCGGGCAAGCTCACCATGCTGGGCCAGCCGGTCGATCTGGGAAAGGTCAAGGCGCCGAGCTACGTCCTGGCCACCCGCGAGGATCACATCGTTCCGTGGAAGACCGCCTACCTGTCGACGCAGTTGCTGGGGGGCAGGAGCCGCTTCGTGCTGGGCGCGAGCGGGCACATTGCGGGGGTGATCAATCCGGCTGCGAAGAATCGCCGCAGCCACTGGAGCAACGACAAACTTGTGAAGGATCCACAGGCCTGGCTGGCTGCGGCGACGGAAATACCGGGAACCTGGTGGAACGACTGGGCGCAATGGCTCGCCAAGCATGGGGGGGCAAAGATCAGGGCGAGGAAAACTCCGGGAAACAAGGTGTACAAGGCAATCGAACCTGCACCGGGACGCTACGTCAAGCAACCCATGGCGTGATTCGCGGCGCATGACAACCCGAAAAGGAGACCAGTATGACTAATGTAGTAATTGTTGCGGCAGGCCGTACGGCGATCGGCAAGTTTGGCGGAACCATCGGGAAGATTCCTGCAACGGATCTGGGTGCCCATGTCATCAAGGGTGTGCTGGCGCGGGCCGGCATCGCTGCGGATCAGGTCTCGGAGGTCATCATGGGACAGATCCTGACCGCCGGCATCGGCATGAACGGCGCGCGCCAGGCGTCCATCCGCGCCGGCGTGCCGGACAAGGTGCCGGCCATGACCATCAATATGGTGTGCGGCTCCGGTTTGCGTGCCACGCATCTGGCGGCCCAGGCGATCAAGGCCGGCGATTCGGAAATCGTCGTGGCAGGTGGCCAGGAGAGCATGAGCCTTTCCCCGCATGTGATGCTCGGATCGCGCGACGGCTTTCGCATGGGCGATGCCAAGCTGACCGATTCCATGGTCAACGACGGCCTGTGGGACATATTCAACAACTATCACATGGGTGTCACCGCCGAGAACGTGGCCAAGCAGTTCAGCATCTCGCGCCAGGCGCAGGATGAATTCGCTGTGGCTTCGCAGCAAAAGGCCGAGGCGGCGCAGAAGGCCGGCCGTTTCAAGGACGAAATCCTTGCCCTCGACATTCCGCAGCGCAAGGGCGACCCGCTGAAGTTCGACACTGACGAGTACCCCAAGCACGGCAGCACGGTTGAGAGCATCGCCGGTTTGCGGCCCGCTTTCGACAAGGCCGGCACGGTGACCGCGGGCAACGCATCGGGTATCAACGACGGTGCCGCGGCGGTGGTGATGATGTCGGAGGCGAAGGCAAAGGAACTCGGCCTGAAACCGCTGGCGCGCATCAAGGCCTATGCCATCGCCGGCGTGGACCCCAAGATCATGGGCATGGGGCCGGTGGCCGCTTCGCAGCTTTGCCTGGCCAAGGCCGGCTGGAAGGCGAGCGACCTCGATCTCATGGAGATCAACGAGGCATTCGCCGCGCAGGCTGTTGCCGTCAACCAGCAGATGGGCTGGGACACCAGTCGCATCAACGTCAATGGCGGCGCCATTGCGCTGGGGCATCCGATCGGCGCCTCGGGTTGCCGCATTCTGGTGACATTGCTGTATGAAATGGTCCGCCGCGATGCGAAAAAGGGGCTGGCTTCCCTTTGTATCGGCGGGGGCATGGGTGTTGCGCTTGCGGTAGAGCGCTGATTTTCGAACGGGAGCACTGGGCAATGGATATGGTGATGAACAACGTCAAGGCGGGCGAAGGGGAACTGTCCTCGCCGCAGAACAGCAAGAACGTGCGTCAACTCACCGCACTTGTCACCGGCGGCATGGGCGGCATAGGGACCGCCATCTGCACCCGCCTGGGTCGCAGCGGCGTGCGTGTTGTCGCCGGTTGCCTCCCGGGTTACGACAAGAAGGACCAGTGGCTCGCGCAGATGAGCGATCAAGGTGTAACGGCACATGCCGCCGAGGGGCAGGTGGACGATTATGATGCCTGTGTCGCGATGGTCGGGCGGGTGCAGTCCGAAGTGGGCAACATCGACATACTGATCAACAATGCCGGCATTACCCGCGATTGTTTCCTCAAGAAGATGTCGCCGGCCGACTGGTACGCGGTGATCAATTGCAACCTGAACAGCGTGTTCAACGTCACCCGGCAGGTGATCGAAGGCATGGCAGAGCGCGGCTGGGGAAGGGTGATCAACATGTCCTCGGTCAATGCCATCAAGGGGCAGTACGGCCAGGCCAATTATTCCGCGGCCAAGGCCGGCATGCATGGTTTTACCAAGGCAGTGGCTCAGGAGGTGGTGCGCAAGGGCGTGACCGTCAACACCATTTCCCCGGGCTATGTGGCCACCGACATGACCCGCGCCATCAAGCCGGAGATTCTGCAAAGCATCGTCGCGCAGATTCCCATGGGCCGCATGGCGCAACCCGAGGAGATTGCCGGGTTGATCGCCTACCTGGTGTCAGACGATGCCGCCTACATTACCGGGGCGAACCTCTCGATCAACGGTGGCATGCACATGATGTAGTGCGGTTCATTAGGGGCTAGAATTCCGGCAGCGATCCTGAAACGATATGAGTAGAGTACGCGGTGGCACTCCGAACGCCCAGGGCGCGGGGTGCGACCGGCGGCGATTAATAAATAATTCCCGGAGGGGACAAATGACCAAGCGCGTCGCTTTGATTACCGGTGGCATGGGAGGCCTGGGTGAAACCATCAGCACCAAGATGGTCGATGCCGGCTACCGAGTCGTTGTAACTTTTTCGCCTGGCAACAAGGCAGCCGACAAGTGGCTGGAGCAGATGCGTGGCAAGGGCTACGATTTCAACGCCTATGCCTGCGACGTCGCCGATTTCGAATCTTCCAAGGCCTGCGTGGACAAGGTAGCCCGGGAGGTCGGTCTGGTCGATATTCTCGTCAACAACGCCGGCATCACCCGCGACGTGACCTTCAAGAAGATGACCAAGGACGATTGGGACGCGGTCATGCGCACCAATCTGGACTCGGTCTTCAACATGACCAAGCAGGTGTGCGATTCGATGGTGGAGCGCGGCTGGGGCCGTGTCATTAATGTTTCGTCGGTCAACGGATCCAAGGGCGCATTTGGCCAGACCAATTACGCCGCGGCAAAATCCGGCATGCACGGATTTTCCAAGTCACTGGCCCTCGAGGTGGCGCGCAAGGGCGTCACCGTGAACACCATATCCCCGGGCTATATCGGCACCAAGATGGTCACCGCCATCCCGAAGGAAATTCTCGACACCAAAATCATTCCGCAGATTCCGGTGGGCAGGCTGGGCCAGCCCGAGGAGGTGGCCGGGCTGATCATCTATCTGTGTTCGGAGGAGGCCGCATTCGTCAATGGCGCCAATATCGCCATCAATGGCGGCCAGCACATGCAGTAATACCACTGCCGGGGGGGGGCTGTTTTTGCTGCCTTGCAGCATGACAAGACCCTTCGCCTAAGGTGAAAATGCCCCAATAGTTCGATGCAACGCAGCAAGTCGCAACCGCATTAAGCGTCAATCAGTTCGATGGAACAGGCAGGGAAAACCATGGCAGATTCAGTGCGTCTGATCAAGAAATATCCCAATCGCAGGCTCTACGACACCCGGACCAGCGCCTACATCACGCTGGCGGATGTCAAGGATCTGGTGCTCAAGAACGAAAAGTTTCAGGTGGTCGATGCCAAATCCGGTGACGACCTGACACGTTCCATCCTGCTGCAGATCATTCTCGAGGAAGAGTCCACCGGCAGCCCGATGTTCACCTCGGATGTGCTGACCCAGTTCATCCGTTTCTACGGAAACGCCATGCAGGGAATGATGGGTTCCTACCTTGAGCGCAACATGCAACTCTTCAACGAATTGCAGAAACGCATGCAGGAGCAGTCGCCCTCGATGCATGGCGGCAGCAAGGCCAGCCAGGACCTGTGGAATCAATTCACCGCTTTTCAGGGGCCGGCCATGCAGAGCCTGGTTTCCTCCTACATGGACCAGAGCCGCAACATGTTCCTGCAGATGCAGGAAAAAGTGCAGAACCAGACGCGCAACATGTTCACCGGATTCGGCTTTCCCGGATTTCAGGCGCCACCCCAGGACGGCTCGGCCGAAGCGGCTTCGGTCGCTGACGCGCCGCCCGCAGGCGAGAAGAAATCCTGAAATCCGCCCCGCGCAAAGCCACTTTCCACAAGCCACCCAAGGTCGGTTTCGTCTCACTGGGCTGTCCCAAGGCCCTGGTGGATTCCGAACGCATCCTCACGCAATTGCGCGCCGAGGGCTACCTCACCGCGGGAAATTACCGCGATGCCGAACTGGTGATCGTCAATACCTGCGGTTTCATCGACAGCGCAGTGGAGGAGTCGCTCGATGCGATTGGGGAGGCGCTGGCTGAAAATGGCAAGGTGATCGTCACCGGGTGCCTGGGCGCCAAAGCCGATGTGGTTCGCAAGGCGCACCCCCGGGTGCTGGCGGTTACCGGACCGCACGCGGCCGACGAAGTGATGCGCGCCGTGCACCGCCACCTGCCGCAGCCCCTTGAGGACACCGCCAATCCGTTTACCAGCCTGGTGCCGCCGCAGGGCATCAAGCTCACGCCGCGCCACTATGCCTATCTGAAGATCTCGGAGGGCTGCAACCACCGCTGCACCTTCTGCATCATCCCCTCGATGCGCGGCGACCTGGTGTCGCGGCCGATAGGCGAGGTGATGAGCGAGGCGGAGTCCTTGTTGCGGGCGGGCGTGCGCGAACTGCTGGTGATTTCGCAGGACACCAGCGCCTACGGTGTCGATGTCAGGTACCGGACCAGTTTCTGGAACGGGCGTCCGCTGAAGACCCGGGTGACCGAACTGTGCGGCGCGCTGGGCGATTTGTGCGCGCGCTACGACGACGCCTGGGTGCGCCTTCACTATGTCTACCCCTACCCGCACGTGGACGATGTGATTCCGCTGATGGCCGGCGGCCGGGTGCTGCCCTATCTCGACGTGCCCTTCCAGCACGCCAGTCCGCGCATCCTGAAGCTGATGAAGCGCCCGGCCAGCGCGGAGAACAACCTGGAGCGCATCCGCGCCTGGCGCCGGATCTGTCCGGACCTGACCATACGCTCCACCTTCATTGCCGGATTCCCCGGGGAGACCGACGCCGAGTTCGAAGAATTGCTGCAGTTCATCGAAGCGGCGGAGCTGGATCGCGTCGGCTGCTTCGCCTATTCGCCGGTGGAGGGTGCCAAAGCCAACCAGTTGCCCGATCCGGTGCCTGAAAAGGTGCGCGAGCAGCGCCGCGGTCGCCTGATGCGGCTGCAGGAGAAAATCAGCGCCCGGCGCTTGAAGCACAAGCTGGGCAGCATCATGAAAGTGCTGGTCGACGAAGTCGCAGAACAGGGCGCCATTGCCCGCTCGGCGGCCGACGCGCCGGAGATCGATGGTCGCGTCATCATTGCCAAACCGGGCGAACTCAGATCCGGTGACTGGGCCCGCGTGAAAATTACCCGGGCCGGCAAGCACGACTTGTGGGGGCGCCTGGTCTAATGCCGCTTCCGAACTGCCCGCTTGGGAATTCAGTTTTGATCTAACGTCTGGCAGCAGGAGGGTTTCATGGCAACACGCGAAGTGGTCTTGGTCAGCGCGGTGCGCACCGCAGTCGGCACCTACGGAGTGTCGCTGAAGGACCTGCCGCCCACGCAGCTCGCTGCGCTGTGCGTCAGGGAGTCGCTGGCGCGCGCGCAGATCGATCCGGCCGCGGTGGGGCACCTGGTGTTCGGCAGCGTGGTGTTCGGCGAGGCGCGCGACATGTACCTGTCGCGCGTCGCGGCGCTCGATGGCGGGCTGCCTGCCGCGACGCCCTGCCTGACCGTCAACCGCCTGTGCGGCAGCGGCCTGCAGGCGATTGTCTCGGCCTCGCAGCACATCCTGCTCGGCGATTGCGAGGTGGCGCTTGCCGGCGGCGCCGAGAGCATGAGCCGCGCCGCCTACATCATGCCCGCGGCGCGCTGGGGCCAGCGCATGGGCGACGCACAGGTTGTCGATGCCATGACCGCCGCGCTGCATGACCCCTTCGGCCACGGCCACATGGGCGTCACCGCCGAAAACATTGCGCAGAAATACGGTTTTACGCGCGAGCAGCAGGATGCGTTCGCGCTGGAGAGCCATCAGCGCGCGCAGCGCGCCCTCGATGCCGGGCATTTCAAGAGCCAGATCGTTCCGGTGGAGATCAAGTCGCGCAAGGGCGCAGTGCAGTTCGCTACCGACGAGCATGTGCGCCGCGATGCGAAGCTCGAGGACCTGCAACGCCTGAAGCCGGCGTTCAAGAAGGACGGCACCGTGACCGCAGGCAATGCCTCGGGCCTGAACGATGCCGCTGCCGCCGTGGTCCTGATGGAAGCCGGCGCCGCGCACAAGGCCGGCGCGAAACCCCTGGCACGGCTGGTGGCCTATTCCCATGCGGGCGTGGATCCGGAATTGATGGGCCTGGGCCCGATTCCCGCGGTGCAGCGCCTGTTCAAGATTACCGGCCTCAATGCGGCGGACATGGATGTGATCGAATCGAACGAAGCCTTTGCGGTGCAGGCGATGGCGGTGACGCGCGATCTGGGGCTGGACCCGTCCAAGGTCAATGCGAATGGCGGCGCGATCGCCTTGGGCCATCCGATCGGCGCCACCGGAGCGATTCTCACCGTGAAAGCGATCTATGAACTGCAGCGCATCCAGAAGCGCTATGCCCTGGTCACCATGTGCATCGGCGGCGGGCAGGGAATAGCGGCGATATTCGAACGGCTATAAGGCGGGCAACGGCGCGTTGGCGGCTACTGCTGCCTGATAAACAGTTCGATGCCGCGCAGCAGCATCTCCACGGCGATTGCGGTCAACACCAGGCCCATCAGCCGTTCCAGCGCCATCAACGGGCGCTCGCCCAGTGAGCGCGCGATGCGTTCGGCAAAGACCAGCGCCAGCGCAGCGATCGCCATGGCCACGCTCACCGCGACGACCCATTCGAGCATGCGCTCCGGTGCCTTCGAGGTGAACAAGACCACGGTCGCGATGGCGGTGGGGCCTGCCAGCGAAGGGATGGCCAGTGGCACGATGAAAGGTTCTCCCTGCGGCAGGTCGCCAAAAGGGCCCTCGGGCGAGCGGAACACCATGCGCAAGGCGATAAGAAACAGGATCACGCCGCCGGCGATGTTGAGTGAGCGGTCGGAGATGCCGATCAGCGCCAGAACGCGCTCGCCAAAAAACACGAACACCAGCAGCACCCCGTAGGCGATCAGGCATTCGCGCAGCACGACGCGGGTGCGCCGCGCCGGCTCGACCGTTTGCAGCAGGGTGGCAAACAGCGGGATGTTGCCGATCGGGTCGGTCACCAGCAGGAGAACGACCACGGCGGAGGCAAACGAGATGTCCACGCCTACCCCTCCGCCGGCAAGCGCGGTGGCAGGCGCGGCTGCACCGCGCGCAACTGGCGGGGGTTATTCGTATCCCGGCGCCACGTGCACGTCAATGACGCAGACCTTGCCGTCGCGCGCGTGCCCGAGGCCCTGCTCGATGGCCGGCTGCAGTTCCTTGATGTCGATGACCGGACCGATGCCGACCGCGCCCTGCGCCCGCGCCATGCCGGCCAGGTCCACTTCCGGCCCGACAATGCGCTGGCCTATGCCTTTGTTCTCCACCGGCCGCGTGCGCGCCCGTGCCACGTTGGCCTGGTGCACTTCGTCGTTGTAATAGCCGCGGTTGTTGGAGATGATCATGAGGCAGGGCATCTGGTAACGCACCGCGGTCCAGAGCGCGGTGACGCCCATCAGGAAATCGCCGTCCCCGAGCACCGCGACCACGGTGCGATTGCTGCCCTTGAGGGCCAGCGCCGCGCCTGCCGTGGTGCCCGGACCCGCACCCAGTCCGCCGCCGCCGTCGCCGCCCAGATAGTCCAGAGGATGGCGGTAGTGGCGGTAGCGGGAATTCCAGCCGATCGGCACGCGGCTGAGGCAGATATCGCTGCCCTCGGTGGCCTTGTTGAGCGCCTGCGCGATGTCGTAGATCGCAATCTCGTCGGTGTCAGGCCGCTTGGCGGCGGTTTCCCTGGGCGCCGGGGCGGCTTGCGCGCGCTGGCTGACCGCCGCCAGCAGCGCCGCCACGGCGACATCCGGGTCGCACAGCAGTTGCACATCGGCCGGCGGCAGGATCTGGTACTCCATGCTGGTGGCGCGATGGCTGTAGATGTCGCAGGAGGCGTTGATGACCTTGCCCGGCACCGGCGCATCGCCCAGCGCCTGCTTGAACAGGCCGCCCGGATCGACCCAGTCGAGCGACAGGATGACATCGGCTTCCTTGACCAGTTGCACCGCGGCGGCGCTGGGTCGCATCGCTACCGGCGCGGCCGGATGCAGGCGGTGATCGGTGGGGAAAGCCGCGCCGACGCGCGGGTCGGTGAGCACATAGGCGTTCAATTTTTCGGCCAGCGCGACGCGCCGGTTCCAGTCTTCCAGGCTGAGGGAGGCGCGGCCGGCAAGAATCAGCGGTCGCTTGGCGGCCGATAGCAGTGCTGCCGCTTCGCGCACCGCATCGGCCGAAGGGGAGGGCGCGGCCGCGACTCGATAACGGCTGACATCCGGCAGTGGCGGCAGGGCGCCCAGTTTCTGCTCCTGAAGGCCGACATCGAGATTGATGTAGACCGGGCCCTGCGGCGCGGTCTGGGCAATCTGCGCGGCGCGCAGCAGCGCCTCATAGGCGGCGGGCACCGAGGTGGGCTGGTTGTCCCACTTGGTGAAATCGCGCACCAGGCTCGCCTGGTCGGTGCAGGTGTGAATCCATTCGATCCAGGGCCGGCGTTGCGCAGCGTCCATCGGACCGGTTGCGCCGAGCATCAAGATGGGCACGCGCGCGCACCAGGCGTTGAAAATTGCCATGCTGGCGTGCAGCAGGCCGACGTTGCTGTGCAGTGCCACCGCCATCATTTTTCCAGAGGCCTTGGCATAGCCGTGCGCAATCGATACGGCGCTTTCCTCGTGCAGGCACACCATCATCTTCGGATTGGCATTGCCGAGGTAATTCACCAGGCTGTCGTGAAAGCCCTTGTAGCTCGCGCCGGGGTTGAGCGTGATGTAGGGGATCTCCAGCGCCTTGAGCATGGCGGCGATGGCGTCGCTGCCCCAGGTTTCGGTGGGTGTGCCCGAATGGGCGGGTGTTTCCAGTGCCATGTCGCGTGGCTGATCGTTCTTCGCGTTCATCGATTCCCCGTATTGACTGGTGGTGTTGAAAGGACGCGCTGTCGCCTGCGCAGGGAGTGCGCAGTGTGCGCTCAGCCGCCGAAAGACAGCCGCATCAGTATAGTCATTCCCTGTCACGCGCGCAGCAGCGTGCCGGCCGCAGTCGCGTTCGCCAGGTTCGGCTATCATGCGCCGGTTCGCGCAAGCGTCCATTCCCAGTCCATTGCGGAGAGCGCAACAAAAACCTTCCAATGCCCTCTGCCGCGGTGTTTTTTTATGGACGCCAAGCGCTGGCGGCGTCTGACCAGATCCTCAACGCGTCTTTACTGGAGTCGAAAACCATGGCCACAGAACTACCGCCGCTACGGCGGGTAATCACAGCAATCAACGCCGCCGGAAAATCCTATTTCAGCGAGGATGGTCCGGCGCACATCAAGAGCAATCCGGCGCGCCCGGGCATGCGTTCGTCGCACATATGGGCCACCAGTGCTATTCCCTGTCCCATCCAGGAACCCGACCAGGCGCCGACGGGCGTCAATGGCATCATGCCGCCGAAAAACGGTTCGGTGCTGCACATCATCGATTACCCCCCGGACCCGAAGGACCCGGTCGAGCGCGAGCGCATGAAGGCGTACATAAAAAGCCGGGGAAGCAATCCCGAGCCGGGCGTGCGCCGCTTTCCCGATAGCGTGCATCCGGGCATGCATGTCACCGACACCATCGATTACGCGATAGTTCTCGCGGGCGAGATCTGGGCCATCATGGACGAGGGCGAGAAGCTGCTGAAGACGGGCGATGTGCTGATGCAGCGCGGCACGCTGCATGCCTGGAGCAACCGCAGCGACGAATTCTGCCGCGTCGCTTTCGTGCTGCTGGAAGCCAAACCATAAATTGACAGGGAGGCGTGAATGCTCAAGGAACTGCCACCGATGCGCAGAGTCGTCTGCGCGATCAACCAGGAAGGCAAATCGGTCATCGTCGCGGACGGGCCGCCCAAACACAACCGCACCGCACCCGACCGGCCCGGGTTCCGCGTATGCAATCTGTGGGCGACCTTCGCCACGCCGGCGCCGATCGGTGATCCGGACCGCAGTACCGAGATCAAGGGAATCCTGCCGCCTCCGGGGGGCACCGTGGTCAAGATCATCGATATGCCGCCCGAGCCCAGGGACAAGGCGGAACGCGATCGGGTGCTCGGCCATGCAGTCGGACCGCAGGCCGCAGAGAAGGGGTTGCGCCGCCGTCCCGAGAGCGGGCATCCGGGTTTTCATGAAACCGACACCATCGACTACGCGGTGGTGCTCAAAGGCGAGGTTTATGCCATGGTCGATGGCGGCGAAACGCTGCTGCGCGAAGGCGACATCCTCATCCACTGTGCCACCAACCATGCGTGGTCGAACCGTTCGGATGCGGTCTGCCGGGTGCTGTTCGTGCTGGTAGACGCAAAGTAAAAAGCGGAAAGCTTCGGAACAGGGGATACGACGCAGGCGTCGCATCCCCTTCGGGGGAAAGACAAGAACAGGGTAAGAGGGAGTCCCCTCTTACCCCGTTACCCCGATCGCCCCGAGCCCGTGGCGATTACGTTCCCGAGTACTGTTGTAGGCGCGCCAGTACGCGCTGGCGGCCGGCAAGGGCCAGCACGTGGGCGAGCGCGGGGGTCTGTGCCAGCCCGAAAACGGCCACGCGCACCGGCATGGCCAGCGCCGGCATTTTCAGTTTGTGGCGTTTCATCACCTCCTGCACCGCGGCGTTGATCGGGTCGTGCGACCAGTCGGCCAGCGCGCTGAATGCGGCCTCCAGGTCGCGCAGCGCAGGGCGTACCGCGTCGTTGATGTGTTGCGCGAGCAGTGCCGCTTCGGCATGCAGCTCGCGATAGAACATCATGGCCGATTCGGCCAGCGCATTGAGCGTTTCGGCGCGGTCCTTGAGCAGGGCGACCACCGCCGCAAGCGGCGGGCCGTCTGCCAGCACGCCGCCGTCGCGCTCGATGCGCGGCGCAACCAGAGCGGCCAGCGCATCGCTATCGGCGGTCTTGAGGTACTGATGGTTCATCCAGCGCAGCTTGGCCGGATCGAACTGCGCGGCCGAGTGGCTGACGTGTTTCAGGTCGAACCACTCTACCAGTTGATCGCGGGAGAACAATTCGGCGTCCCCGTGCGACCAGCCAAGGCGCGCCAGGTAGTTGACCATGGCCTCGGGCAGCATGCCTTCTTCGGGATATTGCATGACGCTCACCGCGCCGTGCCGCTTTGACAGGCGTTCGCCGTCGGCGCCCAGGATCATGGGCACGTGCGCGAAGCGCGGCAGTTGCGCGCCCAGCGCCTGCATGATGTTGACCTGCCGCGGCGTGTTATTGACGTGGTCGTCGCCGCGGATGACATCGGTAATCAGCATATCGAGGTCATCGACCACGACGCCGAAATTGTAGGTCGGCACGCCGTCGGCGCGCAGCAGCACCAGATCGTCCAGTTCGCTGTTGGCGACGGTGATGGTGCCCTTGACCAGGTCGGTGAAGCTCACCTCGCCGACATCCGGATTGCGAAAGCGGATCACCGGTTTTGCACCGGCAGGGGGGGTGAGCCCGCGCGACTTGGCGTTCTCGGGTCGCCAGCGACCGTCGTAGCGCGGTTTTTCGTTGCGCGCACGCTGCTGCTCGCGCAGCGCGTCGAGTTCTTCGCGCGTGGCATAACAGGGATAGGCGTGTCCGTCGCGCAGCAGCTGCTCGATGACTTCGCGATAGCGCGCCAGGCGCTGCATCTGGAAAAATGGGCCTTCATCCCAGTCCAGTCCCAGCCAGCGCATGCCGTCGAGTATTGCCTGCACCGACGCCTCGGTGGAGCGTTCCAGGTCGGTGTCCTCGATGCGCAGGATGAACTTGCCGCCGTGGCGGCGGGCATAGGCCCAGCTGTACAAAGCGGTGCGCGCGCCGCCCAGATGGAGGTAGCCGGTGGGGCTGGGTGCAAATCGGGTACGGATCATGGTCGTGCCTTTGAAAGAGGGCGCATTTTACGCGGTAGCTGAGACCGCCGCCGCATAAAGCTTGCGCCGGCTGTTGGAAGCAGCGCGGCGAGCTTTTGGCCGCGCGGTCATTGATAAGACCGCCGCCGCATAAAGCTTGCGCCGGCTGTTGGAAGCAGCGCGGCGAGCTTTTGGCCGCGCGGTCATTGATAAGACCGCCGCCGCATAAAGCTTGCGCCGGCT
>CAIOLO010000060.1 GCA_903859155.1 uncultured beta proteobacterium
AAGCGTTTCGCAGATTGCGTGGTCACCAACATATTGGAGCACTCATCCGCGTGATGCGTCCTGTTCCTGTTCAACTGAAAAAGGCCGCATAATCAATTCCGCCACCGGCTCAAACCTTCAACTGTGAGCGGGACATCGTCCGTGGTTCCCAGGGCAAAGGCCGAGGAGTCTTACCATGCGAATCAAGAGCTTTTTAGGTCAACCGTACAAGCAACTATTGGGCTAATTGATGGATTTGTAGATGGGACGAGCTATATACGTCGGCACACCAACACCAGAACGACTCACCTCAGGAATCCGGTTCCCAATTACATTAATGATGGGCACCAGCCATATCCGGGAATTACGGCAGAAACCTGTGAAATTTCACCCCATGTTAGGGGAAAGAACATCATGCTCGTCGATGACATATACACCCCGAGCGTGAATGTGGACGAAGACGCCATCAATGCGCTACTCAACGCAGGTGCATGCACAGTGACTTTCTATGCGGTTGGAAAAGTCTAGACAAGGTAATAGCCGTGAAAATTACAGACAACGCGCTGAATGTGTTAGCCGCAAAGACCTATAGAGGTATCGGCAGAGCCTGGATTGTAAAACACCTCAAAGGGAATGAAACAGCAACTAAACTAGTGGCGCTCTTGAACGAGAGCGCAAAGGAAGATTGCCCAATAACGCTAGTTGATTTTGAGCGCGTTAGGAATAAGATTAAAGAGACCATCGTCAAATTGACGGAATTTTCGGATGGGGTCGTTGCGATCGGTGATGAAGATTTCCCACCGTATCGAGGTAACGTCAAGAATAGCGATCAGCCTGTTGTTCTGTTTTATCGCGGCGACCTAAGCTTGTTGAGTAGGCCCAGTAGAAATATTGCCGTTATTGGCCTGCTAACTCCCGATGAGGATACGGAAGTAGCAGAAAGCGACGTGGTTTTAAAGCTAGTTAATTGTGGCGCCACGATAGTAAGCGGCTTGGCGTTAGGCTGCGATACTGTTGCGCATAGGCAGGCTCTTCGATCTGAGGGAAAGACTGTTGCAATACTTCCAAGTCCACTGAATGAAATTTTGCCATCCGCAAACAAGGAACTGGCGGAAGAAATTGTCATGAAGAACGGCCTTCTGATAACTGAGTATTACGAAAAAGTTAAATCAAAGATGGAGTTGAGTGGTCGATATCAGGAGAGAGATAGACTTCAAGCTTTGTTCAGTGATTGCGTAATCCTTACGGCAAGTTATGCAAAGAATGATTTTGGCTTTGACAGTGGATCCAGATTGGCAATGGAGTACGCAATGAACTACTCCATTCCGCGAGCCGTGATGTATGACTCTGCAAGTGATGGCGAAAATCCAAAATATGACTTGAATAGACAACTCATTAGCGAGCAAGTCGGAATCGTTGTCATTAACCGTGAAAATGTGGATTCCGCCGTGGAAGGGATTTTGTGCGAACAGTCGGCGCAGCCAGTTGAACCGATTGGCCAAGCAGATCTGTTTGGCTAGGTAACTAGTCCCCAGAGAAGCCCTGCTTGGTTTGATTCGCATATTCGGGGACGCCGCGCCGGTCGAGTTGTCAACGATATTCGATCTGTCCAGGACTGTGACAAGCTGGAGCCCTCTGCTAAATTTTGAAAAAATGAGCTGGGTGCGAATTTCGCCGGGCCAATACCCTGAGATCGAAATTCCCGATTTAAGCCTGACCCCCTTTTCAAGGAGGAGGAACCCGCGTGAACACACCCGCCGACCGGGCCGTGCCCGGCATTGAAATCATCAACGTGCTCGAGATCACGCCGGTGGTCACCGCGCACCGGCAGACCGTACTGCGCACCGCCGAATTCGAGGACCCGCGCGACGGCCGGCGCTTCCGCTGCGGCTACAGCCGGCGCAAGCAGGACAACTACTACTCGCCGCCGCACCGCCACACCTTCGACCAGTTGCGCTTCTGTATCGAGGGCAAGACCAAGTACGGGCCGATGCGCCTGGGGAGCGGAGACTTCGCCTACTTTCCCGAGGGCGTTTTCTACGGGCCGACCGAATCATTGAGCGAAGACCTCGCCAGTTGCACCATCCAGACCCAGGGCCCTTCCTGGGGCTGCTTTCCCACCGACGCCGAGTGCGCCATCGCGGCCGAGCAGCTCAAGGGACGCGGCGAAATGGATCGCGCCACCGGCCAGTTCATCTGGGCCGACGGACGCAAGCAGGACAGCTTCGAAGCCCTGCTCGAACAGGTGCAGGGCGGGCCGGTGCAATATCCGCCGGCACGCTTCCGTGTCCCGGTGCAGTTTCATACGGAGAGTTTTCCGTGGCTCGCATCGCAACACGACACCGGCGTGATGGTGAAATCGCTGGCGCGTTTCAACGCGGGCGGCCCGGACATCGAAATGCGGCGCATCGCACCGGGTGCGACGATTGCCGGCAGCCGCACCGAAGCTCACCGCATGTGGGTGGTGTTCGCAGGCAGCGGCGATTGCGGCGACCGCGGCGTGAGCGAAGGCTCGTTCATCTATAGCCCGCCCGGCAGCCAGATTCCGGCCCTGCGCGCCGACGAAGAAATGGTGGTGTATTCCACCGGTTTCGAGAAACGCTGAAATTCCTGCGGGCGGCAGACGCAGCGCGACTTGGCAGCGCCGCGCGCCTTCTGCTCGAACGCCCTACTCCAGGGAAATCTTCCGGTCTTTGATGACCTTGCCCCACAACTCGGTCTGTTCGTCCAGCCATTTGGCGAACAACTCGGGCGAACCGCCCACCACCTCGTAGGCTTGCGCCTCGAAGCGCGATTTCACCTCCTGATCGGCGAGCACCTTGGTCATCTCGGCGTTGAGGCGGCGCACGATGGCGTTGGGTGTGCCCGCTGGGGCGAGCATACCCACCCAGGAAAGCGTCTCGAAGCGGGGAAAGGTGTCGGCAACCGGAGGCACATCTGGAAACAGCGGCTGGCGGCGCGCGGAGGAGACCGCAAGAGGGATAAGTTTGCCGGCTTTCACATGCTGCAGTACCACGCCAAAAGAGACGATCATCATCTGCACCTGCCCGCCCAGGAGGTCGGTGACTGCGGGCGCACCGCCCTTGTAATGCACCGCCTGCACGTCTATTCCCGCAGTGCTCTTGAACAGTTCCACCACCAGATGGCTCGATGAGCCAGCACCGGCGGTGGCGTAATTGAGGCCGCCAGGCTTGGCCTTGGCCAATTGCACCAGTTCGGCAACCGTCTTCACCCCCAGTTGCGGCGGCACCACCATCAACTGCGGCCCGCGCACCAACAGGGAAATCGGTGTGAAGTCCTTCGCGGCGTCGTAGGGCACTTTCTTGAACAAAAACTGATTGAGCGGGAAGTTGTCAAAAACCGCGAGCAGCGTGTAGCCGTCGGGCACCGCCTTGGCGGCCATCTCGGTGCCTATCATGGTGTCGGCGCCGGCGCGATTCTCCACCACCACCGGCTGGCCGAGCGCTTCCTGTAGTTTGGGGGTGACGGCGCGCGTGGTCACATCGTTCATCGCGGCGCCGCGGGACCACGAAGGCAACGTTAGCGGATGTGGCCTGAAAACACCAGCATCGGCGCGGCCCGCCTCCTGCTAGACTGCACGCCGTTTCATTCAAGATCCTCGTCACCCCCGGACACCGCCGCCATGAGCGAATTCGCCACCCGCCTCACCCAACGCATGCTTCGCCATGGCCCGCTGTGCGCGGGCATCGACCCCTCGGCCGCGACGCTGGCCAAATGCGGCCTGCCCGACAGTGCCGAAGGTGCGCTGGAATTCGGCAAACTGATTCTGCGCGCCGCCGACGGTGAAGTGGCGGTGGTCAAACCGCAGTCGGGTTTCTTCGAGCGCTTCGGCAGCGCCGGCATGAAGGCCATCGAGGAACTCGCGGCGCTCGCGCGCGCCCAGGAAGTGCCGGTGTTGCTCGATGTCAAGCGCGGCGATATCGACAGCACCGCCGATGCCTACGCGCACGCCTACTTCCACCCTTCCAGCCCGGTGCGCGTCGACGCCATCACGCTCTCGCCTTATCTTGGCGTGCAGGCGCTCAAGTCCTCGTTCGAACTGGCGGCAGCACAGGGCTGCGGGATTTTCGTCGTGGTGCGCTCATCCAACCCCGAAGGTGAGGCGCTGCAGACCGCGCGCATGGCCGATGGCCGCATGGTGTGGGAGACCCTTGCCGCCGAGATCACGGCGTTCAACAAGCTGCTCTCCAAGCATCCGGTGGGGCCGATCGGCGCGGTGGTCGGGGCGACCTGCAGCGATGCCGGCGCGGTGGTCGCGGCGCTGCCGCATTCCTTCATCCTTTCTCCGGGCATCGGCGCCCAGGGCGCGACGCTGGGGGATTGCCGTGTGCGCATGGCAGCTGCGCGCGGGCGCATCCTGCCCAATGTCTCGCGTGAACTCATCGCCAAAGGCACCACGGCCGAGGCGATCGGCGCGACCATACGCAGGCTCAACAGCGAAGCGCGCGCGCTGCTCGCCTGAGGCGCATCGGGCAGCCCCATGCAGATCCTGGTCGATGCCGACGCCTGCCCCGGCACCGTCAAGGAGATTCTGTTTCGCGCCGCGGACCGTCTCCAGATTGCGGTAACGCTGGTGGCCAACCGCATGCTGAAAACGCCGCGCTCGCCCTGGATCAGGGCGATCCAGGTGCCGCAGGGATTTGATGTCGCCGACAACCGCATCGCGGAACTGGCGCAACCGGGCGATCTGGTGATTACCGCGGACATTCCCCTCGCGGCCCAGGCCCTCGCGCGCGGCGCGCTGGTGATCGACCCGCGCGGCGAAGCCTATACGGCGGACAATATCGAAGAGCGCCTGTCTCTGCGCAGTTTCATGGAGGAAATGCGCTCGAGCGGCGTGGCCACCGGCGGGCCGCCCCCGTATGCGGCCGCCGACGGCAAGGCCTTTGCCGATCGCCTAGACCGCCTGTTGACGCAAATGGTCAAGACACGGAAATAGTCGCGGCGCAAAGCCGCACTCAGCGCACGCCCAATATCCTGCCGATCTCCGCCAGGTAGCTGCCCGCCTTGATGCCGTCGGCCAACAGTTCGACCGCGGCGCGCTCGAAGATGGTTTCGATGGCGCGCAAGCGGTCGGTGATCCAGAAGTGCTGGGCATTGGGCCCGTTGAGAATGTCGCGCAGCGAATCGACCTCCTCGCGCAGTTCGCGCATCTTGTCGCTGTCGCTGCCGGTTTGCGCCAGGGTTCGCGAAAGGTCATCAGCCAGGCGTTTCGCGGCCTCGATATCAATTGGTGTTTCACTCATGGACGCGGCCTCCGGTTTGCATATGCCCCCATGGTACGCCTGCAGCCGCCGCATCGATTGCGCGCGGTCAAATCCGCGCTCGCGGGCGGCGCGCGCCACTCGGAAGCACGCGATCGTCGCAGGCAGCGCGGTTGCGGATGTCCGTGGCAAAATGGCGCCCGCTCATCAGGAGCCGATGCATGCCCCACCAGGTCACCTTGAAACCCAGCGGCCGCAGCTACAGCGTCGCCGATGGCGATACCGTGCTCGCCGCCGGACTGGCGGCAGGCTGCAATCTTCCCTACAGCTGCCGTGCCGGCATGTGCCGCACCTGCCGCGGCAGGGTCGTTGAAGGCTCGGTCGATTACGGCGACGTGGAGGAGCGCTTTCTGACCGCCGGGCAGCGCGCGCAGGGCCTTGCGATGCTATGCCGCGCCAGGCCGCTCACCGACCTGGTGGTCGAGGTCGAGGAGCTGAAGCTGCAGGGCGCACGCCCGCGGATGCTGCCGTGCCGCGTCACGGCCATTTCCCGGCCGGCCCCGGATGTGGCCATACTCACGCTCAAGCTGCCGATGAATGAACCGCTGCAATTCGTCGCCGGGCAATACATCGACTTCCTCCTCGAGGACGGCAAGCGCCGCAGCTACTCGATCGCCAATGCACCGCAAATCAAGGGCACCGCCACGCTCGAGCTGCACATCCGCCACATGCCCGGCGGACTGTTCACCGACCAGGTTTTCACCAGGATGAAAGAGCGCGACGTGCTGCGCATCGAGGCGCCGCTGGGCACCTTCTATTTGCGCGAAGAGAGCGCGAAGCCCGTCATCTTTCTTGCCAGCGGCACCGGTTTCGCGCCGATCAAATCCATCATCGAATTCATGCTGGCCGGAAATTCCGGCCGTGCCATGACGCTCTACTGGGGCTGCCGCGCGCTGCAGGACCTGTACCTGCCCGAGTTGCCGCAGCAATGGGCGCGCGCGCATCCGGGCTTGCGTTTCGTGCCGGTGTTCTCCGAGCCCCGGGTGGAGGATGCCTGGAGCGGCCGCTGCGGCCTGGTTCATCGCGCGGTGATGGCGGATTTTCCCGACCTCTCCGCCCATCAGGTGTATGCCTGCGGCGCGCCCGTCATGGTGGAGGCGGCGCGCACCGATTTCGTCGCGCAATGCAGACTGCCGGAAGCAGAGTTTTTCGCCGATGCGTTCCTGACCGAGGCCGATCACGCCCGAGCCTGAACGCGCATCCGTCATGCCCACTGAGGAGAGCCGCATGGAAATCACCGACGCCGCATTCGTTCCCGACAACCGGAATTCCGTGGTCAAACCCTATGTGCTGTCGCACGGCACCATGGAATGCTACAACCTGGCGGAATCGAGGCGCTTCTACGAGGAATTTCTCGGCATGCAGTGCGTACAGCACGCCAGGCGGACCATGGCGGTGCGCTGCGGCATGAAGTTCCATATCGTCTGCGTGCAAATCGGCGCCAATCTCAAGCCCTGCGGCGTCTACAACCACTGGGGCGTGGACGTCGAGAGCCGCGAGGAGGTCGATCGGGTGCACAAAATGGCTCTGGAACTCAAGGACAAGTACAAGATCCGGCAGGTCAACGAGGTGGTCGACCAGCACGGCGTGTATTCGTTCTACATCGAGGACCTCGACCATAACTGGTGGGAGGTGCAGTACTTCGAGGGTTTCCAGCACGACGACATGTTCGACTTCGGCGACCGCTTCACGCCCGCCGATGCCGCCGCGGTTACCACCTGAGGACTCCCGGTTTGTGACAATTGCGTTCGAATGAAACAGTTTGTAAGGCCTCCGGTTGCCGGGTCAACGCACGGGGATTCACTGGCGTTAGCGTGAGTGCAACGCCCAAAAACCGACACACATCGAGGAGACAGCCATGCACAAAACCATCGCCATTGCACTGTTTGCCGCCGCCACCCTGAACGCCCTGCCCGCGGCTCAGGCGCAAACTCCCGCGCCGCGGCAGGAACTCCGCAACGACACGCGCGAGATACGCCAGGACCGCCGCGAGATCGACAAGGACCGCAAAGCGGTGCGCGAGGCGGTGAAATCCGGCGACAACAAGGCAGCGAAGGCCGCTCGCAAAGAATTGCGCGAAGACCAGCGCGATTTGAAATCGGATGTGCGCGAGCGCCGCGAGGATGTGCGCGCGCGCAAGCAAGCGGCCAAAAAGTAATCAGCCTGGCACGCGGGGTTCCGGAATAATTGCAAAGATTATTCCGGATTTTTCCATATTCAACGTGTATTTGCGGACAGTTGGCATTCCATTAATGGAATCATCCATAGCCGGAACCTGGTCCCCGGATTACTCCGGCTGAATGCCCGCCGCCTTCACCAGGCGTCCGGCGCGTTCGATGTCGGCTTTGTTGATCGACGCGAGTTCCTCGGGCGTTGTCCCCACCACCAGGAATCCGGCCGCATCGAGCTTGGCCTTGACCTCGGGTGCGCTTGCCGCTTTGTTGATTTCGGTGTTGAGACGCCGCACCAGCGCCGCCGGCAGGTTCGCCGGTCCGTAATAAGAAGTCCAGAAGGGCGGCCCGCTGAAGCCGGGGACGATGTCCCTGATCGGCGGCACGTCGGCGGCGAGCGGGAAACGCCGGTCGTTCTGCAGCGCGATGATCTTGAGCTTGCCCGCCTGGGCGCCCGGCTGGATCTGCGCGTACACGCCGTAGAGCACCGGAATCTGTCCGGCAATTGCGTCCTGGAACGATTGCGCTCCGGTCTTGTAGGGCACGTGCACCATGTCCACGCCGGCGGTGAGCTTCAGCATCTCCGAGGCCATGTGGTGCGCGGTGCCGATGCCCGAGGTGGCATAGGAGAGTTTGCCGGGATACTTTTTTGCGTAATCGATCAGCTCGCGCATGCTGTTGACCGGCAAGGAAGGATGGATCGCCACCACCGCCACGGTTTCCCAGGCAAGCGTGATCGGGGTGAAGTCCTTGATGGCATCAAAGGTCATCTGCTTGGTGAGGAACTGGCGCATCACGTGGGTGCCGGGCGTGGTGGCGAGGATGGTGTAGCCATCGGGCGCCGCCTTCATCACCGCCTCCGCGCCAATCGCGCCGCCGGCGGCAGCCTGCGATTCGAGGATGACGGGAATGCCGAGGTTTTCGGTCATCTTCTGCGCCACCATGCGGCACAAGGCCTCGCCGACGCCGGCAAAGGTGACGATGGTGCGAATGGGTTTGGCGGGATAGGCCTGGGACCAGGCGACCGAAGAGGCGCCGATGCACCCCGCGGCAAGACAAAACAGAACGCGATTGACAGGTTTCATGCTCGGGACTTTCAGGTAGTGGATCCAATAATGGCGGCCGATTCAGAACGACCGAAACGGCCCCTGGCCTGGCGGCGCTTGCGGGGAGTATCCCTCATTTCGAAACCGGCTCCAATGGCGTCCTAAGACCGCGCGGCCAAAAGCTAGCCGCGCTGCTTCCAACAGCCGGCTCGAGATTTGCGCGACGGCGGTCTCCTCTATGCGCCGATCCTTCGAAACCCCCGCGGCGCGTGATGCATGCGCTCGAATCCCGTCGGTGTGATGCGCACCATCTCGCCCATCTGCACTCCGGCCTTTTCATCCCGGGTGATCACATTGGGCTGCACCACCACGGTCATGTTGGCCTCGAGTTTCATGTCGGGAACCGGTCCGGCGGGCCGGCTTTTTGATCCGAGCACCGGCGCCCAATAACCGCCGCCGAAACCATGCAGGATGTCGTCATAGGTGGAGAACCCGGCCGCCTCGATGAGCGACGAGGCATCGACAATTTCCTGGACCGGCACACCGGCCCGCAACACTCCCGTCATCGCGGCAAATGCCGCTTCGGCAGTGGCGTAAAGATCGCGAAACAGCGGCGTGGGTTCGGCATCGACGGTGAAGCTGCGCAAAACCTGTCCGGAGGCGTCCCAGAACGCCGCAGTGAATTCGACGAACATCATGTCGCCGCGCTTCAATCGGCGGGTGGAATGGTACTGCGGCGGCACGCACTGAGTGGGATTGGCCATGTCGTTGATGCCGATGAAATGGATGGTGGTGGCCCCGCCCAGCGGTTGATAGGCCGACTCCACCAGCGCGCCCAGTTCCCGCTCGGTCATGCCCGGCCGGGCCTCCTGCGCCAGCGCCTCGATCCCCAAGTCCGAGAGCGCCGCGCCGATGCGCATCCATTCGATCTCCTCGTCGGATTTGCGCATGCGCAGCCACGCGTAGTCGCCATTCAGATCGACCAGATCGAAAGCCTCTGCGAGCGCGCGCATTTTCGACCAGGACAGGACTCCGATGAAACCAACGCGCTTCGCTGCGCGTTTTTTCAATTCCTCGACGGCGCGCGCGGGCCCCTTGCGCTCGGCCCAGTGGACATCGACGCCGATCGCCATGCGGCGCGCATTGGGCAGATGGTTATAGTGCTCTACCCACATCTGCTGCTGCTGTCCCGGCTGAAACAACACAATGGCTTCGGTGGTCGTGGCCCATCCGGTGATCCAGTGCACGCCGCTTCCCACCCGCTGCTCGCCGCACAGGAGCACGGCGTCGCAGCCATGCTTGGCCAGCACCTGGCCAAGCGCATCTTTGCGCCGCGCAAATTCCGCATCCGACATGCGCCCGTATTCCTGGGCCAGGATGGCCTGAATCTTCGGTTCCCGCAGGACCGGGTGCGATGGCATCGATTGGGGCATGGCGCATTTCCGTCAAAAATCCAAGAGTAACGGAAATACCGCGGCGTGTTGCGTGCCTGTCGGCCCCGCCGTTACACTGCCGCGACCGAGAACCGATGGAGATGCGCATGAATCCGGCAGGCCCAGACATCACCCGCTCCGCTTTGATCATCGTCGACATGCAGAACGATTTCCTTCATGCCGATGGCGGCTTCGGGCGGCGCGCCCGCGCCCAACCCGAGAAGAAGATCGACCTGCCGTTTCTGGCATCGACCGTCCCCAACGCGAAAAAACTCGCCGAGGCGTTCCGCGCTGCAGGGCGTCCGGTGATTTATATCGCCCATGTCCTCAAGGCCGATTACTCCGACGCCGCGTTTCCGTACTGGCGCACCGGCACGCATGCGAATCGCCATGACTTTCTGGTCGAGGGCAGCTGGGGCGCGCAGATCGTCGACGAACTCGCCCCGCAAAAAGAAGAGCATGTGGTGATCAAGAAAGGCTTCGGCGGTTTTCACCACACCGAACTGGATACCATCCTGCGCAATTACGGCGTCACCACCTGCGTGATGAGCGGTGTGACCACCTGCATCTGCGTCTCCACCACCATCCGCGGCGGCACCGAGCTCAACTACCGCATGCTGATCGCAAAGGATGCCATCGCCGAAGCGCAACGCGAGGCGCACGAGGCGGAACTGAAGATTTTTCAGCGCTGCTACGGCGACGTGCTCTCTGCCGACGAGATCATCGCCATGCTGCGCGGTGCGGCAAAGACCGCAGCTTAGAGACGAATCCGAAGGCGGCGCGCTGAATGGCGAATCGCGCCGCCGGCCCGCGTCGCCCCAGCCAACCGGCCCGGGCGAAAAAAATATTGAGCGACGATTCATCGCATCCAGGCAAAAGAAAAGAAAGGCTGCGAAACCACATGCGCCAGACCGAACAAGGCAGTGAGTTCTACGCGATGGGCACGGAGATCGAACCCATCACCACCTCATCCGCAGGACACGATGCCTTCCATTGGATGGGCGAAATGAACAAGGCCTCGGCGGTGATGCTGGTCGAGCAGGGCGTCATCGGCGCGGCGCTGGGCGCCGTCGTAGCATCCGCGGTGGCGCGCGTCATCGCAGAGGGCGCGCTGCCAGGCGCAGAACGGCCCGGCAATTACATGCTCATCGAGCGCCTGCTGGTCGCCGTCGGCGGCGCGGATGTGACTCGGGTGCATTCCGGCCGCAGCCGCCAGGACATGCTCGCCACCACTCACCGCCTGTTTCTGCGCGACCAGCACCTGGATTCTTTCGACAGCCTGAACCGTCTGCGCGAGGGGATGCTTGCGCTTGCCAGGCGGCACCGCGACGATCTCATCCCCGCCTATACCCACAACGTCCAGGCGCAGCCCACCACGCTGGGCCACTACCTATCGGCGTTTGCTGCCGCGCTGCAGCGCCAGGCGGCGCGCATGCGCGAGGCCTGGGCGCGCGTGAACCTCTCGCCGCTGGGCGCGGCGGCGCTGGGCACATCGAGCTTTCCGATCGACCGGCCGCGACTGGCGCAATTGCTGGGCTTCGACGGCGTGCTGGAGAACTCGTTTGACGCCAATCACGTAGCCCCCTGCGACCTGAGCCTCGAGATCGCGGGCATCGCCGCCTCGGGCGCCCTGACCGGCGATGCCCTCATCAACGACATCCTCAGCCAGTACCGGCAGTCTGC
>CAIOLO010000061.1 GCA_903859155.1 uncultured beta proteobacterium
TCGGGAACATCGCATACCGCCAATGCGACATCCTCGCTCTCGACTCGCTGCCTGAACGATTTGACCTGATCGAATCGATCGGCGTCCTGCATCACCTGGAAGATCCGCTGCGCGGCTGGCGGGTGTTGCGCAAACTGCTCAAACCGCGCGGCCTCATGCGCATAGCGCTCTACAGCGACATTGCCAGGCGGGCGGTGGTCAGGGTACGCGAGCAGATCGCGGCACAAGGCATGCAACCCACGCTGCAGGACATGCGCCGCTGCCGGCGGCAAATCCGCCCCATGCTGGCTGCCATGGGGACTGAGGCTCTGGATTACAGCCCGGACTTCTATTGTGTCAGCGGCTGCCGCGATTTGTTTTTTCACGTCATGGAGCATCGTTTTACGCTGCCGCAAATCGCGGGGCTGCTCGACCAGCTGGACCTGGAGTTTCTGGCCTTTCAGCTGCCTACGGTCGCCCTGGCCGAACGCTACCGCGCCGAATATCGCGACGATCCGGCCATGACCCGGCTTGATAACTGGCACCGCTTCGAAGTGGCCAATCCGTGGATTTTTCAGAGCATGTACTTCTTCTGGCTGCGGGCAAAAAGCTGAGCGGACATTCATCCGCGCAATGGCACGCAGTGTGACGTTCAGCGAGTGACGTTCAGCGCGTGATCTTCAGCGCCAGCCGCTCACAGCCACTGGGAGGTCCCGGTCATGATGCGCGCCGCATAGCGCATCCCCGCCTTCACCGGTGAGGGCAACTCGCGCGCGCCCAGATCCCGTGCGCTTTGCGCATGCCCGGCCTCATCCTGCTTCATGGCTTCAATGACGGCGCGGGTCTTCCCGTCCTCGGGGTCGAGTCGATCCAGGTGCCCCTGCAGATGCTGCCCAACCTGATCCTCGGTTTCGGCGAGAAATCCCAGGTTCCACCCGTCGCCCAATCGCCCGGCAACCAGGCCGATGGCAAGCGCGCCGGCGTACCAAAGCGGATTGAGGTAACTGACCCGCCCTCCCAGTTCCTCGATGCGGCGACGGCTCCAGTCCAGATGATCAATCTCTTCATCCGCGGCCTTGGCAAGGGTTTTGCGCAGCGCTGCATTGTCCGATGCAAGCGCCTGTCCCTGATACAAAGCCTGCGCGCACACTTCGCCGCAGTGGTTGACGCGCATCAGCGCGGCGGCGTGCCGGCGCGCGGCGGCATCCATCTCGGCCTCGGGTAAGCCCGCCGCGGGCGAGGGTCTCGCCGCCATGGGCGTGCCGAAAAGCGTGCGCAGTCCGCGGTCGAATTCCGCGATCAATTTATCGGCGGGTGTCAGCATTGGATATCCATTGCAATATCCCGGATCATAACCGGGGCAGCCCCGCCCTGACCGACTCGCCATCAATTTTTGCCATCAATCCGCAGTACAGTTTCGCGGGCAATTTCCATTGCCGTCTCGCCCGGATTGGCGCGTGCCGCCGCATGCAGCCGCACGCCCCACATTTTGCCGCGATCACGTACCATCCGCCTGCGCATCCCATCGGCGTTTTCGCGGGACAAGGCGCAGCTTGTCGACGTCGCCCGAAGATAACGTGGTACCCCTGATGACAAAAATCGGCCGCAATGATCCCTGCCCCTGCGGCAGCGGAAAAAAATACAAACAATGCTGTGCAGCACCGCGGGCCGGCGATCCGTCCGGGCAGGCGCAGGCAACGGCTGCGGAAGTTCTGCAAATAGCCATCGATCACCATCACGCAGGGCGCCTGCCGCTGGCAGCAACCCTGTATCGCCAGATACTCGAGGCCGACCCTTACCAACCCGATGCGCTTTACCTGTCCGGCATGCTTGCCCGGCAGCGTGGCGAATTGGAACTCGCGGCCGATTTCTTCGGCAGGACCCTGCAGGTCCATCCGGGACATGCCGGTGCAGCGATAAGCCTGGGCAACGTGCAACAGTCGCTGGGCCGGCTGGACGCCGCTGGCGAGATTTTCCGCACGGCCATCCGCGCCAACCCGAAGTCGTTCGAAGCGCATGCCAATCTGGGCACCGTGCTTCAGGCGCAGGGCCGCCTTGATGACGCGCTCGCGAGCTACCGGGCGGCTCTTGCAATCAATTCCGTTTCCGCCGAGGTATTGGGCAATCTGGGCAATGTGCTACAGGGGCAAGGGCTCTTCGACGAGGCGGTCGAAAACTATCGCAAGGCGCTGGCGCTGTTTCCGGATTCGGCCGAATTGCTGAGCAACCTCGGCGTCTCGTTGCAGGCGCGGGGCAGCCTGGACGAGGCCGTCGCCAGCATGCAGAGAGCGCTTTCGTTAAAGCCGGATTACGCCGCCGCCCACTACAACCTGGGCCTGGCGCGGGAGGCCCAGGGCAATGCAGAAGCGGCGGCCGAGTGTTACCGCGCGGCACTGCGCATCCTGCCCGGCAATGCGCAATTCCAGGTCAAGCTTGCGGCCATCCTGCACGCACAGGGCAGGACCGCGGACGCAGTGGCCGCTTACCGGCAGGCCATAGCCCTAAACCCAGCCTCGGTTGCCGCGCATAACGGACTGGACACGGTGCTCAGTTCGGCGGTGCCGCTGTGGCATGTGCCGATGATGAACGATGCGCTGCGCAACGATGCTTATTTGCAGGCGCTCAAGGCGGCGGTCACGCCGGATACCAATGTTCTCGAGATCGGCACGGGCTCGGGCCTGCTGTCGATGATGGCGGCAAAACTCGGCGCAAAATCCGTACTGACCTGTGAAGCCGAGCCGATCATCGCCGCCGCCGCCCGGCGCGTCATCGCCGACAACGGACTGGATCAGCGCATCGAAGTGATTGCCAAGTTCTCCAACGACCTGCGCATCGGTGCCGACCTGCCGCAACCGGCGGACATCCTGGTCTCGGAAATTCTGTCCAGCGAATTGTTAGCCGAACGGGTTCTGCCGAGCATCGAGGATGCCAGGCGCCGGCTGCTGAAACCCGGCGGCCGCATGATTCCCGCGGCGGGCAGCATCATGATCGCGCTGTTTGGCGGCGAGGCCATCGGCAGCAATGTCCTGGTCGAGGATTCCTGCGGATTCAACCTGCGGCACTTCAACACCATCGTGCAGAAAAAGCAGGGCATTACCCGCAACGACCTGAGCATCACGATGCTCACCGACGCTGTCGAAGCGCTGCATTTTGATTTCCAGAACGAGGCCTATCACGCCGGCGAAGCCAAGCTGCTGCGCATCCCGGTGAAAACCGACGGGCGCTGTTACGGCATCATCCAGTGGATACGCCTGCAGATGGACCAACACACGGTTTTCGAAAACCACCCTCAAGTCAAGGCGGCAGCCTCCGGGTGGCAGCACCTTGCCTACATTTTTGCGGCGCCGCTTGAACTCAAAGCGGGCCAGGTGGCGCGGGTGGCGGCGGCGCACAACCGCATCATCCCGTGGTTTTCATTCGAAGGAACTGAGTAGCCCGCGCATTGAAAAGGGCGCCCGAAGGCGCCCTTTTGGTCATGCAATTGCCGGATGAACCGGCAGGAAGCCTGCGCCCCCTGCTGTTCTTCCTTCTTAGAACGAGTGCTTCATGCCCATCATGTAGCTGGTCACGTCGGTACCGCCAGCCA
>CAIOLO010000062.1 GCA_903859155.1 uncultured beta proteobacterium
GCCAGCGAACTCAGCACGAACCGGTTGCCGAAGTTCGGCAGCCAGTTGGTGAAATTCTTGATCGAACTGCGTCGCGGAAGCCGTTCCAGATCGGTGTAGAACCCGACCATGCTGGCCCCCTGAAACCAATAGGATTTGACACCCATGTAGCCTTGAGCAAGAGCGTCACAGAACGATACCGAATTGTATGTCTTTTCCAAGCGATAGAACCCGGGGTCGCGGGCCTTCAGGTAGGCAAGCGCTGCGGCCGTGCCGTCGCCGTAGCCGTAGCCGGGGGTCTGGCGCGTGACGGCCTCGCGCTGCGCATGAAACGAAGGATAGTTGATCACAACCGCCTCGGTGGCAATCAGGCCCAGCGCGAGCAGCACGAACTGTCGCCACTGCAGCACGGGCCCCAAGGCCAGGCCCAGCAGCATGGCGACCCCGAGAAATGCCAGTATCTTGATGGCATGAGGCATCGACACCACCGGACGCAACTCGCCCCCGAGCACGATCAGCAACATTGCCAGCACTGCCGCCCCGCTTCCCAGCAACAGCTTGAAGTGGATGCCGCGTTCGAAGATGCCGCCCAGCGCCCTTGCGAACAGTACCAGCAGCAGAATGCTGATCCAGAGATTGTTGACGCGAAAATAATCGAGACCGAAACCGAACGCGAGGTAGCGTACCGCAGGAAAGGCGATGAACAGCCCGATTGTGAGACCACCCGCGACCAGAACCCTGCGGTCGGTTTGCGAGCCCCGCCACAGTTGCGGGATCAGCAGCAAGGGCAGCATGCCCACGTAGAACACCGGGCTCTCGAGGTAGTTCATCCAGCCGGTATGCTGGTCGCCTACGCCGAGAATGTTCTTGTGGAACATGCCGGCGATCTCGAAGAGGACCGTGATGGCGTCGTTTGCCGAGAACAATTCGCCCAACCGGTCGCCGAATCCGGATTGCGCGCCGGTGACGCGCGGGCTGTCGAGCATCAGGAATACCACCGGCAGCAACACCGGCGCGGCGAGGAGCAGGCCGGCAACGCACTGCGGGAGGATCGAGCGCAGCCAGCTCACGATGGTTGCGCGCGGGCGCTCCGAGGCGAAGGCCGCCGCGGCAAATGCGTATGCAACAAAGACGCCGACCGAAACCATGAACGCGCCGCAGTAGGCCGCCAATGCCACGACAAGCGGAATCATCCAGGAATTGCGCTGCGCGTCGTGGCGGGCGAACGCCCACAGCAGCAGCGCGTAGAGTACGAATTCGGTCGAACCCGGGTCCCACTGTCCATCGGTGATGACATAGCCGCAAAACGTATAGGCGAGCGCGGCCATAAGGGCGATATCACGGCGCATCCCGACGGCCGATATGAAAGCGTAGAACGACGCGCCGCCGGCAAAAAGCTTGGCCAGATAGACCCAGATGCGCATCTCCAGGACATGTTCCGGGCCGGCCGCGATGCCGAGCAGTGCGAACGGATTCAGGGACGGGAGCAGCACCGCGCCCAGACCGACGTTGAACGACCACGCACTTGCCCAGTTTGCCGGGTTTGCCGAGTGCATCAGCACCGGCACGAATTGCTCAAAGGTGTCGCTGCCGATATCCACAAAGGCAAAAAAGCGGTCGCCGAAGAGGTAATCGTGAAACAACGCAAACGCCACGGCGGCCTGCAACGCCGCCAGCAATGCCCAACCCGTGTATCGATTGCTGCCGGACAACGCGGATAACTCGGGGGATGACGGGGGCAGCACCATTGGCGATTTTCTCGTTAGTGCCCGGGGTGAACGGCAGGTTGCGGGCGACAAGCGGTTAGAAAAGCGATAATAATTAAAAATGCATGCTACGCGCATCCGATCCACAACGAAGAACGCTGAATGTCTGTCCTGGCGACGACCCTCCGCGCCCTGATCAGACGCCGCAAGACGGTCCCGGACGCGGAACGGGGAGACCGCCTCTACGCTCAGGCCAACGAAGCCTTCGAGGCCGGCAGGCACACCGAGGCCGAGTCACTTGCCGCGCAGGCGGGAAAGCTGCTTCCGGACAGCTGGCAGATTGCCCTGTTGCACGGTCTCGCCCTGCTCGAACTGGGGCGCTGGAAACAATCCTCGGACGCGATGGACAGGGCGCTTGAACTCGGCGCCGACCACCCCTACTGCGTCATGGCGGAAATGATCCGCGCCGTGGCGCTTGCCCGCAATGCCAGTGCCCGCAGTGTGCCAGCGGCTCCGCTGCAACTGGAACCTGCCCCCCCGTCATTTTCGGTGATCGTGTGCAGCATCTCCACGGAGAAATTTGCCAAGGTGTCGGAGAACTATCGCCGCCTTCTTGCCGGCGTTCCGCACGAGATCATCGGCATTCACGACGCGCAATCGCTTTGCGAGGGCTACAACCGCGGGGTGCGCCAGAGCCGCGGCGACCTCCTCGTTTTTTCCCATGACGACATCGAGATCCTTTCGCCCGATTTCGCGGCGCGGTTGATCAGCAACCTGGCCGTGTCGGACCTGGTCGGGGTCGCAGGCACCACCAAGGTCAGCGGCGGCAAGTGGAGCAACTCGGCCTGGCCCCACACCCACGGCCAGGTCTGCCACCGCAATCCGGACGGAACCCTGAAGCACACCATTTACGGACCCGGTTTCGGTTCGGTCGGCGGCATACAGGCGATGGACGGACTGTTGTTTGCCGGCTGGAGAAAGTCAATCGAGGACATCGGCTTCGACGAAACGACCTTCGATGGCTGGCACTTCTATGATCTCGATTTCTCGTTTCGCGCCTGGCTGGCGGGACTAAGGTTGCAAATCAGCTACGACCTGAGGGTTGTCCACGATTCGGAAGGCAGCTACGACGCAAACTGGAATCGCTATGAGCAACGCTTCCTGAAAAAGCACGAGGGCCGCTTTACCCACCTGCCCCCCCAGGCCGGTGCGCGCTACACCATGACGCGCCTGCTCTCAGACCAGGAATGGGCACTGGTATCGCACCATCTGCTGTCCAGACGGGAACGCATTCTGGATGCAGGACCGGGCGCGACGAAACCGACGCACCCACGGTGAAATACTCCCGCGGCGGCTAATTCTGCGGCGCCTTCAGTCCTGGCGAAACATTCCGGACAAAGAAACCAAGCGACCTCATTGCCCGCTCTCCGGAGAACTGCCTGTCGTCGGGTCGCCTTGTGTCGTTGCTTGAATAAAAACGGCGCCGGAGACAAGCCTGCGCCATTGCCCGGAAACCGCGCAACTATTCGGGCTTGATCCCCGCTTCGGAGAGTACCTTGTTGAATTTCTGCAGGTCGTTGCGGATGCGGTTAGAAAAATTCTCAGGCGGGCCGCCGACTATGCTGAATCCCTGCGCGGCGAATAACTTGATGAGATCGGGCGATTTCATCACTGCATCGAACTCGCGATTCATGCGCGCCACGACATCGCGTGGCATGCCCGCCGGCCCAAGCGCACCATGCCAGCCTTCGAACCACATGTCCGGAAAGGTCTCCGCCGCCGTAGCCAGTTCGGGGAAGCCGAAGCCTTCGCGTTTGGGACTCAGGGCGGCAACCGCCTTGACCTTGCCCGCCTTCACCTGGGGCAGCGCCATGTACACCGCGTCGAACAGAATGTTGACTTCACCGCCCATCAAGGCCGTCATGGCCGGCCCGTTGCCCTTGTAGAGGACCATGATCATGTCGGCCTTGGCATAGGCGCGCAGCAATTCGCAGCCCACCGTCGGCAGAGCACCCGAAGAAGCGCAGCTTATCGAGCCCGGCTTGGAACGGATGGCTGCGAGCACGTCGGGAAAGGTACTCGGGCCGAAAGCATTGCTCGCCAGCATCACGAAGCCGTTCGACATGAGAAAGCTGATCGGGGTGAATTCAAGCGGGTCGGGACTGCCTTTGACGGATGCTGGGTTGGTCGCCATGCCGGAAATCGCGTAGAGGATGGTATAGCCGTCAGGCGGCGATTTCAAAACGGCATCTGCGCCAATATTGCCCGAGGCCCCGGCGCGCGTCTCCAACACGACGGGTTGGCCGATGCGCTCGCTGAACCTGGGGGCGATCACCCGCGCAGCCGAGTCGGCAGGTCCGCCCGGCACGAAAGGTACGATCCACTTGATCGGCTTGCTCGGGAAGCTCTGCGCCTCGACCTGTATTGAGCAGGCCGCGCACATCACGACCATCGTAATTTCCAGGATCTTCATATTGCCTCCCATTATGTGACCGCTATGCGCGCAGTGCCTTGGCTTTCCATGCCGCCCAGGCGCGGCTCGCCCCGTAACCTTCACGCGCCTCGATCAGCCGCGCTTCCTCGGGGTCAAGATAGTTGACTGCACCGCCCTGCGCCATGCCCATCGCCTGGCTTTGCAGGGTGGCATTGAGGGACAGGAAGATGCTGCGCGTCACCAGGCGCGGCAGCGACGGCGCCACCACGGTCGCCCCGTGCCCGCGCATCAGCGCCGCCGGTTTTTTGCCGAGCACCTCGGCAAGCGCGCGGCCAAGCTGGTTGTTGCGGATCAGCATATCGGTCATACCGGCACAATCGCGGATCTCGAACACCGGGATGCCCTGCGCGATGAAGGCGGCGCGGTGATACAGGGGCCGCAGCGCGACACCGGTGACGCCGTAGGGGATCAGCGGCGGCGCATGATTGTGGACCACGGCAAAAACGTCAGGCCGCGCCTTGTAGATTTCGCCATGTATGAAGCGCTCGCTGTATTGATCGCGCCCGCGCAGGTCGATCGGGACGCTCTCCATGTCGTACTCCATGATGTCGGCGGCGCACACCAGCTCGGGCGCACGCGCGCAGGACAGCAGAAAGCGTTCCGGGTCCGCATTGTGGCGCACGCTCACATGGCCCCAGCCGTCCAGCACGCCCTGATCGGCGAGGATGCGGTTGGCCGCGACCAGATCGTCGAGGAGATCGGGGTCTGCAAGGCCGGCCGAGGCCGGTGTGCTGTTTTCGTTCAAGTCGGCAAGCCTCCCAGGCGGATCTTCGCTTCAAAACCAATCAGCGGCCTTATCGCGCGGCGCGCTTTTTGGAGCCCGCTTTGGAGCCCGCGGCCGGTTTGGCCACTTTACTCCCGGTTCGCGCGCCGGCTGCTTTTTTCGCAGGTTTCGCCACTTTCGCGGCGCCTGCTTTGCGCGGCGCGGCCCACAATGTTCTGGAGGCGATGCGGGCGCCCTCGGCCAGCGCCTCGAATTTCGCCCACATGACACTCGGATGAACGCGGCGGTAAAACGGGCCCTGCGCAAAGCCGCAGTCGGTGCCGGCGATCACCCGCTCGCGTCCGAGAATCTTCGCCAGCCGCGTGATGCGCTCGGCCACCAGCTCGGGGTGCTCCACCACGTTGGTGACATGGCTGATGACCCCTGGCACCAGTATTTTGTCCTGAGGCAGCTTCGCGTCCTGCCACACATGCCACTCGTGTTCGTGGCGCGGATTGGCGCCTTCGATCACATACGCGCCGGCATTGACCTTCAGGATCAGGTCGACGATGTCCTTCAAAGGCACGTCGGTGACGTGGGGACCCGGCCAGCTTCCCCAGCACACGTGGTAGCGCACCCGATCCGCGGGGATGCCCTCGAGCGCATGATTGAGCACTTCAACATGCATCGCAACCCACTTGCGGAAATCCTTCAAGGTTCCCGGCGGCACCATGCGGTCATAGGTGACCGCGGCCCGTGCGTCATCGAGCTGCAATATCAGCCCGGCATCGACTATGGCCCGGTACTCGACGCGCATTGCGTCGGCGATGGCATGCAGGCAGTCCTCGTCATTGGCGTAGTACTCGTTCTTGCGGTCGGGGATGACGCTCGAGGGAGCCGCCACCGGAAGGAACCCCTCCTCGACCCCGCGCTTGGCAAGCGCCGCCTTGAAATTCCTGATATCGCGCTGCAATTCGCCCATGCCGGTGTAGGCGATCGGCGCGACGCATACCGAATCGCTAACCGTGGCGCGCCCGTCGCGCGCATCGAGCTCCGCATAAAACTCGGCAAAGCGCTCGCGATCCACGCCGCGGGCGAAGGGGTCCGGTGTGCCCGGCTTGACCGAGCGGCGCTCGAAACCGGACAGGCGCTCCAGCGCGTATTGCGACCAGCTGATGCCCTTGCCGAACTCGCCGTCGCTGGGGATATCGATGCCGATATCGGCCTGCTGCTTGACCACCCTGGCCACAGCGGTCTTCAAGGTGCGCGCGAACGCCTTCCCGTCGAAGGACTTTCCCGATTGCCGCGCGCGAAGGTGGTCGAGCACCTCCGGCGGACGGATGAGACTGCCGACGTGGCTGGTTAGTATTCGCCTGGTGCTTCGTTTCATGCCATTCTCCATTGCTGGCTGGATTAATTGGGATCGGCACCGAAATGATTTTTCGGCGCCGAGCCGCGACCGCAAATTTTAAGCGATTGCGCCTGCGCTGGCCATCGGCGCCTCGCAACAGCCGGAACAATCAGGAAAGCTGGTCCCAGTAACGGACCATTTGCTCGCGCATGCGCGCATCAGGAATCCGTCCGCGCGCCGCATTGAGGTTGTCGAGCGCGAATTCCGGCCGGTCAGTCCCCGGTATCACCACGGTGACCGCGGGATTGGCCAGCAGGAATTTGAGAAAAAACTGCGCCCAGCTGGTGCAATCGAGTTCGTCGGCAAACGGCGGCAGCGGCCTGCCGCGCGCGCGACTGAACAGGCGGCCGCGGCCGAAAGGAAGGTTGATCAGCACCGCGATGCCGCGCTCGCGCGCCAGCGGCAGGATGCGCTCCTCCGCGTTGCGATTGTCCAATGCGTAATCGATCTGGATGAAATCGAGCTTTTCGCGCTGCACAATGCGCTCGAACTCCCCGTAGGCATTGTCGAAGGACGTGGTGATGCCGACGTAGCGCACCTTGCCTTCGTCTTTGAGCCGCCGGATGGTGCGCAGATGCGTGTCGGTGTCGCGGATGTTGTGCACCTGCAGCAGGTCAAGGCGGTCGGTGCCCATGTCGCGCAAGGACGCGGCCACCTGGTCGATGCCGGACTGTTCGCCCGTGGTGCTGATCTTGGTGGCAAGAAACGCCTGCTTGCGCTGGCCGGTGTGGCGGAATATTTCGCCCAGGTTCTTCTCGGCGCGTCCATAGGTCGGCGAGGTGTCGATCAGGCTGCCGCCGTTATCGAGAAACGCACGGACTGAATCGACCAGCTGCGGGAACTTCGCGTCAGAGGTCTCGATTTCGTATGTCACGGCGGTGCCCACGCCGATGACCGGCAGCATCTCTCCGGAGGACGGAATCGGCCGCCGCAGCACCGGCCGGTCGGCCGCCAGCACCCGGCCCGCGGGTCCCAGCAGGCCCGCGGTCGCCATGACGCCGGCGGTTGCGGCGCAAGCACGCAGGAAGCGCGCGCGCGACATTGCGTTTGCCGCCATCCTTTCGCACCCTTTCATCATCAATCCCCCCCGGTCTGTTTTTCTCCAGCCGCGAGTTTTACCTGCATTTTTCCCAAATGCAACAGCAGCACCGCCCAGAGCGCCGCAATCGGAACGGCAAGCCAGGCGATGCCCGCCAGTTCCATCCCCAGGGAACGCAGTCCGGTGTAGACCCAGCTGCTCGCGGCATCGCCGCCGCGAAACACCGCGGTATCGATGAAGCTCTTCGCCTTGTATTTCTGCTCGCGGCTCACCACGGTAAACAAGGTTTCCCGCGCCGGATTGGCCAGCGCGAACTCGGTGGCACGCTTGGCGGCCTGGAAGATTATCACCGCCGCAAGCACCGGCAGCATGGCGAGCACGCCGAATCCGGCCATGGTGACCAGCGCCAGCAACGCCAGGGCCGGCCCCGCACCAAAGCGCGTGAGCAGGCGGCCGGTGATGGTCAACTGCACCAGCAGGGTCACCGCGCCGACCGACAGATCGATCAGCGCGAACACGCGGGTGCGCTCGGCCGGACTGTCGAACGCGCCGGCGACGATGGATGCCTGCTGAAAATAAAGGAAGGTGTTGGTGAGCGCGAGCAACAGCACATGTGCGCAGATCAGCAGCAGATAGGGCGAGCGCGCCACTTCAGTCAGGCCCGCAAGAAATCCGCCGCCGATGCGATCTGCGGATGGCCCGGTGCCATTCGCATTCGAGGCGGCCTGATCAACGGCCTGCGCGCTGCGCAGCAGGCCTTGCACGCATTGCGTCGCCCCGAGCAGAAACAGGGCGGAAACCAGCAGCAGATTGACCGGACCCAGCGGCACCGCAAGCGTCGCCGTCAGCGAAGGCCCGAGCAGCGCGCCGGCCGTTCCGCCCGCCGCAACAAATCCGAACAGGCGGCGGCCCTGCTCGAAGCTGAACAGGTCGGACACAAAACCCCAGAACACGGTCACCACGAAAAGATTGAATACGCTGACCCAGACAAAAAAGGCGCGCGCCACGGGAACCCGCCACCCGTCGATCTGCAGCAGGCCGAAGAACGCGAGAATGCAGACAATGAAAAACCAGTACACCGAGGGCACGAAACGGCGCCGCGGCAGCCGCGACACCAGCATGCCGAACAGCGGCACCGCCGCCAGCATCACCAGAAACGTGGCGGTAAACAACCACTGCAGATTGGCCACGCCGGCGGCAACGCCCATTTCATCGCGCAAAGGCCGCAGGATGTAATAGGCACACAACAGGCAGAAGAAATAGGCGAACGCCCACAATAGCGCACCGGCCTCCCCGGGGCGGACGTTGACTACGCGTTCCAGGCGCAATAACAGCCACTGTCTCAAGTCGGCGCAACTCCGAGGGGTTTCATCGCAGGCGGACAAAAGACTAACATGTCGCACCAGCGCAACGTCAATGAAAAAATGTCCGGCCTCCTGTTGAATCTCGTCAACCGGCTGCGAACCCGCCTTTCGCAACGCGAGGATTCGTCCGGCACCCTGTTCGAGCGGATAAAGCGAGCCGATGCCGCACTGCAGGAACTGCGCTACGCGCGGGCCGAACAGATTTACCGATCAGTGCTGCGCGAGCATCCGCTGCATGCGCGCGCGCAAACCAACCTCGCGATCGCGCTGTCGGGCAGCGGGCGCGCGCCTGAGGCCGTCACCTTGCTTCGCCAGGCGCTGGAAGCGCACCCGGATTTTTTCGATGCGTGGTTCAACCTTGCCATCATCCTGCACATCCAGGGCGATCTCGAGGCGGCCATTTCCGCTTACGAAATGGCCCTGTTCGTCGCGCCGGCCTCGATCGAGGCGCGGCGCAACCTGTCCATGCTGAAACTGGTTCGCGGCGAAATGACCGACGCCAATTGGCGGGATTTCGCCTGGCGTCGCCTGTGCGACGGCTTCGTGGCCACACCGTTCAACTGCCAAGCGCCACTCTGGCGGGGCGAGCCGCTCGCGTCGGGCACGATCGCCGTCTATGGCGAACAGGGCATCGGCGATGAAATTTTGTACGCTTCCTGCTATCCGCGGCTCATCGCCGCGGCGCAAGGGACGCTGATCGCCTGCAATGACCGGCTGGAGCCGCTGTTTCGCCGTTCGTTCGGCGCCGCCAAGGTCTTGGGCCTGTCCCGGGCGCCCGAGTGGCAAGCGTCGATCGACGCCGTGCAGTTTCAGGTCCCCTCCGGCGACCTGATGCGGTACTACTGGTCGGGCCAACTCCCGGGCGATGCCGGTGCCGCCTACCTGCGTGCCGATCCCGAGGCCATCGCGTGCTGGCGGGAAAGGCTTGCCAGCCTCGGCAACGGCTTCAGGGTGGGCATATCCTGGCGCGGCGGCACCGATCGCTCCAACCGGGATGTGCGTTCCCTGGACACGGGCGACCTCGGTCCGCTGCTGCAGCTGAGCGGCATTCACTGGGTGAGCCTGCAATACGACAGCAACGAAACCGAATTGCAGGCGATTCGCGCCGAGCACGGTTGCCAGCTGCATCACTGGCAGGATGCGATCGACGATTATGATCAAACCGCGGCCCTGGTTGCATCGCTCGACCTGGTCATCAGCGTCGCCACTTCCGTGGTGCACCTGGCCGGGGCGCTGGGGCAGACGGTGTGGGTGCTGGTCAACGCGGCGCCGCGCTGGTGCTACATGCACCGCGGCGTGCGCCTGCCCTGGTATGCCAGCGCGCAGGCATTCCGTCAGCCGCGGCTGGGCGACTGGGCAACGCCGGTGGCCGAGTGCGCGCTGACCTTGAGGAACTACGCACTCGACAAGACCGAAAGCCGCGGCGCAATATAATCGCGCCCATCCCAACCAGACCAGGCACTCATGTTCTCGCGCCAATCGCCCAGTCCCCGCTACCAGGAACTGCTGCGGCAAAACCGCCAGCTGCACCTCGAAGGCAATCCGGCGCAGAAGGTCAGCGCCGCCGATTCGTTTCCCGGCAAGAGCCTGTTCCGGCAGTTGCCGCGCATAAAAAACCTGGTCGCCGTGACGAACTCGTCGTCGCTGCTGGATTACGGCTGCGGCAAGGGCCTGCAATACCAGGCGAGCAGGATTGTCATCGATGGCAAGGCGATCGAGGAGAGCGTTCAGGATTTCCTCGATGTGGACTACATCTACCGTTACGATGGCGCCTATCCGCCCTTCACAAAACTGCCCGAGGACCGTTTCGACGGCGTCATCTGCACCGATGTTCTGGAACACTGCCCGGAGCAGGACATGAGCTGGATTGTCGACGAGCTGTTTGGCTACGCGAAGAAATTCGTTTTCGCCAGCGTCGCCGGCTACCCCGCCGGCAAAATGCTGCCCAACGGCGAGAATGCGCATTGCACGCAGATGGATTCGGTCTGGTGGAAGTCTTTGTTCAGCACCGCGGGGCAGCGTTTTCCACAGGTCGCCTGGGAGGTCTGGTATGTGTCGCGCCTCGGCGCGGCCGATGATCCGGAGTACCTCGAAGTCCGATTGGGGCTGCAGCAAAACCCATGATGAACGCCAATTCCGAAGCCATCGAAACCGAAGTGCTTATCGTGGGCGGCGGACCGGTGGGCCTGTCGCTGGCCGGCGATCTGGGCTGGCGGGGCATACGCTGCATCTATATCGAGCAGACCGACGGGGTGATCGGCCAGCCGAAGATGGACGGCATCAACGTGCGCACCATGGAGTTCTGCCGCCGCTGGGGCATCACCGCTGACATCCGCAACTGCGGATATCCCAAGGACTACCCGCAGGACATGGTCTACCTCACCTCGTTCAACGGCTACGAACTGGGCCGCGAGGAATTCGCCACCCCTTCAGGCGGCAGCGAGGAACGCCGCCTGGGGTCGAGTCCGGAAACCCGATTTCGCTGCCCCCAGGACCTGTTTGACCCGATTCTGCAGAAGTTCGCACGCAGCATGCCGACGGTGACCGCGAAATACCAATGCCGCCTGGCGGAGTTCGCGCAGGACGGCGACGGCGTCACCAGCCGCATCGAGGACGCGCGCAGCGGCGGGCGCTTTGCAATCAGGTCGCGCTATCTGGCCGGATGCGATGGTGCATCCAGCCAGGTGCGCAAGCACTACGACATCGGCATGAGCGGCCTGGGAACCCTGACCTACACGACCAACGTGATGTTTCGCTGCCCGGCGCTGCGCGAGAGCCGCAGCACGCGCCTTGGCTACCGGCATCTTTTCATCGGGCCGGAGGGGACCTGGGCGACCGTGGTCGCCATCGACGGGCGTGACAACTGGCGCCTGTCGATCATCGGCTCGGTGGAAAAGCAGGAACTCGGCGAGGCCGAGGTGCGCGCCGCCATCGAACGCGTGATCGGCAAGCCGGCCGCGTTCGAGGTCCTCTCGGTGGTGCCCTGGGTGCGGCGCGAACTGGTCGCCGACCGGTGGCGCGACGGCCGCGTGTTTCTCGTTGGCGACTCGGCTCACATGACCTCGCCTACCGGCGGCTTTGGCATGAACCTGGGCATCGCCGACGCGGTGGACCTGTCGTGGAAAATGGAGGCAGTGCTCAAAGGATGGGGAGGGCCGCAGCTGCTCGAGAGCTACCAGCTCGAGCGCAAGCCGGTGGCGCAACGCGCAGTGCGCGAGGCCAGCGGCAACCTGCAGCGCACGCTGTCCCCCGGCGCCAATCCCGGCTTGCTTGCGGAGAGCTACGAAGGCGCGCTGTTGCGCTACCGGATCGGCCAGAAGTTCTCGGCAACCATGCTGCGCGAGTGGTACAAGCTGGGCATCGATCTTGGCTACGTCTACGACCCGTCGCCAGTCATCGCCCCGGAGGACGAGGACTTCAGCGCCGCGCAGCAACACCTCAGCGCGATGGCAGCCGCAGGCAGCGCCCTGCCGGCGCCGGAGGGGTACCTGGTCGATGGCACGCGCCTCAGCGCATCGCTGCTGCGCGAATGGCAGCGGCTGAGCCTGCACCTGGCGTTGTCGTTTCCGGTGAAACCCGAATGGCAGGAATTGCCGGCGCGGGAAGTCATGCTCTACCGTCAGTCAGCCAGTCCCGGGGCCAGGGCCCCACATTTCTGGGTTGACGACGCCACCTCAACGCTGGACTGGTATGGCCGCGGCTTTGTCCTGGTGGACACCGGCGACGATGCGCGCAGCCGCGATGCGTTTCTGCGCGCGGCCGGAACCGCGGGGGTTCCGGCGTCGGTTCAGGTGAATAACGACGCCGACCTGCGCGCGCTGTATGCCGCGCCGCTCACTCTGGTGCGGCCCGATGGACATGTCGCCTGGCGCGGCCGTTCGCTCGACGAACCACGTGCAGGCCAATTGATCGCCCGCGTCCGGGGCGCCCTGCATTGAGCGAAGCGATTCGCAACTTTGGCTGGCATTCCGTGGCATGGCAACGTCCTTCCTTCGCCTGCCACGCAAAACTCGTTGCAAAATAGACCATTCCAGTCAACGTCTACGAATCCATGGCCTGCAGTTCCAAGTTGGAATAACGCAGGCGGCCAGCCAGTGCGCTGGCAAGGCCTTCCATCAAGTTCAGCCCGACCTTCTTGTGCTCGTCGGCGAAGGCGTCGAAGGTCTTGCGCGAGAGAGCGTAGAGTTCCACGTCGTTGAATGCGATGGCGTCGGCAGATCGGGCATCCCCGTCAAGGAAGGCCATCTCACCGAAAAAGTCGCCGCGACCGAGGCTGCTGATATGTCGCGCTTTTCCGCCGTTGAGCGGCAGCATGATGCGCACCAATCCCTTGCGGATCAGGAATAATTCGTCGCCCGTTTCGCCTCGCGCGAATATCTTTTCGCCGGCCTTGAATGAGCGCTTGTCGAGGCTCAGTTCAAGTGCCGCCATCGTCGCCTCCTTGCGTCCCTTGAACAATCCGAACTCGCTCAAAGCGAGCATCGCCTCCTCGAAGTATTCGAGAGCGGCTTCTTTCAATATCCGGTTCTCGACCCACTCTTGCGCATCATCGAGCGCCTCGAACATCCTTGCTGCGCTTTTGTAGGGCGCCAGGCCGATCTGGTCGAAGTATTCCTGCATGTCACGCCCCGAGGGCAAATTCTGCGGCAGGTTGGCAAACACCAGAAAGCCGCCCTTCTCGGCCATCATGTCGCGAATCTGCTCGAGCATATGGGCAGCGGTGACGTCGATCGTCTGCACGCGGCGCATGTCGAGCAGGATGTACTTGCATTTCTTGATCTCGGGCTCGAGCGCCGTGTACAGCTGGCTGGCGGTGCCGAAGAAGAGACTCCCCTGCAACTCGAAGATCGCCGCTTGATCGCCCCGCTGCTCGAGTATTTTCATGTCCTCGCGCAAACGGATTTGCTTGGAAAAAGATTGGTTGCCGTAGACCATACGCCGCACAATGGCGCCGCCGATCTGCTCGCGGATGAATAAGACGATGGCCAGCGCGACGCCGACGCCCGAGGCCGCGATCAGACTGACCGTCAGCGCAGTGACGATGACCGCGGCGATGACTGCGAAGTCGAGGATGGTCGAGCGCTGCTTGAGAAAAATGAAACTGTGACGATCGATCATACGCACGCCGATGACGATCAGTATCGCGGCCAGCGCCGCCACCGGCACCCAGGAGATCAGCGCGCCCAGCACAAGGAAAGCCGCCAGCGACAAAATGCCTTCCATTACGCCCGAGAACTGGCTTTGTGCGCCACTGGAAAGATTTACCAATGTCGCGCCCATGGTCCCGGCGCCGGGGATGCCGCCTATTACGGACGAGGCCGCGTTGCCCAGGCCCTGACCGATCAACTCGCGGTTCGAGTTGTGGCGCGAGCGCGTCAATGCATCGAGTACGACACAGGTCTTCAACGTGTCAATCGACAGCAATACGGCCAGCGTCATGGCAGGCACGGCGATGCGTTTGAGCTCGCCGATGCCGATGTTGCCCAGGGCATGCCAGCGTCCTGCGATGGCATCGGTGAAGCTGCCGCCGCCGGTACCGAGCGAGCCGACGACGAGCGCGTTATGTTCCAGCGTGAGCAGCGCCGGATCGGCAATCGCCAGTGCAAAATAGGCTGCGACGCCGGCGAGCAACCCGATGATGGCGGCCGGCACCAGCTTGGTGATATGCGGCGCGCCGAGCATGACAACGATGGTCACGGTGCCGACGACCATACCCTGCCACTGCCACGCGCCGAATGCAGCGAGCGATTCCCAGAAATGCACGTCCTTGGGTACGCCGAGGAACTTTGGCACCTGGCCGGCGATGATATAGAGCCCGACGCCCGACAGGTAGCCGCTAACTACCGGGTAGGGCATATATTTGATCAGTTGACCCAACCGCACCGTACCGAACAGGATTTGCAGCAACCCCGCAGTAACGCCCAGTACCGAGAGCAGCAGCACCGCCTCGGTAATATGGCCGCCCCCATCCATGAACTCAAGCGTGAATGCCGCCAGCACCGCCGCTGCGGGCGCGCAAGGCGCCGTGATCAGCCGATTGGTGCCGCCCAGCGCAGGCACAATCAGACCCAGCGCCGTCGCCCCGAGAATCCCCGCAAGAGCCCCCTGGGCAGCCTGCGAGGCACCAAGCGGTGAATAGATCGTTACGCCGAAGGCGATGGCCGAAGGCAAAGCCACCAGCATCGCCGCCAGACCTCCCCAAAAGTCGCCTGCCTGAAGCTTAGGCAGATTCATGATTGCGACGCCAGTGGGCAATGCAACTTTACGACAAGCCTCGCAAAGGTAAAGGTCAGGGACGGATTTCCACCGTAATCAGGCAGAGTCGCATTCCAATCAAGCAATTCCGACATCATGGCCCCCACACGCACACGCGTACCCGTTGCGAGCAGCAGCGCGGCAAGCAACCCGCGGAGAAATCCACCACCCAAGGCGCCCTCCTATAACCACGCTGCTTTCACGGCCATAATGATCCCATCTTAGCGGCAGTACAAGTGGGTCCGTTCAGCGGGCATATTTCCTGGATCGCATTTCTGTGCGAGCAGCACGTCCCGTGGCCGCCTGGCCTCTGGCCGCGGTCATTCAACACAACATCGACAGGGTAACTTCGCCGATTGCTCCCGGCAGGGACACCCGGCTGGATATGTCCGGAAGCGGGCGTAGAATGGTCCCGGGGACAAATTCCGCATGGGGGAACACATGGGATTGATTCGACTTCACGAAAGGCCACCCTTGACCGTGGCGCCGGAGGATACCGTTCTCCAGGCGGCGCGCGCCATGACCGAGCGGCGCGTCGGTGCCGCGACTGTTGTGGATGGAACCGGTGTCCTCGGCGTCGTAACCGAGCGTGACGTATTGCAGAAAATCGTCGCAGCCGGCGCCACCCCCGGGGATATCCGAGTGCGCGACATCATGTCGAGTCCGGCGCTCTCGGTGGGGATCAACACCTCGGTGGCTGCGGCCACGGCGATCATGCGCAAGCACCACATCCGCCACCTGGTCGTCCTCGACGATCACGGCGCGCTGGTCGGCATGATTGCCCTGCGCTACCTGCTCTATGAACTCATGGACGACATGGAACGCGCGCTTGGCGACCTTAGGGGCTACATCATGACCGACGGCCCCGGCGGCTAGCCGCCTGCCACGCCGGAGGGGATTTGTCCGGTTACCCCACCCACTTGCGCGCATTGCGGAACATGCGCATCCATGGGCTGTCCTCGCGCCATTCGCGTGGATGCCAGGACAGCTGCGCGGCCCTGAAGACGCGCTCCGGATGCGGCATGACAATGGTAAAGCGGCCGTCGGCGGTGGTCAGGCCGGTGATGCCCTCGGGTGAGCCGTTGGGATTGGCGGGATAGTTTTCCGCCACCCGGCCCGCCCCGTCGACGTAACGCATCGCCACCAGCGCACGCTCGCGCGCACCCTCGAGGTCGAACAGGGCGCGGCCCTCGCCGTGCGCGGTTGCAATCGGCATGCGGCTCCCCGCCATGCCTGCGAAGAACAGCGACGGATTTTCGGTGATCTCCGCCATCACCAGGCGGGCCTCGAATTGCTCGGAACGGTTGCGCACGAAGCGCGGCCAGTGCGAGGCCCCCGGAATCATCTCGCGCAGGTGGCTCATCATCTGGCAGCCGTTGCACACGCCCAGTGCGAAGCTGTCGGCGCGGCCGAAGAACGCCTCGAAAGCGCCGCGCGCGCGCTTATTGAACAGGATCGACTTCGCCCAGCCGGCGCCACCGCCCAGCACGTCGCCGAAGGAAAACCCCCCGCAGGCGGCGAAACCCTTGAACCCTGCCAGCGACAACCTGCCGTCGATGAGGTCGCTCATGTGCACGTCGTGCGCATCAAAACCGGCGCGATCGAAAGCCGCAGCCATCTCAACCTGCCCGTTGACTCCCTGCTCGCGCAGGATCGCGATGGCCGGGCGCGCGCCCCGCCCGATAAAAGGCGCGGCAATGTCCTCGTCAACATCGAAACCGGTCTTCACGTGCAGGCCGGGATCTCCGCTTTTTGCAATCTGCTCGAATTCTTCGCGCGCCGTCTCGGGATTGTCGCGCAACGCCTGCATGCGGCAGCTCACCTCCGACCACACCCCCTGCAATGCCGCACGCGCCGCGGAGAACACCGGTTCGGCATTGCGTACCAGGCGAATCTCGTCCTGGTCGTTGGGCGCGCCGACCCAGAGGGCCAGCATTCCCGACTCACGCAGCCGTGCCAGTACCCTGCTGCGGTCAGCGGCACGCACCTGGATGACAGCGCCCAGTTCCTCGGCAAACAGCGCCCCCAGGATACGGTCCTGGTCGCGGCCATTCATCGGCGAAGGTTTGCGCTGGTTGCCCTCGACATCGCGCACCTGCCCGTCGCAGGCAAGCAGATCCAGATCCAGTGTCACCCCGGCATGGGCGGCAAACGCCATCTCGCAGACCGTCGCGAACAGGCCGCCATCGGAGCGGTCGTGATAGGCGAGCAGCAGATTCTCGCGTGCGAGGGCCTGCACGGTCGCAAAAAACCGCTTGAATTCATCAGCGTCATCCAAATCCGGCGCGCAGTCGCCGAACTGCCCGAATACCTGCGCCAGCATGGATCCGCCGAGGCGGTTGCGGCCCCTGCCAAGGTCGATGAGGATCAGGTCGGTGGCCCCGGCAGCGGTGTTCAACTGTGGCGTCAGCACGCCGCGCACGTTCTCGCAGGGCGCGAACGCCGATACGATCAGCGACACCGGCGACACCACTTCGCGCTGCTCGCCGGCCTCGCTCCAGGTGGTGCGCATCGACAGCGAATCCTTGCCCACCGGAATCGACACCCCGAGCTTTGGACAAAGTTCCAGGCCCACAGCGCGCACCGTATCGTAGAGCGCGGCATCCTCGCCCGCATAACCGGCGGCGGCCATCCAGTTGGCGGATAGTTTGACCCTGCCGATCGCGCCAACGGGGGCTGCCGCTATGTTGGTGAGCGCTTCGCCCACCGCCATGCGCCCGGAAGCCGGCGCATCGATCAGGGCCAGCGGGGTGCGTTCGCCCATGGCGTAGGCCTCGCCGGCATCGCCGCGAAAACCCAGCAGCGTCGCCGCGCAGTCGGCCACCGGCACCTGCCAGGGGCCGACACAAGGGTCGCGCGCGCACAGGCCGCCGACGGTGCGGTCGCCGATGGTGATCAGGAAATTCTTGCTGGCCACGGTGGCCGCGCGCAACACGCGATGACAGGCCTCGCGCAGTTCGATGCGATCCAATGCCAGGGGTTCGAGCCGGCGCTTGCGGCGCACGACGTCGCGCGTCATGCGCGGCGTTTTTCCCAGCAGGGCGGCAAGGCTCATATCGACCGGCAGATTGCCGAAATGCGGATCCTCGACACGCAATCTCTCGTCCGCGGTCGCGCGGCCCACCACGGCGTAGGGACAGCGCTCGCGGCGGCAGATCGCATCGAACATTTCCAGGGAATGCGGCGCGATCGCCAGCACATACCTTTCCTGCGCCTCATTGCTCCAGATCTCGCGCGGACTCATGCCGGACTCTTCGTTGGGCGGCGCGCGCAGGTCGATGCGCGCGCCGCGCCCGGCGCCGTGTGCCAGCTCCGGCAGCGCGTTGGATATTCCCCCTGCGCCCACATCGTGAATGGAAAGCACCGGGTTTTCCGCGCCCAGCTGCCAGCAGCGGTCGATCACCTCCTGCGCCCGTCGCTGGATCTCGGCATTGCCGCGCTGCACCGAATCGAAATCCAGATCCTCGGTATTCGCCCCGGTATCCATGCTGGAGGCGGCGCCGCCGCCCATGCCGATCAGCATGCCCGGGCCGCCCAGTTGAATGAACAGGGACTCCGCCGGAACCTCCGACTTGAAGGCGTGGCGCGCGTCGATGTTGCCGATGCCGCCGGCGATCATGATCGGCTTGTGGTAACCGCGCACCGCGCCATCGACACGCGCTTCGAAACTGCGGAAATAGCCGTTGAGATTCGGCCTGCCGAATTCGTTGTTGAACGAGGCTGCGCCTATCGGGCCGTCGAGCATGATCTGCAATGCCGAGGAGATCCGCGCGGGCCGTCCCTCGCTCGTCTCCCAGGGTTGCTCGAAGCCGGGACTGCGCAGGTGCGACACCGAAAATCCGCACAGGCCCGCCTTGGGCTTGGCGCCGCGTCCGGTGGCACCCTCGTCGCGGATTTCACCGCCGGAGCCGGTCGCCGCGCCCGGAAACGGCGATATCGCGGTGGGATGATTGTGCGTCTCGCACTTCATCACGGTGTGCGTGAGTTGCTCATCGAACTGGTAGCGGCCGTCGGCGCCCGGGGCGAAGCGCGCAATGCGCGCGCCCTCCATGATCGCCGCATTGTCCGAATAGGCCACCACCGTTCCCTCGGGATGCCGTTCATGGGTGTGGCGGATCATGGCGAACAGGGAATGCTGCTGTGCGGCGCCGTCGACGATCCAGGAGGCATTGAAGATCTTGTGGCGGCAATGCTCCGAATTGGCCTGGGCGAACATGGTCAGCTCAACGTCGGTGGGGTCGCGTCCCTCGCGCTGAAACAGCTCGCGCAGATACTCTATTTCATCGGCGGAAAGCGCCAGGCCCAGCGCCTGGTTGGCACGCGCCAGCGCCGCCGCGCCCTCCCGTTGCAAGGGCACGCTGGACAATCCGCGCGGCTCGATATGGCGAAACAAGGCACGCGCGTCATCGAAGCCTTCGAGCACTGTTTCGGTCATGCGGTCGTGGAGTTGCACGGCGATGCCCCGGCGCGCGGCATCCCCGGCACCGCTCACATGGAACGCGATGCCGCGCTCGACGCGGGTGACGGCCGCCAGACCGCACTGGTGCAGAATGTCGCTCGCCTTGGAAGACCAGGGCGAGATGGTGCCGATGCGCGGCACCACCAGCACCAGGTCACCGTGCGGCGACTGCGCCGGCGCGGCCGTTCCGTAGTCAAGCAGAAGCCGCAATATGCGCGTCTGCTCATTGGTGAGGATTTCGCCGGATTCCGCGAAATGCCAGTACTCCGCTGCGCTCACGCGCGCGGCGGGGTCGATTTCATTTATCCGGGAATTCAGCTTGGCGAGCCGGAAAGCCGAGAGGGCTTGCCCTCCGCGAAACTTCAGAAAATGCGGCATTGGCGAAACATCGGTAAAGAAGAATTATAGGGGGAGTTACGAGGGTGCGAAAGCCCCCTTTGTTCAGTACTTCCCGAAAGCCTGCTTGCAGATCGGACGCCGCCTGCGCGGCCATCGGTGTCGCCCCACCTTAGCGTTTGAACGACGGATCCGACAGCGTCCCTCCCACCGACAGGCTCGCGCGCATCTGGGTCCCGACCGCCTTCAATTCCATCTGCATGCCGCCCGACAGGTTCTTCTGCGCGTCCATGCTGACGTTGCCCGTGGCATTGAGCAGTCCGGCGGCAAGGCGCACCTGTCTTGCCTGCACGCGGCCGGCGTCGTAGAGCAGATTGCCGGTCATCTCCGAGAACATCGTATTGCCGCCGGGGGTCGTCTCGCCCTGCAGCACATGCGTCAGGTCCACGCCACCCAGCGTGCCCTTTTGCACCGTAAAGGTCCCCTCGACGCGCAGCGCCCCCTCGAGCTTGCCGGGACCGGGCGCGCGCATGGAATATCCGGCTTTCCCGTCCAGTCGTCCGCTCGAAATCAGCAGGCTCGCCACGCGCCCGGCATCCAGGCCGCGAGCGTTGACTTCGCCGTCCAGGGTCCAGTTGGCGCCCCAGCGCAGCCGCGCATTGCCAGCGAGGTTGCCGCCCGCGGTCGTGGCTTCAAACTGGCTGAAGATCAGTTCGGTCGGACTGAGCGTGCCGGTGCCCGAAAAGTCCTGAAATTCGATCTCCCCGCCGAAAGGCAGCTTGAAGGGCTTGCCGCTGAACTCGATCTGCGTCCTGCCTTCGGCGAACCCCAGTTTGAGCGTCATGGTCTTTTCTGAATTGAGCGCAACCACTTTTTCGAGCGCCCCGTCCTTGGAGTAGCCGGCGTCGATATTCATCGGCGGCAAGGTCAGCCCTTCAATGTCCGGCTTCCAATCCCTCACGATGAGCCGGCCGACCCTCATGGCTTCAGCATCGCGGCTGCCCCACAACACCGCGCCCAGCCATTCCTGTGGCAGCTTGAGGCCGTCGAGCTCCAGCTGGTTGAAGATTTTTTTGGATTCCCAGATCGAACCCAGTTGCGGCAATGCCTTCACAGTCGCAATCTGGGCCTTGAGATCGGTGCCGATGGTCACACCTTCCATCTTCAGTTGCGGCGAGGGAAACAGCGAAATGTGGATCACCCCGATCTTCACCGGCTGGCCCAGGCTGGCCTCCGCGGCCTGCTCGAATGAACGCGCGTCCAGCGGAATCAGGTGCAGCGCAATCACCGCGCAAATCAGCAGCGCGAACAATCCGATGGCGATCGGCCGCGCCATGCTGCGTTTGCGCCGGTAGGCCTGGCGCGGTTCGTCCTGAACCACACTCTGGGTCGGCGCCTCGGACTTGCGCTTCTCGGCCTTAGCCCGTTCGCGGGCGCGTTCATCCTTGCGCGCCAACGCCGCCGATTCCGCCTTGGCCCGCGCCATGGCGGCGGCATCTTCGTGCTCGACATGCCGCTCCGATACCGACGCGGCGGCGCGAGCCGCAGCCTCCTTGCGGGCCTGCTCGTCGGCCTCCTTGCGGGCGCGCTCCGAAGCCTCGTGGCGCGCCCGTTCGTCGAACTGCTTGCGGGATTTCTCATCGGCTTCCTTGCGCGCTTTCTCCGATGCCTCATGGCGCGCTTTCTCCGATGCCTCGTGGCGCGCCCGTTCGTCAGCGTGCCTGTGGGCTTTCTCGTCCGCCTCCTTGCGCGCTTTCTCCGCGGCCTCGTGGCGCGCTTTTTCCTCAGCTTCCTTGCGCTCCTTTTCCTCGGCCAGGTGGCGCGCTTTTTCCTCTTCCTCCTTGCGGGCCTTTTCCTCGACCAGGCGCCGCGCTTTTTCCTCTTCCTCCTTGCCCTCCTTTTCCTCGACCAGGCGCCGCGCTTTTTCCTCTTCCTCCTTGCGGGCCTTTTCCTCGACCAGGCGCCGCGCTTTTTCCTCTTCCTCCTTGCGGGCCTTTTCCTCGTTTTCGCGAAATGCCCGGGCTTGCGCTTCCTGTCGATCTTTCTCTTCCGCCTCCCTGCGCTCCTTCTGCTCGGCTTCCTGCCGCGCCTTTTCTTCCGCTTCCTTGCGGGCCCGCTCTGCAGCCGCGCGGGCTGCCCGCTCGGCGTCCTCCCTGGCCTTGCGCTCGACTTCTATCTTCAGCCGCAACTCTTCTGCCTCTCTTGCATGCAGTTCGGCCTCCAGACGCGCTTTTTCCTCCATTTCGCGACGTACTTTTTCCTCGGTCTCGCGGCGAATGCGTTCCTCGATTTCCTTTTTCAGGCGTTCCGCGGCTTCACGGGCGGCGCGCTCCTCTTCCTCCCGCGCCTTGCGCTCTTCCTCCAGCTTGCGCCGCAACTCTTCGGCCTCCCTGGTCCGTTGCTCGGCTTCGGCGCGAGACTTTTCCTCAAGTTCGCGCCTTAATTTTTCTTCGGCTTCGCGCCGGATGCGTTGCTCCATTTCAGCGTGCGCCCTGGCTTTGGCTTCGGCTTCGGCCTCCGCTTTCACTCGAGACTCCGCCTCGGCCTTTGCTTTGGCTTCTGCCTCCGCCTTTGCCTTGGCTTCTGCCTCCGCCTTTGCCTTGGCTTCTGCCTCGGCCTTTGCTTTGGCTTCTGCCTCCGCCTTTGCTTTGGCTTCTGCCTCCGCCTTTGCCTTGGCTTCTGCTTCGGCGGCGGCCTTGGCGTTGGCTTCTGCTTCAGCCTTTATTCTGGCTTCTGCCGCGGCTTTCGCCGTCGCTTCGGCTTTCGCCGTGGCTTCCGCTTCAACCCTGGCTTTCATTGCAGCTGCCGCAGCGGCCGCAGCGTCGGCCTTGGCGCGAAGCTCGGCATCCAATTGGGCTTTCGCTTCGGCAGCCAGCTTTGCCTTCAGCGCGGCTTCGGCTTTTTCACTGGCGCCGTCATCCGGTTTGGGCGCGGGCCGCGACGCCGCCTGGGTAAAATCCAGATCCTCCTCGGAATCCCCGGAGGCATCGGGGGGTGACGCTGCAGGTTTTACGACAGCAGGAGCAGCGCCAGCCAACGCGCGCACGAAACCTTCCCGCTCGAGCGAGTTCATGAACTCGAGCATCTTGGCGTCCGGATATTTTTCGAGTTTCTTCTGCAGTTGCTCGACGCTCAGCTTACCGTCGACTTCCTTGAGGACATTGCGCAACTCACGGGAGAGCAGACTTGTCTTGCCGGTGGCCTCCTGCAGGCCCTTGGCGGTCTTGCTGCATACACTGCGACGATCCATTGACTTGACCCGAATAGCTGCGGTGAAATGGAAAACGGTGAATGGATGGTTCTGCCAAGGAGGTAGAGCGCGCACATTATATATGCGGATGACGCCATTCAGGGGCTGCACCAACCCACTGCGGGACTACCCGTTCACCGGGCGGTCGAGTCCTGCATGCTAGACTTCCATGCCTTGCGACGCCCTCTGGTTTGGGCGCGCCGCCACCCCGGTTTTTCCTTTGAAAATTAACAGCGATTCCCCGGCGCTCACCTTGCTGCTGGGCATGTTGATGGGCCTGCTTTCGATTTCCCTCGACAGCATGCTGTCGGCGCTGCCCGCCATCCAGCAGGACTATTCTGCCAGTTCCGGCGAGGTGCAGATGGTCCTGAGCGCCATCATGATGGGTTTCGTCACCGGCCAGATTGCCGCCGGGCCGCTCGCGGACCGTTTTGGCCGACGCACCATGTTGATCGCCGCGCTGTTACTGTACTTCGTCGCGACCATCGCCTGCGCCCTGGCGGAGACGCTGACGATACTGTGCACGGCACGCTTCGTGCAGGGTTGCGCCGCGGTGTTCGGCCCGGTGCTGGTGCGCGCCATCGTGCGCGATCTGCATGCCAACGAGGCGGCGGCACGCCTGATGGGCCGCGTCACCCTCGCATTCGCCGTCATGCCGATCCTGATGCCGCTGCTGGGAGGGGTTCTGATGAGTCTGCAGGGATGGCGCTCCATCTTCTGGATGCAGACGGTTTTTGCGCTGCTGTTGCTGGCTGCGGTGATCGCGCGGCTTCCTGAAACGGCACCACCCAATCGGCGAAGCATCTCCCTGGGAGCTGTCCTTCGCAGCTACACCTACCTGCTGGGACAGAAAAAGTATCTCGCACCCACCCTGCTCGGGCTGTGCTCGAGCATGGGGGTGTTTGCCTTTGTCACCAACTCCGCCCTTGTGATCATTCCGGTGCTTGGCCTGACGCCGCGCGAGTACTCATTGCTGTTTGCACTGGTGATGATCGGCTACATTTCCGGCGCCAGGGTCGGCACGCGCCATGTGATGCGCCAGGGAATACCGCGCATGCTGACACTGGCCTCGGTGGCCGCGGCCATCGGCGGCGTGCTGATCGCCGGCCTGGCGCTGGCCGGCATCCAGACCGCCGCCGCATTCGGCATTCCCATGGCGATATTCATGTTCAGCAACGGCCTGCTCAGCCCCAGTACCGCCGCGGCGGCGCTTTCCCCGTTTCCCGAAATTGCGGGCCTGGCATCGGCGCTGCAATCGATCATTCACCTGGTCGGCGGGACCGTGCTGGGGCTGGCGCTGTCGTTCTGGTTCGATGCCTCCACCATCCCGCTGGCGAGCGCCATCGGGATATGCGGCCTCGCGCAACTGGGCCTGGAGCGCTACTACTCGCGGCAGCGGGCGTTCGCGCCGACACCGGCATGACATTGCAAAGATCGTTCGGCCAAAAGCTCGCCGCGCTGTTTCTGACTGCCGGCGCGAGCTTTTTGCAACGGCGTTCTAGTGCAGGACCGCGCGGCCAAAAGCTCGCCGCGCTGTTTCCTGCTACCGGCGCGAGCTTTTTGCGACGGCGTTCTTGTAATCTAGTCGGTATGATGCCCGCATGAATCTCGACCCCATTTATTTTTCCGAGGGCATCCGCGCGCTCGAGAAGCGCGCGCAGGCGCTGCCGGGCGCCCCGCGCTTGATGGAGCGCGCCGGCCTGGCCGCCGCGCGAGAAGCGCAGATCCTGCTTGGCGAGCGCGGCAGGCGCGTGCTGGTTGTCGCTGGTCCGGGCAACAACGGCGGCGACGCCTTCGAACTGGCCGCGCATCTGAAGCGCTGGTTCTACCGGGTGCAGGTCGCGTTCCTCGGCGAATCTGCGAAGCTCCCGGCCGATGCGGCAAGGGCTCTGCAGAAATGGCAGGCGGCCGGCGGCGAATTGCGTGCACTGCCCGATGCGGCAGCCATCTCAAGGGATTACGACCTGGTCGTCGACGGGTTGTTCGGCATCGGTCTCGCGCGCGCGCTCGAGGGCCGCTACGCGCGCGCGGTCGAGGCGATCAATCAGTCCGGGAGACCGGTATTCGCGCTGGACGTTCCCTCCGGCATCAACAGCGATACCGGCGCCGTCATGGGTTGTGCGGTGAGCGCCGCGAGTACCCTGACCTTCATCGCGCGCAAACCCGGACTGGCAACGCTGGACGGACCTGATCATTGCGGCCGCATTTCGGTGGCCACGCTCGGACTGGAGGTCGAAGCATTGCTTCCTGCGCAAGCCCGCCTGCTGGGTGCCGGCATTCTGGGCGATGCCCTGCAGCGACGGCGCGGAAACTTTCACAAAGGCAACGCCGGCGATGTCGCAATCCTGGGCGGCGCCCCCGGCATGGTCGGCGCTGCGCTGCTGGCCGGACGCGCCGCGCTGTATTGCGGTGCCGGGCGGGTGCATGTCGGGCTGATCGATGAAGCGGCGCCGCGCGTCGATCCGGTGCAGCCCGAGTTGATGTTGCGCAGGGCACAGGATCTCTCCCTCGCCGCGACCGTGCTGGCCGCGGGGCCGGGAATGGGCCGGGACCGGATCGCGCGGGCGCTGCTCGCCACGGCCATCGGCTCGACAGGCCCGCTCATCCTCGATGCCGATGCCCTCAACCTCGTCGCTGAAGAAGCCGATCTGGCGCAGGCGCTGGCAGCGCGCAGCGGCCCCACGCTGCTCACGCCCCATCCTGCCGAAGCCGCGCGACTGCTCGCCACCGGCACACGGGAAATTCAGTCCGACCGCATTGCCGCCGCGCTGCGAATCGCCCGGCGCTACAAGGCGGCGGTGGCCTTGAAAGGCAACGGCACCATCGTTGCCGCACCCGACGGCCGTTGCTGGATCAATTCAAGCGGGCATCCGGGCATGGCAAGCGCCGGCATGGGCGATGCCCTTACCGGAATCGTGGCCAGCCTCATCGCACAGGGCGCCGCGCCGCTTGCCGGTCTTTGCGCCGCGGTGTGGCTGCACGGCGCCGCCGGCGATCTGCTCGCGGCGCAGCACGGCGGCCCCCTGGGTACGCTGGCCGGCGATATCGGCGCCAAAGCGCGCCTGCTGCTCAACGAACACCTGTACGCCGTGCGCTGAGCGGCGCGTACATAACCCCATGGCCCAACCCATGGCCCCGACAGCATGCCCGGCGGTGCCTTGGCACTGCCTCAAAAAATATCGCAATGAACCCCATCGGAGTGCTTCATGACCTCACGCTTGTTGATTGACGCATCGTTTTTTCTCGGCAAGGTTTGGGCGCTGGCACGCCCCTACTGGAAATCCGAGGAGCGCGGCCGCGCCTGGGCGCTGCTCGTGGCCATCATCGCGCTCACCCTGGGCCTGGTGTACGTGGATGTGCGCTTCAACGAGTGGTACCGCGAGTTCTACAACTCGCTGGAGCAGAAAAACCAGGAAGACTTCATGGTCCTCCTGCTGTTTTTCACCTTTCTGGCGGTAATGTTCCTGACGCTGTCCATCTACAAGCTCTATCTCATGCAGATGCTGACCATGCGCTGGCGCGTGTGGCTGACCAAGCAATACCTGGCCGAGTGGCTGGACCGGCAGGTCTATTACCGGCTGCAACTGGATGCGCATGGCACCGACAACCCCGACCAGCGCATTGCCGAGGATCTGCGCCTGTTCACCGACGGCACGCTGTCGCTCACACTGGGCCTGCTGCAGTCGGTGGTGACGCTGGCCTCGTTCGTGGTGATCCTGTGGTCGGTGTCCGGGTCGATTGCAATCTTCGGCATCGAGATTCAAGGCTACATGGTGTGGGCGGCGCTGCTCTACGCCATCCTGGGCAGCGTGCTCACCCATTACGTCGGCCGGCAACTGATCCCGCTCAACTTCCAGCAGGAGCGCTACGAGGCCGATTTCCGCTTCCACCTGGTGCGCCTGCGCGAGAATGCCGAGGGCATCGCGCTCTACCGCGGCGAGGGGCCGGAGCAGGAGGCGATACTGTCGCGCTTCGAGCGCATCCGCCTCAACTGGTGGTCCCTGATGACCTTTACCAAGCGGCTCACCGGCTTCACCTCGGGATACGGCCAGATCGCCGTCATTTTTCCCTACATCGTGGCCGCGCCGCGCTACTTCACCGGCGCCATGCCGCTGGGAGGACTGATGCAGATTGCCAGCGCGTTCGGCCAGGTGCAGTCATCACTCTCCTGGTTCGTCAACAGCTACGGCACGCTGGCCAACTGGAAAGCCAGTGTCGACCGTCTGCTCACCTTCCAGTCGGCGCTCGACCAGGCCACCGCCGAGGCCGAGCGCCATGACGGCGTGCAAAGCGAACGCACCGCAGCCACCGGCGTGCAAGGCCGCGGCATCGAACTGAGCGTGCCCGGCGGACGCAAGCTCCTGCAGCAGGGCGAGTTCGACTTCGCCCCCGGACAACGCACACTGCTGACCGGCCCGTCGGGCAGCGGCAAGAGCACCCTGTTCCGCGCCATCGCCGGTATCTGGCCCTATGGCAAGGGACGCATCAGCATTCCGGACAAGGCCAAAGTCCTGTTCCTGCCGCAGAAACCCTACATCCCCATCGGCACGCTGCGCGAGGCGGTGTCCTTCCCGGGGGCAAACGGTGATTTCTCCGATGCGGCCATCGGCGCGGCACTTGCCGACTGCCGGCTGGCACCGCTGGCTGCGCGCCTCGATGAAAGCGCGCACTGGCAGCAACTGTTGAGCGGCGGCGAGCAGCAGCGCCTGGCGATGGCGCGAGCCCTGCTCAACCGGCCGGATTACCTGTTCCTGGATGAGGCCACGGCATCGCTGGATGAGGAGACCGAAGCCCGGCTGTACCAACTGCTGCGCGAACGGCTGCCGCACACCGCGATCATCAGCATCGCGCACCGGCCGGCGGTGGCCGACTACCACGAGCACCGGCTGCAACTGGTGCCCGACGGCGCTGACATGCGCCTGCAGGCTGTGTGAGCTTCAGCAACGCGCCTGCCGGGATCCAAAATTGTTGTACTTTTGTATTTTATTTACCGCCTGCATCCTGGTAAAACGTGTATTTTTAATCCCAGATATACACTGGAATGAGTCGTAACACAGGCCGCTAACGAGCGGGCTGCTTGAGCTGGACCGCCAGCGCCGCCCCGGTTTTGAGCATCCCCACTTCGTCGCCGAGGATCCGTGCGGCTTCGATCAGCAGGAAGTCCCGGGCATTTTTTCGCTCATTTTCAGCCGCCAGCTCGGCGCTGAGATTGCGTTCGTCAGCCTGCAGGCCGTCATCGCGCAGCGCGCCGGCCTTGCCCGGCGCTGCCGGCTTGCCGGTCACAATTGCCTGGGCGCCGGCGATGGCGTCCTTGCGCACCTCGCGGGCAGCCAGGCGCGCCTCGCGGGTCTTTTGTTCGCTGCGCCGCTCGGCCTCGTTCAGTGATATCAAATTCTTTTTTTGTTGCAGCCTGAATTCGTCAATGTCCTCCTGGAGGTATTGAAAGTCCTTGTCCTGTTTCACGCGGGCCTCGTGCCGGGCAGTCAGGATGGGCAGCACCGGCTTGTAATCGCGGCCCGGTGCATAGTCGACAGGCTTGACCTGCATCCACGGCAGGGCATTGTCGAAGCTGGATTCGCCAAAACGCAGCGCCTCAGACACCGAGGGAAAAGGAATATCGGGCGTCACGCCGCGCAATTGGGTGGTGCCCCCGTTGATGCGGAAGAACTGGGCGATGGTCAGTTTCAATTCACCCAGTTTCGGCTTGTCGTTCCTGGCCACCTGATCGAGGTTGATCATGCTTTGCACGGTGCCCTTGCCGAAACTCGATTCCCCGATGATCAGGCCGCGGCCATAGTCCTGTATCGCCGCGGCGAAAATCTCCGATGCCGATGCCGAGCCGCGATTGATCAATACGCCAAGGGGGCCGTCCCAGGCGGCGCCGGCCTTGGTGTCTCTTGACACGCTCACATCGCCGCGCGCGTAGCGTTGCTGCACCACCGGGCCTTTGTCGATGAACAGGCCGGTCAACTCAACCGCTTCGGTCAATGAGCCACCGCCGTTGTTGCGCAGGTCGATCAGCACGCTGTCGACTTTTTCCTTCTTCAGTTCCTCCAGTAGCCGCGCCACATCGCGGGTAGCGCTTTTGTAATCCTGGCTGCCTTTTTTGCGCGCATCGAAATCCTCATAAAAGGACGGCAGGGAAATCACGCCGACACGCCGCAGCGCCTTCCCGTCCATGACCGATTGCACCGATTTCTTGGCCGCCTGTTCCTCCAGGCTGATTTTCTTGCGAATCAGCGACACCCGCCTTGACTTGCCATCGGGACCGGCATCCGCGGGCAGCACACCGAGCACCACCTGCGAGTCGGGTGCGCCGCGTATCAGGGCGACGGTGTCGTCCACACGCCAGCCCAGAATGTCCGTCAGGGTGGCGCCTTCGCCCTGCCCCACGCCGACGATGCGATCGCCGATTTTCAACTGGCCCGACAGCATGGCCGGACCGCCGGGGACCAGTTCACGGATGGTGATGAACTCGTCCTTCTCCGCCAGCACCGCGCCGATCCCGACCACCGAAAGCCGCATCGAAATATCGAATTCTTCCGCCGCCCGCGGCCCCAGGTAATTGGTGTGGGGCTCGATCGCCATGGTGTAGGCGTTCATGAAGATCTGAAACACGTCTTCGCTCTTGGCACGGGCAATGCGCCTGGTGGCGTTCTCGTAGCGCTTGTCCAGCGTCGCGACAATGCTCTTGTCATCGTTTCCCGCGAGCTTCAGGCGCAGCCAGTCGTTCTTGACCCGCTTGCGCCACAAATCGCGAACTTCCGCCTCGGATTCCGGCCAGGCGTTCTTCTCCCGCGTCAGCTGGTAGGTTTCGTTCTGCTGGAAATCAAACCCCTGCCTGAGCAGGGCGCGGGCGTAGCCGTAGCGCCCGGCCAGGCGGCGTGCATAAAGATTGAAGATCGCAAACGGCGCGACCAGATCCTGCTCGAGAATGGCGTTGTCCAGCCGCGTGCGGTAGAGCGCAAGCTGGTCGATGTCTGGCCGGACGAAAAACAGCTTCTCCGCATCGAGCGTCTTCAGATACTGGTCGAAAATCTTCTCGGACAAGACGTCGTCCAGCGGCATCGACTTGTAGTGGTAGCGCGCCAGCACTTCGGCCGCCAGGCGCGCCGCCTGGGACTGTTGTTGCAGCGGCCTCAGTTCCTGGGGAAGCGCGGTGCCCGCATCCAGCGACGCGCCTTGCGCCGCGGTGGCGAGAACCCAAAGTAGCAACAGCAGTTTCTGCTTCACGCGTGCACCTTCACAAAATCTCCGGATATCCCGGCAGCACCAATGGCAATCCCGCCCGGGTTGCAAAAACGATATGAACCGGTTGACGGTGGCGGCCTGCCCCAGGCCTTCCCTCGATGGCTTGCGCCCCCGAACATCAGCCGCATGCTAACCGTTTCCGTCCCCGGCAGATCGGCGCAAGCTGTAACTGTCTGTAAAGTCGCTACGACCGCGCGGCCAAAAGCTCGCCGCGCTGCCTCCAACAGCCGGCGCAAGCTTTATGCGACGGCGGTCTCAGCTACGGTTTCGCCACCGGCGCGCGCGCGGCGCCCAGGGCGGGCAGCGCCGCCGCGGACCAGTCCCCGCCCAGCGCCGCCACCAACTGCACGCTCGCCGTCATGCGCAGTCCCAGCAGGGTCGACTGGGTCCTGAGATTGGCCAGCGCATTGTTCTGCGCCACCACCACCGGCAGGAAGCTGATCAACCCGGCGCGGTACTGGTTCAGCGACAGTTCCAGCGCCATGCCGGAGGCCGCAACCGCCTCGTCCTGCACCAGCGCCTCCGCCGCGAGGATGCGCAGCGCCGCGAGGTTGTCCTCCACCTGCTGGAAGCCCACCAGCACCGCCTGCCGGTAGGCGGCGACGCTCGCGTCATAGGCCGCGATCGCCTGCTCGTTCTGCGATTGTCGCAGCCCGGCGTCGAAAATCGTCTCCACCAGCGACGGACCGATCGACCAGAAGCGGCTCGGCAGCGTAAACCACTCAGCACGCGAGGCCGACTGAAACCCGACCGCCGCCGGCAGCGTGACGTTCGGAAAGAACGCCGCCCTGGCAACGCCAATCTGCGCATTCGCCGCGGCGACGCGCCGTTCGGCGGTGGCGATGTCTGGGCGGCGCTCCAGCAGCGCCGAGGGCAGCACCGGTGGAATCGGCGGCGGCGACAGTTTGAGCTGCGCCGGTGCGATATGAAACCCCGCGGGCGGCTTGCCCACCAGCACCGCGATGGCATGTTCGAGTTGCGCGCGCTGCACCCCCAGGTCGATCGACTGCGCCTGGACGGTTTTCATTTGCGCCTGCGCCTGGATCACATCGGCTTTCGCGCTGATGCCCGCGTTGTACTGGTTCTGCGTAATCTGCAGCGCCTTGCCATAGGCGGCGAGAATCTCGTCGTACAGGCGGCGCTGGCCGTCGAGCACGCGCAGCTGGAAATAGCTTTGCGCCAGCTGCGCCTGTGCCGACAGGCGCGCGGTCTCGACCAGCGCCGCGCTGGCCTGCGCATTGGCCACGCTGGCCTCCACCGAGCGCCGCACCCGTCCCCAGAAATCCGGCAGCCAGCTCGCATCCAGGCGCAGCGAGTCGCTCTGCACCACGCCGCGCGAAGTCGGCGTGGCCGATGGCGTGGCAGTGGTGGTCGAGGAGGCGCGCGAGCGCGTCACGCCCAGCCCGCCGCTCAAGGTGGGAAAGCCTGCCGCATCGGCCGCCTGGATGAGCGCCGCCGCCTGGCGGTAATTCGCCTCGGCCTGCAGCAGCGTCTGGTTGGAGATATTCACCTGCTCCTCAAGACCGCTGAGCACGCCGTCGCCGAACATTTCCCACCATTTCCCGCGTGCCTCGTGGTCGCGCGGCTCCGCCGCCTTCCAGGCCGGGTTTTCAGCAAAGGCATCGGGCACTTCGACCCCGGGCCTGACATAGTCGGGACCGACCGTGCAGGCGGCCAGCAACAAGACCGTCAACGCCAGTGCGGCGGAATTTCGATTCGCGGGTTTCACGATGTTGGGCTCAAGGTTTTCATCCTGCGGATTGCGGCGCCAGGGGCGGCCCCTCGGGAGCCTGGCGCGCGCGTTTGCCGCGCAGCGCCCAATGGCGCAGCCGGTCGAGGTAAAGGTACACCACCGGTGTCGTATAGAGGGTGAGGATCTGGCTGAGTATCAGCCCGCCGACGATGGCGATGCCCAGGGGCCGCCGCATTTCGGTGCCCTCGCCCGAAGCGAGCGCGAGCGGAATCGCGCCGAGCAGTGCCGAGAGCGTGGTCATCATGATCGGCCGGAAGCGCTTCAGGCACGCATGGAAGATGGCCTCGCGCGGCGCCAGGCCCAGGGTGCGTTCGGCCGCCAGCGCGAAGTCGATCATCATGATGGCGTTTTTCTTGACGATGCCGATCAGCAGGATCACGCCGATCAGCGCAATGATGTTGAGCTCGGTGCCCGAGGCGAGCAACGCCAGCAATGCACCGATGCCCGCCGAGGGCAGTGTCGAGAGGATGGTGATCGGATGGATGGTGCTCTCGTACAGCATGCCCAGCACCAGATAGACGGCCAGCAGCGCGGTGAGGATCAGCCAGGGCTGGCTGGCGAGTGACGCCTGGAAGGCGCGCGCGGTGCCCTGGAAATTGCCGATGATCGAGCCGGGCACCGAGAGTCGCTGCATCGCCAGGCTGATCGCGTCGGTCGCCGCGGACAGCGAGACATTGGGCGGCAGATTGAACGACATCGTCGAGGACGCAAACTGCGACTGGTGATTCACCGCCAGGCGCGTGTTGGTGGGCTCATAGCGCGCGAATGCCGACAGCGGCACCTGCGCGCCGTTCGCGGCAATCACATACACATCCTTGAGCGACTCCGGGCTCTGCCAGTTGGCCGGCGCGGCCTCCATCACCACGTGGTACTGGTTGAGCGGGTTGTAGATGTTGGACACCTGGCGCTGCCCGAAGGCGTTGTTCAGCACCGTGTCGATCATGCGCGGGGTGATGCCCAAGCGCGAGGCCGCATCCCGGTCGATCACCAGCGTGGTCTGCAGGCCCTTGTCCTGCGAGTCGGTGTTGACATCGGCCAGCTCCGGCAACAGCGCGATGGCCTGGCGGATGCGCGGCTCCCAGGTGCGCAATTCGTCCAGGTCATCGGCCTGCAGCGTGAACTGGTATTGCGCATTGGCCGAGCGCCCGCCGACGCGGATGTCCTGGAAGGCGTTCAAAAACAAGTTGGCTCCCGGCACGCGCGCCAGCTGCACGCGCAGGCGCGCAATCACCTGCTCCGCGGACACCCCGCGCTCGGCCAGCGGTTTGAGCGACACGAACATGCCCCCGGTGTTGCGCTGCCCGCCTCCTGTAAAACCCATCACCGTCTCGACGGCGGGGTCCTGACGGATGATTTCGATGAATTGCAGCAGCTTGGGCCGCATCGCCTGAAATGAAATGCTCTGGTCGGCCTGGATGAATCCGTTCAGCCTGCCGGTGTCCTGCTGCGGGAAAAACCCCTTGGGAACGATCACGTACAGGTAGATGTTGAGCGCGATGGTGGCCGCGAGAATGGCCAGCATGATGCGGCCGTGGCGCAGCGCCCAGCCCAGCGACACTTCGTAGCCGTGCAGCATGCCGTTGAATGATGCGTCGGCAAACCGGTCCAGCCATGCCCACAGGCCGCGCCGCGCCTGCCTGCGCTTTTCCTCGGCCGCCGCGTCAGCGGGGCCGCGCGCCTTGAGCAGGTGCGCGCACATCATCGGCGTGGTGGTGAGCGAGAGCACCAGCGACACCAGGATGGCCACCGACAGCGTCACCGCGAACTCGCGAAACAGACGCCCGACGATGCCGCCCATGAGCAGGATGGGAATGAACACCGCGATCAGCGACACGCTCATCGAGAGCACGGTGAAGCCCACCTCGCGGGCGCCGAGCAGCGCCGCCTCCATGCGCGATTTCCCCGCTTCAATGTGGCGCGTGACATTCTCCAGCACCACGATGGCATCGTCGACGACGAAGCCGGTGGCGATGGTCAGGGCCATCAGCGACAGATTGTTCAGGCTGTAGCCGAGCAGGTACATCACGGCGAAGGTGCCCAGCAACGACACCGGCACCGCCACGCTCGGGATCAGCGCCGCGCGCACATTGCGCAGAAAGGCGAACACCACCAGGATCACCAGCACCATGGAGATGACCAGCGTGCGCTCGACCTCGCGCAGCGAGGCGCGTATGGTCGGCGTGCGATCGAGCGCCACGCGCAGATTGATCGCCGCAGGAATGGATGCGCGCATCTGCGGCAGCAGCGCCTTGATGCGGTCGGCGGTCTCGATGATGTTGGCGCCGGGCTGCCGGTTGAGGATGACCAGCACCGAGGGCTGTCCGTCGACCGATCCCGCGTTGCGCAGGTCCTCGACCGAATCCACCACTTCGCCCAGGTCGGTCAGCTTGACCGGCGCCCCGTTTCGATAGCTCACAATCAACGGCAGGTAATCGACCGCCTTCTTGGCCTGGTCGTTGGCGTGGATCTGCCAGCTGCGCTGGCCGTCCTCCACCATGCCCTTGGGACGGTTGGCGTTGGTGCCGGCGATGGCGATACGCACCTCCTCGAAGCCGATGCCGTATTTGTTGAGTGCCGCGGGATTCAACTCAATGCGCACCGCGGGCAGCGAACTGCCGCCGACGCTGACCTGGCCGATACCCTTGACCTGCGCGAACTTCTGCGCGAGCACCGTCGAGGCGGCGTCGTACATCTGCCCCTGGGTCATGGACTCCGAGGTGAGCGCGAGTATCAGGATCGGCGACTCCGCCGGATTGACCTTGCGGTAGGTCGGATTGTTCGGCAGGCCGGTGGGCAGAAGGCTCCTTGCGGCATTGATCGCCGCCTGCACTTCGCGCGCCGCGCCGTCGATGTCGCGATCGAGATTGAACTGCAGTGTCACGCGCGACGAACCCAGCGAACTCTGCGAGGTGATCTCGGAAATGCCCGCGATACGGCCCAGCGCCCGCTCCAGGGGCGTCGCCACGGTGGCGGCCATGGTCTCCGGGCTGGCGCCGGGCAGGCGCGCCTGCACCGAGATGGTCGGATAGTCCACCTGCGGCAGCGGCGAGACCGGCAGCAGCTGAAACGAGACCACGCCGGCAAGCGCCACGCCCAGGGTGAGCAGCGTGGTCGCCACCGGCCTGCGGATAAACGGCGCGGACAGGTTCACGGGCCGACGCCCTCTTCTCCGACAGGCGCCTGCCCGCCCTGAACCGGCACGCCCCCGCCGCGCATGCGCCGCGCGAGGCGATCAAACGCGAGATAGATCACCGGCGTGGTGAACAAGGTGAGCACCTGGCTCAGCATCAGGCCGCCCACCATGGTGATGCCCAGCGGATGGCGCAGCTCGGAACCCACGCCGGTGCCCAGCATCAGCGGCAGCGCCGCGAGCAGCGCCGCCATGGTGGTCATCAGTATCGGGCGAAAGCGCAGCAGGCAGGCCTGATAGATGGCCTCGCGCGGGCGCAACCCCTGGGTGCGCTCGGCATCGAGCGCGAAATCAATCATCATGATGGCGTTCTTGAGCACGATGCCGATGAGCAGCACGATGCCGATCACGCCGATGATGCCCAGATCGTTGCCGTAGAGCATCAAGGCCAGCAACGCGCCCACGCCGGCCGAAGGCAGCGTCGAGAGGATGGTGATCGGGTGCACATAGCTTTCATAGAGCACGCCCAGCACGATGTACATGGTGACGATGGCCGCCAGGAACAGCAGCAGCGTGTTGTCCAGGGAAGCCTGAAACGCCAGCGCCGCGCCCTGGAAACGGGTCTGCAGGCTCACCGGCATTCCCATGTCGAGCTGCGCGCCGCGTATCGCCTTCACCGCATCGCCCAGCGACGCGCCCGGGGCCAGGTTGAAGGATAGGGTCGCGGCCGGAAACTGGCCCAGATGGTTGATCGCAAGCGGCGTGGTGCGCTCGGTGATGCGCGCCACCGTCGAGAGGCGCACCGGCGGGCCGCTGGTCGAGGTGACAAACAGGTCATTGAGCGCCGCAGGGCCCTTCTGGTATTCCGCCTGCGCCTCGAGCACCACGCGGTACTGGCTGGTCTGGGTGAAGATGGTCGAGATCAGCCGCTGGCCGAAGGCGTTGTACAGGGCATTGTCGATGGCGGCGGTGCTCACGCCCAGGCGGCTGGCGGTGTTGCGGTCGATCTCGACATAGGCCTGCCCGCCCTGGTCCTGCAGATCGTTGGCGACATCGACCAGTTCGGCGAGGCGGCGCAGGCGCTCGGTCAGGCGCGGCACCCACTGCACCAGCTCGTCGTAGTTGGCATCCTCCACGCTCATCTGGTATTGCGTGCGGCTGACGCGGTCTTCGATGGTCAGGTCCTGCACCGGTTGCATGTAAAGCGAGATCCCCTCCAGGCCCGCCAGCCGCGTCTGCAGCCGGCGTATCACCTGCACCGCATTGACGTCCCGCTGCCCATGCGGCTTGAGGTTGATCAGCACGCGGCCGCTGTTGAGCGTCGTATTGGTGCCATCCACGCCGATGAAGGACGACAGGCTCTCGACCGCCGGATCCTCGAGCACCCGGCTCGCCAGCAACTGCTGGCGTTCGGCCATGGCCGCGAACGACACCGTCTGCGGCGCCTCCGAGATGCCCTGGATCACGCCGGTGTCCTGCACCGGAAAGAAACCCTTGGGAATGACGATGTACAGCAGCACGGTGAGCGCCAGCGTGCCCAGCGCCACCAGCAGCGTGGCCAGGGCATGGTCGAGCACCCAGGTGAGCATGACGCCGTAGCGGGCCACGATCGCGTTGAAGACGCGCTCGCTGGCGCGAAACAGGCGCCCCTGCTGGGCCTCGGGCGTGTGGTGCAGCAGTTTCGCGCACATCATCGGCGTCAGCGTCAGCGACACCACGCAGGAGATCAGGATCGCCACCGCCAGCGTGATCGCAAATTCGCGGAACAGGCGCCCGACCACGTCGCCCATGAACAGCAGCGGAATCAGCACCGCGATCAGCGAGAAGGTCAGCGAGATGATGGTAAATCCTATTTGCTCGGAGCCCTTCAACGCCGCCTCGAGCGGTGAATCGCCCTCTTCGATGTAGCGGGAGATGTTCTCGATCATGACGATGGCGTCGTCCACCACGAAACCGGTGGCGATGGTCAATGCCATCAGCGTGAGGTTGTTGATGCTGAAGCCCGACAGATACATGAAACCGAAAGTGCCCACCAGCGACACCGGCACCGCCACGCTGGGAATGGCGGTGGCGCGCGCGCTGCGCAGGAACAGGAATATCACCATCACCACCAGGAACACCGCGAACAGCAACTCGATCTGCACATCCTCCA
>CAIOLO010000063.1 GCA_903859155.1 uncultured beta proteobacterium
CACAGCCGCACGACGTTCAACGAATGGACGTACAACTATTCTGGCACGCCGTATCTGTACAGCGACAACACCACGATCAACGCCAACCAGAAGCAAAGCGTGACCTTCCTCGGCGCGAGCTACGTCTATAAGTTCCAGTAGACAATTCTGACTCGCACAATGCTCGATGATATGGCGAAGGACAGAGGAAATGTCCTTCGCCGCAGCAAAGGCGCTTGCCATGCAATTTAGACCTGGGCAAGCGCGACCTGTTCCGACGGTGCGCGAGTCAGCTTAGACCCTGAGCAGACCGCGCATGTTTTGGCTTTGACGCTGATACAATTGTCCTGAGTTGTTTTTCTGAAGATAGGTTGACGGAAAAATGAGCAGACCCGGATAGACATCGGGCGCAGGAAAGCCCCAGACAAACGGGAGGCTACGGGGTCAATGGCTTTTTTGAAGTATTCGGTTAATTGGGCGGTTCTTTCATTTTTTAATAGTGCAAAGGGGTGGTCTATATGAAGTTCACGGGATTATTGGTTGTTTTGCTGGCATTGGTGTTCTCCATCGGCAACGCCATGGCGCTTCCGGCTGGGAAGGTGGAGTACGCCGGGGGTGACAAGGGCAAAGTGACATTCGACGCCAAAGCACACGCGAGCAAAGGCCTTAAATGCGCAGATTGCCATTCTGCGCCGAAGCTGTTTGCGATGAAAAAAGGCACCGACAAGCTGACCATGGCTGCCATGGGTGAAGGCAAGTTCTGCGGCTCCTGCCATGATGGCAAGAAGGCATTCAGCGTAAAAACTGAAGCCGATTGCGGGAAGTGTCATAAGGCCTAGTAGCTTGACATCGCCATACACCCCAACGTGCCTTCGGAGGGACTCCGGGTTGGGGGATACCTAATTTAGTTCAAAGGTTCGCTTTTCCCCTTATCCTTTGAACGTTTCGGCCCAGAACAACGCTTGCTGTTGCTGGGCCTTTCTTTTTTGCGAGTGCTGCGCAGACTCCACCGGGCCCGGAAACAAATCGGTAAAATCGGGCCGGCAGACTCACAGGAGAATTGTTCAATGCGCGTCATCGATTCGCACTTTCACTGGTACCCGAAATCGGTTTTCGAGGAGCTCTGTAAACGCAAGGACTTTCCGCGCGCCGAGCCGACCAAACGCGGTGGTTACACGATTTATCCCTACGAGGGCGCTTCGCGCACCGATACCTGGGACCAGTGGTTCGACCTGGACGCGCTGATGGCGCATCAGCAGGCGCATGGCCACCGCATCGATGTGCTGTGCACGCTGGGACCTTTCGGCGGCTATTTTTCGGATGTGCCGGTGGCGCACGGCCTGGCCTCGGCCCAGATCTATAACGACGAAATGTCCGCCGCGCAGAAAAAACACGCCGGACACCTTTGGGCCACCGGCGTGGTGCCGCTCACCGACACCCAGGTGGCCATCGACGAACTGGAACGCCTGGCCGGCAAGCTCGGCCTGAAGGGGGTCAATGTTCCCAGCAGCATCGGACCGAAGGGGCGCATCGACGATGCGCGCCTGGAGCCCTTTTATGCCCGCGCCGAGCAACTGGGTGTGCCGATATTCCTGCATCCCACCGATCTGGCGTTTCCGGAAATACTCGATGGCTACGATGGCGCCTTGTTCGCGAGCCTGGGCCGGGTGATCGAAGTCAGCGTCGCGGCCTACCGACTGGTGCTCTCGGGCATCATGGAGCGCCATCCCGAGCTCAAGGTCTACATGTCGCATACCGGCGGCGCGTTGCCGTATCAGGCGGGGCGCATGGACAAAAACTCCAAAGCCGCCAAGCTGCCGCAGGCGCCCAGCAACTATCTGCGGCGCTTCTACACCGACACCGTGTCCCCGCATGCCATGGGCGTGAAATTCGCGGTGGAGTTCTACGGCGAGGACCACGTCATGTACGGCAGCGATTACCCCTGCTGGAATCCGGAAGGCGCATTGAAGGTTTTCAACGAAGCCGGATTTTCCAAGGAAGTGCAGCAGAAGATTCTCTTCGACAACGCGCGGCGCGTGCTGGATTTGCGCGATCCCGAGCCGGTCAGGGCGAAGGAAGCCGTGGTCGCCTGAGCGGAGAAGGGCCGGCAAGAAAAGGGCTCCCGCGGGAGCCCTTTTTGTTCCTGCGGCCCGGACTGCCCGGGCTACATCTCCACCGGATCGACGATCGACTCGATCTTCTGCCCCAGCGCCAGACGCGTGATGTTCTCGACCACAAACTTTATCGCGTTGTCGGTCGATTCGATGGCGCGGGTGGCCAGGTGTGGCGTGATGATGACGTTCTTCATCTTCAGCAGCGGGCTGTCCGGCGGAATCGGTTCGACCTCGGTGACATCGATGGCCGCGCCGTAGATGGTCTTTTTCTCGATCGCCCTGGCGAGCGCCGCCTCGTCCACCACCGGGCCGCGGCAGGTGTTGATGAGTATCGCCGTGCGCTTCATCATGGCGAACTCCTTGTCCGACATCATGTGCAGGGTGTTCGGTTCGAGCGGCACATGCAGGCTCACCACATCGCAGGTGGCCAGCAGCTGCTGAAACGCCACGCGCTCGGCGCGGGCCGCGGACACATACTCGTGCGTGAATTCCTTGATGTCGTGATAGACCACCTCGCATTCCCAGCCTTGCAGCCGTTTGGCCACGCGCGAGCCGATGCGACCGAGACCGACGATGCCGACCCGCTTTCCGACCAGAGTGTGGAAATCGGGTTCAGGCTGGGCGATGATCGGCGCCTGCCAGGTGCCGGCCTTGACGCTGTCGATCTGCTGGTCGAGCTTGCGATACACGCCCACCATGAAGGCGATGGCGTGCTCGGCCACCGCCACCGCATTGGCGCCGCCGTTATTGCAGACCGGCACGCCCATCTTGTCGAGGATGATCTTCTCGTAGAGGTCGGTGCCGGCGCTCGATGTCTGGATCAGCTTGATGGTCGGCGCAAGCTTCACCAGTTCGGTCACCTGCTGCGGGGTCATCTGCCGGTACACCGCCGGGTGCACGGCGATCGCTCCCTGGCTCTGCTTGGCCATTTCGGGCACGCTCTGGCGCGTGTCGACGATCTTGAACTCGACCGCGCCCCCCAGTTGCCTGGCCAGCTTGTTCATGTCGGCCAGCCGCTGGCGCAGCGCTTCGCTGTCCGGTCCCAGAATGATGGCGAGTTTGGTCATGGGTTGTTTGCCATTTGCAATGTCGAATTACTGCGAACCGGCCAGGCCGAGCTTCCTCACCAGGCCGCCCCATTTTGCTTCTTCGTCGAGGATGTACTTCTGTGTTGCTTCAACCGAAGGCGGGTCCACCGGTATCAGGCCGATGCCGCGCATGCGCTGCACCAGTTCGGGTTCGTTGACGATGCGTTTCATTTCGCTGTGGAGCCGGGCGATGATCGGCTGGGGCGTGCCAGCCTTGGCGAACAAGGCGTGCCAGGAAACCGCCTCGAAATCCGGGGCATTGGCCGCTTCGGACAGCGGCGGCACGTCGGGCAGCGTGGACAGGCGCGACTGCGCGGAAACGGCCAGGGCGCGGATGCGCCCGTCCTTGATCAGGGACTGCGAGGCGCCGGCCTCGGCAAACGCCATCTGCACCGTGCCCGAGGCAATATCCGAAATCGATTGCGCCGTGTCCTTGTAGGGGATATTCAGGATATCCAGGCCGAATCGCATGTTCAGCATGGCCCCCGCCAGGTGCGGTGCCGAGCCGATGTTGGCCGAACTGTAGCTGAGCTTGCCGGGGCGTTCTTTCGCATACTGGATGAATTCGAGCACCGTTTTCGCGGGTATCTGCGGGTTCACCACCAGGATGAACGGCGATTTCAGGTAGAGCGACACCGGAATGAAGTCCTTCTGAAAGTCATAGGGCAGTTTTTTGTAAAAGCTCGGATTGATCGCCATGGCGCCGCTGGTGGCCACCACCAGGGTGTGGCCGTCGGCCGGTGCCGCGAGCAGCGCATTGACGCCGATGATCTGCCCGGCACCCGGTTTATTCTCGATGATGACCGGACGCCCCAGGCTTTGCGTCAGCTTCTCGCCGTAGGCGCGCGCAACGATGTCCATGCCGGTGCCCGGGACCAGGGTCACGATGATCGATATGGTCTTGCTGGGATAGCTCTGGGCGTGCAGCGGCGCGGTTTGCAATGTCAGTGCCGCGGCGATTATCGGCAGTGCCGTGCGTGCGAAAACCTGAAACATGTTCGTTCTCCTCCGGGGTTGATCCTCCGGCCAATTGTTACATGCTTGGCGCGGCCGTGCAGGGCCATCCTGCTAGACTGCGCGCCTGCAACACTGCCCCGCCATGACCACTCGTACCCGTTCCCCCAGCCGCTTTTCACCCGCCGAGATCGAAGTGCGCCGTGCCGCCCTGCCGCGGCCCGAATTTCCCGAAGAGCTGCCAGTCAGCGGCCGGCGCGAGGAGATCGCCCGGGCCATCCGCGACCATCAGGTGGTCATCGTCTGCGGCGAAACCGGCTCGGGCAAGACGACGCAGTTGCCCAAGATCTGCCTGGAACTCGGGCGCGGCGTGGAAGGCCTGATCGGCCATACGCAGCCGCGGCGCATCGCGGCGCGCGCCACCGCCTCGCGCATCGCGCAGGAACTGAAAACCGAACTGGGCGGCGCAGTGGGCTTCAAGATCCGCTTTACCGACCAGGTCAGTCCGCGCACCTATGTGAAGCTGATGACCGACGGCATCCTGCTGGCAGAAACCCAGGGCGATCCGCGCCTTGCGCAGTACGACACCATCATTCTCGATGAGGCGCACGAACGCAGCCTCAACATCGATTTCCTGCTGGGCTACCTCAAGCAGCTGATCCTGGGCGGCGCGCGGCCCGACCTGAAACTCATCATTACCTCGGCCACCATTGACGCGGAGCGCTTCGCGCGGCATTTCAATGATGCGCCGGTGATTGAAGTATCCGGGCGCATGTATCCGGTGGAGGTCCGCTACAAGCCCTTCGACGAGGAAAAGGATGAAGATTTTGATCTTAACGACGCGATTGCCGCGGCGGTGGACGACGCGGCTCGCGCGGGCCCCGGCGACGTGCTGGTGTTTCTGCCCGGCGAACGCGAGATACGCGAGGCGGCCGAGGCGCTGCGCAAGCACCATCCGCCGAACACGGAAATCCTGCCGCTGTTCGCGCGCCTCTCAGCCGTGGAACAGGAGCGCGTGTTCCGGCCGCACGGCGGGAGGCGCATCATTCTGGCCACCAATGTGGCCGAGACTTCGCTCACCGTCCCCGGCATCCGCTATGTGATCGACTCGGGCCTGGCGCGCGTCAAGCGCTACAGTTACCGCAACAAGGTCGAGCAGTTGCGCGTGGAGAAGATCTCGCAGGCCGCCGCGCAGCAGCGTGCCGGCCGCTGCGGCCGCGTGGCCAGCGGCATCTGCATCCGTCTGTATGACGAGGAGGGATTCAAGCGTCGCTCCGCTTTCACCGACCCGGAGGTGCTGCGCTCCTCGCTCGCCGCGGTGATCCTGCGCATGAAGTCACTGGGCCTGGCGGAAATCGAGGAGTTCCCTTTCATTGATGCGCCCGCACCCAAGGCCGTCGCCGACGGCTATGCGCTGTTGCAGGAACTGGGCGCGCTGGACGAGGACCAGTTCCTGACCGACATCGGCAGGCAACTGGGCCGATTGCCGCTGGATCCGCGCATCGGCCGCATGGTGCTCGCGGCCAAGGCCGAAGGCTGCCTTGCCGAAGTGCTGGTGATCGCCGCGGCACTCTCGGTGCAGGACCCGCGCGAGCGGCCCATGGATCGCGCCCAGGCCGCGGATATGGCGCAGAAGCGCTTCGACCACGAAAAGTCGGATTTCATCGCCTATCTGAAGCTGTGGAGATTCTTCGAAGAAGCCCTCGCGCACAAGAAATCCAACCGCAAGCTGCGCGAGGACTGCCAGGCGCATTTCCTGTCGCAAACGCGCATGCGCGAGTGGCGCGACGTGCACGCGCAGCTGAAGGAACTGGTCTCCGAGATGGGCTGGAAGGTCGGCGAGCTGGTTATCCAAAATGCGACCGACAGCGCCCAGTCCTATGTGCCGCTGCACCGCGCGTTGCTCACGGGTCTGTTGGGCAACCTCGGCATGAAGACCGAAGAAGGCAGCTACATGGGCGCGCGCGCCATCAAGTTCTGGGTGCACCCGGGCTCGGGCGTTGCCAAGAAGGCCGGGCGCTGGATCATGGCCGCGGAGCTCGCAGAGACCACGCGCCTGTACGCGCGCTGCGTGGCCACCATCGAGCCGCAATGGCTGGAGGGCCTGGCCGCGCATCTGCTCAAGCGCACGCAAACCGATCCGCATTGGGAGAAAAAGCCCGCGCACGTGGCCGCCTTCGAACGCGGCACGCTCTACGGCCTGCCGGTGTACCTCAATCGGCGCGTGCATTACGGGCCGATCGACCCGAAGCTCGCGCGCGAGATCTTCATCCGCCAGGCGCTGGTGGAGGGGGATTTCGAAAGCCGGGCGCCGTTTTTCATCCATAACCGCAGGCTTGCGGACGACATCGAGGCGCTCGAGCACAAATCGCGCCGTCCGGACGTGCTGGTTGACGACCATCTGGTCTACGCCTTCTACGACAGCCTGGTGCCCGAGGGCATCACCAACGGACCGGCCTTCGACGAGTGGCGCCACGAAGCCGAAAAGATTGATCCCAAGCTGCTGTTCCTCAAGCGCGAAGATCTGATGCGCCACGAGGCGGCGGGCATCACCACCGAGCAGTTCCCGCACGCCATGGAAATGGCGGGCCGCAGTTTTGCGCTGGAGTACCTGCACGAGCCGGGTTCGACGCGCGACGGCGTCACGCTCACCGTGCCGCTGGTGGCGCTCAACCAGATCAACGCGGCGCTTGCCGACTGGCTGGTGCCGGGCATGCGCCGCGAGAAGGTGACGCAGCTGGCGAAATCCCTGCCGCAGCGCCTGCGCCACAAGCTGGGTACCTTGCCCGAGTTCGCCGACGGCTTTGTCGCCAGCGAACAGCCCTCGCAGGCCGGCGGCAGCGGCGCGGTGGCGACGCTTGCCGAGGCGATCGCGCGCTACGTGCGCGGCGAACTGAACTTCGTCATCCCAGGCGACGCATTTCGCTACGAAGCGCTGCCGGCGCACCTGGCGATGAATTACCTGGTGGTCGATGAACACGGGCGCCAGCTGGGCATGGGACGCAACCTCGCGCAATTGCGCGGCGAGCTCGGCGACAAGGCCGAGCAGCAGTTCTCCGACCTTGCCGCGAGCGAAATCGCGCAGGCGGGCCTCACCGACTGGAGCATCGGCGACCTTGATGAAGTGATGGAAATCCGCCGCGGCGCGCAGACGCTGATCGGATACCCGGCGCTGGTGGACCGCGGCGCCAGTGTCGATCTGGAAGTGCTCGATTCGGCCGAGCGCGCCAGGGCGCTGCACCGCGCCGGCCTGCGCCGGTTGTACATGCTGCAGCTGAAAGAACAGGCAAAGTTCATCGAAAAGAACCTGCCCGGGCTGCAGTCACTCGCGCTTCAGTACGCGCCGCTGGGCGATGCCGCGCACCTGAGATCGCAGCTGCTCGAGGCCGCGTTCGATCGCGCCTGCCTCGGCGAGCCCTGGCCGCGCACCCGTGCGGAGTTCGAGCGCCGCCGCGACGAGGGCCGCTCCCGGGTGACACTGATCGCCCAGGAGATCGCGCGGCTGGCCGGCGTCATGCTCACCGAGTACCAGTCGCTGCAGAAAAAGCTGGCCGCAGCCGCCAAGGGCTATCCGGCGGCCTGCCGCGACATCGAGGAGTCCGTCGGCCGCCTGCTGGCCAAGGGCTTCCTCTCTGCCACGCCCTACGAACGCCTGCAGCACTTCCCGCGCTATCTGAAAGCCGCCGGGCTGAGGCTGGAGAAGATGCGCGCTGCCGGGCAGGAGGGCGCCTCGCGCGACGGGCGCGCCATGGGAGAACTGGCGAGCGTGCAGAATCTTTGGCTGCGGGAATTGCAAAAGCAGCAGAAAACCGGCGCCGCCCCCGATGCGCAGCTCGATCAGTTCCGCTGGCTGCTGGAGGAACTGCGCGTGCAGCTTTTTGCCCAGGAGCTGAAGACCCCGGTGCCGGTGTCGGTCAAGCGGCTGCAGAAAATGTGGCAGGCGATGCAGCGCTGACGGGCATTTCTGCGCGTCATGGCGAGGCTGGCATCGGAGGATGCCTTTGCCGCGAGCCGGTATTGCAAATCGACGAATGTCACCGGCCGCGGCAGCTTTCCCGCTAACCCTGTTTCGTTCGCGGCAGCTCGTCGAGTTGGCGCTTGGCCGCATCGAAGGCGTTGCGCAATGCGACATAGGCATCCTCGTCACGCACCTTGTTGACGACGATTTCCTTGCCCGGCACCGTGATGTCGATGCCGACCTGGAACTCGCGCCCCTGATGCTGGTGCTTCTTCATTTCATCGACGGTGACGCGACAGCTGGTGATGCGCGGATGAAATTCCTCGAGTTTCACAGCCTTCTCGCGAATGCGCAGATCGAGCGCTTCGGAGTGAGGAATTCCGCGGATGGTTATCTGGAGTGGAATCTGCATGGTCTGAAACCTCCTATGTTTCACTGCCGTTGCGGCACGCGAGAGAAACCCACGCAAATCAATTTAGCGCACTGGGAGGCCTGCGGCTTGATCGAGGTCAAGCGCTGCAGCGATTGTCGCTGCGATATTTGCGGACCACGCCGGGATATTCCCAATATATATCCTATTTTGAAAATACCAATACACATTTATAGCGCGCCAATGCTTGATATGTAAAAATAAAAGTAAGTAAAATACACAGAATAATAAGCAAAGCAGAATTTCTTGGTTCCCGCGCCGTGCCGGCGCCGCTACAGTTCCGTCCACGCAATTGTCTACGGAACACCCACCATGAAATTCAGCATCCATCGCCGCCGTTTTGCGGCCATCATCGTATCCGCCGCGCTCGCGGCAGCGTCGTTTGGCGCCCTGGCACAGACCAAGGTCACGCTGCTCAACGTTTCCTACGATCCGACGCGCGAGCTCTATCAGGATTTCAACGCGGCATTTGCCAAGCAGTGGAAGGCCAGGACCGGCGAGGAGCTCACCGTGCGTCAGTCGCATGGCGGTTCCGGCTCCCAGGCGCGCGCGGTCATCGATGGCCTGGATGCGGACGTGGTGACGCTGGCGCTGGCCTACGACGTCGACGCGCTGAACGTCCAGGGCAAGCTGATTCCGCCGGACTGGCAAAAGCGCCTGCCGCAGAACGCCTCGCCCTACACCTCGACCATCGTGTTCCTGGTGAGGAAGGGCAATCCCAAGGGCATCAAGGACTGGAACGACCTGGTCAAACCCGGCATCGAAATCATCACGCCCAATCCCAAGACCTCCGGCGGGGCGCGCTGGAATTACCTGGCGGCCTGGGGCTATTCACTGCGCCAGCTGGGCGGAGGCGACGCTGCGGCAAAGGACTTCGTAAAGAAGGTCTATGCCAACGTCAAGGTGCTCGATTCCGGCGCGCGCGGATCGACCACCACCTTTGTCGAGCGCGGCATCGGCGACGTGCTGCTCGCCTGGGAAAACGAGGCCTATCTCGCGGTCAAGGAACTCGGACCGGGCAAGCTGGACATCGTCACGCCGTCGCTGTCGATCCTGGCCGAGCCGCCGGTCAGCATTGTCGACAAGGTGGTCGACAAGAAGGGCACGCGCAAAGCGGCCACCGCCTATCTCGAGTACCTGTATTCACCCGAAGGCCAGGACATCGCCGGCAAGAATTTCTACCGCCCGCGTGACCCCAAAATAGCCGCCAAATACATCAAGCAATTCGCCCCGGTGAAGCTGTTCACCATAGATGAGATCTTTGGCGGCTGGACCAAGGCGCAGACCACGCACTTCGCCGACGGCGGCGTGTTCGATCAGATCACGGTGAAATAAGCATCCACGCAAGAGACGCGCAACACCTATCGGTATCCGGCGGAAAGCACAATCTCATGACACATACCAAAGCACCAGAGGCATCGCTTTCCGAAACGGATGCATCGGACCACGTCGACCGCGAAATACTCAAGGCGGTCGCGGGGATTCAGTACGGTTCGGTCGAAGTGCTGATCCACGATTCGCGTGTCGTGCAGATCGAAGCGCGCGAGAAGATCCGCTTTAACGAGGGTCCGAAGAAGCGCGCCTGAATCGGGTAGCTGCAATTGTGCAATGGTTTGCAGCCTTGGCCGCATATCGATTGCAGAACTAATGGGTTCGCATGCCGATTGTGCCTCGATAGAGTGTGAGTGAGTACCGGGTAACCAGCATCTGCCGCACGAGGCGGTAGCGCCGTTCCGGATGTGGTCGCGGAGAGCGTTGGTTTCACCGCCGGCCGAACGATTGATTCGCTGACCAGACAACTGGAGGCAATCCCGATCAAGGGGGATGTGCCATGTTGTCTGAATTGAACTTCGAAATGCAGCCGCCCGATACAGCGGTGCCGAACCGCTGGACCGGCACCCCGGGTGTTCCCCCGACATCCCTTTTCGAATACCTGCGCGCCGGCGTCGCCGAGTTGTTACGCGGATCAGCGCGGCCCGGTACCAAGCGTAGTACGGATTTTCCCGACATTCCCGGTTCCCCACGCGGCGAGCGGTCCGATTCCGACCGAGCGGCGCAGGCGCATGTCCGCGATGAGTCGTTCTCCTCCTCCTTGACGATTCCGGCTTTTCCTGCCGTCGGCAAAGCGGATGAAGGTCGCTCGCCGCAGCGTGGGGAATCTTCTCTGGAGGCATCGCTGCCTCTGCGCATTTTCCATCTTTAATCAACGGAGTCCCGTCATGTCCACCAAAGTCCAGAAAGATCACCGAGCAACGCGCGTCAGGTTGAAGAAGATACTCACACGACCCCTCAGTCGCTCCTTGGGCGCGGCTGTTGCCGTCGCTTTCTCTGTCGGCGCGGCTGCCACGGTCATTCCGGCGCTGGCGCAATCGTTTCCGGCCAAACCCATCAAGATCGTGACCTCCGCACCGCCCGGGGGCAGCCCTGATGTACTGGCCCGCATCGTCGGGCACGGACTGAGCGCCCGACTGGGCGTTCCCGTGACCATCGAGAACACCCAGGGCGGTGCCGGCAACATTGCGGCCAATGCTGTGGCGCGTTCCAATCCCGACGGCCACACATTGCTGACGGCCACCGCACAGCTTTCGGTCAATGAGACGTTGTTCAAGGACCTGCCGTTTCACGCGGTCAACAGCTTCGCGCCCATCGTCAATGCGGTGCGCTCCATCCAGGTGTTCGCCGTGCACAAGGATTCGCGCTTTCGCAGCGTGCGCGAATTCATCGCCGCGGCCAAGGCGGCGCCGGAGGACCTGACCATCGCATCGCCGGCGATCGGGACGACCGGACACCTGGGCGTGCTGATGCTGCAGAACCAGGTCGGCTTCAAAGTCACCGCGGTGCCTTACAAAGGCTCCAACCAGGCGCTCGCCGACGTGTTGGGACAGCGAGCCGATGCAATCCTCGTCACCATCGCGCCGGCGCTGCCGTTCATCAAGGACGGCCGCTTGCGCGCCATTGGCGTGCCCTCGCCCGCGCGTTCGCGTGAAATCCCCGAAGTGCCGACCTTCGCCGAGCAGGGCGTAGCCAATTTCGACCTGGATTCCTGGCAGGGCTTCGTCGCCCGCGCCGGCACGCCCAAGCCGCTCATCGACCGTCTCAACCGCGAGATCAATGCGGTGCTGAAGGATGCCGCGGTGCGCACGGCCCTCGAGAAGGCCGCATTCGAAATCGAGGGCGGCACGCCCGAGGCCTTCGCCAGGCTGATCTCCAAGGAGATCGGAACCTGGAAGGACATCATCCTCGCCAACAACATCCACGCCGATTGATTCGGCGATCTTGCGCAATACCCGAAAACACTTTACGAAAGGAATCTGTCATGACCGAAAAAGCCATCGCAAACCGCAAACCGGAAACACTCTGGTACACGCGCTGCCCGGTGCCCACGGCCTCCGGCATTGCCATCCAGCACGGCTGGATCGAGGAGGAGTTCGCGGCCGACGGTATTCGCGTCGCCTCGCTGCGCGCCTCCCCGGACCGCGCCGTGCGGGAGTCGCACTTCGATCACAGCAAGGAGGACTCCTTCCGCCAGGGCGGCAATGCGCCTCCCATCTGGGCGCGTTCTGAAGGGCGCGACATCAAGGTGGTGGGCCTCACCTGGTTGCCACAGTACCAGTCCATTCTTTCCCTCAAGAATTCGAAGGTCAAAACCGTCAAGGATCTGCGCGGCCGTCGCATCGCGCTGCCGCGTCGCGTCAACGACCAGATGGATTTCTGGGCCGCTTCGGCCAAGCAGGGCATCCTCCAGGCCCTGGCACCGGAAGGTCTGGGTGAAAAGGACGTCACCTGGGTCGATCTGCCGGTCCACCAGACCTATATCGCCGATCCGGCCGCCTCGTCCTCGGGCGCCCTGTTCGGCGCGCGTCAGCGCGCCCAATCCGCCAGCGCCGAAACCTTCGCGCTGATCCGCGGTGAAGTGGACGCCATCTATCACTACGGCGCCTCCGGCCCGGCGCTCGAGGCGTTCCTCGACGCCCACGTGGTGCTGGACCTCAACCATCATCCGGACCAGGAAGTGGCCATCAACAACGGCACACCCAATGTGCTGACTGTCAGCGGCGCGTTGCTACGCGAGCGGCCGGACCTGGTTGCCCGTTACCTGTCGCAGGTGATCCGCGCCGCCCACTGGGCCCGCACCCACAGGCAGGAGGCCGACATCATTTTCGCGCGCGAAGTCTCCGCGGTGGAAGAGTGGCTGCCGGAGGCCTTCGACGCCACCTTGTACGAAAACCTGTTGCCCAGCCTGAGCGACAGGCTGGTGCACGCACTGGAGGTTCGCAAGAATTTCCTGTTCAAGCACGGTTACCTCAAGAAGGACTTTTCGGTGGCCGAATGGATCGATCCCAAGCCGCTGGCAGCAGCGCATGAACTGCTGAAGAGCCGTGCGGTATTGAAGGCGGCTTGAGCGCTGGAATCCGCACCCGGGCCGCGTGACTGGCGGCCCGGCCTGCCGATTCCCGACGATCATAACAGAGCAGAGAATTACATCGGGTCACGCGTATCGGGCGCCAATTCGATTTTTCTATCCGTTCCATTGATACGCGCGACCCGCAAAGGAGATCAGTCGATGGCGTAGGGGAGATCGATATTCATTCTGTCGGCATTCATCCTTGCCAAATTTTGCCAAAGAAATTAAGATGGGCCGATGGGCACCATGAATATCTCCCTGCCGGACACACTCAAATCTTTCGTTGACGAACAAGTCGCCGAACGTGGCTTTGGCACCAGCAGCGAATACGTGCGTGAACTAATCCGCAAGGATCAGGAGCGCGCGCATTTGCGGGGGCTGTTGCTCGCCGGGATCGCCTCCGCGCCGGCAAAAGTTGCCGACGCTGCGTATTTCAAATCGTTGCGCGATAGAACGCGGCGGCGCGCCAGGGCGTGAATCCGCCCAAGCCCGTCATACCCAGGGAACTGGCCAATCGGGATGCAGAAGAGGCGCTTGCCCACTATCTGAGTGAAGGCGCCATACAAGCAGCCAATGGTTTTATCGATGCCCTCGAAAAAGCCTACGGCCAAATTGGCCAAAATCCGAGAATCGGTTCACCCCGCTGGGCACACGAACTTGCCATACCTCAACTACGTTCATGGGCATTGACCTCTTATCCACAATTGATTTTCTACATCGAACGTGACGACCACATCGATGTTATCCGAGTGCTGCATGGACACCGCGATATCCCCGTTTGGTTGCAGAGCGAAAAGGAAGGCTAAAAAATTCAGCAGCGTTGCACGCGTTGACCGTAATCCTCGTGGCTCGAATAACGCTGGATGGCCGCTAAAGCCTGCCGCTTGAGTATTGCGGCGGGCTCCTATTGCTGATTTTCATATAAGCAACGCGAAACTACATATTTGGCGCCGCCCCGGTAACGCTCTACACTGCTCGGTCGATTCAGGGGGGGGCGTATGCAGCCAATTTACAAAGTCATTTCAAAGGGTTATTTGCTCTTTTCCGCGCTGGCGCTGGTCGTCAGTCCGGGCATCGCCGCAGCGCAAACCACGCTGCTCAACGTTTCCTACGACGTGTCGCGCGAGCTCTACAAGGACATCAACGCGGCTTTCGCGGCGCAATGGCTGGCGAAAAACAAGGAAAAGCTGGTCATCAACCAGTCGCATGGCGGCTCGAGTTCCCAGGCAATGGCGGTGATCAACGGCCTGGAGGCCGATGTCGTCACCATGAACCAGGCGCCCGACGTCGATATTCTGGTCGAGCGCGGGGCGCTGGTGAGCGCGGACTGGCGCAAGCGCTTTCCCAATGAGGCGGCGCCTTACACCAGCGTCACCGTATTCCTTATCCGCAAAGGCAATCCCAAGGCCATCAAGGATTGGCCGGATCTGGCGCGCGCCGGCATGCAGGTGATCGTCCCTAATCCCAAGACCTCGGGCAATGGCCGCTATACCTACCTTGCGGCCTATGGCTACGCTTTGCAGGCCAACAAGGGCAACGATGCCGCGGCGCGCGAATTCGTCCGCCGCCTGTTCGCCAACGTGCCGGTTCTGGATGGCGGTGGCCGCGGCGCCACCACCACCTTTTCCCAGCGGGATATCGGCGATGTGCTGGTGACCTTCGAGAACGAGGCCGCGCTGATCGACCTGGAGGTCGGTGGCGGCAAATTCGACGTGGTCTATCCGTCGGTCACCATCGAAGCGCCTGCGCCGGTGGCATTGGTGGAACGTGTGGTGGAAAAGCGCGGCACGCGCCGCGTCGCCCAGGCCTACCTGGAATTTCTCTACAGCCCCGAGGGTCAGGAGATCATCGCGAAACACAATTTCCGCCCGCGCCTTGACGCCGTGGTGAAGAAATACGCCAGGCGCTTTCCGCTGGTGCGCACGTTTTCCGTCGAGAGCCAGTTGGGCGGCTGGGACAAGGTTCGCAAGGAACATTTCGCTGACGGCGGCATCTACGACCAGATCATCGTCAAACGCTGATGGCCGCCAAGCGCCGTCTGCGGGTGCTGCCGGGCTTCGGCCTGTCGCTCGGCTACACCTTCACGTATCTATCGCTGATCGTGCTGGTGCCGCTGGCGGCGGTGTTCATCAAGACCTCGTCGCTGAGCATGCTGGAATTCTGGAATGTGGTCACCACGCCGCGCGTGGTGGCTTCCTACAAGCTTTCCTTCGGCGCTTCGCTTGCCGCGGCGGGCATCAATACGGTATTCGGCCTGATGCTCGCCTGGGCACTGGTGCGCTACACTTTTCCCGGCAAGAAACTGGTGGATGCATTGATCGACCTGCCGTTTGCTTTGCCCACCGCGGTGGCGGGTATCGCATTGACCGCGCTGTACGCGAAAAACGGCTGGCTCGGACAGTATCTGGAACCGATGGGGATCAAGATCGCCTTCGGCCCCTGGGGCGTGCTGGTGGCCCTCGTTTTCATCGGCGTGCCCTTCGTGGTGCGCACGGTGCAGCCGATTCTCGAGGACCTTGACACGGAGTTCGAAGAGGCCTCGGCGAGCCTGGGTGCGGACCGTCTGCAGACTTTCTGGATCGTGGTGCTGCCGATCATTTTCCCGGCCCTGCTGACCGGCTTCGCGCTCGCCTTCGCGCGTGCCGTGGGCGAGTACGGCTCGGTGATCTTCATTGCCGGCAACATCCCGATGGTGTCGGAAATCACCCCCTTGATGATCATCACCAAGCTGGAGCAGTACGATTACGTCGGCGCCACCGCGATCGCGGCGGTGATGCTGGTGTTCTCCTTCATTCTGCTTTTGATCATCAACGGCCTGCAGGCCTGGACCGCGCGGCGCACCGGCAGGGAGGTTTGATGGCGGGCGTGGTGACACATCGGGCGCATCCGGTTTCGGACCTCTCGCGCTTCGAAAATAATCCCGCGACGCGCGAGCCGCCCTGGGTCAAGCGGTTGATACTCGGGCTGGCCCTCAGTTTTTTTGCGGTGTTCCTGCTGCTGCCGCTGTTCGCGGTATTCGCCGAGGCCTTGCGCAAGGGCTGGGATACCTACCGCGTGGTGCTCACGGACTCGGACGCGCTCGCGGCCATCCAGCTGACGCTGCTGGCTGCGGCGATTTCAGTGCCGCTCAATCTGGTGTTCGGCGTGGCCGCGGCCTGGTCCGTTGCCAAGTTCGATTTCCGCGGCAAGCAGTGGCTGGTGACCTTCATCGACCTGCCGTTTTCGGTCTCGCCGGTGGTGGCGGGCCTCATCTATGTGTTGATGTTTGGCGCGCAAGGCTGGTTCGGGCCGTGGCTGCGCGAGCATGATGTCAAGATCATCTTTGCCGTACCCGGCATCGTGTTGGCGACGATTTTCGTCACCTTTCCATTCATTGCCCGGGAATTGATACCCCTGATGCAGGCGCAGGGCAGGGAAGAGGAGGAAGCCGCCGTGGTCCTTGGGGCGCGCGGCTGGCAGGTGTTCTGGATGGTGACTTTGCCCAACATCAAGTGGGGCCTGCTCTACGGCGTAATATTGTGCAATGCGCGGGCGATGGGCGAATTCGGCGCGGTGTCGGTGGTCTCGGGCAAGATCCGCGGCCAGACCAACACCATGCCGCTGCAGGTGGAAATTCTCTACAACGAATACAACTTCGCCGCCGCCTTTGCCATGGCCTCGCTGCTGGCGTTGCTTGCTTTGGCAACCCTGGTTTTAAAAAGCTGGATCGAGCATGCCAGTCGGCGCGATTACGCGCCGGTTCCCGAAGGAAGAGGAAAAGTATGAAGGGATACTCCCGTCAAAATCCCCTGAGTGGTTATCGAACAAGGGGGATGGCCCCCTTGTATATCCCCCACAGGGGCCGTTTCAGAGATTCCGAAACGGCATAGAAGGAGTTTTATGAGCATCGAAGTCAAAAACATCCGCAAGTCGTTCGGCAATTTCGTCGCGCTGGACGGCGTCAGCCTGGATTTCCCCTCGGGTGAACTGGTGGCCTTGCTCGGGCCCTCTGGCTGTGGCAAGACCACTTTGCTGCGGGTAATTGCCGGCCTGGAGCAGGCCGACGAGGGCACGGTGTTGCTCGAAGGCGAGGATGCCTCGGGCACCCACGCGCGCGAGCGCCGCGTCGGTTTTGTATTCCAGCATTACGCGCTGTTCCGGCACATGACGGTGTTCGACAACGTTGCCTTCGGCATGCGCGTCAAGCCGCGCCGCGAGCGGCCCAATGAAGCGGCGGTGCGGCGCAAGGTCACCGAATTGCTCGAACTGGTGCAACTCGACTGGCTGGCCGACCGCTTCCCTTCGCAGCTCTCAGGCGGCCAGCGCCAGCGGATTGCGCTGGCACGTGCGCTTGCGGTCGAGCCGCGCGTGCTGCTGCTCGATGAACCCTTTGGCGCGCTCGATGCCAAGGTGCGCAAGGAACTGCGGCGCTGGCTGCGCCGCCTGCACGACGACCTGCATATCACCTCGATTTTTGTCACCCACGATCAGGAGGAGGCGCTGGAAGTGGCTGACCGCGTGGTGCTGATGGACCATGGCCATGTCGAGCAGGTGGGTTCGCCCGAAGAGGTCTACCGGCACCCGGCCACGGCGTTTGTCTACGGCTTCCTTGGATCGGTCAATTTCTTCCATGGCAGGGTCGATGAAGGCTCGGTGCGGGTGGGCGACGACCACCTTGGCGCCTCGGGCGGTGATGTGGCGCACGGTGCCGAGGTGGTGGCGTTTGCGCGGCCTTACGAACTCGATATTGTCACCGGCAGCGATGCCACCGGCGGCGTGGCGGCAAAGGTCACCCGGGTGCTTTCCTTCGGTGTCACGGCGCGCGTGGAACTGGACGGCATCAACGGTTCGGCGGGGCAGCATTTCGAGGTTGAACTCACCCGCGAGCGAGCGCTGGAGTTGAACCTCACCGAAGGACAGGAGGTGCGCCTGGTTCCGTCGCGCCTGCGCGTGTTTGAACGCTCCGTGGTGGTTGCCGCGGGCGTGGGAGTGCCGCAATGAATTTTCAGCAGCTTCGCATCATCCGCGAAACGGTCCGGCGCAGTTTCAACCTGACCGAGGTCGCCAACGCCCTGTTTACCTCCCAATCCGGGGTGAGCAAGCACATCAAGGACCTCGAGGACGAACTCGGGGTGGAATTGTTCGTCCGCAAGGGCAAGCGGCTGCTCGGCCTCACCGATCCGGGCAAGGAACTGGTGCTGATTGTCGAGCGCATGCTGCTCGATGCCAACAACATCAAGCGACTGGCCGCGCAGTTCAGCAGCCGCGACGAAGGCCAGCTGGTCGTCGCTACCACGCATACCCAGGCGCGCTATGCGCTGCCGCAGGTGGTCAAGCACTTCAAGGAAGCCTTCCCGAAAGTGCACCTGGTGCTGCACCAGTCGAGCCCGCCGGAAATCGTTTCCATGCTCATGGACGGCGAGGCCGACATCGGTGTGGCCACGGAATCGCTCGCCGATTCGCCGGAACTGGAAACCTTCCCGTACTACCGCTGGCACCACTCGGTGATCGTCCCGGCAGGGCATCCGCTGGAGAGCGCCAAGCGGCTAACGCTCAAGGCCATCGCGCAATACCCGATCGTGACCTATCACCAGGGTTTTACCGGCCGCGCCCGGATCGACAAGACCTTTGCCGATGCGGGGTTCACGCCCGACATCGTCATGTCGGCACTGGATGCCGATGTGATCAAGACCTATGTGGAACTGGGCCTGGGCATCGGCATCGTGGCCTCGATGGCCTTCGACAAGGCGCGCGACCGGGAACTGCGCCTGCTCGAGAGCGGGCACCTGTTCGAGGACAACACCACGCTGATCGCGGTGCGCCGCGGGCATTATTTGCGGGGATTTGCCTACCGTTTCATCGAGCTATGCGAGCCCTCGCTGACCGAGCCCGCGGTGCGCGCGGCCATCAGCCCGGTGCGTGATTCGGATATTGCCTAGCCGCTCAGGACTGCCTGGAATAAATAGTTCGACATCATTGTCTGGCCGTCAGGAGGGTCAAGCCGCTGGGTTGTGTGTTTTCAACCAATTCTGTAGCGCAACATCAACGCGGGTCTGCCAGCCCTCGCCAGTGGCTCGAAAGCTTTGAACTACGCTTCGCGACAACCGAATTGTGATGCGCTCTTTAGTCGGAAGCTTTTGTGCCCCACGAGCCCCGATCTTGCGCTTGAGGGACTCTGGCAAAGCTTTCCGCGCCGGACGAAACGCGCTTAAATCATTGACTGTAAGTTCCCTGACCTCGCCTTTGGCGTCAATCAGCGGTTTTTGCTTTGGCATATCGATTCACCTCGCGCGTGTTGGCTTTGCGGAAGCTGATGACGCGGATTCCTTCCGGCGTCTCAGCAAAGCAAAGAACATGCAGCCGAACCCCAAGCATCCCTACTGCGATATAGCGTGCTTCGCCGTAGTCCTGCCGTTTGTCGACAGCATACAGAGCGCCCTCAAAGTCAAATTCAGCAGCCGAATCGAATGGCAGACCGCGATCGCGGACATTCCGATGATTCTTCGCCGGATCATAAGAGATACGCACGTCGGATAGTGTACATACAAAAAGATAGTGACGCCAGCGCGCTATCTTAGTGTCGCCGACGCGGTTCCAACCATGACTTCCATCCAGGTGATGACGCTGATGGCCTTGTCCTCGAATCGCTCCAATTCAATCTTCGCGCTTTTGACGCCGTTCAAGTAGTCGATCAGGATATTGGTGTCCAGCAGCACCTTCACCATTGGGCGCGCAGCTTTTTTTGGTACTTCAAGCCGTCGACCGCATAAATACAAGTTGCACCCTCGGTGTGCGGCGCCGTGAGGAGCGCCCCCGTTCATTCCAGTTGCGGGATGGACGTCTGCCCGAATCTTCGCGCCTATTGCGGAGGCGAGCATGGTATCGGATCGGGCAAAATCGCTTATCCGCAGCGAGAGCAGGGCGGCGCCATTTCAGTCAGGCGCGCCATCAAGCAGGCGCTCGATCCTTACGGGTTGATGAACCCGGCAAGATATTTCATTGAGGAAGCCGACATGAAACGAGAAGTGATTGTTCCCTGGGAAATGCACGCCGAGCACCTGCCCTGCAGCACCACGGTGCAGGTATCGGCATTTGTCGTGCCGACCATGCTGATCGAGATCGACGGCTGGGCGGTCATTCCGGATGCCGGGCAATGAGCAGCGCGACTTTGATCGGCACTGCCGATCTGCAGGCGCGCCTCGATGATCCGTCGCTGGTGCTGATTGACTGTCGCCACGACCTTGCTAAACCAGCCTGGGGCCGTGAAACCTACGCAAGCGCGCATATTCCCGGGGCGCGCTTCCTGCACCTGGATGAAGATCTGTCGACCAAACCGAATGGTCGTAACGGCCGCCATCCCTTGCCGGATCCGCTGGTGTTTGCACAGACGCTATCCCGCGCCGGCATAGGCAATGGCAGCGAGGTCATCGCCTATGACTCTCAGGGAGGCATGGTGGCGTCGCGGCTGTGGTGGATGCTGCGCCATTGGTTAGGGCACCAATCGGTTGCGGTGCTCGACGGCGGCTGGGATGCCTGGCTCGCCGAATCGCGCCCGGTTTCCGCCCTGGTGCCCAATGTTATTGTCGCGGAGTATTCCCCCTCGATTGCGGCAAATGTGGTCGATGCGGGTTTCGTCCTTGAGCACCTTAAATTGCCAGGAATGACACTGATCGATGCGCGTGCGCCGGATCGCTATCGCGGCGAAAACGAAACCATGGACCCCGTGGGCGGCAGGATTCCGGGAGCGCGCAATCGCTTCTTTCGCGACAACCTGGATGCCAACGGAAGATTCAAATCCGTGCAGGTCCTGCGCCAGGAATTCGCAGCGCTTACCGCAGGAGCGCATCCCGGCAACGTGGTCCATCAATGCGGATCCGGGGTGTCGGCCTGCCATAACATCCTGGCGATGGAGGTTGCCGGACTTGCAGGTTCGCGCCTTTACGCGGGTTCCTGGAGCGAATGGTGCAGCGACGCGTCGCGGCCGGTGGCTCGTGGGCCCGCGTAACCATTGAAAGACGCTCTCGGCTGGATTGATCTGTTGGCGGCATTTGCCATAAGCTAATCCAATTTGATTGGTTCAATTTTCCATGCCCAATACTCAACATTGGGAAATTGTGCCACTCCGGGCAGGCAGACACGAGCAGGTGAGCAATGAAGACGCCATTGCCTACGCGCGGCGCCTGACGCTCGATGAGGGCATTCTTTCGGGAATTGCAGGCGGCGCAGCGGCCGCAGTGGCCGCGCGCCTGGCCAAGCGGCCGGAAAACCAGGGGAAGACCATTGTGGTGGTGTTGCCCGACTCGGGCGAGCGTTACCTCAGCTCCGTGCTCTTCGAAGGCGTGTTTGACGCGACCGGGCTTCCCGTTGTCGCGTAGAACTCATTTCGGGATGGCTTAAAAAAGGGGCTAATCGCCCTTTTTTTCGGGGGGCAATGGCCGGCGCCGCGATGCTCAGCGCCGATGCTGCCAGCGTACCAGTCGCGACTCGATCCACAGCAGGCTTTCGTTCAGCGACAGGCCCAGTACGGAGAGCACCACCAGCACGGCGAAGACGCGATCGGTCTGGAATGTCTGTGCAGCGGTGCTGATCAGGTAGCCAAGGCCCGAACTGGAGGAGAACAGTTCGCCGACGATGATGCTCACCATTCCCAGGGCGGCCGACTGGCGCATGCCCGTCAATATGAAGGGCACAGCAGCAGGCAGCGCAACCGCCCATAGCAGTTGCCGGTCATTGGCGCCGAAAGATTGCGCCATGCGTATCAAGGTGATATCGGTGCCGCGGATGCCGGCTATGGTGCTGATGAGCAGCGGGAAAAATGCCAGCATCGCGACGATGGCCACTTTGTAGCTCAGGCCGAAGCCAAACCAGATCAGCAAGAGCGGTATCAGGGCACTGCGCGGTATAGCGTAGACCGCTGAAAAAAATGGCTCGAGCGTATCGCGCAGCAGCCGGTACCAGCCCATGGCGACACCAAGTGATACCGCTGCTATTACGGAAGCTCCCCAGCCAATGAAAAAGCCTGTGGCTGTCGATTGCAGGTGTTCCCAGAATCCGGGGTCGGAAAGCAGTCTAGCCAGCGCCACGACCACCAGTGTCGGGGCGCTGCCGAATTTCACATCGATCAAACCTTGCCTGCTGAATAGCTCCCAGGTCAGCAGAAAAAGGAAGATGAATCCGCCGCCGAGTACCGGGCGTTGCCATGAGGTGTTGCCTGTCGACGATGGTTTAGGCGGGGCAAGAAAGTCCTCGGAAGCGGTTTCAAGCTGCGTGCTCATCGTTCATCGCCTTTGCGTTTTGATTCTGGAGCAGCTTCCAGATATTCAGTTCAATTGCCGTAAATGCCGAGTCCCGCTTGATTTCCGGCGGCCGAGGGCGCTTCAGGTCGATATCCACAATCTGCTGCACCCGCCCCGGTCTGGCCGACAGCACATAAACACGATCGGCCAGATAAACGGCTTCCTCGATGTCGTGGGTGACGAACAGCACCGTCTTGCGGTCGCGTTCCCAGATGGTCAGCAGTTCGCTTTGCATGGCCTCGCGCGTTTGCGCGTCCAGGGCGCCGAAGGGCTCGTCCATCAGCAGAATGCGCGGGTGCGGCGCGAGCGCGCGCGCAAGATTGACGCGCTGGCGCATGCCGCCGGAGAGTTCCGAGGGGTAATGGGTTTCAAAACCGCGCAGACCGACCAGATCGATCAGCGCTTCGGTGCGTTCACGTGCGGTTTCCCGATCAAGCTTGCGCCGCAGTTCCATGCCGAAAGAAATATTGTCGCGCACGGTTCGCCACGGCAGCAGTGAGGGGTCCTGAAACACCACGGCGCGTTCCTCGCCGGGGCCGGTTATCTTGCGGCCATCGAGCAGCAGGGAGCCGCCATCGAGTTCGATCAACCCGGCGATGCAATGCAGCAGTGTCGATTTGCCGCAACCGCTGGGCCCGACGATGGCGATGAATTCGCCGTCTGCAGCAGTCACCGATATGCCATCAAGCGCCCGCGTGGCACTGCCGCGACGCGACTGAAATATCTTGGTAATGCCTCTGGCCTCGAGGCCGCGATTCGGCGTGCATTGCGGAGTGTTCATGGTACTGCTGCCTACTTGCGGGACTTGAGCACTTCGCGCAGCGGGCCGAAGTTCCAAACCTGGGATATGGGAATGTTCTGGGTGTTGCCCTGGCCCTTCTTGACCGATTCGAGCGTGGCGCGCAGGGCCTCATCGCTGGTCAGGCCGTCCGCCGGCATATCGCGCAGGACCACCTCATAAGCCTCTTCCGAGGCGCCGCGGCTGTAATTCATCACCCGCTTGGTATATTCATAGACGCCTTCGCGATCGCTGCGCATGCTCTGGATCGCATCCAGTGACGCCCTCAGAACATTGGCAACCAGTGGCGCGCGCTCGGCAATGATTTTATCGGTGGTGCCGACAACGGCAGCCGGGCTGCCGGGAATGTATTTGGCTACGGTGAACACTTCATGCAGTCCGAGTTCTTCCGCAAGGGTGCGCGAAGCAGGGAAGCTTGCAAAGGCATCTGCCTGACCGCGTCTGACCAGTTCGAGATTGACCTGAGGTGCCCCACGGCTCACCACCCAGGTGACATCCTTGTCCGGATCAACGCCATTACGTCTCAACACATCCTTGACGCTGTCATAGGGGGCGATGACGCGTTTGCTGCGCAAATCCTGGATGGTTTTGACCGCAGGACCCGCATAGACCCCTAGATTGTCCTTTGCTGTCACCATAATTGTCTTGAGTGGCACACCGCGCGCGGCCGCCTGCTGCAGTTGCACGCCGCTGCTGATGAATTGAATCTGGCCGCCGGCAAGTGCTGCGACTGGATCTGCGACATTGTCAATGATCTGTATGTCAATGCCGTATTTGGCGAAGAAGCCATGCTCCTTGCCCCAGTAAGCGTAAATGTGGTTGACCGAAGTTCGGTTGGCCGAAACGGTGACAGCCTCCAGTTTCGCCTGAGCCAACGCGCCAGAAGACCATCCGGCGCATGCGGCGGCACCAGCCATCATTAATACGAGGGATTGCATGACAAGCTTGCGACGCAGGGGCAGGCCGTTTGGGTTGGAGGACGTTGCGGTATTCATTGTTGCTGGCTACTTTAAGTGGAGGGTTGAAAATCGGGGAGAGGCAAGCTCAGCTCGCTTCGGCGGCTGTGGCGGTCATAGTGGCCGGTGACTCGATGATCTCGAAATCGGTGACGATCTTTGCGACATGCTGCAAAGTGGCAGCGATCGAGCATGATCCATAACAGGCGCCCAGCGATGAGCGGAGAATCTCGGGATCGAGATCAGTGCCGCTGACGCGAAACAGCAAATGGATGAGCCGGAACACCTGTGGCGGATTGGCATCGATGGTTCCCGAAACACAGATGTTCAAGGTGCCGATCTTCTGACCGGCGTCGCGCAGCGCCGCGATGAAGCTGGTGCCCGAACATCCCGCCAGCGCGATCAGCAGCAGGTCGCGGGCGGCGAAACCGTCGCCGCCACCGGGCACGCCGAGCTTGCCGGCCATGTCGACCGATACTTCGAATCCATTGACATCCTTGCCGACGAATAGCGCGCGTGCCGGATCGACGGCGACCTCAACTGATCGCGACAGCTTTTTGTTCATTTTGTGATGCTCCAGTTTGGGTTGCAATACGGCGCAGGGTGCAGGGATAGGCCTTGACTGGGACTGAGCCGGAAATTGGGTCCAGCGCGTCATTAGTCATGATGAAATTGACGTTGGCGCCATTGCCGGAAAGCGGATCCTGTCCAGGTAGGCCCAGTTCTTCGCAGGCCTCCCACCATCCGGTTTGCGTGGCTACAACGCCGGGCGCCACCTCATCGGTCACGCGCGCTTCAAGCCGGATTTCTCCAGCCATGGTTTTCACGGCAACGACCTCGCCGCTGACAATTTGAAAATCGCGTGCTGTCGCTGGATGAATCTCCAGATAGGGGACCGGTGCCTCAGCGCGCAGTTTCGGAATGCCGCGCCCCTGGCTGTGGCAGTACTGGGGCAGTTTGTGCGAGGTGAGTATCAGCGGGAATTCCTCGCCATGCGAGAGACGGCCAAGCACCGAGGGGAGCGGGTCGTAGCCATGATCGAGGAATTCCTGCGCGTAGATTTCAAGCTTGCGGCTGCGGGTTTTAAGGCCCTGCACGACACCGGCGGCATTTTTGTTGCGATATTTTTTGTAGGTCTGTCGGATCTCAACGTTGATGCCGCCGGGATGGGCTTTGACATCCTCAAGCGTGAGTCCGGACTGGGACAGCGTAAAGCGAAACGCTTCCTCGACATTTCCCTGCCAGAAGTGCTCACCCATGCCCAGGGCAACGGCCAGATCCAGTATCAACTGCAGATCGGTACGCGATTCATGTTGAGGCGGCAATGCCGCCGGACGGTACTGCACGTAGGACAGCGTTGTCGGGCCGCCATCGAATCCCGTGCAGAGAAACGGCGCCTCCCAGGGGGTTGTCGTCGGTAGCAGGATATCTGCCGTTTCCGACGATGGGTTGGGGAAAAGGTCCGCGTGCACCTGGAAGTCCAGTGCTTCAAGGGCGCGCCGGCCCTTGGCGGCATCGCCGTTCTGCAGCAACAGATTGCCGCCGAACATGACCAGGGCGCGGGCGCGGTACGGGCCTTCGCCCAGCGCCGCAGCGTAGAAGTTGTAGGCCTGAACCGTGCGCCGCGCGGCGCTCAAGGGGCGCTGGGCAAGGCCCAGACGCTTGGCTGCCTGCGCTTTGCCCAGCAGGTCATTGCCGCCGATGCCGGGCGCCGGGATTTCCGCGAATGACACGTTGCCGCCTTCAGCGTCTATCCAGCCGGTCAGTCCGTAAAGAATGCACAAGGCACGATTGATCTGTGCGGTATCGATGTGCTGTTCGACGCCGTTGTAGGTGTAATAGCTCAACGGACCTTGCGAGCCTATGGCGCGGGCCAGTTCTTCGATGGTGGCGACGGGTACGTCGGTGCTCAGCGAGGTCTGCTCCGGCGTTTGTGCGGCCACGCGTTCGGCAAGAAGCGCGAAGGCCGAACGCACTCGAACCCTGCCATGGCCGGTCAATTCGAGTTCAGTATCCACTTCAAGCGCGGGATCGATGCCCCATTCAGCCGGGTCTTTGCTGACATCGATCGTTGCAGCTTTCCGGGTCTTGGAATCGAAGACCACGTAATGGTCTGCCTCGGCGGCACCGATGTCCCGGCCGCGCAGCAATTCCCTGGTGATCGGCGATACCAGAAAGGCGGCATTGGTCCAGTGCTTGACGAAATCCTGATCGAACAGCCGGTCGCGCAGCAGAATATGAACAAGACCCAGGGCCAATGCGGCGTCTGAGCCGGGGCGCAACTGCACCCACAGATCGGCCTTGGAGGCGGTCACGGTGCGGCGCGGATCGACGACAATCAGCTTCGCCCCGTTGCGCTGGCCATCGTGAATGCGGCGCCAGTTCTGGATATGCGCGGAGGCGGGGTTGTGGCCCCAGATCAGAATGGTCTTGGACGCTTCAAAATGCGGCGTCGGCATGCCGGTACCAAAGGTGTAGATTGAGCCCGCCTCGCGCCCCCACTGGCAGATATGCGAAGTGGTGATGACATTGGGGCTGCCAAAGCCCCGCGACAGGCGCTCGAAAAACGGCGCCCAGTCATTGGCCTGGCTGCCCCCGGGCGCAGGGCGTCCGAACACTACGGCCTCCGCGCCTGACTCCGCCTTGATCTGCAATAAGCGGGAGCTGATCGTGGCCAGAGCTTCTTCCCAGGAAATCGGTACAAATCCCGGATCCTTCGCGGATTTCGGATTGGTGCGTTTCATCGGCGTGCGTATGCGCCCGGCATTGTGCACAACCTCCGGTGCCGCGACGCCTTTCACGCAAAAGCCGTTATTGGGATGATCCCGGTCGGCGCGAACCGCCGTCAGTCGGCCATCCTCGACCGTGGCAATGGATCCGCACTTGGATTTGCAGTGCGCGCAGTAACCTTTGATTTCAGCCATGTAGACACTCGATTGGTAAGAAAAGTTGGAAGCGCATGCCCATCACCCCTGCAGCCGGCCAATGCGACTGGCGCATGCGGACACTCACGATTGCCCAAGCCGCATCGGGCGGTTTGACAGGCATTGCCCCTCTCAATGGGAACGAAAGGGTAGCAGAATAGATGAATTGAACTTTAGGAGGAACGAAGAATTTCTGCTGTTCTTATGATGCGAAAAATTGATCAATATCAAATCGGAAGGCGCTGATCTGGGGTTTGTCCTTCGACGCCCGCGCATTCCTCGAAAATCCGCGCGGTGCAGGTGGTGCAGACGGAGCGGTCCAGGCGCTGGAACACGCGGTTGAAGGCTTCGCGTTTGCCGCGGAACATGTGGTCGCTGCCGAATTCGTCGAGGTAACCACCTTCCTCGAACATCCGGATCACGGGCTTGCGCAGGCTGTAGAAATACAGGTCGCCGCCCATCTCGCGGCGTTTTTTTACTTCGCGGCGCAGCAGGTCGGCGCCGGCCAGGTCGACGGTGTTGATGCTTTTCGACATCAGCAGCAGATGTTTCTGCGCGGGTTGCGCTTTGCGCAGTTCATCAAAATGATCCTCGACATACTCGATCGCGCCGAAGTACAGCGATCCTTCGATGCGCAGGATCTTCATCTGCGGACATTCGTGAAAGCCGGCCTCGACTTCAAGCATGTTGCGCTCGGGAACGCGCGGGTCGGGAATGAGGCTGCGCAGCGCCGGATGGGAGGATTGATTGAGATAGACAAGAAGCGAAAGCACCACGCCGGCGAGAATGGCGATCTCAAGGCTCAATAACAAGGTTGCGGCCATGGTCACGGCGAGTACCGCGGTTTCACCGCGGTCTGTCGAGACGATATGTTTCATGTGGGCCAAATCGACCAGCCCCCATGCGACCAGGAACAGCAGGCCGGCGACTGCCGCCATCGGAATGTGGCCGGCCAGCGGCGCGAAAAAAAGCACGATTAACGCGAGCAGCACCGCCGCGAATGCCGCCGCCAGAGGAGTCCTTGCGCCGGCGTCGTAATTGAGTCCGGTGCGGTTGAACGAAGCGCTGGAGGGGTAGCCGGAGAAGAACGCCGCGGTGATATTCGACAGGCCCTGGCCGATGAATTCCTGGTTGGCATCGATGCGCTGCCCCGATCTCAGCGCCACTGCGCGCGCAATCGACATGGCCTCGGTGATCGAGAGGACCGTGACGGCAATGGCAATGCCGGCGAGGTTGCGCAAGGTCTCCGGGGAAAAATCGGGCGAAGAAAGCGGCGGCAGCCCTGCAGGGATCGCGTTCACCCAACGCAGGCCGGCCGATTCGCCCACCATGGCACGGACCAGCGCCGCCGAAATGCATCCGGCCCCGATTGCCGCGATCATGTAAGGGAATCTCGGCATGAACCGGCGCGTCGCGATTCCCGCCAGCAAAGTGGTGAGGGCGACTGCGAACGTCCACGGTTGCGTCTCGGAGAGCCGGGCCACGGACTGAAACAGCGCCAGCAGCGGCTCAGTGCCCCGCGGGATGTCGATGCCGAAAAAATCGCGCAGCTGGCTGGCGATTATGAGGATACCGGCACCGGCGGTGAAGCCGACCACCACCGTATGCGAAATGAAATTGACCAGCGCGCCGGCGCGCACCAGGCCCATCGCGAGCATCAGCGCGCCCGACATGAACGCCAGGGTGAAGGCATGGCTGATGTATTGAGGCGAGCCAGGCAGTGCGAGCGGTGCGAGCGTTGCAAATACCACCAGAGACACCGCGTTGGTGGGCCCGGACACTGCGTGCCATGACGAGCCGAAAAATGCCGCGACAAACGCCGGCACCATGGCGCAGTACAGGCCGTACTCGGGGCCGACGCCGGAAAGAATGCCAAAGGCAATCCCCTGCGGCAGCACCACGATCGCCCCGACCAGCGCGGCGAGCAGGTCGGCGCGCAGCGTGGTCCCGGTGACCATCGGCCACCAGCGCAGGAAAGGAAATGCGCGCTTCATCTACTGCGGAATAATCGGCAACAGCAGATGCGAAGGGTATTTCGCGTTGTGATGGATCTTGTGCACCACGGTCTGTGAGCTGCAAAGGTGATAGGGCGCGTACTCCACGTCGTGCGCGCCGGCCAGGCCCGAGGGGAAATCCGTCGAGGTGATGTCGATGCAGATGCGGTGTCCCGCCTTGAACATATTGGCCGTCGACAGGATTTCGATGGCGTATTCCTCGACCGCGCCGGGCTTCACCGGTTTTTGCGCCTTGCGGGTGAGCGGATGCCACGGGCGCCAGGGTTTGGAGCGCTTCGGATCGACGGCGCGGTGCGAGGCCTTCAGCCAGCCGCGCGTCAGTTCGCGCTCATGCAGGTTGTCGGGAACCGCGGTTTCCCCGGGGCGGGCGGTCTGCACCGAAACATCCGGCCCGACGTCCTTGAGGATGACGATCCAGTTGGTGTCGGTCTGGTCGATCGCGGCATACAGCGTGAGCGCAATCGGGCCGATCACCAGCGTGTCCTCGGGCAGCGGCGCGGTCATGTAGCGCAGGCGCGCAACCGTGTTGGTTTGCGTCGGGGGCATCTGTGCGAAGGTGTCGGGCCGGGCTTTGGCATCGCGCGCGCCGGGCACGAAGGGCTCCGGACGCAGGCGCTCCCAGCTGTCCAGGTACAGCTTGGTCCATTGTGTCTCGGGCAGCGGCCAGTCGGCGCCGCTGCGCCATTTGTTCTCGCCCATCACCCAGATCTTCACCGGCGGTTCGTCCATGACGCCGGTGTCCTTGCCCTTCAACCAATGGTCGTACCAGCGCAGGATCTCGTCGTGAAAGGAATGGAACGGCCGCTGCAGGTGCGCCGGGCCGGTGAACAGCAATTTCTTCGGCACCTTGATGTTCTGGAACCATTGCTGCGAGCCCTGCAGGTGCAGCTTGTAGGTGTAGGCGTACCAGCCGGCGCCGGTGTAGGCGGGCACCTTGATGCTCTTGAATTTCTTTTCGGTCTGTTCGACGATTTCCTCGGTGTCGTAAGGGTCGATCAGCGTGTTGAACAGCAACGGCATGGTCTGGCCCTTTTCGACCAGCACGTTGAAAATGTTCGGATACATGAGGTAATCCGGGTTGTTCATCGCCTCTTTCCACTTCTTCTCCATGTCCGGCGACAGCTTGCCCGGCTGGCCGCGGTTCAGGTGCACCACGTTGCATGAGTCGAGCAGGAACATCATGGTGTGGATCACCCCGCCAGGATAGAAATCGCGGAAGTGCCATTCGCCGTAGGCGCCCATCGAGTCGTAGGGAAAGATCGCCTTCAGGTGCGGGGGATTGAGCGCCGCGGCGGTGAACTGCGCGCCGCCGAATGCGGAAATGCCGACCATGCCGACATTGCCGTCGCACCAGGGCTGCGCGGCGATCCATTCGATCAGGTCGTAGTAGTCCCAGGTCATGTCGCCGCCGCCGTCGGACTTGCCTGCACCGCGCATGTTGCCGCACACATGCACGTAGCCGCGCGTCACCAGGTAATCGGTGTCCCCGCCCTCGGCGCCGCCGAACCACATGCGCGACCAGGCCGGCTGCGACCACTGCGCCGCGCGGGCGAACTCGGGCGTCTGGAACTCCTTGTTGTGCGGGGCGATGGCAAGCAGCGCCGGAAATCTGCCCTTGGTGTCGGGACGGTAGATGTCCACGGCGAGGCGCCTGCCGTCGCGCATCGGCACCATCACGTCGCGCTGTTCGGCGATCTTCTCGCACACCACCGGCGCGTTGTAATGCGGCGGCGGATTGTGGGGGTTGGGCAGAGTGAGCGCGCTCGGGTCTTTCTTTTTGGTGGCCATGTTCTGCTCCGGGATCGGTGGTGGAAGATGAATCGTCGCAGCCAAAATCTACACGCTTGGCCGGTGGAATCCAAGCGGCGGAATCCGGGTGCAGGTGCCGGCGAAGGGCAAGCGGCTGCTCAATGCGATAATCGGGCGCGCTGCCATCCTTCATTCCGACCAGGGGCGACCATGCCATCGGCGTTGCTGCGCGCGTTCATTTCGCTGTTGCATCCCAAAATGCTGTTGTTGATGGTCTGGCCGATGGTGGTCGCGGTGCTGCTGTGGCTCGCGCTTGCGGTGGCCTTCTGGAGCCGGGCCGCGCACTGGGTCGACCTGCAGTTTCAGGCAACCGATACGGTGCAATGGATGTTCACAGTCTGGCCGCTCGCGCTGCTGGCCACGCATCTCGCCTGGATCGTGCTCGTGATTGCCCTGGTGCCGCTGATCCTGGTTACTGCGGTGTTGATCATCGGTGTTTTTTCGATGCCGGCGATGGTGATGCATGTCTCGGCCAGCAACTACCCGGCGCTCGCCAGGCGTGCCGGAGGGAGCTTTGCGGGCAGCAGCTGGAATGCGCTGGTTGCCATCGTGGTATTTGTGTTGCTTGCCGCCGCGACGCTGCCCTTGTGGCTGGTGCCGCCGTTCTGGCCGCTGTTGCCGGTCCTGTTGTTTGCCTACCTGAACCAGCGCGTGTTCCGCTACGACGCGCTCGCCGAGCACGCCAGCCCCGAGGAAATCAGCGAGATCGTCAGCCGCCATCGTGGCGAGTTGTTCGGCCTGGGCGTGGTGGTGGCCGTGTTCGGCCATATTCCGATCCTGGGATTTTTCGTGCCGGTCTACGGCGGGCTCGTCTATATTCATTTTTGCCTGGAGCGGCTGCAGGCGCTGCGTGCTGCGCCGCTGCAAGCGACGGCCCGCGTCGTCAATGAGTAAGGCATTGACACCCGGGCGCGAAGCGGTCGGGTATGTCGCCATTTCATGAGGGGGTTGCGCCGGGGTTCCCCGGAATCCCGGGCGATCCGTTGTTTCGGGCAGAATCGCATCGTGCCTGTGCCGGGTGTCTTCGATAGTTCAGCGGCTCCTCAACGAATTCGCATAAGTCACGGATTTCTGAGATAATTTTCCTCCCTTGCTGACTCAAAAGGCACCCCGGGTGTCTTTCTTCAACCTCTACCAGCACAACTTCATCCGTGTCGCCATTGCGGTGCCGCAGGTGCGCGTGGCCGACCCGGCCTATAACGCCGCGCGCACGCTGGAGTTGATGAAGCAGGCCGCCGCCAGCCGCAGCGCGCTGGTGCTGTTTCCCGAATTGGGCTTGACCGCCTATTCCTGCGAAGACCTGTTCCACCAGCAGGCTTTGCTCGATGGCGCTCTGGGTGCATTGGAGCAGGTGCGCAAGGCTTCGGAAAACCTGTTTTCGGTGACGGTGGTCGGCCTGCCCCTGCGCGTCGACGGATTGCTCTACAACTGCGCGGCGGTGGTGCATCAGGGGCGCATTCTCGGCGTGGTGCCCAAGATCTACCTGCCAGGCTATCGTGAGTTCTACGAACTGCGCCATTTCGCGCGCGGCGACGTGGCTCTGGCCGAGGAAATTCTGCTCGGCGGCGAGCGCGTGCCTTTTGGCGCGCGGCTGGTGTTCCGGGCATCCGATCAGCCCTTGTTCGCGTTTGCCGCGGAGCTCTGCGAAGACCTGTGGACGCCGATCCCGCCCAGTTCCTTTGCCGCGCTGGCCGGGGCGACCGTGCTGCTCAATCTGTCCGCCTCGAACATCACCATCGGCAAGGACCGGTACCGCACCGACCTGGTGGCCAACCAGTCCGGGCGCTGCCTGGCCGCCTATCTGTACAGCGCGGCCGGCTATGGCGAATCGACCACCGACATGGCCTGGGACGGCCACGGCATGATCTACGAAAATGGCGTGCCGCTGGCGAAAACCGAGCGCTATGCCTACCGCTCGCAACTGGTGTGCGCGGAGGTCGATCTGGATCGCATTGCGCAGGACCGGCTGCGCCAGACCAGCTTTGGCCAGGCGGTGGACCGGCATCGCGACGAGGTCGCGCGCTTTCGCTCGGTGAGCTTCCGACTGGACGCGCCGGTCGAGGGCGTGCTGCCGCTCCAGCGGCAATACGAGCGCTTCCCCTATGTGCCGGCGGATCCGGCCACGCGCGATGCGCGCTGCCGCGAGGTGTATGAAATCCAGGTGCAGGGCCTGGTGAAACGGCTGCGCTCGATAGGCGCGAGCAAGGTGGTGATCGGGGTCTCGGGCGGCCTGGATTCGACCCAGGCGCTGCTGGTGTGCGCGCGCGCCATGGACGTGATGGGCCTGCCGCGCAAGAATATTCTTGCCTACACCATGCCCGGTTTCGCCACCGGCGAGCGCACGCTGCGCCAGGCGCGGCAACTGATGCAGGGCATAGGCGCGAGCGCCGCGGAGATCGACATCCGTCCGTCCTGCATGCAGATGCTCAAGGACATAGGGCATCCCTATGCGCAGGGAAAAAAGGTCTTCGACATCACCTTCGAGAATGTGCAGGCTGGCGAACGCACCAGCCATCTTTTCCGGATTGCCAATTTACACAACGCGCCGGTGGTTGGCACCGGCGACCTGTCGGAACTTGCGCTGGGCTGGTCCACCTATGGCGTGGGCGATCAGATGGCGCATTACGCGGTCAACGCAAGCGTGCCCAAGACGCTGATCCGCTTTCTGATCAGGCACTCGGCGCGCACCAACGCCTTCGGGCGCGAGGTCAGCCGCACGCTGGAGGCGGTGGCTGATACCGCCATCAGCCCCGAGTTGGTCCCCGGCAGCCGCAAGGGCCAGCCGGCGCAGGAGAGCGAGGATTTTGTGGGGCCGTATGAACTGCAGGATTTTCACCTCTATTACATCCTGCGCTTTGGCTACCTGCCGCAAAAGGTGGCGTTCCTCGCCTGGAATGCGTGGCGCGACCGCAGCGTCGGCAACTGGCCGGAAACGCCGGAGGATGCGCAACGGGAATACGGCATCGGCGAGGTTCGCAAGTGGCTGGGGGTCTTTCTGAAACGCTTCTTCCAGTCGAGCCAGTACAAGCGCAGCGCCATGCCCAACGGCCCCAAGGTGGGGTCGGGCGGTTCGCTCTCGCCGCGCAGCGATTACCGCGCGCCAAGCGACAGCGAGGCGACAGTGTGGCTGGCGGACCTGGAGAACATCCCTTCGCAGCAGCCCGCGGTCAAGGGGTTGCCCAGGCGCAAGCCCGTCGCCCGGTCCACGCGTGCACCATCCAGGCATTGAAGAGGACCCATGAATTTCGGCGCAATCATCATCGGTGATGAAATCATCCGCGGCAAACGCCAGGACAAGCATTTCGCCAAGACCGTGGAGATTCTTGCCGCGCGCGGCTTGAAGCTTCTGTGGGCGCAATATCTGGCGGACGATCGCGGCATCATTACGGCGACGCTGGAACGCACCCTGAAGACCGATGACATCGTGTTCAGCTTCGGCGGCATCGGCGCGACACCGGATGACCACACGCGCCAGTGCGCTGCCGCCGCCGCCGGCACGCAGCTTTGCCTGCACCCTGAAGCAGAAGCCGAAATACGCGCGCGCTTCGGCGGCGAACTCACGCCGTTGCGATTGCAGATGGGCGAGTTCCCGCGCGGGTCGTCGATCATTCCCAATCCCTACAACCGCATTCCGGGTTTTACCATCGGGCAACACCATTTCGTGCCGGGGTTTCCGGTGATGGCGTGGCCGATGGTGGAGTGGGTGCTGGATACGAAATACCGGCACCTGTTTCACCAGGTGCAGGAGTCCGAGGCGTCGATCACGGTCTATGGATTGCCCGAAAGCGGCGTCACACCGCTGATGACCGATGCCGAGGCGCGCTACAAACGGCTCAAGAGTTTCAGCCTGCCCAGCGTGGGCGAGGATGGCACGCGCCGGCACATCGAACTCGGCGTGCGCGGTTTTCCCGAAGAGGTCGCGCTGGCCATCGAGGACATGAAAAAAGGCGTCATCGATTTGGGCGGTACCTGGGAAGCGGGACCGGCGACGAAGACCTGAGAGACGCGTTGCGCTCAGCGCGATCCCCACGACGAAGACAAAGGGCTGTGGACGGGGCCCATCGCGCTCAGCGCGATCTACACCACAAAGACAAAGGGCTGTGGACGGGGCCCATCGCGCTCAGCGCGATCTACACCACAAAGACAAAGGGCCCCTGACGGGGCCCTTTGCTCGCAACAGCCAGAAGGAGGAGGAGGAGGCTGGCGGCTGCGAAAGCGCTTGCTACTTTTACTTACTTAGCCTTGCGCTTGACCGTTGCAACTTTCGCTGCATTGGATGCGGCAGCGAAATTGGCGTCGGCGATATCGGTCGCTTGCTTGGCGGCCTTGGTAAAACTGTCGTAGGCGGTGTTGGCGGCGGACATCGCCGATTTCACCGCGGCCAGGGCGACATCGGAACCGGCCGGGGCATTCCTGGAAATTTTGTCCAGCATGCCGACCATGCTCTTGTTGATTTCCGCAGCTTGCGCTTCAAAAACCTTGGTGAATTCGCCCTGCGTCTTGGTCGAGACCTCGTACACGCTGCGGGAGAATTCCAGGGCCTTGTCCAGCGAGGGCTGGGCGACCGCGGCGTTCAGATTCACGACTTCCTGGACATCCTTGGCGCCGAGCAGCGAGCGGGTGAATCCGACACTGTCTTCGAATGCGGCTTTGCTGGCGTTAAGGCTGAGTGCGGTCATACGCTCCAATGCGGAGAACTGGGTGGCGGCGAGTCCGACTAAGGCTTCGACGCTTGCCTTCCCTGCGGCACTGAACTGATCTGGTGTTGCGTACATTGTGTTGCTCCTTGTATCCGGTTTTGGCTACATATCGGCAGCGGTTACTTCCTTCGCTACCGATTGGTATATTGCATTGCACAAACCAAATTCTACCGGATATTGGGGCCATGTCAACACTTTTTTATTGCAATGCAACATAAAAAGCGTATATAAATAATACGCTTTAGAAACAATTAGTTGCAATTTTGTAAATGCAAGCACACACCAACATAATACAATCTTCTGGTTCATATTCTCCTATGAGGCAGCATCAGGTAATAAAAATTGCCCTTGCGTGTGCCAGCCTGGATAAATGCTGTTTATGCGGTGTTGCAACAATAAATATTCCGTTGTTGATATTGCAATGCAACCAAGCCACGGCCATCACTGAATCTCAAATATGGCATCAACTTCGACCGGCACGTCGCGCGGTAGCGCCGCGTTGCCCACGGCGGCACGCGCGTGCCGTCCCGCGTCGCCGAAGACCTCCACCATCAGGTCCGACGCGCCGTTGGCCACCTGCGGTTGCTGGCCGAAATCCGCGGTTGAATTGACGTAGCAGGTCAGGCGCACGCAGCGCACCACGCGTTCAAGGTTGCCATCGAGCGCATTGCGCACCTGAGAAAGGATGTTGATGGCGCAAAGGCGCGCCGCCTCCTGCCCCTGTTCGATGGTGACGCCGCCGCCCAGTTTGCCGGTGTGCAGGTCCTTGCCATCGCGTGTGGGCACCTGGCCGGCGATGAACAGCAGGTTGCCGCTGCGCACCCAGGGCACATAGTTTGCGGCCGGCGGTATGTTTGCCGGCAGGACTATGCCCAGTTTTTCGAGACGCGCGTCGACGGTTCCCGCCATGGTGAAACTCCACTGAAAAAGTAAAGGCAGCATTCTCTCGTGTTCCCGGCGGCTCGGCTACACTGGCGACCGCGAACCCAGAATCGCCGCGCCATTCGCCGCTGTAATTGCGCGGCGATCCCGAGCAGCTTTAGACAAGAAAATCTCTGAATGAAATCCCAGCATTCGATTTCCGCCACCGTTTACTGGCTGGTGATAGCGCTCGCCGTTCTCTGGGGCGTGTCCTGGCCGTTGATGAAACTGGCATTGGTGGAGATGCCGCCGCTGCGCTTTCGCGTCTTCTGTGTCGGTGTGGGTGGTTTCGGCCTGCTCGGCGTGTGCTGGGCGATGGGTGCGCCGCTTTGGGTGTCGCGCCAGGCGTTTCTGAAGATTGCCGCGGTGGCCTTATTCAGCGCAACCGGCTGGGGCCTGTGCATGTCCTACGGCCTGCGCATGATGGAATCGAGCCGCGCGGTCATCATTGCCTACATGTTTCCGGTCTGGAGCGTGCCGCTATCGGCCTGGCTGCTGCGTGAACCGCTCACCCCCCGGCGCATTCTCGGGCTGATCGCCGGACTGGTGGGCCTTGCGCTGCTGATGGGCGACGAGATCTACGCCGTGGGCCGCTCGCCGCTGGGGGCGCTGCTGATGTTCGGCGCTGCGACCTGCTGGGCGGTGGCCACCATCCTGGCCAAAAAGTGGTCGGTGCAGGTACCGTCGAGCACCTTCGCGGCATGGATAAACCTGTGCGCGCTGGTGGTGTTGTTGCCGCTGTCGGCATGGCTGGAAGAAGGGCCCTATCTTCCCTTCGCGATGTCCAGCGGGCCGATGTTCGGCGCAATCTATGCGGCGATCGTCGCCACACTCGTCTGCCAGTGGATCTGGTTCCGGCTGGTGGCGGTCACCACCGCCTCGGTGGCCTCGATCTCAATCCTGTCGGTGCCGATTGTCGGCGTGTTCTCAGGGCTCATTCTTCTTGGCGAACAACCCAAACTTACCGATATTCTGGCGCTGCTGCTGGTGGTGGCGGCGCTCGCCAGCGTGATGTTCCCCGGCAATTCTGCCGCGGCGAAATCCTGAGGGCAAGGGCAGCATGAAATCCGCATCAACCCCGGAACCGATTGCCGCGCCCGAGGCCGCCGCAACCCCCGCCATTCCGGCATCGGTGTACTGGATGCTGGCGCTGACCGCAATGATCTGGGGCCTTTCCTGGCCGCTGATGAAACTTGCGCTGTCGGAATTGAAGCCGCTGCACTTCCGCTCGTTCTCGATGTTCGGCGCCATGAGCGGCCTGTTCCTGATCGCCTGGATCAGCGGGGCGCGTTTGCGCCTGTCGGCAAAAATTTTGCCGCGCATGGCGGCGCTCGCCTTTTTCAACATCGCAGGCTGGAGCGTGCTGATGATCACCGGCCTGCATCTGCTGCCCGCCGGCCGCGCCACGATTCTTGCTTACACCTTTCCGTTGTGGACCGTGCCCCTGTCGGTCTGGCTGCTGGGCGAGGTCATCACGCGGCGGAAAATATGCGGACTGGTGCTGGGCCTTTGCGGCATGGCCCTGCTGCTCGGGGACGAACTATTCACCATCGGACGCTCGCCCCTGGGGGCGCTGCTGCTGATCGGTTCGGCCATGTTCTGGGCGATCGGCACGGTACTGATGAAGCGCTGGCCGGTGGACCTCCCGGTGGTGTCCTTCACCGCATGGCAGACCCTGCTGTCCTTTCCGTTCATTTTCCTGCTGGCACTGTGGTTTGAGGACGGAGTCTTTCATCCCTTCGGGCAGCGCCTGCCGGTGATATTCGCGGCGCTCTACAGCGCATTCGTCGCGGGCATCTTCGCCCAATGGATGTGGTACCGCATCGTTACGCTGATTTCGGCCGCGGTTTCCTCGATTGCCATCACCTTGGTGCCGGTGATGGGCGTCTTCTTCGGCGCGCTGATCCTGGGCGAGCAACCGAGGTTCACCGATTACGCGGCGCTGGTGCTGGTAGTGGGTTCCCTGGCATTCATCCTGATGCCGCCGCTGCCGAGGCTGTTTCGCAAAAGAAGGCATTAGCCCTGCGCGCCCGGGCCGGTGGCGGCCGCGGCGATTTCGTCGCACAATCCTGCCCAATTCAAACTGAGGAGGAGTCCCCCATGAAAACCACGCGTCGTGAATTCCTGTTGACCGCCGGTGCCCTTGGCGCGGCCACGCTGCCCTGGCCGGCCTTGGCCGCGCCGCTGTTCGAATCCATCTTCATGTTCGTGCCGGCCGCCCCCGGCGGCGGCTGGGATGGCACCGCACGCGCCATCGAGCAGGCCTGCAAGACCGCGGACCTGGTGGGTGCCTTCCAGTTCGAGAACGTTGGCGGATCCGGCGGTATGGTCGGCCTGCCGCGTTTCGTGAACCAGAGAAAAGCGCAGGCCAATGCCATCATGGTGGCCGGTTCTGTGATGATCGGCGCGGCCATCAGTGCCAAGAGCCCCATCGGCATCCAGAACGTCGTTCCCATTGCCAAGCTCACCGAAGAGTCCGGTGTCATCGTGGTGCCGAACAACTCCCCGATCAAGAGCTTTGCCGAATTGGTGGCGGCATTCAAGGCCGATCCGAGGAAAGTCCCGGTCGCCGGCGGCTCCGCGGGCGGCACCGACCACATCCTGCTGGGTTTGATGCTGAAGGCGCTGGGACGCAATCCGAAAGAAGGCGCCTATGTCGCTTTCGCCGGCGGCGGTCCGGCCAATGCCGCCATCATCGGCGGCCAGGTGGCGGCGGGCATTTCCGGTTATTCGGAATTCGAAGAGCAGATCAAGGGCGGGCGCATGCGGCCGCTGGCGGTCTCGGGCGAGGCCCGCATTCCGGGTGTCAACGTGCCCACGCTGCGCGAGCAGGGGATGAATGTGGTCTCGGCCAACTGGCGCGGCGTATTTGGCGCCCCCGGCATCCAGGCGCCGCAACGCGCGGCACTGGAGCATCTGGTCTCTGCAATGAAAGACACGGCGGGCTGGAAACAGATTCTCACCACGCGACGCTGGGCCGACTCCTACCAGGCCGGCAGTGCGTTCGAGAAATATCTCGCACAGGACGTCGCCGATACTGTCGGGGTGATGAAGGACCTGGGATTAGCGTGAGTGCGACTGGCGCGACGGCAACGGGCGTGAGCTCAAGCAGGGCCCCGCTGATGGCTGCGCTGGGGCTGGCCGCGCTGGCGGGGCTGACGCTATGGGGCGCCTGGAGCATTCCGCAGGGCCCGGGTTTTTCCGCGGTGGGACCGCGGGATTTTCCGCTGGTGCTCTCGGGGACGCTGGCATTGCTCGCGCTTGCGGCTGTGGTGCAGGCCTTGCGCGGAAAAATTCCCGACGAGGCGCACAACCCGGAGGAACCGCCGCTGCCAGGGGCGCGCGCGCGCATGGGCTGGATGCTTGCGGGCATGCTGTTCGCGCCGCTGGGCTTGCACCTGTTCGGTTTTTTTGCAGGCGGTGTGATCGGTTTTGCGACTGTTGCGCGCTCATTCGGCGCGAAGAGCTGGCCGGCGATCACCGGCTGGGCTATCGCCGCAACGCTGGTGGTCTGGCTGTTGTTCGACAAGGTCCTCACGCTCAAGCTGGGCAACGAATTGCTGCGGCTGCCTTTCTGAGATGGATGCCCTCTCCCATCTGATGCATGGTTTTTCCAACGCGCTGCAGCCGGCGGTGCTGATGTACGGTTTTCTCGGCTGCCTGGTGGGCACGCTGGTGGGGGTGTTGCCGGGCATTGGACCGGCACTGACCATCGCATTGCTGCTGCCGCTCACTTTCAAGGCGCCGGCCACGGCCATGTTCGTGTTGTTCGCCGGCATTTATTACGGCGCGATGTACGGCGGCTCGACCACCTCCATCCTGCTCAACACGCCGGGGGAGTCGGCATCGGTGGTCACGGCGCTGGAGGGCAACCGCATGGCTCGGCGCGGCATGGCCGGGCCGGCCCTGGCCACCGCGGCCATCGGTTCCTTCATCGCCGGCACCATCGGCACCATCGCGCTCACCTTCTTCTCGCCGATGATCGTCGAGTCGGCGCTGCTGTTCGGTCCCGCGGAATATTTTTCGCTGATGTTGCTGGCGCTGGTGGCGGTGACTTCGGTGCTCGGCAATTCCCTGCTGCGCGGGCTGGTGAGCCTCAACCTCGGGCTGCTGTTCGGCATGGTGGGCGTGGACCTGCAGACCGGGCAGCACCGCTTTGCCTTCGGGCAGGCCGAACTGCTCGATGGCCTGGAGGTGACCATCGTCGCGGTGGGCCTGTTCGCGGTGGGCGAGGCGATGTTCATGGCCTGGAAAGGCCACGCCGCCGAGGGCAAGGTCGAGAAGATCTCCGGTTCGCTGTGGCTCGACCGCGAGGGCTGGCGGCGCTCCTGGAAACCCTGGCTGCGCGGCACCTTCTTCGGTTTTCCGATTGGCGCGATGCCGGCAGGCGGGGCCGAACTGCCGACGCTGCTCAGCTACTACACTGAAAAGAAACTCTCCCGGCATCCCGAGGAATTCGGCAACGGCGCCATCGAAGGCGTGGCCGGCCCCGAGGCGGCAAACAATGCCGCGGCGGCGGGCGTGCTGATGCCCTTGCTCACGCTGGGAATTCCCACTTCGGCCACCGCGGCGATCCTGCTCTCGGCATTCACCAGCTACGGCATAGCGCCCGGGCCGCTGCTGTTCGAGCAGCAGGCGGACCTGGTATGGACGCTGATCGCCAGCCTCTACGTCGGCAACGTCATCCTGCTGGTTCTCAATCTGCCGCTGGTGGGATTGTGGGTGCAGTTGCTGCGCATCCCCGCGCCCTGGCTCTATGGCGGCATCATTCTGATCTCCACCGCCGGCGTCTATGGCGCCAGCAGCTCGATATTCGATGTGGGCATGCTCTACGCCTTCGGCCTGCTCGGTTTTGTGATGCGGCGCTTCGATGCGCCGGTGGCGCCGATGGTCATGGGCCTGATTCTGGGGCCGATGGCCGAGCAATCGATGCGCCAGGCGCTCACCATCAGCGCGGGCGATTTCACCACTTTTGCGACGCGGCCGATTTCGGGCACGATCCTCGCGATTGCGGCGCTGATGCTGATTGTGCCGCGCGTGATGAGAGCGCGTAAATGACCGGTGGCGCCGCAGGCGCGATGAATCGATTAATCCCATAGCGGCGCCTCACCTGAGAGGGGGAAACCCCAGGGCGCATCGCCGCTCAGGTTGCGTGCGCCACTAAACTTCCGCAGGAATTCGCATGGCCATGTTTGTCGGCACCGATATCGGCGGCACCTTTACCGATCTGGTGGGCTACGACGCCGGACGCAAGAAGCTTTTCTACGCCAAGACGCTCACCGAGAACGCCGACCTGGTCGAGGGGGTGATGCGCTGTCTGGCCGAAACCGGATTGAAACCCGAGGCGGTGGACATCCTCAAGCACGGCACCACCCAGGTGATCAACACCCTGCTCGAGAGAAAAGGCGCGAAGACCGCGCTGGTCACCACCAGGGGGTTTCGCGACATCCTCGAGATCGGCCGTGCCGGACGGCCGGTGGTGTTTCGCTTCGAGTACGCGCGCCATCCACCGCTGGTGCCGCGCGCGCTGCGCTTCGAGCTCGACGAACGCATCGGCGCCGCTGGCGCGGTGCAGACACCGCTGGATGACGAAGAACTCGGGCGCCTTGCCGAGACCCTGCGTCGCGAGCAGGTGGAGGCGGTGGCGGTGTCCTTTTTGAATGCCTACCTCAATCCTGCGCATGAAGAACAGGCTGCCAGGGTGCTCGCCGCCCTGCTCCCCGGGGTGTACGTGACCACCGGCTCGGCGTTGTCGCGCGAATGGTACGAATACGAGCGCACCTCGACGGCGGTGGCCAATGCCTTCGTGGGGCCGCTCACCGACGGCTATGTCGAGCGCTTCGATGCGCGCCTGGCCGGGGAAAAGTTTCACGGCCGCTTCTTTCTGATGGCCTCCAACGGCGGCGTGCTCGCGGCGCGGCGCGCGCGCGAGCAACCGATCGCGCTGGTGGAGTCCGGGCCGGTCGGCGGCTGCATCGGCGCGGCCGTCTATGCAAAGGCGCTGGGCATTGAAAAACTCATCGCTTTCGACATGGGCGGCACCACCGCCAAGTGCGCTCTGGTGGAGCGCTCCCGTTTCGAAGTGCGGCCGGATTATTACGTGGGCGGCTACGACTACGGCTTTCCGGTGCGCACGCCGGTGCTCGATATCGTCGAGGTGGGCACCGGCGGCGGTTCGATCGCCTACCTGGATGAGCAGAGCCGCCTGCATGTGGGGCCCAGGAGCGCCGGATCCGACCCCGGTCCGGTGTGCTTCGGCCGTGGCGGCATCGAGCCCACGGTCACCGATGCCAATGCGGTGCTCGATCGCATCAGCGGCGGGGCTTTTCTGTCCGGAGCGCTGCCGCTCGATCGCAGTGCTGCGCTTGCCGCGGTGATGCAGCGCGTGGGCACTGCGCTCGGTTACCGGGGGGCGGACGCTGCCGACAAGGTGGCCAGCGGCATCCTCGCCCTGGCCAATGCGCAGATGGCCAGCGCCATTCGCGAGATCACCATCGAACGCGGCAAGGATGTGCGCGAGTTCACGCTGTTTCTGTTTGGCGGCGGCGGGCCATTGCACGGGCTTGACCTCGCGCGTGAACTGCATGTAGGACGCGTCGTGGTGCCGCCCGAACCGGGCAACTTCTCGGCGCTGGGCATGCTGCTGGCCGATGCGCGTGTCGACGAATCGCACACCTTTCTGTGCGTGCTCGACGAAGCGGCGGCGCCGCTGCTGGGCGCGCGCCTCGATGAGATGCGGCGCGCGGCGGGCGCGGCGTTGCAGCGCGATTTCGGCAATGCCGCGGTGGCCTTTGAATACCAGGCCGAGATGCGCTATCTGGGACAGCGGCATCCGATCCGCATCCCGCTCACTGCAGCGGACACGGTCGCCGCAATCCGCGACAGGTTTCTGCAGCACTACCGCCGCCGCTACGGCCGCGCCGATGAGGAGACGCCGATGGAATTCATCGGCCTGCGGGTGGCGGGCATCGCCGCCACCGAGCGACCGGACATTGCCCACCTGCACCGCGCCGCGAAATCCGGACCGGTGGCGGCGGTGGCGCGACGCGCTGTCTATTTTGCGGCGCCGGGGGCGCGCATCGACACGCCGGTGTACGTGCGCGATACCCTGCCCGTCGGCGCGCGGCTCGACGGTCCGGCGGTCATCCAGGAGTTCGGTGCCACCACCGTGATCGCACCGGGGGACAGGCTCGAGGTCGGTGTGCTGGGCGAATTCAACATCGAGCTGGCGCGCGCATGAATCTTCCTGTCAACAATGCGTCCGCCGCGGTCGACCCGCTCACCGCCGAGGTGATCATCCACGGTCTGTGCGCGATTCCCAATCTGATCGACAAGAACATCACGCGCACCGCTTTTTCCATTCTCATCTCCGAGTACAAGGATTACGCGGTCGGGATCGTGGATGCGAAGGGGCGGCTGGTGACGCAAAGCAAGGGCGGGCTGCCGATTTTCGTCGCCAACGCGCTGTGCGCGGCGGTGAACGACGGCCTGGAAATCTATGGCAAGGCGCGCCTGCAGCATGGTGACGTGGTGATCTCCAACCACGCCGGCACCATGGGCCAGCACCTGAACAACGTGGTGATGTACACGCCCATACGCACCGATGACAGCGACGCCGGCCTGGTGGGGTTTCTCGCCATCGTGATGCACTGGATCGACATCGGCGGCATCGTGGTGGGTTCCTGCAGTTCCAACGACACCACCGACATCTATCAGGAGGGCATCCAGTTCCACACCGTGAAGGTGCTCGCGCGCGGCGAGCGCGTCGAGGAGATGTACCGCATGATCGCGGCCAACACGCGCTTCCCGAAGATGGTGCTGGGCGACATGGAGGCGCAGGTCGCCGGCTGCCTCATCGGGCGCGACATGGTGCTTGACCTTGTGAGCCGCCACGGCCACGCCGCCATCGAAGCGGCGGTGAAGCTTTTCTGGGACAAGAGCGAGGCCGCGGTGCGCGCAGCAATCGCCGAACTCCCCGACGGCGTTTATCGCGCCAGTTCCTTTCTCGACGACGACGGCATCAACAAGGGCAAGCCGGTGCCGATCGACGTGGAGGTGCGCATCGCCGGCAACGCCATCACCATCGACTTCAGCGAAATCGCCGCGCAGATGGACGGTCCGCTGAACGCGGGTTTCGCCGGCGGTGCGATTGCCGCGGCACGCATTGCCTGCAAATACCTGTTCTCGCCCGACGAGCCGGCCAACGACGGCGCCTTCCGGCCCATTCACGTGATCTGTCCGCCGGGCAGGTTTCTGTCCGCGCAGCCGCCCGCGGCGCTCTCGGGTTCGGGTTCGATGATCCCTACGGTGGTTGACACCATCCTGCGCGCACTTGCCGACGCGCTGCCCGAACGCATTCCGGCCGCGCACCACGGCACCTACGGCATTCACATGATCTACGGGCGCGTCCCCGGGGAGAACCGCTGGTACCAGCACATGGAGGCGTCGGTGGGCGGTTGGGGCGCGGCGCGCAACCGGGACGGTCCCGGCCCGTATCGCTCCAACCTGCATGGCGACACGCTGGAGGTGCCGGTGGAACTGCAGGAGGCCTCCTATCCCTATCAGGTGGGCTGGGTGCGTCTGCGCCAGGATTCCGGCGGTGCCGGGGCGATGCGCGGCGGACTGGGGGTGGAGAAGTCCTATCGCCTCAAAGTGCCGGGGCGGTTGTGGGTGCAGATCGAGCGCACCCGCTGCCCGCCCTGGGGCCTCGCCGGCGGCCATGCGGCGGTGACCGGCAGGGTCGAGGTGCATCGCGAGGGCGGCGAAACCCTCGTCATCACCAAGGACGACGTTGCGCTGCAGGCGGGCGACGAGGTGCGCGTGTACACCGCCGGCGGTGGCGGCTATGGCGAGCCGCTGGCACGCGATGCCGCGCGCGTGCACGCGGATGCGCAAAGCGGCTATATTTCGCGCGCAGCCGCCGAACGCGATTACGGCGTGGTCATCGATGCAGCGGGAAACCTCGATGTCGCGCAGACCCGGGCGCGACGCTCCGGGGGCTGACTACTCCGCACGCCGTTGTTATTAAAGGCAACCAGGATGGCTGCCAATGTACGCGTATATTGGCGATGGCGTAATAAAAGATAAACAATTGTGCATCGTGGCAAGGCAACATTCATGAATCTGTTCTTCGATACCGAGACCACCGGGGTGCCCGGGAATTACCGGGCGCCGGCATCGGATCTGAAAAACTGGCCAAGGATGGTGCAGGTTGCGTGGCTGCTGGTCGATGCCGACAACAGGGAAATCGAGTTTGCCGAGCACATCGTCAAGCCGGATGGTTTTGCCATTCCCGATGATGCGGCCCGGATACACGGCATCACCACCGACATTGCGGCGCGGGACGGCGTCGAACTGGGGTTCGTGCTCGATTCCATGGCGGCCGGCATGAAGCGGGCTTCGACGCTGTTTGCGCACAACATGGCGTTCGACGAAAAGATCCTCGGCGCGGAATTCTTGCGTGCCGGCCTGGCCAATCCGGTGGAGTCGATGCCGCGTCGCTGCACCATGCAGGAGGCGACGAATTATTGCCGCCTGCCCGGACGTTACGGATTCAAATGGCCCTCCCTGCAGGAGTTGCACCTGAAACTGTTCAACCAGCCCCTTGAGGGCGCGCATCGCGCGCTCGTCGACGTGCGCGCCTGCGCGCGCTGCTATGCCGAACTCAAGCGCCTCAAGGCCATGGCCTGAGGCGGAACGACGGTCGGTGCTGGTCGGACGCAAAAAGTCTGATTCCTTGGCTGATCCGGCCGGGAGTATGCTGGCGCAGCAATCGCGATTCCCATCCACGGAGGCAATGTCACGATGAGCCCGGAAAAAATCAAGGTACGCGTCACCGAGACCGGACAGATCCTCGATGTGGTGGTCCTGAGCAAGCGGGCCGGTGCGATCCAGGTGGTGCTCGGCGAGGGTATCCACAACGTCAAATGTGATCTGACGCCAACCCGGAACGGGCTCGCCTATGCGGGCAGCGTGGCGGGGCGGGAACTCGTCTACGAGCGCAGCCGCGACCAGGTGGCGGCCGATCTGGATATCAGGAACGCGACACTGCACGACCCGCGGCGGCGCTGAGTTTTCATTGACCCGCGGCGGTTCGCAACCAGCCGGCCCCGCTTTGGCCGGGGTCACCGTTGGTGCCAGCGGGCCGCCCCATTTCGCCTCACCGCAAAAAGCAGTGGTCGCAAGGCGAAAAAAAGGGGCTCAAATTGCCTATACTGTCGCGGCGTTCAAGCAAGCGTGTTCCCTTGCCGGAGGGGATGCATCCTGCAGCCTTGCGACCGCGATCCGGACGGGGCATTGCGCAACGCTTACCGGGTTTTGCCCACGATCCGCAACCCATTCTTAATGGAACGAGTACCCAGCAGCCATGAGCATCGCATTCCGCGCCGTCCATCACATCCGCTTCTCGCACTGCGATCCGGGCGGGATCGTGTATTTTCCCAATTTCTTCGACTTCATCAATGCCACCGTCGAGGACTGGTCCGACCAGGTGGTCGAGGAACCGTTCGAGTCCCGGCTCATGCAAAGGCGCCTGGCCATGCCGGTGGTGATGGGGCAGTGCCAGTTCTACCGGCCCTGCCACATTGGCGACCAACTCGAGATGGAGCTTGCGATCGCGCGCATCGGCCGCAGCACCATCGATTTCCGGATTACCGGCAGGGTCGGCCTCGAGGAGCGCCTGCGTGCCCGCCACGTGATTGCCATGGTCTCGCTCGAGAATTACCGCGCGGTGCCGCTGCCCGAGGCGCTGCGGGCAAAGGTGGCGCCCTACGTTCTGGGTGAAACGGCCCTGCCGCGCCTGGCCACCGAGGGTGCTGTGCCTCCCAGGTTATTCCTTTCGCGCCACGCGCTGCGCTTCTCGCACTGCGATCCGGCGGGCATCGTGTACTCACCGAATACCTTCGACATGATCAACGCCGCGGTCGAGGACTGGTTCGGCGAAGAACTAGGGCTTTCGTTCGCCGAGTTGCACATAAACCAGCGGCTCGGATTTCCGATTGTCGAGACCCATTGCGAGTTCCTCAAGCCGTCGCGCATCGGCGAGCATTTGACACTGCAGCTCGCGGTGACGCGGCTCGGCCGCTCCTCGGTGGTGTTGCGCATCTCCGGGATTGTCGCCGGCGAGGAGCGCATGCGCGCCCGGCATGTGATCGCGATGATCTCGCTCGAGTCGCTGCGCGCGGTGCCGATTCCGCCCGAATTGCGCGCCAGAATGGCCGCATTCGCCGTCGAGGTGGTCGACCTTGCGCCACCGAGTGAAAAATCCGTTACCGCCGGCAATGCCTGAAGCCGCGTGACTTATCATTCTATTTCCCGGCCAGGCCGGCATTAATTGAGGAGGCAATAAACGGTGGAAAAATCTCCATTTCCGGAATTCGATCTCTCCGGCAGGGTGGCCCTGGTGACCGGGGCGGCACGGGGTCTGGGCCGCGCGATTGCCCTGGAACTGGCCAAATACGGGGCCGATCTGGTCGCTTGCGATATTCTTCCCGAGGTGGAAAGCATCAAGGCGGATGTCGAAGGGCTGGGCCGCCGGGTGCTGGTTCAGCAGGTCGATGTCTGCAAGATTCCCGCCATCCAGGCCATGGTCGATGAATCGGTCAGGGTGTTCGGCCACATCGACATCCTGGTCACCTGCGCGGGGATCAATATTCCGCAATGGGCGGTCGATGTCACCGAGGAAGCCTGGGACAAGGTCAACGACCTCAATCTCAAGGCGCTGTTTTTCTGCTGCCAGGCGGTTGGAAAACAGATGATCCGGCAGAAAAAGGGAAAGATCATCAACCTTTCTTCGACCATGGGCAGTGTCGGCATGGAGCGCAGGGCGGCCTATTCGTCGAGCAAGGCGGGGGTCAATCTGCTGACGAAAATTCTGGCGATCGAATGGGCGCCGCATAACGTGAACGTCAACGCCATTGCGCCGACATTTGTCGACACGCCGCTGACCAAGCCGATGTTCGAAGAGCAGGGTTTCCGGGATGCGATTCTGAAAAACATTCCGATGGGCCGCATTGCCAGCACCCGGGATGTCGCCGGCGCCGCCATCTATCTGGCCTCGGAAGCGGCCAACATGGTCACCGGCCACGTGCTGCTGGTCGATGGCGGCTGGACCGCCCACTGAGGGCGCCGCGGAACTGCCGGGCGGCGCGGGCAATTGTCAAAAGTGACATTGCAATGCGGTGAAAACGCCCGCCAATGCTTGTCAAAGCAAAATAAAAGTTAATAAATATCGGTTTCTTTAGAGGAAACCGGCGGGCGCTTGGCCGCCCTTGCGGCGTGGCACGTCTGCCAGATTCCAGTGGGCAAGGGCCCAGGTCCAGATGTCCGCAGGGGTGCCCTGTCGCAGCCCGTCGGGCGCCGGCTGGCCGAGAAATTGCAGCGCGTGCACCAGCTGGTCGGCGTCCCGGCCGGGGCTTACGGCTTTGGCAAGCGTCTGCTTGGAGAGTTTTTCACCCGCGTCATTCAATGCCACCGGCACATGCGCATAACCCGGCGTGGCGAAGCCAAGCAGGCGCTGCAGCAGCATTTGGCGCGAGGTGGATCCCAAGAGGTCGGCGCCGCGCACCACCTCGGTGATGCCCTGCGCCGCGTCGTCCACCACCACCGCAAGCTGGTAGGCGAACAGGCCATCGGCGCGGCGCAGCACGAAATCTCCGCTCACGCGCGCCAGTTCATGCCGCACCGGACCCTGCACGCCATCATCGAAGCCGACCTCGTCATGGTCGACCCGCAGGCGCAGCGCGCGTGCGGCGCGCCCCGGGGCGATGCCGTTTCTGCAGGTGCCCGGATAGACGCGCTCGCCGTCGAAGTTGAGCGATGAATCGGCGACTTCCTTTCTGCTGCAGGCGCAGGGAAACACCCGGCCAAGCGCCTGCAGGCGCGCCAGTGCGCCGGCATAAGCGGCAGTGCGCCGGCTCTGGACCATGACTTCGCCTTCCCAGGCAAATCCCAGCCGTTCCAGGGTGCGCAGGATTGCGTCGGCGGCGCCCGGTTGTGCGCGCGCGACATCGAGATCTTCCATGCGCACCAGCCACGTGCCGCCATGGACGCGGGCCTCGCAGTAGCTGGCGACGGCGGCAACCAGCGATCCGAAATGCAGCGGGCCGGTGGGCGAAGGGGCGAAGCGTCCGCGATAGGGTTTCATGCGGGGGATTCTCGCATCTGACGGGAGCCGCACGCAGCTTGTAATACACTTGCGGCCCGCGGTCTGCGCAATCCACGAGGAGTAACAGATGGTCGAATTTCGCCAAGCGGCAATGGCATCCATGGCGGCGGCGTTGGTGTTGCTGCCGCTCAAGGCGTTTTCCCTCGATGCCGCCGGCGTCCTCAGGCAGGCCTCGCATGCGATGGGCGCAACCGACCTGCACAGCCTGCGCTATGTCGGCAGCGGCACCGCGGCCGTATCCGGCCAGGCAGGCGAGCCCGCTTCGTCGCGGCCGATGCGCAAGCTTTCGCGTTATGTGCGCAGCATCAACTATGAGAGCGCATCCCTGTCCGAGGAGGCCACCGAGCAACCAGCCGCAGGTGGCGCGTCTGCCCCGAGCGGAGCGCAGAGCGAGCGCCGCGGCAGCACTTTCGTCAGCGGGCCCTATGCATGGAACGTCGCGGGTGCCGCGGCTTCCTCTGCGGCGCCCGCGGCCAGCGAACGCGTGCACGAGCTGTGGATCACGCCGCAGGGTGTGATCAAGGCGGCGATCCGCAACCACGCGACGCTCGAGTGGAAAAAGCAGGGCGGCCGGTGGCTTGCCGCAGTGTCTTTTGCTGAACCTGGTCGATTCAATGCAACGGCTTACATCAATGAAAAATTCCTGGTGGAAAAGATCGAGTCGCGCCTGCCGGCCCAGGGAAAGGGCGAAACGACGCTGGTGACGAGTTACGGTGAATACCAGAGCTTCGGTCCGATCATGTTTCCGATGCGCATCCGGCAGACCGCGGACGGTCAGGAGGTGCTCGATATAACGGTCCGGGAAACCCAGCCCAATACGCCGATCAATATCACCGTGCCTGAGTCCCTGCGGACGCCGCGTTAGACGGCGGCTGCGGAAACAGCGGCCGTTCCGGCACTCGTTGCCGCAATCGCCGCGGCGCAGGGGGCGGCAGGGCCATCTGCTAAAATCCCGGGCGGATTCAGTATGAGCGAAGCACCCCTGCGGGCGCAGCGCCCCTGCGCCGGCGGCGCTTCCGCGAAATCGGATGCGGCCGCTCCGATAATAAATGACAAGGACAAATGATCATGGCGAGCGTCGCTTTGACCAAGGAAAATTTCGAACAGGTGGTCAACGGCAACGACATGGTCGTGATTGACTTCTGGGCGCCCTGGTGCGGGCCGTGCCGTGCATTCGAGCCGACTTTCGAGGCCGCGTCGGACAGGCACACGGACGTGGTGTTCGCCAAGGTCAACACCGACGAAGAGCCCGAACTCGGACAGGCGTTCAATGTCCGCTCGATTCCGACACTGATGGTCTTCCGCGGGAAAGTGGTGATTTATTCCGAAGCCGGCGCGCTGCCACCTGCAGGGCTGGAGGAGATGGTCACCGAGGCAAAGGGGCTCGACATGGAAGAAGTCATGCGCCAGATCGCCCGGCAGGAAGGTTCCGCTGAAGGCGGCACGGCCTGAGCCGCGCACGGCTGCTGCCTGCGGCGGCGCGCGTTCGAGGTACGCAGGGGTGATGTCGGGACACGCAGCGGCCCGGGGCTTGCTCGCACCGGCTGCGGTGAGGTGGCTTTTCGCGTCTTTGGCGTTATGTGCATTGACGCCGCTTCTGGGGGGAACCATGGGACTTTTCAGCGGGCAGCGGCCGGACAATCTGGGCGCCAGAGACGGGCGTCTGGCTCCCTGCGCAAGCACGCCCAACTGCGTGAGCAGCCAGGCCGATCCCCGGGATGGCGGCCACTATATTGCGCCGCTGGTCATCGCCGGAACGGCATCCGCGGCCTGGTCGGCCCTGGCCGAGGTGCTGCGCGGCGCGCAGCGCGTGCACATCGTCGCTGAAAAACCGGGCTATCTTTATGCCGAATTCACGTCCCGGTTGATGGGCTATGTGGATGACGTCGAGTTCCTGCTGGAGGACAAGGCCGCGCTGATTCACGTGCGTTCGGCCTCGCGCTTGGGGCAAAGTGATTTCGGCGTCAACCGCAAGCGCGTCGAGGCGATCCGCGCCGCGCTCGGTGCCGCTCCGGGTGCGCGCCCGGACGCGAAGTAGGCCAGGCGCAATGACAGCTTCCATGCATTGCCGCCCGCCGCGGGGCAGATGAAGCCGTGACAGGCGATCCCAAATTTCGCCTTAAAGCCGCGCTGCTGCTGGTTTCCAGTTTTTCGGTGATGGCCAATGCGACCATCGCCGCGTCGATGCCGCGCATGGCCGAGGTATTCAGCGGCACGCCCGGCGCGCAATTCTTGAGCAAGATGATTCTCACCACGCCGGCGCTGTTCATCGTGATGTGCGCGCCGCTTGCCGGTGTGCTGATCGACCGCTACGGCCGGCTGAAATATCTTTTCGCCAGCATGTTGCTTTACGGTTTTGCCGGCTCCTCGGGATTCTTCCTGAACGACCTGCACGGCATTCTGGCGGGGCGGGCGCTGTTGGGTGTCGCGGTAGCGGGGATCATGACCACCGCGACCACCCTGCTGGGCGATTATTTCGTCGGCGAGGAACGCCTGAAATACGCCGGCATGCAGGGAATGTTCATGTCCATGTCCGGTGTGGTATTCGTGGGCGTGGGCGGCATTCTGGCGGAGTTCGACTGGCGCTGGCCGTTCCTGGTTTATCTGTCCGCGTGGGCGGCCCTGCTGCCCGCGGTGAAATACCTGCGGGAACCGGTACGCCAGGCGCGCAAGGCCGGCGATCTGGCCGAGGCGCGGGCGCCGCTCAAGCCTTTGGCGCTGTCCTATGCACTGACTTTTTTCCTGCTGGTGGTTTTTTACATGATGCCGGTGCAGGTGCCGTTTCTGCTGCGCGGCATTGGCGTGAATTCCACCGGCCTGGCGGCCCTGGTGATCAGCCTGGCGTCCCTGACCAGCGGCGGCGGCGCGATGATGCAGCACCGCTTTCACTACCGCATCGGCTTCGTCAGCATCTACGCGTATGCGATGCTGGTGATCGCCGCCGGCTATGCCGCGATCGCGCTGACGCAAAGTTATGCGGTGGTGCTGCTGGGGGCGGGCATCTCCGGATTCGGCGTGGGCATGCTGTTCCCCAATGCCGCGCTGTGGGTGAACACCCTGGCCCCGGCCCGACTGCGCGGCAGGCTCCTCGGGATGATGACCGCCTCCATGTATCTGGGACAATTTTTTTCGCCGATACTGATGGAACCGGTGGTCACCGCGGTGGGCCTGTCGGGGGCATTCGGCGTTGCCGCGGCGGCGGCGGTGTTGGTGGCGGTGCTGCTGTGGTTCACCTGTCGCGGGTTCGATCGTCACAAGATTTCGGCGTAGCAAGGTTGCGGCGTAGCAAGGGCATGGCGAGCCGCGGCGGCCGGATTCCGGTCGCGTTGGCCTTCCGCCACGGGAACGACGGCTCGGGGGAGCCGGGACTCCTTTCTGTCGCGTGCGTAATCGCGCGCGGGGCGCGTGCCCCGCGACGGCTACAATGGCGCCATGGAATCCATTGCCGCAAAAACCATTGTCATTCTGATCTCCGGACGCGGCAGCAACATGCAGGCGATCGTCGAGGCGCGCCTGCCGCTGCGTGTGGCGGCGGTGATCAGCAACCGGCCCGATGCCGCGGGGCTCGCCTATGCCAGGGAGCATGGACTGGTCGCCGAGGCGATCGATCATCGCGAATTCTCCAGCCGCGACGACTTTGATGCGGCACTCGCTGCGGCCATCGATCGCCACCGGCCCGATCTGCTGGTGCTGGCGGGGTTCATGCGCATCCTGGGTGACGCCTTTGTCGGGCGGTTCGCCGGGCGCATGATCAATATTCATCCGTCCCTGCTGCCGGTGTTTCCGGGCCTGCACACGCATCGTCGCGCGCTCGCCGAAGGCGTGAAAGTGCACGGTGCGACGGTGCATTTCGTCACGCCGTCGCTGGACCACGGACCCATCGTGATCCAGGCCGCGGTGCCGGTGCTGCCCGATGACGACGAGGCGACGCTGGCTGAGCGCGTGCTCGAGCAGGAACATCGCATTTATCCGCTGGCGCTACGCTGGTTCGCCGAGGACAGGCTGGTCTTAGATGGCGGCCGGGTGCGGATCAAGCCCGGTCACGCGGGTTCCCGGGACAGCGCGCAGTTGCTGATGGCTGCTTCATGAATACCGACGTGATCCTCCCCCCGCATGCGAACGGCTGGTCGCGCCGCCTGGTCGCGGCAGTGCTCGCCGCGCTGCTGGGATGGTCGGGCGCGGTGTTCGCGCTGCCGCCGCACAAGCTGAGCGTGCAATACGAGTTGAGCCGCAATGGCACGGTCATGGTGGAACTGACCGAGACGCTGACCCATGACGGCAAGAGCTACCAGATCGATTCGGACGCGCGCGGCAAGGGCCTGTTTGCGTTGTCCAATCGCGGCACGGTCAAGCGCGCAAGCCGCGGCACGGTCGAGGCGGGCGGCATCCGGCCGCTGGAGTTTCGCGACCAGCGCGGCGACCGGCAAGCGGAATTCGCGCGTTTCGACTGGGCGAAGCACCAGGTGGTGGAGGAGCGCGACGGCAAAAGCGAGGCAACGCCGATCAAGGGCGCGATGCACGACCGCCTGTCGTTCCTGTGGAGCTTTGCGTTCACGCCGCCGGCCGGCGCGGAAATCGCGCTCGAGGTGGCCGACGGGCGCGGCGTGAGCCGTTTTCGTTATGCCATCACCGGTCCGGAAAAACTCAAGACGCCTGCCGGTGAATTCGATGTGATGAAACTCGCCAAGCAGCGTGAACCCGGCGACGAGCGCGGCACCGAGGTGTGGCTGGCGGTGCGCCACCATTTCGTCCCGGTGCGCGTGCTGGTGGTCGAGAAAGACGGCACGCGCATCGACCAGCTTGCCACGCGCATGGCCTCCGAATGAGGTTTACCGAAGAGAATTTCGACGCGACCTGCGAAGCCTGCGCCGAGGTGCTGCGGCTGAAGTACCCGGCCGACGGCGTGCTGTCGGGGTTTTTCCGCCAGCATCCGCAACTGGGCAGGCAGGATCGTGCCCTGGTGGCGGAGACCGTCTACGCGGTGTTGCGCCGGCGCCGGATGCTGGAATTCATGCTGGGCGGCAGCGCGGTGCGCCAGATGGTGCTCGCCGCCTGGGCGGTGTTTCTCGGGGCGAACATGCGCGAGCTCGAGGCCATCGCGCGGCGCGGCGACCTGGAAAAAATTGCCGAAGCCAAGCGCCTGGCGCACGCGGAAATGCCGCTGGCAATCGCCTGTGACATGCCCGACTGGCTGATCGAAAAGCTCACCGCGCAGTACGGCGAGACCGAACTGCGCGCCCTCGCCGCCGGCCTGCTGCAGAGCGCGCCGCTCGATCTGCGCGTCAATATCGTCAAGACCTCGCGCGACGAGGCGCGTGCGCGCCTTGCCGTCGACGGCGTCACCGTCATCGACACGCCGTATTCGCCCTATGGCCTGCGCGTTTCGGGCAAGCCGCCGATCAACCGCCATCCGCTGTTCGTCGCCGGCGCGCTGGAGGTGCAGGACGAGGGCAGCCAGCTGCTGTGCATGCTGCTGGGTGCCAGGCGCGGCGAGATGGTGGCCGATTTCTGCGCCGGTGCGGGCGGCAAGTCCCTGGCCATCGGCATGCTGATGCGCTCCACGGGGAGGTTGAACGCCTTCGATGTGTCGGAGAAGCGGTTGGCGAAAATGAAGCCGCGCCTGGCGCGCTCGGGTCTGTCGAACGTGCATCCGCGGCGCATCGAAAGCGAAAAGGACATCCGGCTGCAGCGGCTCGCGGGAAAACTGGATCGCGTGCTGGTGGACGCACCCTGCAGCGGCCTGGGCACGCTGCGCCGCAATCCCGACATCAAATGGCGCCAGACGCCCGAGGCGGTTGCGCAGATGCAGCTCAAACAGCAGTCGATTCTCGCCGCCGCCGCAAAACTGCTGCGCCCCGGCGGGCGCCTGGTGTATGCCACCTGCAGCCTGCTGGAGGAGGAGAACCGCGCGGTCGTTGTGGCGTTTCTGGCCACGCACAGTGAATTCAGTCTGCGCCCGGCAGGCGAGGTGTTGCGCGAGGAGCGGATTTCCCTGGAGATGGGCGATTACCTGGAATTGCGGCCGCATGTGCACGGCACCGACGGATTTTTTGCGGCGGTGCTGGAGCGCAGCATCTGAGCCTCCGGCAGGGCGCGGATACGGTGCGCGAAATGCCCCGTCAAAGGCTGTTTTAGATGTTTGCGTTCAGCCTGTTAGCAGGTGGGTGCGGTGAGCCAACGGTTTTCTTGCGGGGCCGGGAATTTAACGTAGAATTCGCCGTCAAACGATAACAGGGAGCCCTTCCCACATGCTGTTTTCCGGCCATTTTGACCTCTCATTCTGGGAACTGCTGGCAGTCTTGCTGGTGCTGACGCACATCACCATCGCCAGCGTCACCATTTTCCTGCATCGCTGCCAGGCGCACCGCGCGCTGGACCTGCATCCGATTGCCAGTCATTTTTTCCGCTTGTGGCTGTGGCTGACCACCGGCATGGTGACCAAGGAGTGGGCCGCGATCCATCGCAAGCATCACGCCAAGTGCGAAACCGTCGATGATCCGCACAGCCCGCAGATCCTGGGCATCAACCGCGTCCTCTGGCTGGGCGTGTTTTTGTACGTCAAGGAGTCTTTCAATCGCGACACCCTGGAGCGCTATGGCCACGGCACTCCCGACGACTGGATGGAGCGCAATGTCTACGCGAGCCACAGCATCATGGGCCTGGTTCTGATGGGTGCGATCAACATCTGGCTGTTCGGCCTGGTGCCCGGCCTGGTGATACTGGCGGTGCAGATCGCGTGGATTCCCTTCTGGGCCGCCGGCGTGATCAACGGCATCGGGCATTTCTGGGGCTACCGCAGCTGGCAGACCAGCGAGGCGAGCACCAATATCATTCCGTGGGGCATCTGGATCGGTGGCGAGGAACTGCACAACAACCACCATGCCTTTGCGACCTCGGCCAAACTGTCGAGCAAATGGTATGAGTTCGACATCGGCTGGATGTACATCCGCATCCTCGGATTCCTGGGACTGGCGCGGGTGAAGAAGGTCGCGCCGACACCAAAATTCACCAATGCCAAGCCGGTGGACCTGAACACGCTCGAGGCGGTGATCGCCAATCGCTACGACGTGCTCGCCAAATATGCCGCTTCGCTGAAGGCGACCTATCGCGAGGAACTGGCCAAGCTGCAGGCCCGCAAGGACGTGGAATTGATCAAGGGCATCAAGCGCTCACTGAACCGCGACGAGCAGAAACTCGCCGAGACGGAGCGCGCGCGCCTGGAGCAGGCCCTGGACAAGCATCAGGCGCTGCAGACGGCATACAACATGCGCAAGGAGTTGAAGGCCCTGTGGGAGCGTTCGCATGCCTCCAGCGAGCAATTATTGAAGCAGTTGCAGGACTGGTGCCATCGCGCCGAAGCGAGCGGCATCCGCCCGCTGCAGGAATTCTCGTTCAGGTTGCGCTGTTACGCCTGAATCGGGAGGTGAAAAGCAAAAGGGCCGCATTGCGGCCCTTTTGCTTTGGATCTTGCGGCTTGATTACTTACTTGATCTTGCCTTCCTTGTAGATCACGTGCTTCCTAGCCTTGGGATCGAATTTCATGATTTCGATCTTGTCCGGCTTGGTGCGCTTGTTCTTGGTGGTGGTGTAGAAATGGCCGGTGCCGGCCGTGGACTCCAGTTTGATCTTCTCACGCATGATGCAGGCTCCCGGTTCTAGATCTTCTGGCCGGCCGCGCGCAGCTCGGCGAGCACCACGTCGATGCCCTTTTTGTCGATGGTGCGCAGCGCCGCGCAGGTGACGCGCAGGCTGATCCAGCGCTTTTCGTCTTCCAGCCAGAAACGGCGATATTGCAGATTCGGCAGAAAGCGGCGCTTGGTCTTGTTGTTGGCGTGGGAAACATTGTGCCCGTACTGCGGCTTCTTCCCGGTGACTTCACATACTCGAGCCATGGTACGGGCTCCGTTTGGAGAAAGGGCGGCATTATAGGGGGATTGGCGCCGATTATCAACCACCATACTTCACCGGCGCCGACGGGTTTTGATGCGCTGGTTCTCTGGGGGTAAGCTTCGCAAAAAACGCCTGCAACCCGGCCGAGAAACCTGAATGAGGGACGGAAGATGACGCATGTTGTCCAGGATGGCAGCGGACGGAAATTTGCCGAATATAACCGGCAGGCAGGGCAGTTCAAGGTCAAACGCGCGGCGCTGAAGACGCTGCCGGTGATCGATGTCAGCCCTTTCGTTCGCGACAGCTCCGCGGAGGAGCGCGGTCGCGTCGCGCGCGAACTGCGCGAAGTCTGCATCAATATCGGATTCTTCTACATCACCGGTCACGGCATTCCCGAAGCGGAACTGGATGAGGTGATCGAATGGGGGCACCGTTTCTTCGGCTTGCCGCTCGATGAGAAAATGAAACTGCACCAGTCCCTCAGCCCGGGCAAGCAGGGCTATGTATCGGTCGGCGGCGTCGACCCCTACGGGAAGTCTGTGGTCGAACCGGACATCAAGGAGCGCTTTGCAATGAGCCGCGAGCGCCTGCCGGACCAGCCCCCCGGGGCGAGTTTCAATACCGGCGAAGCGGTCTGGCCGGGGCCGGGCATCCTGCCGGGGTTCGAGGAGGCGATGAAAGCGCACCTCTTGAAGCGCTGCGACCTGGCGCGCCGGCTGGTGCGCGCCATCGCGCTGAGCCTGGAACTGCCCGAGGATTATTTCGATGCGATGTACCGCCATATGGGCGGCACGCTGATGTACAACCATTACCCGCCGGCCGGTACCGTGGAGATGAAGCAGACCCAGTGGAATTTCTCGCCGCATACCGACTATGGTGTGGCGACGCTGCTGCTGCAGGACAGCCTGGGCGGATTGCAGGCGCGCAACGCCGACGGGGAATGGATCGCGGTACCGCCGCTGGCGGGAACCTTTGTCGTCAATATCGGCGACACGCTGCAGATGTGGACCAACGATCTCTATGTTTCGACGCTGCATCGCGTGACCAATGCCAGCCACAAGGCGCGCATCTCGCAACCTTTGTTCACCTATCCGCACGGCAAGACGCTGATCGAATGCCTGCCTACCTGCCACAGCCCGGAAAATCCGCCCCGCTACGAACCGGTCGTCTGCGAGGTCTACAACCAGGCGCTGGTGGACCAGGCCGCGCGCACCGGGCGGCCCGGGCTGTCAAAACAGACCGCGGCGCGATTCAGGAAATAGCTGGCGAGATAGTCAGGACGTCATTTGGTAGTGGCATTTAAATCTGCTTCCAAGGGCGCAAAAATCAAAGCGGTCTATTGCGTGACCATGGTCTGCATAACTCCATAGGACCTCCCGCCCATTGGCATAGGGCTGCCGATAAGAGATTGACGTATATGTATCGAATACATATAGTATAGGTTTATCCGCCGAATTTGATCCGAAAAAGGACCTGGCAAACGTCAAGAAGCATGGTGTGTCGCTTTCCGAGGGCGACGGGGTGCTGAATGACCCTCTGGCGCTCACCGTCGAGGATGACTTCGCGGAGGGCGAACAGCGTTTTGTCACCATCGGAATGAACGCGTTCGGTTCGCTGATGGTCGTTGTTCACTCTCATCGAGGCAGTGAATCGCGAATCATCTCTGTGCGGAAGGCCGATCCCAAGGAACGGAGAAACTATGAAAAAGGTGTATGACTTTTCAAAAGGTAAGCGTGGTGCGGTGATTCCCGCGACGGGAAAAACGCGAATCACTATTTATATGGACGACGCGATTGTCAGCCGGTTCAAAGCTCAGTCGGAAAAGACCGGCAAGGGCTATCAGACCTTGATTAACGAAGCCCTGAAAGCCTACTTGGGGCTTGGGGAGCAACCTGTAACGCAGGAACTGGTGCGCAAGATCGTGCGTGAAGAGCTTGCGGCGCACGGTTGAGCGTTAATCTCGCGCGGCACACGGTGGTGCGATCTACGTTGATGCAGTGCCAATCGAACCAACCGACAATGCACGGCCTTGGCTGACTCGGGGGCAAAGCAGGGCTCGAACAACAGCAAATTTAGAGCAAGCCGCGCTCGGCAAGCGACAAGGTACGTCCCCCCGCCACGATGAAATGGTCCAGCACCTGCACGTCAACCAGTGCCAGGGCGGATTTCAGCGAGCGCGTAGTTTGTCGGCGTGTCTGGGTTCGGCGATTCACGAAGGAGGGTTGTGCGCGAAGATCAGGGCGGCGGTGTTTTGCCGCGGCGCGCACTTGAGTACTTCGCGGGGATAGACGCTGGTCAAGGTGAGAGCGTCAGCAATCGGATTAAGCAGCCTTTCGCGCCTTTGCTTCGGAAGGCCGCACGCTCAGCCGCAGCCCTGTTGCGCCGAGGATGGCCGCGAGGCTGCGCAGCTGCGGATTGCCGCCTTTGGACAAGGTGCGATACAGCGCCTCGCGGTTCAGTCCTGTCTTCCGCGCGATGTGCGACACGCCGCCGCGCGACTCCGCGACATTGCGAAGCGCCTGCAGCAGTCCTGCGGGATCGCCTTGTTCCAGGGCCGCGTCGACGTAGGCGGCGGCGTTCTCGGCATCCTTTAGCCATTCGAGAAGTTGCGGGCGGTGCGCCACGCTAGCCGGAGCGCTTGCCTTGTGTTTTCGTTCTTTCCCGATAGTCATTCCAATACTCCTTCGCCTTCTTGATGTCCGCCTGCTGCTTGCGTTTGTCGCCGCCAAGCAACAGCAGGACAACGGTATTGCCGGCTCGCGCGTGATACACGCGGTAGCCCGGCCCCCAGTCGATCCTCAACTCCCACACGCCTTCGCCGCAGGGCTCCACGTCACCAAACAGGCCGCGTTCGAGCCGGTCGAGCCGCACCTGCACGCGCGACTGCGCCTGTCGATCCCGTAACACTTCGAACCATTCGGCGAACGGGTCCGCGCCGTCGGCGCTAAGGTAATGGCGAACCTCGTAGTTCATTGTAGCTTAGAAACTACACTTTTCCGGTTTTGGTTTCCGCAGTGAGCCATGTGGAGCTCGCCTGTCAGCCATTCAGAGCAGGCCGCGTTCCGCGAACGACAAGGTACGTCCCCCCGCCACGATGAAATGGTCCAGCACCTGCACGTCAACCAGCGCCAGGGCGGATTTCAGCGAGCGCGTCAGCAGTTCGTCGGCGTGGCTGGGTTCGGCGACGCCGGAGGGGTGATTGTGGGCAAAGATCAGGGCGGCGGCGTTGTGTCGCAGCGCGCACTTGACGACTTCGCGCGGGTAAACACTGGTCTGGGTGAGCGTGCCGTGGAACAGTTCCTCGGTGGCGGTGACGCGGTGCTGCGCATCCAGCATCAATGCCACGAACACCTCCCGGTCGCTGCGCGCCAGGATCAGGCGCAGGTAGTCGCGCACCGCCTGGGGCGAGGCGAGAGCGTCACCTGCCTCGAGTTCCTCGCGCAGGGAACGGCGCGCCAGTTCAACCGAGGCGAGCAGTTGCGCTGATTTGGCATTGCCCAGGCCGCGGTGTGCGGCCAGTTCCCTGGCGCTGCTGGCTAGGAGCACACGCACGGAACCGAATTGATTGAGCAGGTCGCGTGCCAGTTCCACGGCGCTTTTGCCCGCTATGCCGGTGCGCAGGCAAATCGCCAGCAGCTCCGCGTCGGCGAGCGCCTGCGGTCCCTGGGCGAGCAGGCGTTCGCGCGGCCGCTCGGCGGCCGGCCAGTCGGTAATGCCCATTGCCTGCCCCCTTTGGGTGGTTGTTGAGGCGCGCGCCCGTGCTGCACCGCAAGGTGCACTCGCGTAGAATCTGAACTCCCAATCTCAACGCGCCACTTCGCAAAGCGATGACTTCCCTGTCTGGAAAGCGGCTGTTGCTGGGCCTCACCGGTGGTATCGCCGCCTACAAGGCTGCGGAGCTCGCGCGCCTGTTCGTCAAAGCCGGAATGGATGTGCGCGTGGTGATGACCGCGGCCGCCTGCCGCTTCATCACGCCGGTGACGATGCAGGCGCTGTCGGGACAGACGGTCTACACCGACCTGTGGGATGCCCGGGTGCGCGACAACATGGCGCACATCGAATTGTCGCGCGACCGCGATCTGATCCTGGTGGCGCCGGCCAGCGCCGATTTCATGGCGAAACTCGCCAATGGCCTGGCCGATGATTTGTTGTCGACGCTTTGCCTCGCGCGGCAGAGTCTTCTGGCGGTGGCCCCGGCGATGAATGTCCAGATGTGGGAAAACGCCGCCATGCGCCGCAACGTCGCGCTTTTGCGCGAAGACGGCATTGCCGTGATGGGTCCGGGCGCGGGCGACCAGGCTTGCGGCGAAACCGGCATGGGCCGCATGCTGGAACCGGAGGATCTGTTCGCGGCGGTTGCCGTGCTGCTGGGTCCGAAACTGCTCAGGGGAAGGAAGGTACTGGTTACCGCGGGACCGACCTACGAACCGATCGATACGGTGCGCGGCATCACCAACCAGAGTTCCGGAAAAATGGGTTACGCGGTGGCGCAGGCGGCGCTCGAGGCGGGAGCGGAGGTAACGCTGGTCTCCGGTCCCACGGCGCTCGCGGCGCCGCTGGGTGCCGTGCGCGTCGATGTGCGCAGCGCGCGCGACATGCACGAAGCGGTGATGGCAAGGGCAATGGCGAGCGATATTTTCATCTCGGTGGCGGCTGTCGCCGATTACCACGTCGTGGACGCGAAAGCGCACAAGATCAAGCGCGGCAGCGGCAATCTCGCCATCGAACTCGCGCCCAATCCGGACATACTCGCCACGGTGGCGGCGTTGAAGAAGCCGCCGTTTTGCGTCGGTTTTGCAGCCGAGACCGAGAACCTGCGGGTCAACGCGCAGGCCAAGCGCAAGCGCAAAAAGATCCCCTTGCTGGCGGCCAATCTGGCGCAGGAGACCTTCGGGCGTGACGACAACGCGCTGACCCTGATTGACGACCAAGGCGAGCATGAACTGCAGCGGGCCGCGAAGATCGTGATTGCGCGGCAGTTGATCGCTCATGTGGCCGGCATGCTGAAGAGCAGCTGAGCAAACGAGACCTATAACAATAACGGGATTAAAAATGCCTGGAAACAAAAGCAAATTTTAGTATTTTCTGTTTAAAAGTTTGCAATTGGTATATTGATGCAGCCCCTTTCCACTGGCATTCCCCTGCTTTTCAAGAGATTCCAATGCAACGACTGGACGTGAAAATTCTCGATGCGCGCATGCGCGATACCTTGCCGCAATATGCCACGGCGGGTTCGGCCGGGCTGGATCTGCGCGCCTGCCTGGATGCGCCGGTAACGATTGAGCCCGGGGCCACCGTGCTGATCCCCACCGGCCTTGCCATTCACATCGCCGACCCCGGTTTCGCGGCCATGATCCTGCCGCGCTCCGGCCTGGGCCACAAGAATGGCATCGTGCTGGGCAACCTGGTCGGCCTGATCGATTCGGATTATCAGGGGCCTCTGATGGTCTCCACCTGGAACCGCGGCCAGGCCGCATTCACCATCCAGCCCATGGACCGCATTGCGCAAATGGTGATCGTGCCGGTGGCGCAGGTGACGCTGAACGTGGTCGATGATTTCGAAGCCAGCAATCGCGGCGCCGGCGGTTTCGGCAGCACCGGAAAAAGCTGACTTAGCTCAGCATATCGCTCCAGATATTCTGGGCCCATGCCCAGCCGTAAGCACCTTCTATTTCACTGCGCTGCGCCGACACACCGCCCGACCCGGGCACGGCCACCAGGGTCTTCTGCTTGGCGTCGTACTGATGCACCGAGGAAACGTGGATGACTTCCTTGTCCGAGACGAAGCTGTAGCAGGTGTTGGCGAGGACCGGCTCCTGGTTGGGCTGGCGTCCGTTCATGATTTCGACAATCGCCGCCGCGGCCAGCTTGCCGTGCTGGTTGGCCATGTGGCCGGACTTGGGCATCGCCGGCGCCGACATGGTGGCATCGCCGAGCACGTGGATGCCCGGGACTGCCGTTGACTCCATGCTGAGCCAGTCCACGCTGCACCAGCGGTTGTTGGCATTGATGAGGCCGGTGGAGCGTGCGATGTCCGCGGCGCGCATGGACGGCAGCACGTTGAGCACGTCGCCCTTGACGTTGTCGAAATCGGTCTTCAGCGTTTTGCCGCGCACGTCGACATCTTTCACCTCGGAATTCGGCCGGTAATCGATCATTCCCTTGTAGAGCTGCTCCCAGGCGGCGCGGAACAGCGGCCCCTTGGAGGTGATGTTTTCATTGGCGTCGAGAACGACGATGCGCGCTTTTGGCTTTGCCTGTTTCAGATAATGCGCCACCTGGCACACCCGCTCGTAAGGCCCGGGCGGGCAGCGGTACGGTGCCAGCGGAATCGAAATCACGAAAGTGCCGTCGTCGGGCATGGATTCTATTTGCTTGCGCAGCGCAACCGTTTGCGGTCCGGCCCTCCAGGCATGCAGCACCTGGCTTTGCGCATCGGCGCTATTCATGCCGGGCAGGGTGTCATACATCAGGTCGACACCCGGCGACACGATCAGCCGGTCGTAGCCCATGTCGGCATAGCGGTCCTTGAACTTGACCATTTTCCTGGCGTGATCCACCGCGGTGACTTCGTCGGTGAGCAACTGCACGCCGTGTTCCTTGAGGCGATTGCGGCTGCGGGTAATTTCGGCGAGCGTTCTGCTGCCGCCGATCACCAGGTTGGACATCGGGCAGGAGATGAAGGTGGGCTCGCGGTCCACCAGCATCACCTCGATGCTGCCGGCCGACCACAGGCGCAGGTATTTGGCCGCGGTCTGGCCGCCATAGCCCGCGCCGATGATCATGACTCTGCCCACCGGTTTCCTGATCTCCGGGGTGCTCGCGCAACCCGGCAGGATCGAGGACACCGCGCTGCCGATCGTCACTGCGCCGCCGGCTTGCAGGAATTTGCGTCTGTTGGTCATCGCGGCCTCCTAGTTGGGCTTCTGGGCGGAAAGATAGGTGCTCACCGCTTCCAGCTGCGCGTCGGTATAACCCTTGGCGAGCTGGTGCATGATGGTGGCCGGACGCTTGCCGTCGCGATACTCACGCAGCATTTGCAGCAATGCGGCGCGCGGCTTGCCGGCAAGGCTGGGCATTCCGCCGACGCTGGCGCCGTTGGTGCCATGGCAATTGGCACAGTTGGAGGCGAGCATGCGACCCAGATTCGGGTCGGTGCCCTGGGCTCGCGCACCCAGTGGGGCGATGGCCAGAACGGCGGCAAGCAACAGGGTTCGGTTCATGCGGTGCTCCTTGGTGGATCGGTCGCGGCTCGAACCGGGCTTTGCCGGCAGGCGGGACGATGCGGGTAAAGGCGAAGTTTCCATGCGGGCGCATGGAGTGTCAAGAATGGTTCTGGAATATCGAAAGCAGCAAAAGTGATAAGGGCCGCGTCATGCGGCCCTGTTGCAAAACCCGCGCGGCTCCCGCCGAATCAGACGGCCGGGTCCGCCGCGACCGCCCTCTCGGGCGGTTTTTCCTCGATGAATTTGATGGCTATCTTGCCCTCGCCATCGACATCGATCGTGACCTTGCCGCCATTGGCGAGCTTGCCAAACAGCAGTTCGTCGGCCAGGCCCCGGCGGATGGTGTCCTGGATGAGTCGCGACATCGGGCGCGCGCCCATCAGCGGGTCGAAGCCGTGCTTGGCCAGGTGTTCGCGCAGCGTGTCGGTGAAGCTTGCCTCCACTTTCTTCTCGTGCAGCTGGCCTTCGAGTTGCATCAGGAACTTGTCCACCACGCGCAGGATGACCTGCCGGTCGAGCGATGCGAAAGAGATGGTCGCATCCAGGCGATTGCGAAATTCCGGCGTAAACAGGCGCTTGATCTCGCCCATCTCGTCGCCGACTTCCTTTTTTGCGGTGAAGCCCATGACCGTCTTGTTCATGGCTTCTGATCCTGCGTTGGTGGTCATGACGATGATGATGTTGCGGAAATCGGCCTTCCTGCCGTTGTTGTCGGTCAGCGTGCCGTGATCCATCACCTGCAGCAGAATGTTGAAAATGTCCGGGTGCGCCTTCTCGATTTCATCCAGCAGCAGCACCGCGTAGGGTTTTTTCGTGATCGCCTCGGTGAGCAGCCCGCCCTGATCAAAGCCGACATACCCGGGCGGCGCGCCGATGAGCCGCGATACGGCGTGGCGCTCCATGTACTCGGACATGTCGAACCTGTGCAGGTCGATTCCCATGCAGTAGGCGAGCTGGCGCGCGACCTCGGTCTTGCCGACGCCGGTGGGTCCGGAGAACAGGAATGCCCCAATCGGCTTTTGCGGATTGCCCAATCCGGACCGGGCGGTGCGTATTGCGGCAACCAGGGCATCGATGGCCTTGTCCTGCCCGAACACCACGGCCTTGAGGTCGCGGTCGATGTTCTTCAGGGCGGCCCTGTCGTCCTGCGACACCGTCGCCGGCGGGATGCGCGCGATCTTGGCGATGATCTCCTCGATCTCGATTTTGCCGATCAGCTTTTTCTGTTTGGATTTGGGCAGGATCTTTTGCGCCGCGCCGGCCTCGTCGATGACATCGATGGCCTTGTCGGGGAGGTGCCGGTCGGTGATGTAACGTGCCGAGAGTTCGGCCGCAGAGGACAGCGCATTGGCGCTGTACTTGATGCCATGGTGCGCCTCGAAGCGCGATTTGAGGCCGCGCAGGATCAGGATGGTCTCGTCAACGGAGGGTTCGTTGACATCGATCTTCTGGAAGCGGCGCGACAGCGCGTGGTCCTTCTCGAATACGCCGCGGTACTCGTTGTAGGTGGTGGCGCCGATGCATTTTAGGGCGCCCGAGGACAGCGCCGGTTTGAGCAGATTGGAGGCGTCCAGCGTCCCGCCCGAGGCCGCGCCGGCGCCGATCAGCGTGTGAATTTCGTCGATAAAGAGAATGGCGTTGGGGTTGTCGACCAGCTGCTTGAGAACCGCCTTGAGGCGCTGTTCGAAGTCGCCGCGGTACTTGGTGCCGGCGAGCAGCGCGCCCATGTCAAGCGAAAATACCTGGCAATTGGCCAGGATTTCCGGGACCTGGTTCTCCACGATGCGGCGCGCGAGCCCTTCGGCAATGGCGGTCTTGCCCACGCCGGCCTCGCCCACCAGCAACGGATTGTTCTTGCGGCGCCGGCAAAGCGTCTGGATGACGCGCTCCAGTTCGTGCTCGCGGCCGATCAGCGGATCGATCTTGCCCAGCAGCGCCTGGGCGTTCAAATTGGTGGTGTAGGCCTCGAGGGCGCCGCCGCTTTGCTGTTCCTCTTCCTTTTGTTCCTCGCCATGCTCGTTCTTTTGTTCCTTGCCCTGCTGCTGATTCTTGGTGATGCCGTGGGCGATGAAATTCACCACATCCAGTCGCGTCACGCCCTGCTGGTGCAGGAAGTACACCGCGTGCGAGTCTTTTTCGCCGAACATGGCCACCAGCACATTGGCGCCGGTGACCTCCTTCTTGCCCGAGGACTGGACATGCAGGATGGCGCGCTGGATGACGCGCTGGAAGCCCAGTGTCGGTTGCGTGTCGATTTCGTCCGATCCGGCGATCGTCGGCGTGTGCGCGGTGATGAAATCGGTGAGTGACTTGCGCAACTCGTCCAGGTTGGCGGCGCAGGCGCGCAGAACCTCCGCGGCGGTGGGATTGTCCAATAGCGCAAGCAGCAGATGTTCAACCGTAATGAACTCATGCCGTTTTTGACGGGCCTCGACAAAGGCCATGTGCAAGCTGACTTCAAGCTCCTGCGCGATCATAGATTTTCCATCCTGTGGTCGAATCCAAAGCGGTGAAGCTCCCGTCGCCTTGCGGCTGCGGTCAGCTCAGTTTTCCTCCATCACGCACTGTAATGGATGCTGATGTTTTTTTGCGTACGACGCAACCTGCTCGACCTTGGTGGTTGCTATGTCCTTCGGGTACAGGCCGCAAACCCCCATACCTTCGCGATGAACTTTCAGCATGACCTGGGTCGCCTTTTCCCGGCTCATCGAAAAAAACTTCTGCAATACGATGACGACAAACTCCATGGGAGTGTAATCGTCATTGAGCACAATAACCTTGTACATAGACGGCGGCTTGACCCGGGCCTTGCTGGTCTCCAGTACCGTACCTTCTTTTGGACGTGTCCCCATGTCGGCAAAACTTATGCCAGAAGGGAGGGGCCGTCAACCGCGATAGCGCGTGTGAAATGCGCGCCCTGGCCATATTCGTGACAGTCCATGACGCTGCCGCCGCGCCGCGCGGCGCGGCCGGATTGCGCGAAAGCGAATTGCATCGTGCCGCCTCTTTTGCCGCTGCTTGCCGAGGGAAAAGCACGTTAATATCGCGATCTGGAGCCCCGCCCGTTGAAAAAAGGCGCGGATCCAGGTCAACCGGAAGAAATGTCCGGGCGTTAATGGCTCAGGTCCCGCAATTGGGGCATCGATCAATTTTCGAGGAAAAGGAAAAAACATGAAAAAAACTCTATCACTCCTGCTGGCCCTGGCTTTTATCTCCGTAAGCGGCTTTGCAGCCGCCCAGGCAACGCCGGCGCAGTCGTCGGCGCCTTCGGTGCAGACCGCCACCGACACCCCGAAAGCCGAGGGTAAGGCCAAGGCCAAGAAGGCCAAGAAAGCCAAAGCCCCGCGCAGCAAGAAGGCCAAGGCGAACTGATCGCCTGTTCTGGAAATGCGCACCCGGCGTTCGTCAGACTGGCGAACACCGGTGCGCATCGCGTCATGTGCGCGTCATGCGCATGATGCATTGGCGCGACGCGTTGTATGGCATGCGTTCGGCCCCTGCTAGAATCCATGTCATGAAACCTCCAAGCCGCGCGCCTGCAGTCTCCCTGTTCAACTCAATACGCACCGTGACCCTGGCGGCCGCGCTGTTTTTGCCGGTCGGGGCTGCGCTTGGCCAGACTCCGACGATTTCCCTGGGGGCCGGGATTCACCTGATACGCGCTGAAGTCGCAGCGAACAACGACACCCGCATGCGGGGTCTGATGTTCCGCAAGGCGCTGGAGCCCAACCAGGGCATGTTGTTCGTATTTGATGAATTGGCCACACATTGCATGTGGATGAAGAACACGCTGATTCCGCTGTCCGTGGCTTTCATCGCCGCCGACGGCGTGATTGTCAATATTGCCGACATGAAGCCTCACGACGAGACCACGCATTGCGCGCAGCGACCGGTGCCCTATGCGCTGGAGATGGATCGCGGCTGGTTTGCCTCCCGGGGACTGAAAGCAGGGGTGCGCATCACAGGACTGGACAAGGCTCCCGCTCAGCGCTGACCTGTTGCGTACAACAAGAAAGGGCCGCTATTGCGGCCCTTTCCCTTTGGGCTGGCGATTCCGTTCCCGGGCTTACAGCCCTCCGTTCTGCTGCGCCACCATGCAAAAGAGCATGGGGATCGACAACATGGTGTTGAAGCGCGAGGTCAAGCCGGCGATGCGCGCAGCCTTCGCTTTTGCTTCGGGTTCCACCGCGACCAGGCCGAGCGCTTTTTGCTGACTCGGCCAGATGATGAACCAGACGTTGAAAGCCATGATCAGCGCTATCCACATTCCGATTGCGATGGCTGTGTGTGGCCGGGCAAAGGTTCCCAGAGCGCCAATGTGGCCGATCATCGCCGCGAGCGTCAGGCCGGTAATGACTGTCCACAGGGCCGCGTGGCGAAACCAGAACAATGCCGCGGGTGCGATGACCTTGGTGATGGCGGGCTTTTCCGCATCGGGGATCTTCGGCATGGACGGGATCTGCACGAAATTGAAATACCACAGCAGGCCCACCCACATGACCGCGCAAAGCACATGCAGCCACCGCACAAAAAACGCCGCCCATGCATGCCCGCTCACGTCCATGGTGGTCGCGCCCAGGGCGGCGACCAGGCCGATGATGACGAGCAGCAATGCCACGCCGGCGGCGACGGTGCGTCCGAGAGATGAGAATATTGCGCCCATGCACGGCCCTCCTTTGAATTTTGTCTGAACGGGAAGTCCCGATGCGGGGTTTTGCCCCGTGTCCCCGCACGAGATTCCGACGCAACGTCTGCCGCAGCCCGGTACTGATGCAAGCGGCTCTGGCGAGTGCAGGCTACCTTAGCACAGCCGCTGGATTTTTCAGAACCTCGCGGTCTGCCACCGTGGTTCAGTCCTGCTGGTTTGTCACGCGTTCCACGCGCGCCAGCGCGCCGCCGCGCGCGAAAGTGATCTCCAATGGCGCTCCTGCGCGCAGGCCGGCGGCGTCGCGAACCAGGCATCCGGCGCCGTCTCGCACCATGCTGTAGCCGCGCTCCAGCACGCTTTGTGGCGCCAGGTGCTCGAGGCTGGACAATACGCGGTCGAGGCGGGCCTGATCGCGCGCATGCATCGCGCGCATTGCCGCCCCCGCGCGCCCTGCAAGGTTGCGCACCTGCGCTGCCAGTTCTGCCGTTCGCGGCGCGCTCCCGAGAAGTCGCTGCAGCAGCGAGGCCAGCATCCAGCCCTGCTGCTCGATCCGGCGACCTCCTGCGCTCTCGAGGCGCCGGCCCAGTTGGGTGACATAGGCATTGCGTTCGAGCAGGCGCTGGCCGGGGTGCTGCAATCTGCGTGACAGGTGGTCGACCCGCTGGGTCCGGTCATCGATATCGCGCAGCACGCGCCTCCCCAATGCCGCGAGCAATGCCGACACGGTGTCGAGCAGCGCCGCGCGTTCGGGGCTGACCAGTTCCGCGGCGCCGGTCGGGGTCGGGGCACGCAGGTCGGCCGCAAAATCGGCGATGGTGAAGTCCGTTTCGTGCCCGACACCGCTTATCACCGGAACCGGGCAGGCGCGAATCGCGCGCGCCACCGATTCGTCATTGAATGCCCACAGGTCCTCGATGCTTCCGCCGCCACGGCAGATGATCAGCACCTCGCATTCGCCTCTGTCCCCCGCGGTGGATACGGCCTGCGCAATTTTCAGACCCGCGCCCTCACCCTGAACCGGCGTCGGGTACACAAAGACCGCGACCGAAGGATTGCGCCGGGCAAGCGTGGCGAGAACGTCGCGCAGCGCGGCCCCCTGCGCCGAGGTGACAATCCCGACGCTGCGCGCGAGGTAGGGAAGCGGTCTTTTTCGGGCCGCGTCGAACAGGCCCTCTTTCTCGAGTTTTTCCTTCAAACGCAGGAAGGCCTCGAAAAGCGTACCGCGACCGGCCTGCCGCATGGTCTCGGCGATCAACTGAAATTCGCCACGGTTTTCGTAAAGCGTTACCAGGCCCTGGACCTCGACCTGCATGCCATCCCGCGGAATCCAGCTCAGATGCTGGTTGCGGTTGCGAAACATCGCGCAACGCACCTGCGCCTGGGCATCCTTCAGGACGAAATAAAGGTGACCGGATTTCGCGGCAACAAAATTGGAGATTTCGCCGCGCACCCAAAGCAGCGGATAGCGATGTTCCAGAAGGTCCCGGACACTGCGATTGAGCTCGCCGACACTCAAAATTGCAGAGGGAAAGCCTGTGGAGAACCGCGTCAATCCTTGATCTTGAGGCATGTTTCGATTGTAACCTATCCACATCAAGGACTTGCCGCCGCAGGCTTGCTGCTTTCCCTAGGGGCTCCCTCGAGAGAATTTCACATCTCTTTGATTTTGTTATGCAATCTTCTTGTATAAAAAATGTAACTGGGAAAAAAATCGTTTGCGGCAATCCACTTAAGCTGTTTAGATCATGGTTATGCACACCCTTATCCACAGCAAATGTGGATAAGAATCCGCGCCCGGGAAATTCGTTCATCAATCGGATGCCAAAAATGAGGCCGCCCAACGATTCAGATGCACACCATTGTTCCGCCACGGGCAACCCCCTCAAGTCGCAAACCGTGCCTGTTTGCCTTGCAATGGCGTGTCGCCCCGTGCTGCCGGAATCAGCCGCGAAGCGGCGGTATGCACGGCAAAGCCCTCGCTGCCGTGCCGTGCTGACTGCCATTGCAGCGGACAACTTAGTGCGGTCAGGGCGATACTTGCCTTGCCGAATGGGCATGCGCAGGCTAAAGTGACGCCGGTTTTTTGAGGAGATTCGCGTTGTTCGCAATTATTCAGGCCGCAGGTTGGCCGATATGGCCGTTGCTTCTAGCTTCAGTTATTGCCGTGGCTCTCATCATTGAGCGCCTTGTAACCTTGCGAAAAGAGCGCATCGTTCCCAGCGGCTTGCTGGCAAAAGTACTGGCCGCGCACCAGCAGCAGGGGGTCACCCGGGAATTGCTGGATCAACTGGCCAAGGATTCGCCGCTGGGCCAGGTGCTTGCGGCCGGGTTGAGCAATGTGAAGAGTTCCCGTTACGTGATGAAAGAAGCGATTGAGGAGGCCGGTGCTGCCGTCACGCACGAACTGGAGCGGTTTCTGACCACTTTGGGAACCATTGCATCGATCAGCCCGCTGATGGGCCTGTTCGGCACCGTGGTTGGCATGATCGAGATATTCGGTTCGCAGTCTCCCACCGGCACCAACCCGACGGTGCTGGCGCATGGCATTTCGGTGGCCTTGTATAACACCGGATTCGGCCTCGTCATCGCCATTCCAGCGATGATCTTCTTCCGCCATTTCCGCGGCACGGTCGATCATTTTGTGGTGGAGATGGAACAGCAGGCGGCGAAGCTGATCGATGTGGTGCACGGTGAGCGCTTCGACTACTCGAAGGATGCGCAACCGCCCAGGGCAGAAGCGTGAAATTTCGCGGCTCGTCGACCCGGGATGATCCCGAGATCAACCTGATCCCGTTGATCGACGTGCTGCTGGTCATCATCATTTTTCTCATGCTCACCACCACTTATTCGCGTTTTGCCGAATTGCAGATCAATCTGCCCTCGGCGAGCGCGGAAAAGCAGCTCGATCGGCCCAACGAAATCAGCATTGTGATGGCCGCCAACGGGCAATACCGGGTCAATCGTCGTGCCGTCAGCTTTACCAGCGTGGCGGCGTTTGCCCAGGAACTGCGCGTCGCCGGTACCGATCTGAAGGAACCGGTGGTGGTGATCAATGCCGACAGCGGAGTCACCCATCAGGCGGTGGTGCGGGTGATGGACGCCGCACGCCAGGCGGGTTTCGGGCAGATTGCGTTTGCCGTCGAGCAGTCCGCAAAATAGCGGAGCGAATCTGCTCCACACCTCTGCCCGCAGGCGGAGCCGGTGAATTCGCAGTTCGCCGCGCGCCACTGGTATCGGTTTAGCGCGATTTCCGCAATTCTGTTTCCCCTCAGCCTGCTGTTTCGCCTTGCCGTTCGGGTGAGGCGCATGCTGTACCGGCTGGGCGTGCTGCGCACCACGATCATGCCGGTGCCGGTGATCGTGGTGGGCAACATCACCGTGGGGGGCACCGGCAAGACGCCCTTGGTACTCTGGCTGGTCCGGGCATTGCGCGAACGCGGTCTGAGGCCAGGGGTGATCGCCAGCGGATACGGCGGCACGCGCCGCGAACCCGCTGCGGTGAGCGCAAGCGACGACCCCCGCGTCAGCGGGGACGAAGCGGTGCTGCTGGCATTGCGAGCCGGAACGCCGGTCTGGTCCGGCCCGGATCGTGTCGGTGTCGCCCAAGCCCTGCTGCGGGCCCATCCCGATTGCGACTTGCTGATTTGCGATGACGGGTTGCAGCATTACCGACTGGGACGCGATCTGGAGATCGCAGTCGAGGATGCGCGCGGATTCGGAAACGGCTGCATGCTTCCGGCCGGGCCGTTGCGCGAGCCTCCAACCCGCCAGGTCGACGCGCGCATCGTCAATGCAACGCATGAGGCCAGGAGAGGGCTGCCACCGGGTGCCTGCCGCATGCGCCTCGAACCGGCCGGCCTGTACCGGCTGGACCGGCAGGACAGCATCCTCGATGCCGCGGCCCTGCGCGGCAAGCATCTGCACGCGGTGGCGGGTATCGGCGACCCGGGACGTTTTTTCGCGACCCTGGAGGCTCTCGGACTGCAGGTCACGCCCCACGCCTTTGCGGACCATCATGATTACTCTGCGTGTGAACTTGAATTCGATAACTGCGATGCGGTGTTAATGACCGAAAAGGATGCGGTAAAATGCGCCGGATTCGCTCGCAACGATCTGTATGCCCTGCGCGTCGAGGCGAAGCTCGATCCCGAGTTCGTCCAATTTCTCGAGAAATGGCTGCATGGACTCAAGGCTTCTTGAAATTCTGGTCTGCCCCATTTGCAAGGGGCCGCTGATTCATCGCAAGGCTGAAAAAGAACTGGTCTGCAAGGGGGACCGCCTGGCTTTTCCGATACGCGACGACATTCCGGTGATGTTAGAGGAGGACGCACGCAAACTCGGCGCGGAAGAAAATCCGGGTAGCGGCTGACGCACCTTTGCCGGCAATGCCAGTCTCTCGGGAGAAGCCTGTGCTAGGGGGATCGAGGGCGTACCTAGCCCCTGGTCAATTCCGCCGCTTCAGGGGCAAAGCAGGGTGTACGGCATATCCCGCATGAGACCTGTTCGGGGTCGGCATTGTGATTTGATTCGGCAATTCATCAAGAGGGCGGACCCATCATCGGCTTCACAGTAATCATTCCCGCGCGGCATGCGGCGACCCGGCTGCCCGGGAAAATGCTCGCTGATCTCGGCGGAAAGCCACTGGTGGTCCGGGTCGCAGAGCGCGCCCGCGACAGTGGTGCGGCACGTGTCACCGTGGCCACGGACCATGAAACGATTGCTGCGGCGGTCCGTTCCCATGGATTCGAAGCTATTCTGACCAGCGAAGATCACCCATCGGGCACGGACCGGATTGCCGAGGCCGCAGCGAAGATCGGCCTGTCCGGGGATGCGCTGGTCGTCAATGTGCAGGGTGACGAGCCCCTGATCGAGCCGGGTCTGATACGCGCCGTCGCCGCCCTGCTCGAGGCGACGCCCGAGGCGGCGATTGCCACTGCCTGCCATCCCATCGCGGACGCCGAGGAGTTTTTCAATCCGAATGTCGTCAAGGTGGTACTGGATGCCCAGGGCTATGCGCGCTACTTCAGCCGTGCGCCGATTCCGTGGGCGCGTGATGCGTTTGCCGGCGGCCGGCAGTTCATCCCCGAAGGTCTGCCGTGTTTTCGGCATGTGGGCATCTACGCGTATCGCGGCGCATTTCTTGCCAGTTTTCCGGGGCTTGCGCCGGCGCCGCTTGAACGGTTCGAGGCCCTCGAACAGTTGCGCGCCTTGTGGCACGGCTTTCACATTGCGGTGGCCAAACGGCCCGACGCCCCCCATGCGGGCGTCGACACCCCGCAGGATCTGGAGCGTGTGCGCGCCATTTTTCAGGCCAATCCTTGATCAGCATCATCATGGTGCCATTTTGCGGGGCGAATAATCCAGGTGCCGTCGGCCGGGTGCCGTGAGGAGAAATAGTACGCATCCGGGAGAGCCCGGGATAACGACGAATCCCGGGTGGCCGACAGATCAATAACTGAAGGAAATGACCATGCGATTGATACTTCTTGGCCCTCCCGGGGCCGGTAAAGGGACTCAGGCGAATGTGATCAAGGAGAGCTTCGGCATTCCCCAGGTTTCTACCGGAGACATGCTGCGGGCTGCGGTGAAGGCGGGCACTCCGCTGGGTCTGGCGGCCAAGAAAGTCATGGATTCGGGGCAATTGGTTTCCGACGACATCATCATCGGTCTGGTCAACGAGCGCCTGAAGGAACCCGATTGCGTGAACGGCTACCTCTTTGATGGATTTCCGCGCACCATTCCGCAGGCCGAGGCGATGCGTAATTCCGGCGTCGCCATCGATTATGTGCTGGAGATCGATGTTCCTGATGCGGAAATCATTACCCGCATGAGCGGTCGGCGCGTGCACACGGCGTCAGGACGCACCTATCATGTCAAATTCAATCCCCCCAAGGTACCCGGCAAGGACGATGTCACCGGCGAAGACCTGGTGCAACGCGCCGATGACAAGGAGGAGACCGTAAAAAGCCGCCTCGAGGTCTATCATTCGCAAACCCGGCCGCTGATCGAGTATTACTCGAAGTGGGCGGCCAGCGGAAACCCTGCGGCGCCAAAAAATCGCAGTATTTCCGGTACCGGGCCGGTCGAGGAAATTTCACGACGTGCCCTGGAGGTGTTGCGATAGAGTATCCCCGGTCAACGCCTTCTGCGCGGCGCTCCTGCGCCACGCAATTCGCAGGAACCACCGGCCTGAAGGTATAATCTCGCGCTTTGTCGCTTTGTCAAAAATGAACGGGCCCGTCCTGGGCCCGCATCAGTGGAGGAAGTAATGTCTACCGCACTCTGGTTCGTGCTCGGCTGTGCCGTGTTCGCGATTGCTTACGGTTGGTACTCGAGAAACTGGATTCTTCGACAACCTGCGGGCAATGAGCGCATGCAGGAAATTGCTGCTGCAATTCAAACGGGGGCCATGGCCTATCTCAACCGCCAGTACGCGACCATCGCGGTTGTCGGGGTGATCCTGTTCGCGGTTATCTGGCCCACGCTCGGATTCACCACGGCGATAGCGTTTGCGATCGGCGCCATCCTGTCGGGCGCAACCGGCTATATCGGCATGAATATTTCAGTTCGCGCCAATGTGCGCACCGCCGAAGCGGCGCGCACCGGTTTGAACGAAGCGCTGAATGTGGCATTCCGCGGCGGTGCGATCACCGGCTTGCTGGTGGTTGGTCTCGGTCTTCTGGGGGTGGCGGGGTTTTACGCCTACCTGGTGGCCGCGCAGCCCAACATGCCGCTGTCGGACGTGATCAAACCCCTGGTTGGCCTGGGATTCGGCGGTTCGCTGATTTCCATCTTCGCCCGGCTGGGCGGGGGCATATTCACCAAAGGCGCCGACGTGGGCGCGGACCTGGTGGGTAAAGTGGAAGCCGGCATTCCCGAGGATGATCCGCGCAATCCGGCGGTCATTGCCGACAACGTCGGCGATAACGTCGGCGATTGTGCCGGCATGGCGGCGGACCTGTTCGAGACCTACGCGGTAACGCTGATCGCCACCATGATTCTGGGTGCGCTGGTGGTCAAGACCAATTCGGATGCCGCGGTGATCTACCCGCTGGTGCTGGGCGGCTTTGCCATCATCGCCTCGGTCATCGGCTGCATGTTCGTCAAGGTGATACCCGGCAAGAAAATCATGAGCGCCCTTTATCGCGGGCTGATCGTGGCCGGCGTACTCGCATTGATCGCCTTCTATCCGCTCACCGATTGGATCATGGGCGATGTGCTCAAGCAGGTGACCTTCGACATCTCGGGCAAGGCGACGACCATCGGCGTCATCCACCTTTACGGGGCGACGGTCATCGGTCTGGTCCTGACCGGTTTGATGGTGATCATCACCGAGTATTACACCGCCACCGAGTACGCACCGGTGCGTCACGTGGCGCAGTCCTGCACGACGGGGCACGCCACCAACATCATCGCCGGCATCGGGGTGTCCATGAAAGCAACGGCCTGGCCGGTTCTTTCGGTGTGTGTTTCCATCCTGCTCGCCTATCAACTTGCCGGACTGTATGGCATCGCAATTGCCGCGACCTCGATGCTGTCCATGACCGGCATCATCGTGGCACTGGACGCCTACGGTCCGATCACGGACAACGCCGGCGGGATCGCCGAGATGGCGGATCTTCCGGATTCGGTGCGCGCCATTACTGATCCCCTGGATGCAGTGGGCAACACCACCAAGGCGGTTACCAAGGGCTATGCCATCGGTTCGGCCGGGCTTGCCGCGCTGGTGCTGTTCGCCGATTACACCCATGCGCTGGAGCACTCCGGCAAGCTGCTGACATTCGACATCTCCAACCACATGGTGGTCATCGGCCTGCTCATCGGCGGCCTTATTCCCTATCTGTTTGGCGCCATGGCCATGGAAGCCGTGGGCCGTGCCGCGGGAGCCGTTGTGGTGGAAGTGCGCCGCCAGTTCAAGGAAATTCCCGGCATCATGGAGGGCACCGCCAAGCCGGAGTACGGTCGCGCGGTCGACATGCTCACCAAGGCGGCTATCAAGGAGATGATGGTGCCTTCGCTGCTGCCGGTTCTGGTGCCGATCGTGGTCGGCCTCACGCTCGGGCCGCAGGCCTTGGGAGGGGTGTTGATGGGTTCCATCGTAACCGGACTGTTCGTCGCGATTTCCATGACCACCGGCGGCGGTGCGTGGGATAACGCGAAGAAATACATCGAGGACGGCCATTTCGGCGGCAAGGGTTCGGATGCGCACAAGGCCGCCGTCACCGGCGATACCGTGGGCGATCCGTACAAGGACACCGCCGGCCCGGCCGTCAATCCCCTGATCAAGATTATCAATATCGTCGCGCTGCTGATCGTTCCGCTGATGGTTTGAGATTCTTACAGTCCAATAACGGCGGCTGCGGCCGCCGTTCCGCATTTTTTACCGGAGACAAACATCATGACCGACCGACTAGACTTGCTAAAGATCGCCCAGGAAGAGCAGAGCGGCGACCTGTTCAAGCTGCTTGACAGCATCTACAAGCGTTCCAAGATCCAGCCGCGCGGCTACACCGACGCAATCATCTGGGAGGGCGGAAGCACTGCAGGCGGCGTGAAACCGGTAGCGCATGCATTTACCGACATGTATGCACTGAACGGCACGCTGGCGGCGCTCGATGTCCTTGGCCTGCCCTTCCTCGGCGTGCCGATGATGGCGCAGTTCCGGCACGACACGAAGCTGGTTTCGCTCGACTGGTTCGGCAAGCTCGAGTACACCGCGCTCAAGTGGTCTACGGCCGGCGATTTCCTGGTCAATGAAAATGGCAAGAAGGTGGTGGTGAACGGCAAGTCCGCGAACGCGCCGCTGCGCACCGCCGCAGGCGTGTACTGCAACGTACGACCCTATGGCTCGATCACCAGCATCCGTTTCATGCCGGGCCTGCCCTATTCGCAGGACAACAAGAAATTCGTGGTTGACAAGGCCACCGGCAACATCCACTCCGAGATGAACACGCCTGGGGTGCGGATGGCCTATGCGGCGCGCCTGTTCCTGAAAATGGTGCACGAGACAGGGCAGATCGGCCGCGTGGCGACGAAGCCGACGCAGGCCAAGGAAGACGCGGTCAACGCGGGTATCTTCCGCTGGCTGCTCAAGGGTACGAAGTTCCAGCTCAAGCGGCGCTATTCCGTCGACGCCTACGAAGAGCACAAGGACAACGTCGACGCGATTGTCGCGCTGCTGCCGAAGGACTTCAAGAACGGTATGGAGAGCTGGGGCGGGGAGATCTACGAACATATCTCCGATACCAATTTCGGCCTGCTGCTGCATGACATGGCCCAGCAGACCAAGTGCATCATTTATGCGACCGACCTCGACGGCGACCGGCTCACCGACTTGATGGCCGATGCGCCGGACTTTCTGCGCAAATGGGGCCAGATGGTGCTGGATCATGTGAAGGCCGGCAAAGACATGAACAAGGTCTGGAGCGAAATGGGCTTTACCATGAAAAACGGCAAGGACATGACCAGCGTCATGTACCGCATGGTGGGTGAGCCTATCTACGAACAGACGCTCGGTTCCGCCGATGCGATGCTGCTCCGGTTGCTGGCGGGGGATGAGTCCGAGGGTGGCAGCAAGCAGCCCTATGATCCGCGCATCCATTTTGTCCTGATCAACGAAGCCTACAAGGCGGCGAATCCGGGCAACGATGAACTTGCGAAATGGCTCGATGCCCAGTTGGAAACTTTCGACAAAGTCTATGGCGGCAAGCGGCCCCGTTTCCTCGAGGGCTACCAGAAACTCAAGGAAGCGATCAAACCCTGGGGGACGAAGTAGCGCTCGACCGCCGCCAGGCACGAAGCGCTCGCGTGTCGCGTTCCCTGCTCAGTCGAACAGGGAATCTGGCGCCGGTGAAAATCGTGCCGCTGAAGTAGCGGCGGTTCTGCATGCGCAAAAACGGCGGCTGCGGCCGCCGTTTTTTCGTCCGTGGAGGCCGCTTATCCGCTGCGAACCCGGTTAGTATGATCCTGGCATATGCGGCAATGGCCGGTTTGTACAATCGGTGCTGCAGTAAGTCTGAAACCGACAAGTTGCGCTAAGATGGCCGCGCCATGGCGAAGCAGGCCATGGCTGCAGATTTGAAATCCCTTATTTGTCGTGAATCCCGTGGCCAAATTCAGATCCGCCGTTTTCGTTATGCTATTGCTGGCAAGCGGTCATGGTTACACGCAGGCGCCGCGCACCCTTGCCGAGTCTGCCGCAAGAGCCATGTTGATGTTTCCCGAGGTTCGCGCCGCTGCGGCCAATTGGCGTGCCATCGGACAGACCATTGCCCAGGCGCGCGCCGGATATCTCCCGTCTGTCGACCTGAGTCTTGGGTATGGCAGTGAAACCAGCGACAATATCAGTACCCGCACCACCGGTCGCGATGTCACGCTGCAGAGGCGCGAGGCCGAGATCACCTTGTCGCAGCTGCTATTCGATGGCGGCGTTGTCGGGGGGCAGGTCAGGCGCGGCGAAGCGCGTACCCGCAGCGCCGAAAATCAGTTTTCTGCGGCCGCTGAGAGCGCCGCGAACCGTGCTGCCCAGGCCCACCTCGAGGTCAGGCGGCTGCTGGGGTTGGTGCAGCTGGGGCAGGACAATGTGAAACGCCACGAGGAAACGCTGGTTCAGGTGGGTTCGCTTGCGGATTCCGGGCGCGGGCGTCGTGTGGATACGCAGCAGACCGAGGCGCGGCTCGCCTTCGCCCAGGCTTCGCTGGCGCAGCTGCGTGGACAACTCGCGCAGGCGGAGGACGCATTCCGGCATCTGGTGGGTGAAGCCCCGGGTGAACTCGCGGATCCCGGGGATTTTCTGGCGCGGCTGCCGCTCAGCCTCGAGGCGGCACTTGAACGGGCGTTGAGCACCCATCCTTCGATCCGGGCAGTCGAACAGGACCTTCAGGCCGCCTCTGCGGACAGGGAAAGTGCGCGAGCGCGCTTGCAAATTCCGCGCATCGCCCTCGAAGCGGGGGGTACGCACAGTCAGAATCTCGATGGATTACGCGGATTGAATGCCGACCAATACGCCGTTGTGCGCCTGCGTGCGCCCTTGTTTCGCGGCGGGGCTGACGATGCGCGGGTTCGCGAGACCGAAGAGCGTATCGACGAGGCTTACTTCAATGTGGGCAAGGCGCGCAATGATGTTGAGCGGGAACTGCGCCAGGCTTGGGATACTTTGCGCGAGGATCGATCCAGGTTTCCGCAACTCGGTCGCTATGTCACCGCGACCAGCGAGGTGGTGTCAGCCTACCGGGCACAATTCATGATCGGCCAGCGCACACTGCTTGATGTTCTCAATGCCGAGAACGAATTGTTCGGCGCCAAGAGCAGCCTTTACTCGGGCTTGTTTGCAGTGACTGCCGGCGAAATTCGCGTGCTGGCGGCAAGCGGTATGCTTCTGGATTCATTGAGTATTGCCGTTCCAGCCGGCAGCCAGATGTCGAATCCTTCGCGCCGATGAACCCATCACAAACATTGCCAGGGCAGGGAGAACGCCTCGTCACGGATGCGCTGGCGCAATGCTTGTCGCATATCGCGCGTTTCTATGGAAAACCGGGCACGCCCGAAGCGCTGGTTGACGGTTTGCCGGTGCCAGCAACCGGTCTCACGCCAGAATTGTTTATCCGTGCCGCAGAGCGCGCCGGTTACGCTGCGCGCCGAGTCAAGATACCACTTCGCGATTTGTCCAGGCTTGACCTGCCGGCGGTGCTTTTGCTGCGCGACCGCGGCGCGTGCGTCCTGCTGGCAAAAAACGAAAGCGAGGCAAGCATTGTCACCGGCTCGGGCAACGAAAAGGTGATCGAACTAGCTGCGCTTGCCGAGGACTACGTCGGGGTGGCGATCCCGGTCGCGCGCGTGCAACGGTTTGATGCCGGCACCGCTACAGAGCGGATTCTTCAGACCCATCACTGGTTCTGGGGAACACTCGCGCGTGCCTGGCCGATCTATTCCGAAGTTGCTGCAGCGAGCATTTTGATCAACATATTTACGGTGCTATCGCCTCTGTTTTTCATGAACGTTTACGACCGCGTGGTGCCGAACAAGGCGATCGAAACCTTCTGGGTGCTGGCATTGGGCATGATATTGATGTACCTGTTTGACCTTGGCCTGAAACTGCTGCGCGGATATTTCATCGATGTCGCCGGCCGGCGCGCCGATATCGCCCTCTCGTCGGGGCTGTTTGAGCAGGTCATGGCCATGCGTCTGGATGCAGGACGTCAATCGGTGGGCACGCTTGCCAACAATCTGCGCGAGTTCGAGTCATTGCGCGATTTTTTCACATCGGCAACGATGACCACGGTTGTAGACCTGCCGTTTCTGCTGCTGTTTGTAGTCTCGATCTGGCTGGTGGGCGGCTGGCAGATGGCGATGGTGCCAATCTGCGCCATCCCGCTGGTCATACTCGTCGGAGTCCTGCTGCAGGCGCCTTTGCGCGACCGCATACGCAGGGTCTACCAGGCGACCGAGATGAAACACGCCACACTGATTGAAACCCTCGGGGCCATAGAGACCGTCAAGGCATTGGGGGCCGCTTCGCGCATGCAGCACCGCTGGGAGGATGTCGTCGGGTATGTTGCCTCGGAGGGACTGGTCACGCGCTTCATCTCCTCCTTTGCCGTGAATTTCTCGGCCTGGATTCAGGCGCTGGTGGGCATCGCGACCCTCGCGGTTGGGGTCTATCTGGCGGCGGACAATCTGGTGACGACCGGTGCGATAGTGGCCTGCACCATAATTGCGGGGCGCGCGATGGCGCCGCTGTCCATGGTGGCATCGCTCCTGACGCGCTATCACCAGTCGATGAGTGCGCTGGAGTCTCTCAACAAGATCATGTTGGCGCCGCGCGAGCGGCCGAGAAACCGGAGTTTCGTGCATCGCCCCGCCCTTGCGGGGGAAATCCGCTTTCAAGACGTGGGTTTCCGCTATCCGGGGCAGGAGATCGATGCCCTGTCCGGATTCACGCTGTCGATCAAGGCTGGGGACCGGGTCGGCATCATCGGGCGCATTGGCTCCGGAAAGACCACCTTGGCCAAGCTGCTGGTCGCGCTATACCAGCCGCAAAGCGGCTCAATCCTGATCGACGGCACCGACATTCGCGCCATTGATCCGACCGACCTGCGCCGCTCAGTGGGGTATCTGCCACAGAATATCGTGTTGTTTGCCGGCAGCGTGCGCGACAATCTGCAGATTGGCGCGAAGGATGTGGATGATGCGGCAATTTTGCGAGCCGCGTCCATCGCGGGTCTGGACGATATCGTCAACCGCCATCCCAAGGGATTTGACATGGCCGTCGGCGAGCGCGGCGAATCACTGTCAGGCGGTCAACGGCAATCTGTGGCCCTGGCGCGCGCACTGGTCACCGACCCGCCCATTCTGATTCTGGATGAGCCCACGCACGCGATGGATCATTCGTCCGAAGAGCGCCTGAAGGCGCGCATGCAGAATGAACTGTCGAACCGGACGATACTCATCATCACGCACCGGGAATCCCTGCTTTCGATCGTGAATACACTGGTGGTGGTTGACTCGGGAAAAATGGTGGCGGCAGGGCCCAAGGAAGCGGTATTGAAAGCCCTGGCCGAGGGGAAAGTGAGGACAGCGCGATGAGCGAACTCCTCGAATCGACCGCAAGCGTGATCCCGGAAGCCCAGCCGGATGTTCCGGCACCGGCGCCGACAACCTGGCTGCCGGCGGCATGGCGCCCCGAGGAACTGAGTTTCGACGACGGCGGCATGCAACGTGCGCCGCATTGGACGCTCTGGACCATCATCGGATTTGTCGTGATCGCGCTCATCTGGTCCTCTGTTTCCATGATCGATGAGTTGGCGCGGGGCGATGGCAGAGTGATCACTTCAAGCCAGACACAGCTTGTCCAGAATCTGGAAGGCGGCATCATCGAGAAAATCCTGGTGAAGGAGGGGGATCTGGTACAGAAAGACCAGATACTGTTTCAGCTCGATGATGTGCGTTTTTCTTCGGCATTGCGCGAGGGCGCGCAGGGCGCCTGGGGCCTGAAAGCCAAGGTTGCGCGGCTCTCGGCCGAGGTGCAGAAGACGCGCCCCTTGATGCCCGGCGATGTCAACAAGAGCGCTCCCGCCCTGGCACAGAACGAACTGGCGGTATTCGACGCCCGGCAGCGTGATCTGGTAGGGCGCAATGCAGTGCTGCAGGAGCAACTGGTGCAGCGCCGGCAGGAGGTGCTGGAATTGCAGTCCCGGCGCGATCGGGCCCAGGATCAACTGGATCTGCTGCGCAAGGAGATAACCATTACGGCGCCGCTGGTCAAGCAGGGGGCTGTTTCCGAGGTGGAAATGCTGCGCCTGGAACGCGATTCTTCGCGCCTGCGTTCGGAGCTGGAGGCGGCGACGCTGGCCATACCGCGCGCGCAATCGGCAATCGAGGAGGCGCGCCGCAAGATCGAGGATAACGACACGCAGTTTCGAGCCCAGGCGGCTGCCGAACTTTCCATCGCGCGCAACGAATTGGCCAAGGTTGCCGAATCGGTGCCGGCGCTGGAGGACAGGGTTGCGCGCACCGCAGTGCGCTCGCCGCTAAAAGGCATCGTCAAGACCATCGCCAACAAAACCCTGGGCGGTGTGATTCAGCCGGGCACGCCGCTGGCGGAGGTGGTGCCGGTCGAGGAATCCCTGCTGGTGGAAGCGCGGATCAGGCCGCAGGACATCGCCTTCGTGTCGGTGGGGCAGAAGGCCATCGTGAAACTGGCCGCCTATGATTACAGCATCTACGGCGGACTGGAAGGAAAAGTGGAATATCTCAGTGCCGATTCCATACAGCAGCAGGCGCAGTCTGCCGGCGCGCCCGCACCGGAACCCTATTACCTTGCTCACATTCGTACCGCCAAATCGGCCATCGAGCAAGGGGGCCGCGCACTGCCGGTGATCCCGGGCATGACCGCCAGCGTCGATGTGCTCACCGGCGAACGCTCGATCCTTTTCTATCTGCTAAAACCCATCAACAAAGCGCGCAGCAAAGCCTTGTCGGAGCGCTAGCAGCCGGCTGCCCGCCAACCGGCGGCGTTCGACGCGGTTCAGGGGCTGGCTTGGGCGGGCAGGTGCTCGGCGATAAGGCGACAGGCTTTTTCGGCCAGTCCGGCATCCGCAGAATCGAACAGGGCCAGTTCCGGCGTGGCGCGTATCCAGGTCAGCTGGCGTTTCGCGAGTTGACGTGTCGCATAGACGGCGCGTTCACGCAGTTCCGGCGCGCTCAGCTCGCCCTGCAGATGCTGCCAGGCCTGGCGATAACCGACGCAGCGCATCGAGGGCATTTCCGGTAGCAGCGCGAAACGCGCCCGCAACGCGCGCAGTTCCTCGACCAGTCCGGCCTGCAGCATGGTGTCCATTCGAGCCGCGATGTGGCGGTGCAATTCGGCGCGATCTGACGGTACCAGCGCCATCCCCAATGTCGGCAGCGGAGCGTCCCCGTCGCGTGCCCTGGCGATCAGTTCCGATAGCGGCGAACCGGTAATCCGGTACACCTCCAGAGCCCGCTGGATGCGCTGAATGTCGCCGCTCTTGATGCGCGTCGCGGCGACCGGATCTATCTGCGCGAGTTGGGCATGCATACGCGGCCAACCGTGGAGGCTGGCTTCCGCCTCGATCTGGGCGCGGATCTGTGCATTCGCCTGCGGCAGGTTCGAGAGTCCGTCGCGCAGCGCCTTGAAATAAAGCATGGTCCCGCCCACCAGCAGCGGCAGGCGCCCGCGCGCGCGGATTTCTCCGATCAAACGGATCGCGTCATCGCGAAATCGCGCTGCAGAATAGACTTCGGTGGGATCGATGATGTCGATCAGGTGGTGCGGCACCACGACGCGCTCTTCGTGACCGGGTTTGGCGGTGCCGATATCCATGCAGCGATAGACCTGCGCCGAATCGACGCTGATGATCTCGACCGGGAAGCGCGCGGACAGGGCAAGCGCCAGCCGCGATTTGCCGCTCGCCGTGGGACCCATGACCGCCACGGCGACCGGTGTGCTACGGGTTTCCAAGGCGTCCTCAGCGACCGCGCATGAAGAGCTTGTCCAGGTCCGCAAGGCTCATCTGGTACCAGGTCGGACGCCCGTGATTGCATTGTCCGGAGCGCTCGGTTTCCTCCATCTGGCGAAGCAGCGCGTTCATTTCCGGCAGAGTCAGCGCGCGGTTGGCGCGTACGGCGCCATGGCAGGCCATGGAGGAGAGTAGTTCGTCGCGGCGCTCTGTCAGGGCGCGACTCGCGCCGTATTCGCGAATCTCACCCAATACCGCGCGCACCATGGTGGCGATGTCGCCCCCGGCAAGCATCGACGGCAGGGCGCGCACGGCGAGTGTTGTCGGGGACAACGGCGCGATATCAAAGCCGAGTTCGGCCAATGTCAGGCCGTGCTCCTCGACTGTTGCAACGTCCAGGGAGTCCGCATTCAGCGTGGCGGGAATCAGCAATTTCTGGGTCTCGACTGCTCGCCTGTCGAGGGCATTCTTGAGTCCTTCGTAGACGATGCGTTCGTGCGCGGCATGCATGTCGACCAACACCAGTCCGTTCATGTTCTGCGCGAGGATGTACACGCCGTGCAACTGCGCCAGGGCGTATCCGAGTGGGGCGTTCTCGCCGGCCGCGCTCGCGGCCGGAACGCCCGCGCGCAATGCCGCGGTGGCCGCGGCAAAAGCTCCGGTGGCACTGGGCCGTTGCGCTTCGCCGAATGCGGCGACGTAGCGCCCAACGGGTTCGGCAATACCCAGATTGTGCTGGTAATAGGGCCGAGCCGACGGCGCTCCGGAGTCCCGCGATGTCGTGGCCAGCGGCGCAGCAAATGCGACAGGCGCGCTACTGGCGCTCCTTGCCATTGTCTTGGTCAGCGAGTGGAATATGAACTGGTGTATGCCGCGCGAATCGCGAAAGCGGACTTCGGTCTTGGCCGGGTGTACGTTGACATCCACGGCTGCCGGGTCAATCTCGAGAAACAAAGCATAGCTGGGATGCCGATCCCCGTGGAGCACGTCGCGATAGGCTTCACGCGCTGCATGGGTCGCCACTTTGTCGCGCACGAAGCGGCCATTGACATAAAAATACTGCGCGTCGCGACTGGCGCGTGCCTCGCCGGGCGCACCGGCGCATCCGCAAAGGCGCATACCCAGGCTGGACTCTTCGAACACGCGGGCAGTTGCCGAAAACGCCACACCCAGCAGCGACTCGATGCGCCTCGCCTGGTCCGAAGCAGGCAGGTGCAACGTAACCCTGCCGTTATGCCGCAGCGAGAATGACACATCCGGACGCACCAGCGCGATGCGCCTCACCACATCGTCGCAATGGGAAAATTCAGTGGCTTCACTGCGAAGAAACTTTCGCCGGGCCGGCGTATTGAAGTAAAGCTCGTTGACCGTGATCACCGTGCCGGGTGCGGCCGTGGCCGGTTCGGCGGCCCCCTCATGGCCGCCCTCGCTGCGTATTGAAGCGCCGTGGTGCGCCTGGTGTGTGCGGCTGGTGATCAGCACCCGCGCCACCGAGGCAATGCTGGCCAGCGCCTCGCCGCGAAAACCCAGTGATTGCACCTGCTCAAGGTCTGCCAGCGTCGCGATCTTGCTGGTGGCGTGGCGCCGCAGCGCCAGCGTCAGGTCGCCGGCCTCCATCCCGGCGCCATTATCGACGACTCGAACCTCCCTGATGCCGCCTTCGGCAAGGGTTACCGAAATTTCCGTGGCACCGGCATCGAGGCTGTTCTCGATCAGTTCCTTCAATACGGAGGCGGGGCGCTCGACCACCTCGCCGGCCGCGATCTGGCTGATCAAAGTGTCGGAAAGGAGCTTGATGCTGGGCATGACGCGATTCAGTCTGGCCGCGGTTTGCTGGTCGCCGCAGTTCGTCGGTTGGCTTGCGAAGCGTGAGAGTAATACAAAATGAAGGCGGAAATGCCAGCCGTTCGCACCGGAATCCGGGCTGGAGTTCGCGGCGGTTTGCGGTTTCCGGGCAGGTAGAATGCAGGGATGGAAATTGCCCTCTCACTCGTTGACCTGTTTCTCCACCTGGACGCGCATCTGGCGGCGCTGCTGCAGCAGTACGGCCCGTGGATTTATCTGCTGCTCTTCCTCATCGTATTCTGTGAGACCGGGCTGGTCGTGACGCCGTTTTTGCCCGGCGATTCTCTGTTGTTTGTCGCCGGCACCCTATGGGCCGCGGCCGGTATGGATGTGTCCGCGCTCATGGCAACGCTGATCACCGCCGCATTGCTGGGCGACAACTGCAATTACTGGATTGGACGCTATCTCGGACCGCGCGTTTTTCGTTGGGAGAGTTCCCGCTTTTTCAATCGCAAGGCTCTCGATTACACGCATGCTTTCTACGATCGGCACGGAGGCAAGACGATTGTACTTGCCCGGTTTTTGCCGCTGGTCAGGACATTTGCCCCCTTTGTCGCCGGGGTGGGGCGCATGAATTATCCCCGTTTCATCGGATTTTCAGTGATAGGGGCGCTCGCGTGGGTGGTGTCGCTGGTCTACGCTGGCTATTACCTGGGGAATATTCCGGTGATCCGCCAGAATCTGACGGCAGTGATACTCGTCATAGTCGCCATATCGCTGGCGCCGCTGTTTATCGAATTTCTCAAGTCCCGACTACGCAAAGCCTAGGCGGGACGGTGTCGCCTATTTTTCGATCGAGGCCAGAACCGGGCGGCCAAGCGGCGGATTCCTGGCGAAATACTGCTTTATGCCGCGCAGCAAGGCCAGCGCCAGCTTCTCCTGGTAGTCCTCGTCATTCAGCTTTTTCTCTTCCGCGGGATTGCTGATAAATGCGGTCTCGACCAGTATTGATGGAATATCCGGAGCTTTCAGGACTGCGAAACCCGCCTGTTCGACGTGCGATTTATGAAGGGTGTTGACACCGCCAAGTTGTCTCAGAACAGCGCGCGCAAGTTTGAGGCTGTCCTGGATAGTCGCAGTCTGCGACAGATCGAGCAGGGTCTGGGCCAGATGCCTGTCCTTGATATCGATATTCACCCCGCCGATCAGGTCGGCGTCGTTCTCGCGCTTGGCCAGCCAGCGCGCCGCGGCGCTGGTCGCACCGCTTTCCGATAACGCGAACACCGATGATCCGCGGGCATGCGAACGCACGAAGGCATCGGCGTGAATCGAGACAAACAGGTCGGCCCGAAGTCGACGCGCTTTTTCAACGCGGGATTGCAGCGGGACAAAGAAATCGCCGTCGCGTGTCAGCACCGCCCGCATACCCTGCTCGGCGTCTATCAGTGCTTTCAGGCGGCGTGCGATTGTCAGCGTCACATGTTTTTCGTAGGTGCCGCGATGCCCCTTGGCGCCGGGGTCTTCACCGCCGTGGCCAGCATCCAGAACGACCGTCACCAGGCGATCAACGGTGGTCTTTGCGTTGTCCGCGGCCCTGGAGGATTTCATTGCAGCGGATTTCGCGGCATCTGGTCCCGCGGAGGATGGTCGGGTCGAATCCCCGTTGGTTCCCTCGGCCATACGCGGGTCTGATCGAGTTTCACGGAACGCGTCGAGCGGCGCGGCGTCAGGCCGCAATTCGGTGTTTGCCTGCGCCATCGGGCTTCTTGCGCCACCATCGGCACGAACGGCAAGCGCCATCAACGGGTCTGTGGGAACAGCCGGGTACAGATCGAGCACCAGTCTGTGTCCATAGTCGCCAACCGGTTTCAAAGTGAAAATTTGCGGTCTCACCTCCGACTTCAGGTCGAGCACTACGCGTACCACGCCGGGCTTATTGCGCGCTGCGCGCAAACTGGCGACATAGGGGTCACTGGCGGCAAGTTTGCCGTTGATTTCGTTGAGTATGCTCGACAGTTCGACATCCTCGAGATCCAGCACAAGGCGGTCGGGGTCTTTCACCAGCATCAAGGAGTGGCGAACCGCCGCGCGCGATTCGAAAGTCACGCGGGTGTATTCCTGCGCCGGCCAGACGCGAATGGCCGAGATACTTTCGGCGGCGCGCGCCGTGGCGACGACGATCTGGGAAAGCACCACGCCGATCAGCGCGACAAATGCGAGGCGCAGCAGAACATTCGCGCTTAGGAAAAGCCTTCTGGCGATTTCAGCGCCGAAACGCATTGCTCACCCGAAATGCTGTGTGCGACAAGCACGGCCTGGCGGCCTTGTTCCTGCATCGCAAGGTGAATATCGAGGTCCGGTTCCGGCAATAGCCCGTCCGCCCTTTCAGGCCATTCGACAAGGCATACAGCCTGACTGGCAAACAGTTCTCTGAAGCCCGAATCATTCCACTCATTTGGGTCACGGAACCGATAGAAATCAAAGTGGTACAAGTATAATCTAGAAATAGTATAAGGTTCAACCAGGGCATAGCTGGGACTCTTGACGCGGCCCTCGTGACCCAGCGCGTGCAGCAGGCCGCGGACCAGCGTTGTTTTGCCGGCCCCCAGGCCTCCGCGCAGGAAAATGTGCATTCCCGGCTCAATCCGGGGGGCAAGAATGGCGCCAAGGCGTCCGGTCGCGGCCTCATCAGACAGCCACAGCGTGTGGGTGTGCCCGCTATGATGCATGGGATGAATCAGAGCCAATCCATAGATTTGTCCGCGCTGGCGCTAAATATCAAGGCCTGGGGGAAAGAATTGGGATTTTCCGCGCTGGGCATCTCGAATATCGATCTTTCGCTCGCAGAAGTGCGTCTGCAGGAGTGGCTCGCCAAAGGGCGGCATGGCGAGATGGATTATATGGAAAAGCATGGTGCTAAACGCGCGCATCCCGAGGATCTTCGCCCGGGTACGTTGCGCGTGATTTCCGCGCGCATGAACTATTGGCCCATCGCCGCCGACGCCCACGCGACGCTTGCGGATCAGGGCAAAGCCTACATTTCACGATACGCGCTGGGCCGTGACTACCATAAAGTCATGCGTGCAAGACTGCAGCGGCTGGCCGATCACATCGCGGCTGAAATCGGTGCTTTTGGTTATCGGGTGTTCACTGATTCGGCGCCGGTGATGGAGGTGGAATTTGCACGCAAGTCTGGCCTGGGTTGGCGCGGGAAGCACACCCTGTTGCTCGCTCGCGAGGCCGGGTCCTATTTTTTCATTGGCGAGATTTTCACCGATCTGGCGCTGCCGGTGGACGCGGCGACCGCAGAGCATTGCGGGACCTGCAAGCGTTGCATCGAAATCTGCCCGACGCAGGCGATTGTCGCGCCCTATGAACTGGATGCGCGGCGCTGCATTTCCTACCTCACCATCGAACTCAAGGGGAGCATTCCCGTGGCACTGCGTCCGTTGATCGGTAACCGCGTTTATGGTTGTGACGACTGCCAACTGGTATGCCCCTGGAATCGCTTCGCAAAACTGAGCGGTGAAATCGATTTTCAGGTGCGAAACGGGCTGGACAGCGCCGAGTTGGTGGAATTGTTCGCCTGGGATGAGGTGCGTTTTCGCGAACGCCTTGCGGGCAGCGCCATTGCGCGAATCGGCCATGATCGCTGGCTTCGCAATCTTGCGGTTGGTCTGGGAAACGCACCCCGCAGCGGCGAGGCCGCCGCCGCCCTGCAGGCGCGCACCGACCATCCATCGGCCCTGGTTCGCGAACATGTGCAATGGGCGCTGGGGCGTCACGCCGGTTAAACTGGACTCCCCACGGAAAATTCCGGCAGAACCATCGAAGTACAGAAACCATGCGCTTGCATCAGCTCAAGCTCGAATTCAACGCCGAACAGGACCGGCTGATCCTGCATGTGTTGACCGACGATGGCGCGGAGATTCTCCTTTGGCTGACGCGCCGCTGCGTGAAACTGCTCTGGACCGCGCTGGTCAAGATGCTGCAGGCAAGCCCGATTGTGCAGCTGCAGGGGGCCACGCCGGAGGCACGCAATGCCCTGATGGGCATGCAGCATGAAAAGGCGCTTCAAGTTGCGGATTTTTCCAAACCCTACCTGGAGGGACGCGAACGACCGTTGGGCGTGGATCCCATCCTGATAGGCAAGATCCAAACCGGTCGCGACGCTAACGGGAACAACGTGGTGACCCTTTTGCCGATGAAGGGGCAGGGCGTCAATATCGCGCTCGATGAGACGCTGCTGCACTCTTTTTGCAAACTGCTGCAGAACGTGGTCACGCGCGCCGAATGGGACATCAAGCTGGAGTTGCCCCAGTCGCCGCTGTTGCCGATGCCGGTGGAAGGGGCGCGCACGCTCAATTAGCCGAAGCTATCCCTGGTTCGCATCAAGCGCTTCGAGCTGCTCCTGGAGCAGCAGCCACTCGTTTTCCAGTTGATCCAGTTTTTTCGCAACCTGCGCCTGATCCCGCAATGCCTTGCCGAGGGCGTCTGGGTCGCTGTTGCTGTAGAACTCCGCTGAGCCGAGCAAACCGGTCAAACGGGCTCGTTCGGTTGCCAGCGGTTCTATTTCCAATTCCAGTTTTTTTAATCGATGGGCAAGCGGCCGGCGTCGCTCCAGGCCGACAGTTCGCGCCTGGGCCTCCTGTTGGCGTTCAGCGCGCCGGGAGCGGCTCGAATCCCTGTTCTTCGTGGCGCCCGGGCTGCGCGACTCGGCCAGCCAGCGCCGGTAATCGTCCAGATCGCCGTCGTACTCGGCCACACCGCCGTCGGCGACCAGTAGCAGTTCGTCGGCGCAACTGCGCAGCAGATGTCGGTCATGCGAGACCAGAATCATGGCGCCTTCGTATTCCTGCAGCGCTTCGGCGAGCGCCTCGCGCATGTCGATATCGAGGTGATTGGTGGGCTCGTCGAGCAGCAGCAGATTGGGACGGTTCCAGATGATGAGCGCCAGCGCCAGGCGCGCCCGTTCGCCTCCGGACATCCGCTCCACCGGCTCCAATACCCGCTCCCCGTGGAAATCGAAACTACCCAGGAAGTCGCGCAGATCCTGCTCGCGTGCTGCACGGTCCTGCCGCTGCAAGAGGCGGAGCGGAGAATCTGTCGCGGTGAACACCTCCAGCTGATGCTGGGCAAAATAGCCGATGCGAAGATTTTTTCCTTCGCGCCGCTCGCCGTTTTGCGCGTTCAATGCACCGCAGATGAGCTTGACGAAGGTGGATTTTCCCGCGCCATTGCGACCCAGCAAACCGATGCGTTCCCCGCGCCGGATTGAAAGGGTGATTGAATCGAGGACCGTCCTGTCATCGTAACCCACGGCGGCGTCCTCCAGTTGCAGCGCGATCTCAGGACTTCCCGGGAACTCGCGAAAGCGAAAGGTGAAAGGCGTATCGACGTGGGCCGGCGCAATCATTTCCATGCGCTCCAGCGCCTTGAGCCGGCTTTGTGCCTGGCGCGCCTTGGTTGCTTTGGCGCGAAAGCGCTCGACGAACCGGTGCAGTCTCGCCGCTTCGCGCTGCTGCTGGACGTAGGCCGACTGCTGTTGTGCGAGGGACGCGGCGCGCTGGCGCTCAAAAGCGCCGTAGTTGCCGCGATACAGCTTCAGGTGGCCGTGGTCGAAGTGCAACACATGATCCGAGATGGCGTCGAGAAATTCGCGGTCATGGGAAATCAGGAACAGGGTTCCCTTGTAGGCGGCGAGCCAGCCCTCCAGCCAGATCACCGCATCCAGGTCGAGGTGATTGGTTGGCTCGTCAAGGAGCAGCAGGTCCGAGCGGCGCATCAGCGCGCGGGCCAGGTTGAGGCGCATCCGGTAGCCACCGGAGAACTCGGCCAACGGTCGGTCGTGTTCGGCAACCGAGAAACCCAGACCGAACAGCATTTCCGCGGCGCGCGCGCGAGCGCCCCATCCGCCAAGATTGTTATAGCGTTCGTGCGCTTCGCCAAGGCGCTCGCCGTCGCCGCCGGCCTCGGCGGCTGCAATTTCGCGCTCCGCGGCGCGCAACTCTTCATCGCCGTCAAGTACGAAATCAAGCGATGGTTGCGGCGCGGGTTCGGTTTCCTGAGAAACGTGCGCGACGATCAGATCCTGTGGAAACTCAAGGTCACCGGACTCCGCGTGCAACTCGCCCATCAATAGCGCAAAGAACGAGGACTTTCCCGAGCCATTGGCTCCAACCACGCCGATCTTCTGGCCCGCGAAAAAGCTCAGGCTGGCGCTCTCGAAAAGCCGCTTGGCACCACGTTGCAGGCACAGTTCGCGCAGTGTAATCAAGGCAATATTGTTCCAGGACTAGGGAAAGCGGCCCCGCCGGGCGGTCCCGGGGCGGTCCGGTCGCGCCAGACCGTGGCCGGTGCCGGGACAGGCGATTTCAGACACGGATTTTCCCACGAATGTGGTGTGGCCGAGAGTTGATAGTGCCGTCTGGTACAATGGCGCTCCGCCTTAGATAGTCCGGCGCCCACCTGCGGCCTTCCTTCCGATTCCTGCAGCGACGTATCCAGCCCGGACCGGCACATTGGAGACCGCTGTTTGCCAGGATTTTCTGAACTGAATTTGCGGCCCGAGCTTCTCAAAGCGATCCTGGAGCAGGGCTATACCGATCCCACACCGATACAGGTGCAGGCAATACCCCAAGTGCTTGCCGGCCAGGACGTGCTCGGTGGCGCACAGACCGGGACAGGCAAGACGGCGGGTTTCGGACTGCCGCTATTGCAGCGCCTGTTGCCCCATGCCAATACCAGCGCTTCTCCTGCGCGCCATCCGGTGCGCGCCCTGGTGCTGACGCCGACCCGGGAGCTGGCCGCCCAGGTGGAGGAGAGTTTGCGCGGATATGCGAAATACACGGGGCTTCGCACCACGGTGATTTTCGGCGGCATGAACATGGATCCGCAAACCGAGGCATTGCGGCGCGGCGTTGAGGTGCTTGTGGCCACGCCGGGGCGCCTTCTCGATCATGTCCAGCAAAAAACCCTGAACCTTTCCCAGGTCGAAGTGCTGGTGCTGGATGAGGCCGATCGCATGCTCGACATGGGATTTATTCCCGATGTGACGCGCATCATCAAGCTGTTGCCGTCCAAGCGGCAGACCCTGCTTTTTTCAGCCACGCTCACCGACGATATCCGCAAACTGTCGGATTCGTTCCTGAATAATCCTGTGATGGTTCAGGTGGCCAGGAGCAACGCCACCGCCGATTCCATCAAGCACGTGGCCATCCCGGTGGCACGCGAGAAAAAGCGTGAACTTCTCAGTTATCTGGTGCAGACCCGTGACCTGAAGCAGGTGCTGGTATTTACGGCAACGCGCCTTGGGGCAAACCGCCTTGCCTATCAGTTGAATCGCGATGGCGTGCATGCGACGGCGATTCACGGTGACAAGAGCCAGCCCGAACGCCTGATCGCACTCAATGATTTCAAGGAAGGCAAGGTCAGAGTGCTGGTAGCCACCGATGTGGCGGCGCGCGGGCTGGATATTGAAGATTTGCCTCACGTCATCAATTTTGATCTGCCCAATTCTCCCGAAGACTATGTTCATCGAATCGGCCGTACCGGTCGCGCAGGCGCCACGGGAGAGGCAATTTCGCTGGTAAGTCCGGAGGAGCACGAGCGGCTGGAGGCCATCGAGAAAACCATCCGTGTCACCATTCCGCGCGAATTGATTTCGGGCTTCGGGATGGATTCGCGCTCGGTCAGCTCGCTTGTCCCGCAGAAACCGCACGGGGAGGTGCGGCGCGAACGCAGTGGCGATGCCCTCTCCGGAGCCAGACGCGAGCGGCCGCGTGATCGGGAAAGGCCCGCTGGCGCGCCCGCACAGGGGGCGCGGCGTTCCGGTGTCCCGGCGGACCCGATATTTCTTGAACCTTATCGTCCAACGGTTTCGCAGCCCTCGGCGGCGGCACCGGCACGCGGCGAAATTACCTCTGCCCGGACTTCGGGCAAGCCGGCCGTCCAGATTGCCGCCTTGCTGGGCGGATTTCGCCTGAAGACCAAATAGCGCGACTTCAGGCAGACGCAGGGACGCCGATCAGGTTTTTTTGAACGGGGCACGCTCGTTCAGTTCATCCAGATAGTGTTCCACCCCGGCGGATTCTCGTTCCAGGAATTTTTCGATGGCGTCGGAGAAAGCCGGATGTCTGAGCCAGTGTGCGGAGCAGGTTTCAACCGGAGAAAATCCCCGGGCAAGTTTATGCTCGCCCTGCGCGCCTCCCTCAAACAAGGGGATCCGCTGCTCGATGCAAAATTCCATGGCCTGGTAGTAGCAGGTCTCGAAATGCAGGTTGGGCACATAGCCGATGCAACCCCAGTAGCGGCCATAGAGCGTCTCCGCGGAAAAAATGTTCAGTGCGCTTGCCACTGGGCTGCCATCCATCGAAGCGAGCACCAGCAGCAGATTTTCCGGCATGGTCTCGCCCAGGCTTTCGAAGAAGGATAGCTTCAGGTAGGGCGTGGCGTGGTGCGCCCGGTACGTAGCGTTGTAGCAGCGCGCGAAGAATTCCCAGTGTTCCTTGCGTATATCCTGTCCAACCAGGCGCTGAAAACTGACTCCGATATCTTTTACCTTGCGCCGTTCCTGGCGGATCTTCTTGCGCTTGTCGTGCGACAGACGCGCAAGGAACGCCTCGAAACTGTCATAGCCTTCGTTGCGCCAGTGAAACTGCACGCCCCGGCGCAGCATCATTCCCGCCGAAACCAGGTCGGCCGCCTCTTCCTCGGTAGGAAACAGAACATGCAAGGATGAGGTTTGCGCGGCCAGATCCAGAGACGCGGCGACCAGGCGCTGGCGTGCCTCGCGGGTCGTGGCAAGCAGGCGGGCCCCGCTAACCGGGGAGAAAGGAACGGACGAGAGCAACTTGGGGTAGTACTCGATGCCATGGCGTTGATAGGCGTCGGCCCAGGCCCAATCGAATACATATTCGCCGCGTGAGTGACTCTTCAGATAAAGAGGCATTGCCCCTTCAAGCCGACCATCGCGCCACAGGCTCAGGTATTGCGGCAGCCACCCGGTGTGCTCCGATGCGCAACCGGTTTCATGAAGGGCGTGCAAAAATTCGTGGCGCAGGAAGGGTTGGGTGCCGGCGAGCGCATTCCACTCGGCCGGACTGACCCCGGCAAGAGTGTTCAGAACACGCAAACTCGGCGCTTCGTCACCCATTGGACCTCGGTGTCCTTTCGCAGAGCCGCAAGATTCAATTGCGTATTATAGGGACGGGACGGTCGGGCCAGAACGCCGCTCCCAGTGGCCTGTCTTCGCAAGCGCGCCTTTTGTTATACTTCGACACGCTTTTTTCCTGGGGGCCTGCATGAAAAAGATCGAAGCCATAGTCAAGCCATTCAAGCTTGATGAGGTGCGCGAGGCGCTTGCCGAGGTGGGCGTCACAGGATTGACCGTGACTGAGGTAAAGGGATTCGGGCGCCAGAAAGGCCATACCGAACTTTATCGGGGCGCGGAGTATGTGGTGGATTTTCTTCCCAAGGTGAAAATTGAAGTGGTGGTGCCAGACAAGATGGTCGAAAGCGCTGTCGAGGGCATCATCAAGGCCGCGCGGACAGGAAAGATCGGCGACGGCAAGATATTCGTGACCACGGTGGAACAGGTGGTGAGAATCCGCACTGGTGAAACGGACGAATCGGCCGTCTAGCCACGCGATATATCGGGCATCAGATTGCTCGAGATGGCGGTCCGAGCCGCCTTATCGGGAAGACTGCGATCCGGCGAGCTAACCCATAGACTCCAGATATTTTTCCGCATCCAGCGCGGCCATGCATCCGGATCCGGCGCTGGTGACCGCCTGGCGGTAAATGTGATCCTGAACGTCACCGGCTGCGAAAACGCCAGCGACGCTGGTGGCCGTTGCGTTGCCTGACCGCCCCCCGCGCGTAGCTATATATCCGCCTTCCATATCCAATTGGCCTTCGAACAAAGCCGTGTTGGGCGTGTGGCCGATGGCAATGAATACGCCCTGAACATCGATTTTCTCGACCGCACCGGTGTGGATATCGCGGATCCTCATGCCGTTTACACCCTTGGCGTCACCCAGCACTTCGTCCAACTCCTGGTTCCATTTCATGGTGACATTGGGTTTTTCCAGGAGTTTTTTCTGCATGATCTTTTCCGCACGCAATTTGTCGCGCCGGTGCACTACGGTAACCTGGCTGGCGATGTTGCTCAGATACAGCGCTTCCTCCACGGCCGTGTTGCCTCCACCGATGACCGCAACCGGTTGCTTCTTGTAGAAAAAGCCGTCGCAGGTGGCGCAGGCCGAGACGCCTTTGCCCATGAAGTGTTTCTCCGATTCAATGCCCAGGTAGCGAGCGGAGGCGCCCGTGGCGATGATCAACGCGTCGCAGGTATAGGTCGCCGAGTCGCCCTCCAGGCGCAGGGGGCGCTCGCCAAGATGCGCGGAGATTACCTGATCGAAGATGATTTCAGTCTCGAAACGTTCGGCATGCTTTTGGAAGCGTTCCATTAATTCCGGTCCTTGTACCCCGGCTGCATCTGCAGGCCAGTTGTCCACTTCCGTGGTGATCATCAACTGGCCGCCAGGTGCCAACCCGGTGAGCAATACCGGTTTGAGGTTGGCCCGCGCCGCGTAAACCGCTGCGGTATATCCGGCCGGTCCGGATCCCAGGATCAGGAGTTTGCAATGCTTGGAAGTTTTTGACATGGAAATGGATTTGAGACGAGAATGAAAGGGTCAGGGGGAAGGCAAGGGGGGGCAAAAAAGGGGCTCCTGCCTTGAGCAGAAATACCCGCGCGAAACATGGATACTGGGCATTTGATTCAAATTATACTCGGGGCTTGGGTCGAATTTCAGTACTGGTTGGTCGTCTGATCTGGTCGACCGATACCCTCTCGGTAAAAAAGCTCTACAGGCGGTCGTGAAAAAGTTCCTTAACCACGGGTGGGGTAAATGCGGGCGCGTACATTCGCTATTGGCGCTGTTTTTCGCATGTCTTTCTGCATTGCCAGACCTTGCGTTTGCGCAGGCCCCTGTCCAACAGCCCGATCAGGCACCCGCGCAGGCGGCGCCGGAGCCCAGGTTCGAGATCCGAAGCTTTCTGGTTGAAGGGGCAACCCTTCTTAGCAAGGAGGAGATAGAAAGTGCGGTCGGACCATTCGCCGGCCACGACAAGGATTTTGCCGATGTGCAGCGCGCGCTCGAGGCCCTGGAACGCGCTTACTCGGAAAAAGGCTTCAGCGCGGTACAGGTCATTCTTCCCGAGCAGGAACTGGACAAGGGCGAGGTGCGGTTCAAGATAGTCGAAGCACGCATCGCCCGGCTGGTGATCGAGGGAAGCAAGTTCTTCGATGAAGACAATATCCGCAGAAGCCTGCCTTCGGTGAAGTCCGGCGTTTCGCCCAACATCCATAGAGTCGCGGAAAATCTTCGCGTCGCCAACGAAAATCCCGCCAAGCAAACCACGGTTCTGTTGCGAGGGGGTAGCGAGGAGGGGCAGGTCGATGCGGTCGTACGCTTGACAGATGAAGCACCCACCAAATACAGCATCACGATGGACAACACCGGTACCCAGCAGACCGGCATTTTCCGGGTCGGTGGCGGATTCCAGCATTCCAACATGTTCAATCGCGATCACGTTTTGTCCATGCAGTACGTGACATCGCCAAGCAGTTCCGGTCATCCCAATACCACCGATCTGACAACCAACCGCAACGTATTCATTTTTGGCGGCTCCTATCGCGTGCCGCTCTACAGCTTCGGTGATTCACTCGATGTCAGTGTGGGTTACTCCAACGTCAATTCGGGCGTGATTCAGAATCTGTTCAATGTCAGCGGCAGCGGCAGCATCTTTGGCCTGCGCTACAACGCGAATCTGCGCAAATGGGGCGAAATTGAACAGCGTTTGGCATTTGGCTTGGACTGGCGCGGTTATCGCAACAAGGTAACCGTTGGCGACGTGGCGCTGGTGCCCGATATCACTGTGCATCCGGTCAGCGTCACCTACTACGGGGTGTATCGTACCGGCGCAAGCGAGACCTCATTCAACGCGGGCGCTTTCAAGAATCTGGCAGGCGGAAACGACGGCGGAAGCAAGGCTTTTGAAGCGGCGCGAACGGGGGGTGAGGCAAATTACTTTGTTTTTCGCTACGGTATAAATCATCTCCAGGCCTTCGCCAACGAATGGCAGATGCGTCTCGGTTTCAACGGACAACTGACACGCGACCGGCTGGTCTCCGGAGAGCAGTTCGGAGTCGGCGGGGCGGATTCGGTGCGCGGATTTCTCGAGCGCGAGGTCGCTAATGACAATGGTTTTCGAGGGACGACCGAATTCTATACGCCCGATTATGCCTCCAGCATTCCCTTTCTCGCGAGCGGTTCGCGTTTGCGTACCCTGTTTTTCTACGATTGGGGCCTGACGCGACGCTACAGCCCGCTTCTCGGGGAGCAGAAGCAGGCTGCAATCGCAAGCTTCGGACTGGGATTCCGGTTCTCACGCGGCAATAACATGAGTTTTCGCTTCGATTTTGCCTCTGTAACCGACGCCGGCGCGACGCAGGGACGCTTTGACGGACGCGCGCACGCGATGTTTTCCTACATTTTCTAGGTAAGCGGACCACCTATCCCGCTGGTTTTGATGGCAAATCTCTTGCGTGGCGCCGACCGTATCGCTGTCGGTCGTCAAAATCAGGTGGTTTTGAGAAAAAACAGGTAAAAGCACCTGATTGTTTCTGGCGGTCCAAAGTGAGTCTGATTTGCCCATTTTACGTAGAGTTTTACGTAGAAATATAAGGGTCAGAATCCCCGTCCTTTCGTGACTTTCGTCACGTCCGTCAAGTGCGCCAGCCTATAACCTTAACGTCGTTGTGGTGGATGCCGAGCGTCGGTTATCGCACGCGCATTTTTCGTGCAACCGGAAGCAAGCTTCAAGGCGAAAAAACACGGTAATCGACCTTATCTGACCTTGGTTTTCAGAGATTGTTAGAGAAGGGTTATGCTGTCATCATAAGGGGAATGTTTATGCTGGCATCATAAGAGGCCGAGGCCGTAAGGGCCGGATTCTTTGGGTTTTATTTCGTACTGAATAGACGAATTTATGTGGTCACGCTTTTACTCCGCAAAGACTGCTAACGGCCGCCGCCGGAGGCGGGATATCGGGCGCAAAAAAACCACTAGCAGCAAAGCGATGGTGTTTCGCTACAGGGTTGCCACAATCGCCGTGGCATCGTGCTTTGCGGGCAGCACCCAGGCCAACCCCAACCTGCCCACGGTTATATCGGGCAACGCAACTTTCCAGGCGCTCGGCAAGAACCTCAATATCGCCAACAGCCCAGGCGCCATAATTCAGTGGAATGGCTTTTCCATTGGTGCCGACGAGATCACCCGTTTCATCCAACAAGGTGCGGCCTCATCGGTCTTGAATCGCGTGGTCGGCAGCCAGACCTCGAACCTCCTCGGGCAACTGCTATCCAACGGCAAAGTATTCCTCATAAATCCAAACGGCGTATTCATCGGCGGTGGCGCGATCATCGACACTGCCGGTTTTGTCGCCTCGTCGCTGCGCCTGTCGGACAACGATTTCCTGGCGGGCAAATTCAAATTCGACGAGTACATCGGCGCCGGGAAGATCGTCAATCAGGGCACCATCAACGCCAACGGCGGACCGGTCTACCTGGTTGCGCCCAATGTCGAGAACCACGGCGTCATCACCAGCCCCACCGGGGAGATCATTCTTGCCGCGGGCAAGAGCGTGGAACTGGTGCAGGCAGCGAGCCCCAACTTGCGTGTGGAAATTACGGCAGGCGAAAACGAAGCGCTCAATGTCGGCAGGTTGGTGGCCTCATCAGGGAGCGTGGGAATTTTCGGTACGACAGTGCGCAACAGTGGCGCCGTCAGTGCCAACTCCGCAAGCGTCGACGCTGCGACCGGCAAGATTGTGTTCAGGGCGAAGAAGGACGTAACGCTCGAACCTACTTCAGTCGTTACCGCAAATGGTGCCAAGGGGGGGGAAGTCACCGTTCAGGCGGGGGAGAAGAACGCGGGCGGGACTTTGCTGGCCGACGGCGTGATCGAAGCCAAGGGCTCTGTGGAGAAGGGCGGCACGGTGCAGATGCTTGGCGATCGGGTTGGGTTGATCGGCAACGCGAGGATCGATGCCAGCGGGGATGCGGGTGGTGGGACGGTGTTAGTGGGGGGGGGCTACCAGGGTAAGAACGAGGCGGTGCAGAATGCGAGCCGGACGTATGTTGGCAAAGGCACGGCGATCAACGCCGATGCGCTGGAAAAGGGCGACGGCGGGAAGGTTATCCTTTGGTCCGAAGATGATACGCGTTTTTACGGGAGTATCAGTGCGCAAGGCGGCACGAAGTCGGGGGATGGAGGATTCGTTGAGACATCTGCTAAAGGCGCACTTGATTTTCGGGGATCAGTAAGACTTTCTGCGCCCAGTGGCAATCCTGGTCAGCTTCTGCTGGATCCGCTTGACATAGATATTCAAGGCGGTGCTGGTCCTGGTACGGATGACTCGAAGCTTCCCACAACTGCTTTTGATACGGATTCCACTGCAACCTATGCAATCTCAGAAGCCGCTTTAGAGTCAATCGCCTCCGGGACTATCACTCTTGAGGCACGGCGCAGCATCGCTACGTCCAGCACGTTTACCAACCAGGGCAATCCAGGGGACTCCACAAACGATAATCTGGCGTTTCAGAATGGCGTTAGCGTCGTATTTCGCACTCGCAATAGTTCAACGTCTTCAGATGGCAGCGGGTTAATTAATTTGTCGGCTGTCCATCTCAAGACCAGCGGAGCAGGCTCGATCACTGTTCAAGCCGGAACCGGCGGTGATGCCACCAACAAGGGTGATGCTTCACTCGGTGCGGTGACGGCCCAAGGTATAGGCGGCATAACTGTGTCCACCGGGGGTGCTGGTGCCGTACTGACTCTTAACGGAAACCTCGCGACGAACAGCGGCGACGTAGATTTGACCGGCGCCACCACGGTGGTGCTCGCCACGGATGTGACAATGGACACGAGCGCGGGGACCGACACGGCCGGCGGCAAGGTGCTGTTTGGCTCGAGCGCGAACGTGAAGGGTGATGGGGGGGCGCTGCGCTCGCTGTCGATTGACACGCGCGG
>CAIOLO010000064.1 GCA_903859155.1 uncultured beta proteobacterium
ACTGGAATCAAAGTGCTGAACGTATTTTCGGCTATTCCGCAAAAGAGGCCATTGGGCGGCCGGTGACCCTGCTGATTCCGAGCCGTTTCCACGACCACCATCGTCGCGGCATGAAGCGGGTGCTAACCGGTGGGGGGCACCATCTAAACGGCAAGTTAGCAGAAATGACTGGGCGTCGAAAGGACACGCAAGAGGTGCCGCTGGAAATGTCTTTGGCGGAGTGGAATGACGAGAACCACTCATATTTCACCGGGATTATCCGCGACATTACCAATCGCAAGATGATTGAGCGTGAAATGCAGGTCAAGACCCTGGAACTCACCAAGGCCAACATAGAACTGGAGCAATTCGCTTACGTTGCCTCTCACGATCTGAGGGAGCCGTTGAGAATGGTCAACGGCTTCCTGACCCTGCTGGAACGCCGCAATCCTGATCTCGACGTCGAGTCGAAAGAATTTCTTGCATTCGCCAAGGATGGGGCGGTGAGGATGGATGGATTGGTGCTGGCGCTGCTTGAGCTGTCGCGCATCGGTCGGATCAACTGCGAATTTGGCGTTATCCCCAGTGCCGACGCGGTTGCCGAAGCCATTTCCAATCTCCAGGTCCAAATCCAGGAATCCAACTGTAGCGTGGAGGTGATGGATACCATGCCGATGGTAACCGGCAACTACGACGAGTTGGTGCGCCTCTTTCAAAACCTTGTGGCCAACGCAATCAAGTACCGACATCCCGACCGCCAGCCGGTAATCCGCGTCAACTGCGACCACTGCCCAGACGGCTGGCAATTCGCCGTCGAGGATAACGGGATTGGCATCGCGCACGAATACTTCGAGCGCATCTTCTGGATTTTCCAACGCCTGCACACCCGCGAAAAATACGAGGGCACCGGAATCGGCCTGGCCATCTGCAAGAAGATCGTCGAATTCCACGGCGGACATATTTGGGTCGAGTCTGATCCCGGCCAGGGCTCGATATTCCGCTTCACCATTCCCGAAGCGGGCGAGACAGAACCGACCGTGCCCGAGATGGAAAGGGCTGCGGACGGTAAGGTCAATGAAATTATGAAAGCGCCGACCAGGCCACATCGTAAAGGACCGCAAACATGATCAACCATGAAGCAAGGGTTCGCGAAATGGCTCGTATCCTGTGGGAAAAGGAAGGCCGCCCGGAGGGGCGTGACCTGGAATTGTGGTGTAAAGCAGAACAATGGATACTTCGGGAAACCGCTTTCCAGGGCAAGGTCGCCCAGCAGATCATCACATTTCCCTGCAAATCGGCCCCCCCCGCCGAGAAGGTGCAGACTCGATGAATGCGAACGCGCCACTACGGGTGCTCGTGGTCGAGGACAATCCCGGCGACGCTCAACTGGTTTCGGTCGCGCTCGCCGGGTCGGTCCGGCCTAAATTCCAGGTTTCCCTTGCCGCGACCCTAGCGGAGGCGCGGGAAAGCCTCGCCAGCCCCAGTCCGGATGTCATTCTTCTTGACCTTTCCCTCCCCGACAGCTTGGGGGAGCAGACGGTAACAAGAATGCGGGAGGCGGCAGTATCCATTCCGATCGTCATCATGACCAGCATAGACGAAACCGGGTTTGCCGAGCGAATGGTCTCCCTCGGAGCGCAGGACTATCTAGTCAAGGGAGAATTCACCGGTCCGATGCTATGGCGGAGCATCACCTACTCCGTTGCCCGCATGGCACTGATGGTTGAACGTGAAACTCTTGTCGCGGAACTCCGCATCTCGGTGGAGGTCAAGAACAGGATG
>CAIOLO010000065.1 GCA_903859155.1 uncultured beta proteobacterium
TAGGTTCAGGTCCTAGCGAGGTAAAAGTCGTGGGGGTTCGAGTCCCTTCCTGGGCACCATTCCCGGCAATTTACGGCAATCACCGGCAAAGCACAACCCCCTGATTCACTTAATAAAATTAAGATTAGGTCGGAAGTTCCCTTGCCAGTGATTGTCGCTAAATGCCCCAAAAAAGCGACCCGAAGCGACCCCCAAGCGACCCCGAATTGACCAGAAGCAGATCGGGCATCTGGTCGATGGCCCTCAACTGGCCCTCAAAGTTCCCTACCTGCTCGATCCAGGGGCTTCCCTGATTGCCCCCTGATCTTCCCCTTCTGCCGCACCACGGCCCCCAGGCGGCCACCCAAATTCCTCCACCAGTGGCCACCCCCAAACTCCTCCACCCTGAGCAGGTGTAAGTGCACCTAATCCGGGGTGCGTGCGCAACAACGGGACGTTACGCTGATTCCTCACCATTGTGAGGAGTAAGGAGTGAACGTCTTGAAGACACATTTACGCATTACCATCGCCACGCTGCTCAATGGCGGGCACCCAGGGTGCTATTCCAATGAGCACCAGAAAGTCCGTGCAGCAATCAACCCCACCAGCATCCTTCAAACCCAAGAGTCCGGCCCGCCAATTGGTTCCGGCCTGATAGCAGGCACACCCAAATCGTGCAATTTACTGACTGGGAATTGAAATCCGTCAATGCCGGGGTTCTCTGACACGATGAATTTGCGGATTTCCCACTTGTAAGCATCATCGGATGCCTGGAAATGGTCTTCCGAGAGGCCCTTTTCCATTTCCACTGTGTAGCTTCCATCCGGGGCAACAATCGCTTCCGCCGTAGTGACCATCTCATGCACGGCTTCAGTCAATGTCGTGAAATAGTGAACGGTGACATGTGGGGCTGTCCGTTCCAGCACCCTCGCCAGCCTGTCCATCTCGTCGACGTCCGCTGTCGTCTCGGCAATTTCGGTCCAGCGGCAAAGCATGTCCTCACGATCTTGCATGATGGCCAGTAGCCGCTCGTAGCTGTCTACGTAGAGTGTGTTGGGAAACTCGACATATGAAGTGCCAAACAGTTTCTGCATCGCCATGACCTCCCTGATGCAGTAGGCCGCATGACTTGCGTCGTAGTCCATCCAATCCTTGAATCGCAAGTAGGCTTCAACTAGGTGATCGACGGTGCAGGGGGTGGAATTATTCAAGGTGATGTCCGTAAGGAATTCCTGACAGCGGTTCGGGAACGTATGGACCACCGCGCTATCGGTGAAACGAGTTTAGCCCTTCAGAGGCTCACCACATGAGCCTGCAGCGAGAGAAGGTATTTGTATGCAACGGGTCTTCTTGGAGTGCCACTGCCGCTGGGTCGCGCGGTTAACTCAGCTTGTTCGCCTCCAACAAAACAGCCGGCCGAAAGGTTCTAGGGAAGGTCTGCACAACCGTCGACGAAGCGAGATTTGAGAGACTGATGTTTATTTATTTTTGACCTTAGACTCGGTCAATTACTAGATGAAGCCGTTTCCAGAATCGTCCGAATATCTTTCAAGGCGGCCGATGCGTGCTCGCGTGGCAGCAAGTATTCCTTCCAAGACAAAAGAGCGTCGTCAAGTCCCCAGTTTGCACACTTTAGTTTGAATGCATCAGAATCAGGCAGTTCAAAATAGAGCCGAAAATCCTTACCGAGCGATGGCGCAAGACGCCAGTCAACGAGTTTTAGGTTTCGGTAATAGGTGTCCCGATATTCGGGGCCCGCTGCGCGCTGTAATACAACGCCTTTTAGAGGTTCGCGTGCGTCATGCTTTGCCCACAGTGCTTCGATTGTTCCATGTTCCTTGATGATCTTTGCGGCCGTCTTGAGCCCGACGCCCATTACTCCGGGAATTCCGTCGGATGAATCGCCAGCCAATGCCTTGGCTTGAATAAAGTGATCCGTAGATACGAACGGGCCACCGCTAACCCAATCCACTTTTCCAATGTCGGCCTCGGTAATGACCTCGCCGGTACGGGTCGATTGCCACACCACGTTCTTGCGGAGCGCTTGATACCAGTCAGTGTCGGTCGTCGCCAATGTGATGTGCCAGTCTGCATCTAGATTTCTGCAGATCAGCCCGGCAATGTCATCGGCCTCAAAATTAGGACAAAACACCTGTGGGATTCCCAGGTTAGACAACAGCCCGCGGATCACTTCTGCCTGGAACAAGTAGCTTTTTAGAAAGGCTTGCTGCTCCGGTGTATCCCAACGGTGCCGTTTGTACCGAGGGAGAATTTCCTCCCGCCAGCGGCATCGGTCGTCCCAAAGGACAACAGGAACCTTTTCACTGTGCGAGCGAAGCAGACGTGAGAGCTTTGTGAATGCGCCGTGGATTGCTCCCGTTTCCCGCGCACCATGAAACCTCCCTTTGTATTCAGACTCATGCATTGAGCCAATACCCAGGATATTGATGTCAATCAGGAGAAGTGCCTTGCTGCCAGCAATAGACGTCGCCATCACGTTCGAGTCCTAACCCTGACCAGCAAAGATCCCAAGGAATGCGGAAGTGCCCCCTGCCGTTCCCCAAGAGAGTGACACATGCGGGCGCCTGACGAAACCACAAGGCGTACGGTGTCCCTTTCGTCGTAGACAAAATCCCGAAGATAAGCCATTACGCATTGACCGTGCTAATCAAATTAATAGGGCGTGTATGGCAACACTGATTCGTCCCTGGCACCCACCATGCGCCCCCCCCACAACAGCATCACCTCCTCCGAGAAGTCGAAGAGCGTGACCCCTGATGGGAGTCTGTCATCCAGGATAGTCGCAACAATATCGGGGGCGAGGCTGGTTAGTTTCACGATCGGATGTAGTGTTCTTCGAGTTTCTCCAGTTCAGCAATTCTCCTGAGTGATCTGACCTCCCCCGACTCCAACATGGCAAGCCAACGGTGGCTCCAAGCTATCTGTAAATAATCTGCGAGCGCAGATCGCGCTGCAGCACCTTGTAGAAGGCAAGCCAGTCCCGGTTTTCTTTGACCCCGCATAAATTCGAGGCACGCTGGACCCGAAGCGTTCGGTGCGCGGTGACTTTGCGACCGTCTTGTACAAAGCGGGATTCGTAGCGCACATCCCCTTGTCGAAACTGCGTGCCCTTCGGGATGTCTTCAATGGAAACATTAGCCGGAAAGTTGAGCACATAGCGCTCCTCGAAGATCCGGGAACCGCAGCTCGAGGGGAATCTCGATTCGGGTTCCGGCGTGCTGCTGCCCGCCCCGGCGATTCCTCCGGGTGCGAGACCTACAGGAATCGGCATCCCACCCCGACCAGGCATATTGGCCAACGGTTCCAGCGTGAAATTGGCTCTCACCCAGTAGGGTTTCGTGGTGTCGGTCGGGTCGGTGAACCGCATGCTGCCGGTTCCCGTCTCGTTGAAGCGGAACAGGAGTCCCTTCACCACGGCATTCTCGGCACGGGATTGGTTGAAAAACCGGCTCGCTCGGCTGGAACTCTCGAAGGAGCCCGTCATGCGACTGTAGGACCTCCCAGCGATCGTGCCATCGGGCCGGATCGACATGTTGACTTCGGTCCGGCTGACATGGTCATCGGCTTTCATCCTGGGCGTATGGCCAAGACGGTCCAAGGCCGTCAGTACCACCGGCTTGTCCACATCTGCCACAGGCAACGTGCCGAACGGGGCGAAGCGGTCGGTCGAATCCAGGTACAAATCCAGACTAAGCACATAGGTAATGACGTGATTGATCGGGTAATGGGCACCGATCTTCGAGAAAAGGTGGCTCGATCCCGCATTGATCAGAGCCGGGCTGCTGGGGATACCGACTGCGGTCAGCAATGACTCCAGCAACACGACATGATCCTTGCAGTCACCGTATCGATTGTGCAATATCTGGGACGCCGGGCGCGGAACCAACCGCCCGTTCCCAAAGGAAACCGACACGTAGCGGATGTTCTGCGCTACCCAGAGGTAGAGCGCCTTGACCTTTGCCCGGTCGTCCGCGGCGCCAGCGATCAACCGTTGCGCCAGCGTCCGGATCTCGTCGTTGACTTGAACATTCGGCTCGAAAAACGCCTTCGCCACGCGGCCCAGTGCCAGCATGTCCGGCATAGTCGATACGAACAGGTAGTCCGCGTAATGAATCGGACCCGCCGCGTCTGACTGCGGCGGCAGCGCATTGTCACGGCGGTAGCGGAAAGTGTAATAGGACAAGCCGTCGATGCTCTTGTCCAGACCACCTGTTACGCCGCGCTTGTCTACATACAGTTTTTTCGACTCAGGCAACACGAAGTGCGCCTCCCAGTCGTCATAAAGAACGCTCGGGGGGAAAACGAATGACCGATCGAATTCGCCCGGATACGGAGAACTGTGAATCCGCGACACCACTTTGTAGGCAATCAAACTCCCGACCGCCACCTGGGGAAAGATGATGGCCTTGTACTTGGTGTCCGAGAATTCCGCGACGCCACCGCTGTTATCCTCCTCCCTGTCCCGGATGGCCGAGGCCAGCACCGGAATCTTGGTTCCGTCCGCGCTCACCGTCCACGCCTCCACGGACAGTATGTCCTCCTGACTGGAGATGTAACTGATCTCCTGGCTACCGTTGTCCTCGGCACCTTTTGCGGTGCGGATACGGAAACTTTCTTCCATCATCTGGCTGTAGGTGCCGTCGGCATCGACGACAAAAGTCTGATGCTCGCGCTCGATAGCGACTGCCGGCTCAAACGGGCGCTGTGCCAGGACAGACAGCGGGGTTAAGACAAACAACAAAAGAGAAATGCGTATCGCATTCGGAGAAATCAAGATCGCCCTTCGCCGGAAAAAGTGGACAAAGCCCAGATGAAATTCAGTGCGCATTACCGACAAGTCAAACGCACAAGGTGACCAATAATATCCACAGTCGGGCTCACCAGATGAGCCACTGAACAACAAAAGCCCATTAAGGCCTTTTTATTGGGACAAAGAAAACGGCGTAGATCAAGAATAGGAGGCAGTCGATGGGAATGAAGCACCCGTTCTTTCGCGCCAAAGTTGCCTGAAATGACCTTCGATTGCCTTCGCTTCGGCAGACTGGGCCCAGTTCGTCCACCGTATAACCCGGGCTTCCTCTTGCTCAGACAATGCGTGTTCTCTGCAATAAGACTTCAGTTCATCGTCCTGTAGTGACAAAAACTCCTCCGCCACAAAGAATACGTCATGCGGCTTGGACATGATGGCAATATCCGTCGCAGTAATCACCAAATCAAGAAATCCAGGCGCGTCGATCTTCCATGCGTCAGTGATTTTGTCGAGGATGTAGATTTTCTCCACTGGCGTCACCTCGACGCTTTCGACAAACGGGACGCCAATGCTGGTCGCAATGTTCTGAAATTTTCGCCTGCTGCGTTCGCCTTCCTTACTTTGCGACCACCATGTACTGGCTCTCCACAGCATCGCAACCGGCCACGCCGCAACGACGACGAGAGTAAGCAGCACCTGCGCCACCCATTTGGCACTGGAATGCTTGAAACGCCAAATCCAGTTTGCATGTCTTTGCCAGACTTTTTCCTCAAGTCTCCGGCTTACTTCCGCGAATGCCTGTTGCACGGGCGACGTGATCTCGAATCTGGGAATAACCAGCACCGATGCCACATAAGCAATAACGCCGCAGACGGCGTACCCGACCAATACCTCTTCCCATGTCATTTCACCACCTCGATTCGTATATCTAATCTAGGAGAAAACGCGGGCGCCCTCTTACTTCGCCCCATTCGCCTCCGCAATGGTGTGGCAGGGAAGGTCATTTCTCGCGAGGAAAGTCCCTTGATGGCTCATTACTCGATCAATCACGTCAGCAGCGGTGCCGGCTGGCTGTGTCGCAAGGATTTGCTTTTCCCGCTCCGCCTCGACTGACCTGCGCAACAGGTCAACAAGCATCGCCGCATGCGCCCGAGCATCGCTGCACACTTTCTGGCTGTGCTGTTCCGCAAGCGCAAGCATGCACATGGCCTGCATTGTAGGCAGGGAGGTGGCTCAGGAGGTGAGCCTGTCCCCGGAAAACCGGAGTACTCCGGTTGATGCTTGCTACCTTCCGGCCGTCGTGGGCTTTAGATTGGTCTCATCTATCCCCCGCCTAAGGCAGCGCAGTAATTCAATCTGCTTCTCTACCTGCTCCACCGTGTGACCTATAGGAATCTGCCCTCCGAAGAGCATCTGGTCCACCAGCGGGTACGCATCTTGATCCGGCGATGATTGCGCTTCCAGGATAGACAGGACCTGGGTTCTCGTCGTTAGCTGCATTACTGATCCAATGTCACGACCGAGAAGACGGGCGGCAACGCGTTCCGGTTCAAAGCCTTCTGTTTCAAGCAGATCTGAATCTTCATAGATCCGGTCCTGGTTCCAACTCCCCGCGCAACAACCGAGAATCAACCGAATATCCGTCGCGTCTTTGTTATTCCAACGCCACCGATCTTGCCACGCAAGCAACTTCAACAAAGTAAGTCCTTGCAGCGAAGCCACCCTCACGGTGAGCCCCGGCGCCACCAGCACCATGATTGCTGACACGAAAGCATCATCAAATCCGGCCACGTTGAGAACGTTGTCCGCATCGGGAGGGAAATGGACTGTCCTGTCTTTGTTCTCAATCGCCCCAAACGGAACAATATCGAAATACAGCCCACCTGTACGTATCCGCTGTTCCATCTTCGGATCCTGGCTATAGCCGGGAAGGCGCATTAGCTCGATTTTCAGCCTGCGATACTCGTCCCAGGAACGGATTGAGATACCAAAATCCAGATCCGCAGTTGCACGCTGGGCTTTTTGCATCCCGTAGATGTACTCAAGAAAAAAATCTCGCGCCATCGCTCCGCATAGGAAATACTCGATGCCGAGCATCTTCGTGGCGACATCCACATTCCGGACAATGCCGGCAATGGCGGGAGCTATCCTAGTCGACAAGTCGTGCAAGATACTTCTCATGCAGATGAGCAGCGGCCTCGATGTTGCGGCCATCACCTGTAAAGAGCAGATCGGCGTAGGCAAGCAGCGGCGGGACGATGGCTGGGTGGTCAAGATCCTCGAAATGCCAGAACTTTTCGAGAATCTCGACATTGCCGCGTGGGTCAGGCCGCATTCTGCGCTCGGCAATGAGTTGGGCCGGCATCGCCGTGGCGTAGATGGTTGCTATCTCTGGTCTCAAGTGGTCTGTCAGAAGCGCAGCTGCCGTTTCCCCGCCCCAACAGCCACCATATTTGGCAATATCGGTATTGCGCCACCAATCCGTATCAGCCGTAGTGAAGCGCCTGGGATTCAGCTTGGGCCTGAGCTGCAATGGGTAATGATCTGCCCATCTAAGAAGAAGCTTTTTACGATCACGCAGTCGCTGACCGCCACCAGGCAGGACTGCTAGATAGCCGAGATTCTTCAGATCTTCGATCACCTGGTGAACAGTACCTAACGCGACACCGGCACCCATGCCAATTTCACGCAAGGTGCCGAGGCCACGGGCGAAAGCCGGATTGCACAAGAGAGCAAACACCACTTTTAATCCCGCAGTAGCGAATGCGCGCGGCTTACGGGGGCGCCTCTTTTCTTGCCTGTCTTCTTTGGGCACCACGCCACCGGCAATAAACGCGTACAGCCCGCCAGCATCAAGGTAAGCGTTCGCGGCAGTATCAATGAACTGGAAGCCCTCCGCCTGAAGTTGTTTGGCGGTGTTCTTTGGTATATGCCTTGTGATGAACAAAAGCTTCTTTTTCTGTCCGCCTATGGCGAGCGCCGCAGCCCGCGCGGCGGCAGGCGTCAAGGGTTCGCGTACCTGCACCCGATAGCGTGCTACTTGAGTGCCTTTTCGCAGGACAAGCACCGTCTCGCGAACATCCCCTGTCCGATCTGGCGGCTCCAGGTGGAGCTTGAATTCCAGGCCAGTGACGTTCGTCATCGCTACGCACGCACGCTCAATGAGTTCGATCTCTGGGTTGCGTGCCGTATCAAGTACTGGGTTCATGCCTTGTGCGTCCATGTGCGTCTCACCAGTATTTATTTAACTATTTGATTTTATTTATTAATTCAATAAATTAGCCATAAATTCCTGCTACGTAACTCCCTGAGTTTTCAGGGATTCAAACCCTCCAAGGTTCTTGGGAAGAAATAATCGACCACAGTATTCCCATAGACACAGAACCGATCCGCCGACATCTGGCCCCAATGCAGTTGGCTAGGAATTTCTAGCATGTTCATTTATGAAAACTGTTCAACAAAGTCGAACTATCTCAAATATTGAACGATATGTCTAGAGAATGTTCATTTTCAGTTTACGTTTTCTTTTAATGAACAAATTTTATAAATGAACAAAAAAATAGTACTTGGTGATCGAAATTGAGCGAGTAGAGCTTATCTCTCTATATGACAATTCAAATTTCCCGCTTAGCCGAGAAGGGTACCTTTAACCAATTAAACTGAAAAATAAGTCTAATTTCAAGAAATTTACGAAATTAAATAGGGAATTCTACTGATGCGAATGGCTCGAACTTCCAGCTATCTAATCCCTTAATACCAATGGTGAACGTCTTGAAGCCACATTTACGCATTACCATCGCCACGCTGCTCAATGGCGGGCACCCAGGGTGCTATTCCAGCCAGGGGGCAAGGTTCCGTATTTCAATTTCAAGGGGCTAGAATTCGACGCCGCCGTGCTTTTCTGGAACGCCGGGTATCCGCTGGCCGACATTCGGGACTACTTTCATCCCGACGTAGCCACAGGGGTGTTAATGCGATGGCTCTGTTAGCGCTAAACGTTGATAGTTTGCCTTCCAAGAGCGGAAGTGATGAACACTGACGGGGGAAGTCCTTGCCTATTCCGTGACCGCAGTCGATGCAACGCCAAGCCCTTGGAGACCTTGCCTCCGATTTACATCACGGATTGGCGTCATTCAAATAGAATTGCTTCGGCTCTGGCCCGGACTTCATCGACGATGTGCTGGGGCGCTGTTTCCTTCAGGCGTACATTTCGCGCGCGCCAGTCCAGCGACTTCAATTGGTGGCAATGCACGGCGCCTTGTGTATCTGTGCCTGTGCCCATAAGCGTGACCACCGTGCCGTAGGTGCGAGCAGCGGCCGCAGCGCCCTGAGAAATTGGGCAAATCATCGCCAGCCCTTGCTGGTTAAAGACCTTGCCGCTCAGGACAAGGCCTAAGTGAGGGCCTTTCATTTCTCGGCCGGAAGACGGGTCGAAATCAAGGTGCACAATATCGCCACGGTTCGGCAGGTACGCCATCAGCCGTTCTCAAGTCCGACCGAGGGCATTTCATCCCAACCTTCAACGCGCGGCAGCCCTTGCGGCATCTCGGCCATCAGGTCGGCCAGCTTGTAACGCGGGCGGGTTGGTGCCTCGACGGTCATCTTCTTTCCAAGGAGATGAAGTTCGACCTGGGAACCTTCACCAAGTCCATTCTGGTCAATAAACGCTTTGGGCACCGTCATGACGAGTGAGCCACCGGCTTTGCGCAGGGTCTGCAGCATTGCGGCCTCCTATTCAGGATAAGTCCTATTTTAGTATAACTTCGTGTTTTATTCAAGTAGGACAAAAGCAAAGGCTGGATATGCTACACCTGGATTCCCGCTAAACATCTGTCAACGCTTAGCGCTAACAGAGCCAATGCGATGAAGCACCATTTCCCCATGCCATTCGCGTTTGAGGGCAGGTAAGCCCTGTCTAGCGGGCCCGTTTTTACCCTACGGCATCCCCAAAGCCACCACAAGACCACCCTACATCCACCAGCAGGCCACCAGAGATCCAGAACGCGCAACCCTACCCCTACCCACCGGCAACCGTCGGGAAGCGGCATACCCGGCCCTCGGCATACCCCCCACCCCGATTTCGCGACGGTCAAAATTTCCCTACACACACGGTCCCGGCGGTGAAGCGATTTTTGAATCGAGCACGCCCCCCCACCCTATCAGCCGACTGGAAAACCATCCAGTCCGATGCGACAGTCCGATGCGCAAACGCCTGCGCAGGCTCTTGCCCTGTTCCTCGACAGTCTTGCGTTCGTGACAAGCCGAGTTGATCGCCTGGAGATTGTCAGGATGTTCGATCCTGGCCTTGCTCCACCCGAGTCGCTGGCCATTTGCCCGACTGACCACATGGTAGCCGTTCGCCTCCTTCACTTCCACGTAATTCCCCCGCCAGCATTGGGCGGCATCGCCATGAACAATGACTTACAATATATATAATCATATGTATCATAGTGACCATGAAATTCACTTGGAAGGCCACCAAGCGCACTGCCAACCTGAAAAAGCACGGATTTGATTTCGCGCAAGCCGAGCAGGTATTTAGCGGTCCGACTTTCACGGTAGAAGATACCCGTGAGTACGACGGAGAGCAGCGATTTAATTCCACGGGCTTTCTTGGTACGGCCATCGCTACGATCTGCCATACGGAAACAGAAGACGAAATCCACATCATCTCTATGCGAAAGGCGGAACGCCATGAAATCGAAACCCTTGCCCGCTACCTCTAAACCACCGCGGTTGCGTGTGGGCCTAAAAGACGTCAGTCGAGAACAATTCTCCGCTGCGGTGAACGAACGCATGGGCAAGCAACGCGTTTCAATTATGTTGGATGGTTCAATCATTGCGTTCTTCAAGGCAAAGGCCGGCGAGCGCGGCTACCAGACGCTCATTAATCAGGCGCTTTACCAGGCAATGACCGGCGAGCAGATTGAGTCCACGCTTCGCCGCGTGATTCGCGAAGAACTGCATACGTCATGAGGTACCCGCACCTGACCCGGTTCGCTGGCCCGCCGTTCACCAAGACGTTCGGCCTCATAAAACCGCCCTCCAAGTGACGCTTGACATCTGTAGCCTATGGGCTACACTCTCTCCATGCGCATCGAAGAGACAGAGGTCTATCGCGCATGGATCAATGGGCTGAAGGATCGCGCCGGCAGAGCTCGGATTCAGGTTCGCGTTGACCGGCTGGTTCATGGGAACCCGGGCTCGCACCGCAACCTGACTGATGGCGTAGCTGAGTTGAAGATAGATTTCGGGACGGGATACCGCGTTTGCTACACGCAGCGGGGGACCCGACTCATCCTACTGCTCGCTGGCGGAGAGAAGTCAACGCAACAGAGCGATATTAAGATGGCCATTCACTTGGCCAGGAACTTTCAGGAGTAGCAAGCTATGCCCAAGCCCATCCCGAAGAAGGCAGCAAAGACCAAGACGATTCCGTATGACGTTGCCGCACAACTTCGTACTCCTGAGGAGATGGCTGCGTACCTAGATGCCTGGCTCGAAGAAGCACCTGAAGACGCGACCGGCATCGCCAGGGTACTCGGTGACATTGCCCGCGCTAAGGGCATGACAATGGTTGCAAAGGAAGCAGGTCTAAGTCGTGAGAGCCTGTATCGGGCTCTTAGCGCCGATGGGAACCCAAGCTTTGCGACTGTGCTGAAGGTCGCAAAGGCCCTTGGCGTCAAGCTGCACGCGGAAGCCGCCTAGGCTGCCGGCCATTCAATAGACTGAAACCGAACCCTCTGCGGACGGGCTGACAGCGCCGTGCCAGCGTCACCATCATCGCGGCCCGCCGCAGAACAACACGTCAAGCCGCACAGATACCCGCAACCTGCTTATCGGAGTCCGGCGCGACCATCACGCAATCCCCGGCTCAAAGGCCCAGAACCCGCTCCGCGTTCTGGTGAAAAATCTTCTCCATTACCGCGTCGGTGTAACCCAGTTCTCTCCACTCCTTGAAAATTCTCGCGTAAGACAGGCTGGGATAATCGCTGCCGAACATGATCTTGTCCTGCAGTCGGCCGCGTATGTCGGTCTTCAGATTGCCAGGGAAGTACTTGGGCGCCCATCCCGACATCTCCCAGAATACGTTTCCTTTGTGCAAGGCGACGGCCGTCGCTTCCTCTACCCAGGGCCATCCTGGATGAGCCATGATGATCTTCAGATCAGGAAAATCCGCGGCGAGATCGTCTACGCAGGACGGATGTGCGTGGCGAATGCGCGCCCCCATTCCGCCGGGCATGCCCGCGCCCATTCCGGTGGTGCCCACGTCGATCATCACCGGAACCTTGAGTTCATTGATCACTTCGAACAACGGGTAATGGCGCGGATCGTTAACCGCGAAATGCTGCATGATCGGATGAAAATGGAAACCGACCATTCCAAGTTCATTGATCGCCGCCTTTGCCTGTGATATTGCCTCGGCCCCCTTGGACGGTTCCACAGTCGCCCAGGCCTGAATAATGCGCTGCGGATGCCGTTTCCACATGCCGCGAACGTATTCGTTTCCGCATGGTGGCGCCGAAACGGTTGCCTCGAGGTCCATTGCGACAAGAAGCGCTTCGACGCCTGCTTCCTCGAAATCCCGAATGACCTCGGGCTCCGATTTCGCGATCCAAGCGCGGTTCCAGTATTTCGCCAGCGCTTCGACGTAGGGGCCGTGGCAATCAATCCATTCCTGAGTACTGGGATAACAATGCAGATCGATGATTCTCATTGCGTGCCTTGTGGTTCCAAAACCGGTTTTCTACCAGTTTGTGTTCAGTCCGCTGAATTTGGCGATGCGCCCGGCCTTTCGAGACGACGAGGAGCCGCTTCCGGTAGACGCGGCGCCCCGGCACCGACCGGAAAGCGCGCAACTGAATCAACCGCCATCGACTATTGAAAAGGATGCCTTTGAACTATCGTTTCCTCCCGGTCCGGGCCGGTAGAGATCATGTCGATGGGCACTTCACACAACGCCTGAAGCCGATCGAGGTATTTTCTGGCATTCGCGGGAAGCGCGTTGCGATCCTTGATCCCGACGGTGCTTTCGTTCCAGCCCTGGAATGACTCATAAACCGGCTCGCAACGGGCGGCGTCCTCGGCTCCACTGGGTAGCAGGTCGCAATATCCGCCGTCAAACTTATAGCCCACGCATGCCTTGACCTCAGGCATGCCATCGAGCACGTCCAGTTTGGTGACGCACAAGCCGGAAACGCCATTGATTATGATCGCCCGTTTAAGCGCAGCCGCGTCAAACCATCCGCAACGCCGTGGCCGGCCGGTTGTGGCGCCGAATTCCGAACCTTTAGCGCGCAGGGTCTCGCCAGTCTGATTGTCCTGCTCCGTCGGAAAGGGGCCCGAACCGACGCGGGTTGCATAGGCTTTGGTGATGCCCAGAACGTAATGCAAGGATTGCGGTCCGACCCCGGCACCCGACGCTGCCGCACCGGCGACGCAATTCGACGAAGTGACATAGGGGTAGGTCCCGTGATCGACATCCAGCATCGCGCCTTGCGCCCCTTCAAAGAGAAGATTCTTGCCGTCGCGATTGGCTTGAAACAACTCACGAGGGACATCGGTCACAAGGGCGGCCATTCGATCACCAAGTTCCAGGGCCGCGTCATGCACCTCCTCAAATACCACGGCTGGCGCACCAAGATAGCGCGTCAGGACGAAATTGTGAAAGTCCAGGGCCTCGCGCAGCTTTTGCGAAAATCTCTCCGGAACGAGCAGGTCCTGAACACGAATTGCGCGCCGCGCTGCTTTGTCTTCGTACGCAGGCCCGATTCCCCGACCGGTGGTCCCGATCTTGCCGGCACCGCGGGCCGACTCGCGGGCGACATCCAGTGCTGCATGGTAAGGAAGGATCAATGTGCAGGCATTCGAAATCCGAAGGCGGCTGCGAACGTCTATGCCGGCTGCTTCCAGTTCGTCGATTTCCTGCATCAGGGCGGCGGGGGACAGAACCACGCCATTGCCGATGTAACACGTCACACCGGCGCGAAGCACTCCGGAGGGCACCAGGTGCAGCACGGTTTTCTTTCCACCGATCACCAGTGTGTGCCCGGCATTGTGTCCACCTTGAAACCGGACCACGCCCTGCGCATGATCGGTCAGCCAGTCGACCACCTTGCCTTTACCTTCATCACCCCATTGGGTGCCTATGACCACGACATTTCTTGCCATTTGCTTCAATCCAATCCAGATGCCGCGAAATTGCGCGGCGCAGGGCGGCTACAGCGCACGAACCACCCACTTGCCATCGAGCCAAACCAACTTGCGCTCGCATTCTCTACCATCCTCGACGCCTGGCAGCGCCTGGATTACAACTTCTCCGCTTTGGCGCAATCGCGCCACTTCGGCGACAAGCGCATCCTCTTCTCCGTAGGGTGCGACTATGGCACCCAGAGTCATCTGAACAGGCAGCATACGCGCCAGATCGCGCAGGTCAAGGCTGAAACCGGTGGCGGGACGCGCACGTCCGAAAGCTTTTCCAACTTCGTCATAGCGCCCCCCCAATGCCAGCGCATTTTTGCACAAAGGCGGATTGACGCCATCGGGCCGAGTCTGTTCAGGCGCCGCATAGACAGAAAATACGACGCCACTGTGATATTGATACCCGCGCAGATCAGCCAGGTCAACACTGACGTCGAATCTGTTGTCCCGCGCCAGGCGCTCCAGGTCGTCCAGGGATTTGAGCAACTCCGCATACTGCGGAAGCACGCTGCGCGCCGTGTCAATCATCTGCGCCCCGCCGTAAAGACGCGGTAGCTGCAGTAATGCATCGCGCGTTTCGCTTCCGAGCTTGTCCGACAGCGATTCAATCCGCGCGTGATCCTTTGCTTCCAGGGCCTCCTGAAGGTCGGACTCGAGGCCCGCTCCGACGTTGCCGCGCGTGCAGATTGATCTGAAAATCCCGACGTGTCCAATGTCCAGGCGTGCGTTTCGCAATCCGCATGCCCGGAAAGACTCTGACAAAAGGCGCTGTATCTCCAGGTCGCTTTCTATGCCGGGATGGCCATATATTTCTGCGCCGATCTGAATCGGCTCCCGCGTGGAGTCCAGTCCCCTGGGCCGCGTATGCAAGACGCTGCCGCTGTAACACAGCCTCGTGACGCTTTCCCGGTTCAGCAGGTGCGAGTCGATTCGCGCCACCTGTGGCGTGATATCTGCCCTGATGCCCATCATGCGGCCTGACAGCTGATCCACCAGCTTGAAGGTGCGCAGGTCCAGGTCGTGCCCGGTTCCCGTCAGCAGCGATTCAACATATTCCAGCATCGGGGGCACGACCAGTTCGTAGCCATGCAGGCGAAAAAGGCCGAGCAGAATCCCTCGCAGGCGTTCGATATGCGCCGCCTCCATGGGCAGCACGTCCTCGATATATTCAGGTAGAAGCCAGTTGCGCATGGTCATCGTCAATTATCGGAGCAGCGTCATGCCTTGACTGTATGGCGTTGAGAAGTTCAATTGGTGAGCCAGATCAAAACCAGCGCTATTGTGCGACCAGCAATAACAGCAACCCGATGATCATTGATGTCAGGCCAAAAAAACGGATTTGTCCGTCTGTCATGGCAATGATCCGCCTGAACATGTCTCGCCAGACCTGTGGCACCACGAATGGAAGCAAACCCTCGACGATAAGCATCAGCGCGAAGGCCAGAATCAGGGTCTTGCCCATCTCGTCCTATTTAGTGCCCTTGCCAGGATTCCGCAGGTACTTGAAAAATTCGGAATTGGGTTCGAGCACGAGCACATCGCTTTTCTTGCCGAACCCGGCACGGTAGCCCTCAAGACTGCGGTAGAAGGCGTAAAACTCCGGGTTTTCCCCGAAAGCCTTGGCATAGATCGCGCTGGCCTTCTGATCGCCTTCTCCTTTGACCGTCTGCGCCTTCTTGTAGGCCTCGGCGATGATGATCTGGCGCTCGCGTTCGGCCCCGGCGCGGATTTTCTCGCCTTCTGAAAACCCCTGTGAGCGCAGCTCGCTTGCCACGGCCCTGCGTTCCGCCTCCATGCGCTTGAATACCGACTCGCTGACTTCCTGCGGCAATTCGACGCGCTTGATCCGCACATCGACGATGGAAACGCCTATGCGCTTGGCATCCTCCTCGAGTTTGTCGCGAACAATCCGCATGATGTCATCGCGCTCTCCGGAAACCACCTCGTGCACCAGCCGCTTACCGAATTCCTCGCGCAAAGCGGAGTTGACCGTCTGCGACAGGCGGGTCTGGGCACGAACCTCGTCACCCTGGACGCTTATGTAGTACTGCTTCAGGTCGCCGATGCGCCATTTGACGAACGAGTCGACCAGAACATTCTTTTTCTCCGAGGTAATGAAGCGCTCGGTGTCCGGCGTATCCAGGGTAAGAATCCGGTTATCGAAAAAGCGCACGTTCTGGATCAGCGGCCATTTGAAATGGAGCCCTGGTTCGCTGATGATTTCGGTAATTTCCCCCAACTGAAATACCAGAACCTTTTCGCGTTGGTCAACGGTGAATATCGTCATCGACGTAACAATCACCAGAACCAATGCAGCGACAAGGGCGGCTGCGGCGCGATTTTCCATCATGGCCGCCCCTCCCTCTCGCGTCCACGCAAGGTGTCACGCGAACGCGGACTGGTATCCAGCGAAGGTGGCGGCGCCGTCCCCGCGGCACTGGTTCCCGGCGTCGCCGCTGGCAGATCCGGAGCCCCTGCTGCGCCCGACATCTGAATCAGCTTGTCCAACGGCAGGTAAAGTAGATTGGTACCTGCGCGCGCATCAATCAGTATTTTCGTCGTCGATGTCATGATCTGCTGCATGGTTTCGATATACATGCGATCGCGCATCACCCCGGGAGCACGGTTGTACTCGACCAGAATCTGCTTGAATCTGGATGCTTCTCCCTCGGCGTTGGCGATCACGCTTTGCCGGTATCCGTTGGCCTCCTCGGTCAGACGCGCCGCGGTTCCGCTCGCCTTGGGCACGATGTCGTTGTAATACGCCTGGCCCTCGTTTTTCTGGCGCTCCAGATCCTGCTTGGCGCGTACCGCGTCATCAAATGCGCCTTGCACCTGTTCGGGCGGCTGGGCATTTTGCATGGTGACGCGGCTGATGCTGACACCGATCTGATAGCGGTCCAGTATTTCCTGCATCAACTTCTGTGCGGCCGCGGCCACCTGTTCGCGCCCTTCATACAGGACGAAATCCATCTTGCTCTTGCCGACAATTTCACGGGTAGCCGCTTCAGCCGCCTGGAGCACCGATTCTTCCGGGCGGCGGTTGTTGAACAGGAACTCCGTGGGATCCTTAAGGGTGAATTGCACGGCGAACTGGATGTCGATGATGTTTTCATCATCGGTCAACATCAGCGATTCGCGCAGCACCTTGGTCTTGATGTTGTTCCGGTAACCGACTTCCACGGTGCGCACGCCGGTGAGGTCCACGATTTCATGCGTCTGCAGCGGATAGGGCAGCCGCCAGCGAAGACCGGAGTTGGTAACCTCCGAGAATTTGCCGAGTGTAAGGACCACCCCCCTCTGGCCTTCCACCACTATGTAGAACCCGCTGGCAAGCCACACCACCAGCAGCAAACCGGCAAGCAGGCCGATTCCGCCGCCGATCTGGCGAAAATTGGGTGGTCCGGACGCCCCCCCATTGCCGCCACCGCCGCGACGGCGGTTGAAAATTCCGTTGAGTTTCTGGTTGAAGCTGCGCCACATCTCGTCAAGGTCCGGTGGGCCGTCGCCCCCGCCCTGGCCGCCGCCGCGCTTGCCCCATTGTGGGTCATTCAATGACATGAGGATTCAAGCTCCCGCTGTATGAGCCAAAGGTTGTCGATAATCCAAGGGGTTCTTCATGGTCGCCAATTCGGAAAGGGCGTTGCGCAACTGATCCATACCTGCCCCTGTTCTGGCGCTCAGACGTACACGTTTAATCTTACCACGCTCGTCGCGGTCCAGACCGGGTAAAACATCGCCCAGATCGATCTTGTTCCAAACCAGAATTTCGGGAATTTCCGATGCCCCTATCTCGGCGACAACGCGCGCCACCTCGCCGATCTGCGACTCACGCATGCTATTGGAGGCATCCACAACGTGAAGCAGCACATCGGCTCGGATGGTTTCCTCAAGTGTCGCACGGAAGGCGGCGACCAATTCATGCGGCAGATCGCGAATAAAGCCAACCGTGTCCGAAATCACTATGCTGGCGGCATCCGGCAGAAATACCCGCCGCGTAGTGGTGTCCAGCGTCGCGAACAACTGGTCGGCGGCGTAGGCCCCCGCATGGGTCAGGCTGTTGAAAAGCGTCGATTTGCCGGCATTGGTATACCCGACCAGCGAAACCGAAAGCACTTGCCCCTTGGCACGGGCACGGCGCTGGTTTTCGCGGGTTTGCTGGCAATGAGCCAGTTTTTCCTTGAGGACTTTGACGCGCTTTCCGATCAGTCGGCGATCGGTCTCCAGTTGCGTTTCACCGGGGCCACGCAAGCCTATGCCCCCTTTTTGCCGCTCCAGGTGGGTCCAGCCACGCACCAGGCGGCTGGCAAGATGGTCCAGTTGCGCAAGCTCAACCTGCAGCTTGCCTTCATGGCTCTTGGCACGCTGGGCGAAAATGTCCAGGATCAGGCTGGTCCGGTCTATGACCCTGCAGTCGATCGCTTTTTCCAGGTTGCGTTCCTGCGCGGGCGACAGGTCATGATTGAATATGACCAGGCCGGCCTGTTGCGCCGCTACCGTCTCGCGAACTTCGGCGACTTTTCCCGAACCGGCGAACAGTGAAGCATCGGGGCGGGGGCGTTTGCCGCGAACAATGGCCTTGGGCTGAATTCCGGCACTCCGCGCCAGCAATTCCAGTTCCTCCAGGCTTTCCGAGTAGCCATGCTGGCCCAGATCCAGGCCAACCAGCACGGCGCAGTTGTCCCGCGATGGACGTTCTAGCATCGTCGTGTGCGATCAGGAATGTTAAGAATGAAGTACCGCCGAGGTCACTGACGGCACTGGCCGGTGGACATTGCTGTCCGTATCGCGGCTGTCACCACGACCCGGAGAGAGCATCCGGCTTGTCTGAATTCACCCGAAGGGGCCTCAGCTTTCGGAGCCCAGTTGTTCCATGTTGACCGCGCGCGAAGGCACCACCGTGGAAATGGCGTGCTTATAGACCATCTGCGTCACGGTGTTGCGCAACAGGACCACATATTGATCGAAGGATTCGACCTGCCCCTGCAGCTTGATACCGTTGACCAGATAGATGGACACCGGAATGTGCTCCTTGCGGAGTGCATTGAGAAATGGATCTTGTAACAATTGTCCCTTGCCGCTCATGGGTTACCCCTGGGTGCATTATTTTCCGGCAGCCACTTTAGCTGATTTTTTTCGTTATTGACAACAACATAGCGCGTTTTCTTGATAGCCATGTGCGATTCGGCCTTGTGCATCAGGAATCGGCGTAGGGGTTGCGGCCAGTGCGAAATTCGATACGCAGCGGGGTACCCTGTAGTTCAAACGCCTCGCGGAATTTTGATTCGAGATAGCGCCGGTAGCTCTCAGGGACCGCTCCGAGCGCGTTTCCGTGGACAACCACGATTGGGGGATTCATGCCCCCCTGGTGGGCATAACGCATCTTCGGACGAATCATCCCTTTGCGAGGCGGCACCTGCTGCTCCACCGCCGCGATCAGGGTTCTCGTGAGCCTTGGTGTCGACAGCTTGATGTTCGCCGCCTTGTAGGCTTTGTCCACTGAAGCGAACAAGGCGGTCAGGCCCCTGCTGTGCATAGCCGAAATATAGTGAAAACGCGCATAGGATATGAATCCGAGCTTGCGGGCGAGCGATCGCTTGGCCTGTTCGCGAGCCTCCTCGCTCATCCCATCCCACTTGTTGACTGCGACCACCAGCGCCCTGCCCTGTTCCAGTATGAAACCCGCCAGATGCGCGTCCTGCTCCGAGAAATCCTGTTGCGCATCCAGGACCAGAACCACCACATTGGCCGCTTCGATCGATTGCAGGGTCTTGATCACGGAAAATTTTTCCACGCTCTCGAAGACTTTTCCCCGGCGCCGCAGTCCCGCGGTATCGATCAATGTGTAATGCCTGTCGCGCAGGACAAATTCGACCTGGATGCTGTCGCGTGTTGTGCCCGGCTGATCAAAGGCGATGACGCGCTCCTCGCCAACCAGCGCATTGACCAGCGTCGATTTGCCTACGTTGGGCCTGCCGACAATGGCAACTTTGGGATGCCTGGACTCGGCCTCGGCTTCCTCTTCCCCATCGTAGGGCGCCAGCGCCTCCTCGAGTAATTCGCGCACCCCCTCGCCATGCGCAGCGGATATGGCAATCGGCTCGCCAATTCCCAATTCATTGAATTCCGCGCACGCGGAGGCGGCCTTCATGCCTTCGGCCTTGTTGACCACTAGCCAGACACGACGCCCCGCACGGCGCAATTGGTCGGTAATCCGCTTGTCCTGCGAGGTTACGCCCTCGCGTGCATCGACAAGAAAAATGATGATATCGGCTTCGGCGATCGCGGTCAGTGTCTGCCGGGCCATTTGCGCCAGCAAACCTTCTTTTGCCACCGGTTCCAATCCTCCGGTGTCGATGACAACAAAGGATTTTCCGCCAAGCTGTCCGACGCCATAATGCCGGTCGCGTGTCAGTCCAGGCAGCTCCGCGACCAGCGCGTCCCGCGTTCGCGTGAGACGGTTGAACAGCGTGGACTTGCCGACGTTTGGTCGTCCTACCAGCACCAATATGGGTTTCATTGCTATGTGCGCGCTGAGTGCATGCTGCGGCCGGCTATTGCGGCAGGCTCATGGCAAACAGACCGCCACTGCGTGTCTGGAGCAGTATTCCCCCGGGCAGCTGAGCTATCGGTGCGGCGACACCGCTGGAATCTGTTGGCATGCGACCGACGAGCGCGCCGCTTTCGCGGTCCATGAAATGCACCTGTCCCTCGATATCCGCGGAGACAATCTGCCGGCCCAGCGGATACGGCACCGTCAGATTGCGCAGCGTCAGCCGATCCTGTTTCCAGAAACTGGTGCCATTGGTGCGGTCCAGGGCATGGACGGAGCCACGATCATCGGTGATAAACAGGTATCTTGCGTCACCGCTCAACCCCGTCGTGCTGGACATATTCCGCGCCCACAATGACTGTCCTTTGGCGATGTCAAAACAGGCCACACGCCCCTGGTAGGCGACGGCGCACACTTCCCGCTCGGCCACCCAGGGCAAGCCAACGACGTCGGCGACCCTCTCCAGTTCGGTTGAGCCGCGCGGTTGCGCCACCGCAGCCTCCCAGCGCAGGCCCCCATTGGTGAGCGCGATGGCAGCCAGTCGCCCGCCGGCAAAACCGACATAGGCCACGTTTTCGCGCACAACCAGTCCGGCTGAACTGCGCACGGTCAGCGCGGGCATGGCGCGCTGATAGACCCAGCGCCGACGTCCATCCACTGCATCAAGAGCGAATACGCGGCTGTCCGCAGAGCGCACGATCACCAGATCGCCCGCGACAACCGGCGAAGCCAGGACCTCGCTGGATACGTTGGCTCGCCAGCGGATGGATCCACTGCCAGCGTCTATTCCGATGACTTCGCCTTCGCTGCTGCCGACCGCGACCAAGGTTGTGCTGGCGCCTACGCCGCCGGACAATTGAGTTCCTGCGTTCATGCGCCAGTGTTGCTGACCGTTCGCCGCGTTCAATCGCAGCACCGTGCCATCACGCGCCGCCGCAAATACGTCTTCCCCCACCACCATGGGGCTGAAAATCGCGGGGCCGGAGGACCCCACGCTGGCCTGCCAGAGGGTCTTGACGGTGATTGTCGATTTCAATTCCGGCAGCGGCGACATTTTTGGCCGGGTATCGGGGCGAATTAGATCGAGCGGATTCAAACTCGAGCATCCCGCCACCGCCACCGCCACCAGCAGACTGCCCAGCAGGCAGGCTGTGCGCATCCGATCAACCCTCACCGAGGGCCTCGATCTTGCGGCGCAGTTGCTCGCTGAGTCCCGCATCGTTCTTGCCTGCTTTTTCAATGGCAGCCCGGTATGCAGTGCGCGCGTCGCCCGGTTTTTTCTGAATAAGGCAAATGTCTCCGCGCAAGGCTTCGTACAGGGCTTCGAACCCCGGGGATGGTTTGAGTGCAATCACTTTCAGCGCTTCTTCGGGTGATGCCTCGTCCAACAGCACATTGGCCAGGCGCAATCGTGCCACCGATTTCAACTCTTCGTTAGAGCTGTTTTCCGTCACCCACAGGAGTTGCGCCTTGGCTGTCTTCAGGTCACCGGATTGAAAATGAACTCGCGCCGATACCAGTGCGGCGAGCGGCCCGTAGGTGGTTCCTGAAAAATTCTCCAGAATCATTCCCGAGGTGTCGCGGGTCGCCTTCAGGTCGTTCGCACGCGCGGCCTTTTGCAGCGTTTCATACAAAGATGCCGCCTCCAGTGCGCGCGAATTCCGGTATCCATTCCATCCGTACCAGACGGCAAGCGCCAGCAAAATCACACTCGCGCTCAAGGTCACCAGATTTCCGTACTGACCCCACCATGCCTTGGCCGCAGCCAGTTGTTCCTGTTCTTCCAGATCCAGAGTACTCATAGCGCTTGCTTCCTGTTTGCTTGCCTTGCGCGATCGCCGGGCAAATGATCATTACGCCGAATCGCACGCTTTCGCGAACGGCCGAAAAGGGCCTTAATTCCCCACCACAAATTTCCTGACCGCTTCTGCCAACGATTGTTCCCGGACACGAAATTGATCCTGGACAATGCGTAACGGTTTGACACTGGCCTCACCGGCCGCGACTTCATCTTCCCCCAGGATAACCGCGACGCTGGCGCCACTGGCATCGGCGCGCTTCATCTGGGTCTTGAAACTGCCTCCCCCCGAGTGCTGCAGGACGCTCAAACCGTGGTTGCGCAGCATTTCCGCGACCCTGAATGCCGCGCGCTGCGCTTCGGCTCCCTGATTGACAAGATAGATGGTCGCCGGGGGCATCGCAAGGGGCTTTTGGTTCAGTTCAAGCAAAGCGAGCAGTCTTTCGATTCCCAGCGCCCAGCCGCAGGCCGGCTGGGGCTTGCCGCCCAATTGTTCGAACAATCCATCGTAGCGCCCTCCTCCGCATACCGTCCCCTGGGCCCCGAGTCTGTCGGTGACCCATTCAAATACGGTGAGATTGTAATAGTCCAGGCCCCGTACCAGCCGTGGATTGATACGATACGGTATGCCTGCCGCACGGAGTATTTGCTGAATGCTCTCAAAATGCTGGAGCGATGCATCCCGCAGATAGGCGGTGAGCAGCGGCGCCCCATCAATCACCGGTTTCATCGCCGGATTCTTGCTGTCCAGAACCCTCAGCGGGTTGGAATACATGCGCCTGCGCCCGTCTTCGTCGAGGTCAGCCGCGTTCGCCTCCAGATAAACGATGAGTGCCGCACGGTGCTCCCTGCGCTCGTCGAGGGTGCCAAGGGAATTGAGCTCAAGCCGGATATCCTCCAATTCCAGGAGTTTCCACAGACGATGGCACATGAGCAGCATTTCGGCGTCCACATCAGGTCCCGGAAATCCTAGCGCCTCCGCACCGACCTGATGAAACTGACGGTACCTGCCTTTCTGCGGCCTTTCATGCCGGAACATAGGACCCATGTAATAGACCCGTTGCGGGCCGCCATATAGCAGGCTGTGCTCCAACGCGGCACGCACTGTCGAAGCAGTGGCCTCGGGTCGCAGGGTCAGGTGTTCGCCATTGAGACTGTCTTCGAAGCTGTACATCTCCTTTTCGACGATATCAGTGGCTTCGCCGATGGCGCGGCAAAACAGCGCCGTGGATTCGACCAGAGGGGTTCGAATGTTCCGGTACCCGTAGGAGCGGAGCCAGGTTCTGAGCGTATCCTCGAGCGCCTCCCACCGGACAGCCTCATCCGGAAGAATGTCATTCATGCCGCGCACGGCCCGCAATTCAGTGCTCATGCTTTTCTCTGCCAGTTCAAACTGCGATTTTGCCGGAGGCTGATTTGAGCGGCTTTGCCTCGCTGCGGCGCCCGACGCCGCCCTGGCCATAGCGCTTGGCCACGTAATCCTCGACGAGCTGTTGGAATTCCGCAGCAATCCGCTGTCCTTTGAGGGTCACGGTTTTTTGACCGTCGACATAGACCGGAGCAACCGGACTTTCCCCTGATCCGGGCAGGCTGATACCGACGTTGGCCTGGCGTGACTCGCCTGGACCATTGACGACGCAACCCATCACTGCCACATGCATTTCCTCGACGCCCGGGTACTGTTTGGCCCATGCCGGCATCTGCTGGCGCAGATAAGCCTGAATCTGCGCTGCGAGTTCCTGGAAATAGGTGCTCGTGGTACGACCGCACCCCGGGCACGCTATGACCATCGGGGTGAACGAGCGCAGGCCCATGGTCTGCAAAATCTCCTGCGCCACAATGACCTCGCGCGTTCGATCTCCACCCGGTTCGGGGGTCAGCGATACCCGTATGGTGTCGCCGATGCCTTCCTGCAGCAAAACTGCAATTGCCGCGCTGGAGGCGACGATCCCCTTGCTTCCCATACCCGCTTCGGTAAGACCGAGATGGAGCGGATAATCGCAGCGCCGCGCCAGATCGCGATAAACGGCGATGAGATCCTGCACCCCGCTCACTTTGCAGGAGAGCACGATCGCGTCGCCGGAGAGGCCGATTTCCTCGGCTCGCCTGGCCGACTCCAGTGCCGACACAATCAATGCCTCCCGCATGACCGATTCGGCCGCAACCGGGCGCTGGCCCCTGGCGTTTTCATCCATCAGGCGTGCGAGGACTTCCTGGTCAAGGCTACCCCAGTTGACGCCGATACGAACCGCTTTGCCGTAACGGCAGGCAGTCTCCACCACGGTCGAGAACTGCTCGTCATGCTTGTCTCCACGGCCGACATTGCCGGGATTGATGCGGTATTTGGCCAGTGCCCTCGCGCAATCCGGAAATGCCGACAGCAGCTTGTGCCCGTTGAAATGAAAATCCCCAACCAGCGGAACTTCGCAGCCCATCGCATCCAGTCGGTCGCGAATCCGTGCGACCTGCGCGGCCGCTTCCGGAGAATTGACGGTAATGCGCACCAGTTCCGACCCCGCCTGCCACAGTTGCGCGACTTGTGACGCGGTGGCTTCGGCGTCCGCGGTATCGGTATTGGTCATGGACTGCACCAATACCGGCGCGTCACCACCAATCGAAAACCGCCCGATCCTTACCTGACGTGAGCGCCGCCGTGGCGATACGTTTGGATTCATTTTCGCTACTGGTCCAGCGTGAATCTGGCCACGTCGACCTTGGTGTATTGCGCCAGGTCCACTGCCCTCGTGCCGTAAGTCAGTCGCACGTTGCTTGCATTGCCTATGACCAGCGTGAACGGTGGCGATCCCTCTACGACTGTCTGCGACCCCGCAGGGTTTATCTGGGCGATGAGAACGCGGCCGCCACGGTCTCTGACCTCCACCCAGGCATCCTTTTGAAATTCAAAGCGCATGTTGGCGATCGTATCGCCAGTCCCAGGCAACGCGCTATTTCCGGCAGTGGGGGGCGCAAGCAAGGGGTCGTGCAAGGCTTCGCTCGGCGCCTGGCTTGGAACCGGATCTGTCGTCGGGTCCTGGACCTGACCCGCAGCGGTTTCGGCCGGAGAAGTGCGCAAAGTGCCGGTAATCGGTTCCGGCAATCCGAAATGCCACTCGTAAAGCACCGCCATGACCAGCACCGCAATTACCGCGGAAAGCCAGAAATAGACGCGGGTTGAGCGGGCCCTGCCGTCCGGAAAGGGTACCCGCTTGGAACGAATGTCGACCGCGACAGGTTCGGGGACATGGCGCTTCTCGAAGGCCTCCAGGATCGGGGTGGCCGGAGTGCCGAGGATTTTGGCGTAACCCCGGATCATTCCCCTGACAAAGGTGGTCCCCGGCAGACGCGAATAGTCATCGCCTTCGAGTGCCTCGATTTGTTTTGGCGAGTATCTCAATTGCGCTGCGATATCGGCCACGCTAAAACCTTTGCCCGAACGCTCCAGAGCCAGCATGGCACCGGGTCCCGGGGCGGGCACATTGTCAGGGGCGATTTCGACAGCCTCATTCACTCGTATTGGCCTCGTTGCAGACTCTGGAACTCCGGCGAACCCGCGAATCTGCGTCGCAACTGCTCCGCCAGGCTTGATTCGTTCATCTTGTCGCCCAGTTTGCGCTCAATGCGCAACGCAAGCCACAACGACTCGGAGGTCGGCTCGACGCCGCGATTGAATTCGGCTATCAGCGTGCGTGCCTGATCGAATTCCCCACGCCGATACCGCAATTGGGCCAGATTGATTTTTGCGGAAAGGTAATTGGAATCCAGTCGCAGCGCCCGCTCGAGATATTCGATCGCATCCCGGTCGTTGTTCTTGCGCGCCGCGCATACGCCGGCGACGGTGTACGACTTCTGTGGCGCCGCGTACAGCGGATTTCTTATCGCTGAAAGGAAAAATTTCAACGAAAGATCTTCGCGGCCCGACTGACACAGGAACCAGCCATAGTTGTGGTTGGCATCCGGGTCGTTCGGTGCGATACGCAAGGCACGCTGGAAGCTTTCCTCGGCCTGGGCGTTCTCCTTGAGATCCATGTGCACCAGGCCCAGCACGGTGTACGCAGGCGCATATCCCGCATCCGCCGCAATCGCTATGCGTGCTTCCTCCAGCGCGATGCCCATGTTGCCCTGTTCGTAATAGGCGCCAGCGAGTTCCGCATGAGCGCGCGCGCGCTCGCGCGGCGCGCCAAGCTCGCCGATGATATTCGACTCGTCCAGCGGCTCCGCGGCGGTTCGAAAACCGTCGTCGACCCGACCCTGGCCACCCGCACAGGCCGCGAGGCAGAACACAGCAGCAATCGCGAATCTATTTTTCATATTTCCGCTCCCACGAATTTGCCGGCCCTTCGCGTCCGGTCTATCACCTGTCCCGCCAACTGCCCGCAGGCCGCGTCTATGTCCTCGCCCCGGGTCTTGCGCACCGTGGTCACTATGCCGGCGGCATTGAGCGACTGGCTGAAGGCGCTGATGGATTCACGCGACGAGCGCCGGTAGCCGGTTCCCGGGAACGGGTTGAAAGGAATCAGGTTTATCTTGCACGGCACGCGCTCCACCAGCGCGAGCAACTCCTGTGCATGGGCCGCCGTATCGTTGACGCCGTCCAGCATCACGTATTCGAAGGTAATGAAATCGCGCGGCGCACGGTCCAGATAGCGAAGACAGGCGTCAAGCAGTACGCGCAGCGGATATTTTCTGTTGATGGGCACAAGTTTGTCGCGCAAAGCATCGCTGGGTGCGTGCAGCGACACCGCCAGCGCAACCGGGCAGGCGTCGCGCAGGGCATCGATTCCGGGGACGATCCCCGAAGTGGAAAGAGTCACCCGGCGGCGGGATAATCCGTAGGCGTTGTCGTCCAGCATGAGGCGCAAGGCGGCAACGGTATTATCAAAATTGAGCAGCGGTTCGCCCATGCCCATCAGCACCACATTGCTGATGACGCGTCCCGCCCCCGCCTGTGCGCCCAATTCCCGATTGGCGATCCACAGCTGTCCGATAATTTCGGCGACCGAAAGATTCCTGTTAAATCCCTGTTTGCCAGTGGAGCAGAAACTGCAGTCGAGGGCGCATCCTGCCTGGGTGGAAATACAAAGTGTGCCGCGCTCCGATTCCGGAATGAATACGGACTCTATGGCACTGCCGCCATCCACCTCCAACAGCCACTTGTAGGTGCCGTCGGCCGACTCCCCGGAGCGCAGCACCCGCGGCGCCCTGATTTCGGCGCAACCGAGCAATCTATCGCGAAATTCTTTTGCCAGGTCCGACATCCTGGCGAAGTCGCCCTCCCCGTTTCGATGAATCCAGCGCTGCAACTGGCGCGCGCGAAAAGGCTTCTCCCCGAGGTCATTGATAAACCGCGCAAGCCCATCGCCATCGAATTCAAGGAGATTGGTCGTCATTAACGCGAAAATACCTCAAGGCCGGGAAAGAAATAGCCGATTTCTGTGCGTGCGGTTTCTGCAGCGTCCGAGCCATGCACCGCGTTGGCGTCAATGCTGTCCGCAAAGTCCGCTCGTATCGTGCCTTTGGCAGCTTTCTTCGGATCGGTCGCCCCCATCAGGTCCCGGTTTTTCAGGATGGCGTCTTCGCCCTCCAGCACCTGCACCACGATTGGACCGGAAATCATGAATTTGACCAGATCAGGGAAGAAAGGCCGTGCCCGATGAACCGCGTAGAAACCCTCGGCCTGCAGTGCCGACAACTGGGTCATGCGCGCGGCCACCACCCTGAGTCCGGAGTTTTCGAATCGCGTAATTATTTGTCCGATGACGTTTTTTGCCACGGCATCGGGCTTAATGATGGATAGGGTTCTTTCAACAGCCATCCTGATTCTCCAAGTTGCAAAACATAATGTGTCAGTTTTCAGTAGAAAACATGCCTAACGTTATATTTTATCAGGGTTTTGCGGGCAAGTGGCTGCGCTCAGAAGATAACTTTTTCGGTCTTGGAGGCGATTGTGGCAGGCAATTTTCAAAACCGGGTCATTTAGTGAACCTGCCGGTCATCGGTTGGGATTTTGCAATTCTGAGTCAGGATGATCTACGCCATGTCAGCCTTCCTTCAGACACTGCGAGCCAACCTCGATTACAGTCTTATCCGCAGTCTGTTTCCTCCTCGATGCGCGGGGCCCCGAAGGGCACCCGCGTTTTTTTTGCCTGACTGTTCCAGTCGCCTTTGCTGCGTACAGAAGGGCAGGTGCGCCAGGTGGTCGGCGTGGTAATCTCAACGCCCGATTTTTCAGGCGGCAAGATTATGCGGGTCCTGCTCGTCGAGGATGACAAGGCTCTGGCAGACGGATTGAGTCGCACCTTGCGCGGATCCGGCTATGCCGTGGACCACGCCTCCAATGGCGAGCTGGCGTTGAAAGCGGCCGGCGAAGAAAATTTCGATCTGATCGTACTGGATATCGGCTTGCCCGGTATCAGCGGTTTCGAGGTACTGGAGCAGCTCAGAAAGAACCGGCACCTGGGCAGCATACTCATGCTCACCGCCCGCGATTCCGAAGCGGACCGCGTCAAGGGCCTTGACCTGGGGGCCGATGATTATATTTCGAAGCCGTTTTCGCTTCCGGAATTTGAAGCCCGGGTGCGTGCGCTGATTCGCCGCAGCCAGGCGGTACACACCCCGGTGCTGTCTTTCGGCCGTTTGAAGCTGCATACCGTCGCCAAGCGCGCCCAGATTGACGAGGAGGACATCGACCTCACGCCGCGCGAATGGAGTGTCCTCGAATATCTCCTGATGCATGCCGGCCAGGTCATCAGCAAGGATCAGATGCTGCAGGCCTTGTGCAGCTGGGACTCCTCGCTCACGCACAACACCATCGAAGTCTACGTTTCGCGAATTCGCTCCAAGCTGGAAAAAGCGGAGATCAGCATCCGCACCGTCAGGGGTTTTGGCTACATGGTTGAAGATCCCGATGCAGGCGCCCAGTAGCCTCAAAAAGCTGCTGACCCTCTGGCTGGTGGGACCGCTTCTGGCGCTTATCGTGGTGTCTGCGGTCCCGGGGTATTTCCTCGCGGTGCGGGCCGCCAACGATGCCTATGACAACGGCCTGCTCGACCCGGCGATTGCCATCGCCAACTATGTCCGCGAAAACGAGGATGACGTTCAGGTAACCGTGCCGCCAGCGGCAATCGAAGCGCTGCGTATCGATACCATCGACCGGATTTTCTTTCGGGTTACCGGCCCGGCGAACGACATGATTGCCGGCAACGCTTTCATTCCCCTGCCAGATCTGCCCATGGATACCACCGCGCAATCCCTCTACAGCACGGTGCTCGAAGGACAGGCGGTAAGGGTGGCCGCAATATCGATTCCGCGCCGCAACGGTAATGTGCTGGTGCAGGTTGCCGAAACGACGCTGAAACGCGAGCGGCTGCTGCAAGACATTCTCGTGGGAGCACTCACGCCGGCAATTCTGGTTGCGGTCACCGCGGCCATTCTTTTCTGGTTCGGTATCCGGCGCAGCCTGCTGCCCCTGGCGCATCTGCGCGATGAGATCGAGCGTCGCTCCCCCAGCGACCTGGGCGCGGTGTCCGGAAGTGGCGCTCCGCTGGAGGTCCGACCGCTGGTTTTCGCAATCAACCAGCTTCTCGCGCGGCTCGAGCAGGCCCTGGAGGCCCAGCAACGCTTCATTGCCAATGCGGCGCATCAGCTGCGCACCCCGCTGGCCGGACTTCGCACCCATGTCGAGCTGATGCGCCGCGAAGCCGGCAAGAACGGGGCCAGCACCCTGATCGACATGATTTCAGGCGAAACCGAACGCGCCAGCCACCTGGCCAATCAATTACTCACACTGGCGCGGGCAGAACCCGGCAGCAGCCTGCCCATCGCCCGCGTACCCGTCAATTTGCGCGAACTGGTATTCCAAAGCGTGCAGGCGTGGGTTCCCCGATCGCTGGTTCGCGATATCGACCTGGGTTTTGACCTTGCCGATGCGCACACGCTGGGTGATCCTCAGCTGTTGCGCGAACTGCTGGCCAACCTTCTCGATAATGCGTTGATTCATACGCCGCGAGGCGGACGGGTGACGGTGCGAACGCGGCGCGAGCAGGGCTTTGCCTTTCTGGAAATAGAAGACGATGGTCCGGGCATTCCGGAGTCGGAAAGGCAGCGTGTCTTTGAACGCTTTTATCGTCTCCCCGGGACCACCACAGAAGGGGGTGGACTGGGCCTGGCGATTGTTCACGAAATCGCTGACCGGCACCAAGCCAGCGTCAAGCTGCTGACCCCGCCCTCCGGACACGGGCTTCTGGTGCGAGTCAGTTTTTCCGAGTACGAATAAGCGCCACGCATTGCATCAACCCGGGTGCGCAACCGCCGGAGCTAGGCGAAATGCTGCCAGGACACGATCAAGCCGCGCTCCGCCGGCATCGCGCGCCATTGGCAATCCTCGCCCAGACCGGGGACGCATACCAGCTGTTCGCCGCAATACAACAGTGGCTGGCGCTCCCGCAGCCATGGCGGCACCCCCTTCTCCTGCCATAGGTTTTTGAGTGTTCGCCGCGGCCGTCGCGGGTCGATGCGAAGTCGTTCACCGCCGCGGCGCAGCCGCACCGTGACCGCAGCAGAACGCAGCTTTTCCACGCTGAGGCCTCTGCCTTCCTCCGGCCTGAAATTCAGGAATCCGTGCAGTGCCATCAATGGCAGGCAGGCTTCGCCGTTCCAGGATACCGGGTCCTGCTGGGGCGATTTCTCCGCGCGCTGCCTTTCTATGAATATCCTCGCACGGTAGCGCTGCAGGGCGTATCCGTTCCACTCCACGCAGATATTACCGTCCTTGCGCGGCTCCTGGATCTGCTTCCATATCTCGCGGATACGCGAGTATCCGGGCAGCGGAATGCCACGCTGATTGCAATAGGCACGCAAGGCATTGCGCGCGCGCGCGTCGCCCAGAGCTCGCAGTCCGGGAAGGTCCAGGCCGCCGTCTTTTTCCAGCGGCGCGATATCCTGCCGGCCGAGCGTATCGAGCAATTCGGCAGCCTCCGCCAGGATGCCCGCCGATCGCGCCATGACCCTGGTGGCGTGCGCATGGCGATTCACAATGGCGGGCAGGACCCGATGACGCAGAAAATTGCGCTCCAATTCGACATTTGAATTGCTCTCGTCCTCCACCCACTCCAGAGCGCGCCTTTGCACAAAATTTTCGATGTCGGCGCGGCTCAGTTCCAGCATGGGTCTGAGGACACGCGCCTGCCCGCTCAGGGCGTCGGTAAAAAAAGTGCCTGCCGCCATTCCCGACAGGCCCGCCGGACCGGCGCCCCGCAGCAATTGAAGCAACAAGGTCTCCGCCTGGTCGTCTCGGTGTTGCGCGAGCAGCAGAAAATCGGCCTGGTGCCGGCGCAGCGCCGACCAGCGCGCCGCGCGCGCCGCCCCCTCCGGTCCGAGATGGCGGAAGGCGGAAATATCCACCTTCTCCACCGCGACCGGTATGCCCAGCTGCTCGCACAATTGCCGGCAGAAGTTCGCCCAATCGGCCGCATTCGGACTGATGCCGTGATTGATATGTACGGCCCTGACCGAGAAGCGCAGCGGCACCGAAAGCTCCGCCAGAATATGCAGCAGGCTGACCGAATCGATTCCGCCGGACAACCCCAGCACCAGATGAGCGCCGGGGAACAGGAACTCGCGCAATTGGGCGGCGACATGCGCCACCAGATCAGCGCGCGGCGAGTTCCTTGAACTTTCCATAGCCCATCAGGCGTTCAAACCTTTCGTCAACCAGTTCGGCGGTGCTCTTGCCTGTGAGACTTTTCAAGACATCCTGCAGCGCCTTTTTGACGTTCTGCGCCGCCACCACCGGTTCGCGATGAGCGCCACCCACCGGTTCCGCAATGATTCTGTCGATCAGGCCGAGCGTCTTCAGCCGGCTGGAGGTGATGCCCAGAGTTTCGGCCGCTTCGGGAGCTCTTTCCGCGCTTTTCCAGAGGATCGATGCGCATCCTTCCGGCGAGATGACGGAATAAGTCGCGTATTGCAGCATCATCACCACGTCGCCAACAGCGACGGCAAGCGCCCCGCCCGACCCGCCCTCGCCGATGACGATGCTCACAATGGGAACCTTGAGTTCTGCCATCACGTACAAGCTGCGTCCGATGGCTTCCGATTGCCCGCGCTCTTCGGCCCCGATTCCCGGATAGGCGCCGGGGGTATCGATGAAGGTGACCACCGGCATGGCAAACTTTTCGGCAAGGCGCATCAGGCGCATTGCTTTGCGGTACCCCTCAGGCCGGGGCATGCCGAAATTGCGCAGGATCTTTTCCTTGGTATCGCGCCCTTTCTGATGACCGATGACCATCACCGACTGGCCGCCAAAGCGTGCCAACCCGCCTACGATCGAATAATCATCCGCATATGACCGGTCGCCGTGCATCTCCTCGAATTCGGTAAAGAGTTCGGCGACGTAATCGAGCGTGTAAGGGCGCTGGGGGTGACGCGCCACCTGGGACACCTGCCAGGGGGTGAGCTTGCCATAAAGTTCCTTCGTCAGTGCCAGGCTTTTCTTCTGCAGGCGCTGTATTTCGTCCGAAATATCGACTGCAGAGTCGTCCTGAACATAGCGCAGTTCCTCGATCTTGGCTTCAAGCTCCGCGATCGGCTGTTCGAAATCCAGGAAGGATAATTTCACGTGGGCGCTGGTCGCCGGAAGCGGCGCTTTGATGCAGACCCGCCGATTTTAGCCGATTCGATCGACTGGAAATGCCGCGCTCGATATTCAAGCGGGACGGGATCGAGGCTGCGCCACAAATACCGGGTGGCGGCGGAACACCACGGGACCCAGTTGGCCGCAAGGGTGCGAATGATCGCGCCGAGGACCGGATCGCGGCGCGCCAGGGCGCGCTTGGGCCTGGGCCGGTAATCGGGAACCACTAGGAAGCGGCCGGCGCGCCTGCCAGATCCAGCACGCGGCTGAACGCAGAAACATGGGGCTTGAGGAACTCCATCTGGTCCAAAAGTATGCGTCGATTGGTGAGAATCAGATATTCCGCCTTGTTGGGGACATAGGGCGCATACAAAAGCTCGAGCCCCGACTCCTCCGGCGTGCGATTGCGCTTCAGGCCATTGCAATGGCGGCAGGCGGTTACCACGTTCATCCAGGTATCCTTGCCGCCCCTGGATACCGGTGTGACATGGTCGCGTGTCAGCCGCAAAAAACTGCCCTGATCGCCACAGTAGGCGCACAGGTGCCGGTCGCGCCGGAATAATTCGCGGTTGCTGAGCGGTGGGATTCGCTTGAATCCCTGCATCGCCATCGCCTTGCCCTTGATGGCGATGATCGAGTGCGAGGTAATGCTCGAACGCAGCCCGGTCGCCCTGCTGATGCCGCCATGGACTGTGAAAGCCGCTTCACCCAGTGTCCACGACACCAGATTTTTCGCATAATAAAAACACGCCTGCTGCCAGGACACCCAGCGGTTGGGCGTACCGCTGTTGTCCAGCGTCAGAATGAGTGGAACGTCAGTCATGCCGGTTCGGGTCCCTCGCTATTTGCAATCGGGCGTAATTCTGGGCGAATCCGAAAAAACTTTTCCAAACAAACGCATACGCGCAATTGTGCCGCAAATATCGAGCTTTGAAAATATCCTTGCTGGTCAATCCTTGCTGGTCAATCCTTACTGGTCAATGCGCTGGCACCAGGCTTGCCAGATATCGCGGTAACGGCGCTCCAGTTCGGCGACGAAGCCGCGCTGATCGAGTAGCGGCGCTGAAACCAGACGATCCCGTAACGAATGCCTGACCCGTTGCAATGCCGGCAGATCCGCGGCGAGCGCCTTCGCCTTTTCGATAAATTGTTCTTCGCTTGCAGCCACCCACTCGGGAAAACCGGCATTGTTGAGCAGGCTCAGCCCGGCGCGTGAAACGAAGACATTTCCCGACAGCGAGATCACGGGCACTCCCATCCACAGCGTTTCACTGGTGGTTGCGCCACCATTGCAGGGAAATGAATCCAGCGCAATGTCGACGCCTTCCAGCAAACTCCAGAAGCCGCGTCGGCCGGTATTTTCCGCGAATGTCACGCGCTCGGGGGCAACGCCATTTTTTTCAAATTCAGCCAGCAGGCGCGCCCGCGCCTCGCTTTGCGGCACGGTGGCCAGCACCAGTCGTGATCTGTCGACCTCCCGCAGCAGGCGGGACCACAGGGCCACCGTACGCGGCGCCAGTTTGAGCATCGAATTGGGCGAAGCGAAAGTCACCTGCCCCGTGCTCATTGCTGGCAGCGGTGACACCGGCGGCATGCCCGGCGGCGGTTGAAAGCACCACAGACAGCGCATGCGCACCAGTTGCTCGCTGTAATCACAATCCACCCCCGGCGGATCCGCAAAGGCGTCGGTCAGGCGATAGCCTACAGCCGCCATTCCCAGGGTCCCCGGATAGCCCAGCCAGGTGACCTGCAGCGGCGCCGGCTGCAAGGCAAAGGTGCCCAGGCGGTTGCCAACGCTCATCCCCGACAGGTCCACCATGATGTCGATGCCGTCAGCGCGTATCTGCTGTGCGAGCGCGGCGTCCTTGAGCGAACGCACGTCGCGCCACGCGTCGCTCAATGCCCTGAGGTTTCCGGTTTCGCCGTCGTCCCGGCCATTGTTCGAATAGCAGGTGACGTGAAAGGCATTGCGGTCGTGGCCCTGCAGCACCGGGGCGATGAAGGCGGCGGCGGCGTGGTCGCGCAAGTCCGCGGAGACATAGGCTATGCGCAGCTTGCGTTCGGGGTCGGGCCGGTTGGAATGGCGCACGGTCGCCACCGCGGGATAGGCCCGCGCCGACCAGGCGCGGTGCGCGCGAAGCACCTCGGCGAGCGGCGCACCCGAACGCAGCAGAAAAAACAAATAACCCGTGTTGGCGCGTTTGAAATCCGGATCCGCGACGATCGCCTGCCGGTAGGCCTGCAGCGCTTCGTCCATGCGCCAGCACGACTCGAGGGTGAGCGCGCGACTGTGCAAGGCCGGCGCGTGCGAGGGCGCCATCGCCAGCGCCTCGTCGCACAGTCTCAAGGCGACATCGAAGTGGCCGGCACGTCGGTGCATCTCGGCGGCGTTGCTCAGAGTGCGCGGCTGGCGGGCGGTTGCCTCCAGTGCCGCGTCAAAACAGCGGCAGGCGCGCTCGTCCTCACCGGTTTCCAGGGCGACCAGGCCCAGCACCTCCTGCGCTCCGGCGAATCCCGGGTCGTGTTCGAGCAAGTCCTCGCACAATGCGGCCGCAGCCGCATAGTTCTTGTTCTTCAGATGCGCAATGGCGGCATCCAGCAGACGCCGGGCATCCGGCAGGAGATCCAGTCCGTCCGGCGCCTCGTAGCCGGCGTCCGGCCTGGCTGTGCGACGAAACAGCTGCCGTAATAGCGAAATCAGCATGACACCGCCGATCGCCCATCACACGAGTATTGCAAAGAACATCTCCATGAAACGAAATGACGCCGGATGCGGCACAATCGGTATCGTGCCTAGCGGGACAGCATAGCCGATGTTGGAACATCCTCTAGTTTTCCTCGACCTGGAGACCACCGGCGCCACGCCCACCAGCGATCGCATAACGGAAATCGGACTGGTGGAGGTTGCCAATGGCCGGGTGCTGGACAGCTGGAGCCAGCTGGTCAACCCGCAAGCGCGCATCCCGCCGTTCATCGAATCGCTGACCGGCATTACCAGCGCCATGGTCGAGAACGAACCCACCTTCGCGCAGATTGCACCGCAATTGTTCGAGCGCCTGCAGGGAAAAATCCTGGTCGCACACAACGCCCGCTTCGACTATGGCTTCCTGCGCAATGAATTTCAGCGCCTCGGTCTCAATTATCGCGCCAGGGTATTGTGCACCGTGAAGCTCTCGCGGGCGCTGTTTCCGCAGCACCGGCGCCACAATCTGGATGCCCTGATCGAGCGGCATGCACTCACCTGCAGCGCGCGTCACCGCGCACTGGGCGACGCCGAAGTGCTGTGGAGCTTCATCCGCAAGCTCTACGAAGAAGTGGATACGGCAAGCATCAACGCGGCGCTGGCCAAGCAGTATGCTCAGCCCAGCCTGCCGCCACGGCTGTCGGCGCAGGCCCTGGATGAATTGCCCGACGGGCCCGGCGTCTACCTCTTCTACGGCGAAGGCAACTTGCCCATTTATGTCGGCAAGAGCGTTGACCTGCGCTCCCGGGTGTGGTCGCATTTCTCGGGCGATCACCGCAGCGGCAAGGAAATGCGCATCGCGCAGGAAGTCACGCGCGTGGAGTGGATACAGACCGCGGGCGAACTGGGGGCCCTGCTCAAGGAAGCCCGTTTGATCAAGGATCTGCTGCCGGCGCTCAATCGCACCGAACGCCGGCATACAGGCTATTTCGGCTTTGAGCGCGATCCTTCATTGGACAGCGCGCGTCCGCTGCGCTTGATAGCCTCGGGCACCCTGGAGGCGTCGCGTCTGGAGAATCTCATCGGCCTGTTTCGTTCCAAGCGTGCCGCCCAGTCGGCCCTGACCGCCCTTGCCGTCGAGCACGGCCTGTGTCCGGCATTGCTCGGCCTGGAGCCGGTCCGCGCCGGCAATGCGCCCTGCTTTTCTCACCAGATCAAGCGCTGCCGGGGTGCCTGTTGCGGCAAGGAACCGCTTGCCGCGCATAATCTCCGGCTGTTCGAGGCGATGCAAACGATGCGGGTGAAAGACTGGCCCTATGCCGGCCCGATAGGCTTGCGCGAGCACTCGGAGCAGCGCACCGAGATTCACCTGTTTGACCGCTGGTGCCACCTGGGTACAGCCCAGGATGAAACGCAGATCTACGAGGTCCTGGAGGTGCGCGGTGCGCCCATGTTCGATCTGGACATCTACCGCATTCTCGAGCGCGCCCTGCGCACGCGGCGCAAGGGCCTTGAACTGCTGCAGTTCGGTGCACTCGCCAGCAGTTGGTACCGGGATCGCCCTGCGCGCGCCACGCCCGACTGATCTGTTCGGCTGCCCGGACGCAAGCCTGTTACCTCAAACCGCGTCGGGCTGCTTGTCCGGGGCGGCCGCAGCAAACTCAGGCAGTGCATTGCAGGCGGCGTCGATTCTTACCAGAGTGGGACAGGCGGACAGGTCTGACTTGTATCGCCGCGCGTTGAACAATTGCGGCACCAGGCAGATGTCGGCGATGCCGGGGCGCTCCCCCATGCAGAAATCGCCCTTGCGCGGCCGGGATGTCACCAGCGCTTCCAGTGCCGCGAGCCCGCTTTCCACCCAATGGCGGTACCAGGTTTTGATCGCCTCCTCATTCTGGCCCATCCTGTCTTTCAGGTAGCCCAGCGGCGCCAGATTGTTGAGCGGATGGATATCACAGGCGATCAACTGTGCCATGGCGCGGGCGCGGGCGCGTCCGGCTGCATCGGGCGGCAGGAGCGCCGGTTGCGGGCAGGTTTCATCCAGGTATTCGATGATGGCCAGCGATTGGGTGAAGACGTTGCCGTCGATATCCAGCGAAGGCACCCGGGCCTGCGGATTCAGCGCCCGGTACTCGGGTTTGAACTGATGTCCGCCATCCTTGATCAGGTGAACGGGAATCTGCTGGTAGTCGAGCTTCTTCAGGCACAGCGCGATGCGCACCCGGTAGGCCGCCGAACTGCGAAAATAATCGTATAGCTTGAGCATTAGAATCTCCGCGGGGCACCATGGTTGTCACGGCGCATATCCCATATCAAGAATGCATTTTTGTAATTTGTATGCGTCAATAAAGCACAATAAATATAAAAAGTTATGAATATGCCATCAATAAGATACCCGGACATTGAGCAGGGCCAGGCGCTTTTCGGTCTTGATCACCTTGAGCGCGCGCTCGATTGCCGCAGGCAGATCCGCGCCGCTCTCGACGTTTTCGGCCCACCCCCTGCTCGCTTCGGCAATCTTGGCAAAATCGGGGGTCGGAGCCAATGAAGTGATGGGCAGCACCTTGAGTTTCGCGGCCTCCCCGTTCGGATAAACCGCCAGCGCGGCGCGGCGCACCGCATTCCAGACGCCGTTATTCATCACCACGATCAGTATCGGCAGGTCCAGCGCTTCGGCAACCTGGTGACATGCCACCGGATTGGAAAACAGGTAACACCCGTCGCCCACGCTGGCCACCACCTGGCGGTCGCGATTGGCGAGTTTGGCACCCAGCGCCGCCGGGAATCCCCAGCCGAGCCCCCCGGAGAACGCCGGCGTCAGCATGCGGTTGGGGGCATCAGCGTCCATGTAATCGATATCCGCGCCCAGTTCACTGAAATGCATCGCATCCTTGTCCAGCGCGTCGGAAATGCAGCGGCTGACAAAAGCCGGAGACATTGGCGAACCGTTGCCGCCCATGGCCTTGTTGCGTGCTTCGCTGCGACGGTCCTTGTTTTTTGCCGCGATCGCGGCATGGCGCATCCTGGTATCGGGGGCCAGCTTGGCCAGAGCCTCGCCTAGCGCGCTGATGGCGGCAGCCGGTGAACTGGTGATCGCCAGATCGTTCTGGAAGCTGTGCACGGGATAACGGGCGAACAATGGATCCGCGCCGATATGGATGACCTTGGCGCCCGGACCAGGCTGATGGTTGCGCTGTACCCATGGGACCTGCGAATCGATGACCACTATGACATCGGCTTCGTTCAACCACGGTACCCAGTTGAAACCGCAGTGCATCGGATGGTCGGTGGGCAGGACATTGCGATTGGCCCAGGGCTCGAACACCGGCAGGCCGAAATCATCGGCCAGTTTGGCGAGGGCCTTGCTGGTATTGCCAGCGGGGTCGCCGCGCTGGCAGATCAACACCGGGTTCTTCGCTTTGGCCAGCATCGCAGCCGCTTCGCCGATGGCAGCCGGGTCGGGCTGGGCCGGGGCCGGCACCACCTGACGCGGGCGTCCGGCGGACCAGTTGTCCGCCATGGCTTCGGCCAGGGGCTCGCGCGGCAGCGACAGGAACACCGGCCCGCGCGGTTCTGTCATGGCGATGGCGTAGGCGCGGTCGACCAGGTTCTCGATCTGTTCGCCGTAACGCAGTTCGTAATCCCATTTCACGATTTCGCGGATCATGGCGCTCTGATCGCGCATCTCCTGGCCGTACTGTATCGGCGACATGCGCGCACCCAGCCGCTGCTGCTCGGTGAGCGGCGTGCGGCCGGCAATCATCACGATCGGAATGTTCTCGGCGGCCGCGTTCAGCAGACCCATGATGCAATTGGCGAGGCCCACATTGACATGCACCATCACCGCCTGCACGCGGCCGGTGGCGAGGTAGTAGCCATGCGCCATTGCGACGGCCGCGGTTTCGTGCGGGATGATCAGCGGCTGGGGCATGGCCGAGCCCTTCGCCTCGCCGACCACATAGGCTTCGATGACCGGGGCGAAATCGGTGCCGCCGTTGGCGAACAGGTAATCGATGCCGTTGGCTTTGAGGCGCGTCAGCAGGGCTTCGGCGGCCGAGGTCGGCGGGAATGGGGTGGTCATGGTTGCTCCCTTGCGGTGTCTCGTTACGGGTGATCTGTTACAGGCGTTGCGCAATTGCCCAGAAGAGGCCGAACTATAGCCGATGTTGGCGGCATCTTCAGAAATGCGGACGGTGCAAGTTCGTGCTCATTCTGCTTTGCATTCCATCAAGAATCCTTGAGCGCTTGTCTGCTTCGCAAGGCGAAGGAGGTCAACCTGCCGGTGCCCGCCTGCCAAACGATTTACCGCATCCCCAAGGGCTCGGCACTATGTGCTGGCGCGAAATGCGAGGGTGGCTGAATCGTCAACCGTCGCTTAACGCAGACTCTCCACCGCAAACCCGGCGATCTTCTTATAGTCATCGGACAACGTCCGCAACTCACCCTGGCTGATGTAGTCATCGAGGTTGGCAAACGGCTTGTCGCCGGTCAGCTCTTCCACTTTGATGTTGATGAAATCCGGTGGAAATTCGCGGTTGGTGCGTACCACCTTTGACGCGGGCGCGAGGCGCGCCGCCTCATATTCCTTCAGCGCGGCGGGACAATCAGTGGCCTTGGCCAGAATGTCCGCCAGTGTGCGCGCGTCGATCAGCGCCTGCGCGGCGCCGTTGGAGCCGCGCGGGTACATCGGATGCGCTGCATCCCCGAGGAAGGTCACGCGGCCGAAGGTCCAGCGGTCCACCGGGTCCTTGTCCACCATCGGGTATTCGAGTATCTGGTCCGCATTGCGAATCAGTTCGCCGACATCGAGCCAGTCGTATTTCCAGTTCTCATAGATGGGCAGAAAATCCTCCAACTTCCCGGTTTTGTTCCAGTCGTTGATCGCCGCATTTGCGGTCTGGATCTCGGCCATCCAGTTGATCAGTTGATTGCCCTGATCATCGACTTTGTCGATGATCGGATAGATCACGATCTTGCCGGTGCGGATCGACCCCACGCGCATATAGGTTCGCCCGGTAAGGATGGGCTTGTGGCGCGTCACGCCGCGCCAGGTGTTGATGCCGGCAAACGCCACCTGTTCATCGGGATAGTGCTGTTTGCGCAGCGCCGAATTGACGCCGTCGCAGGCGATCGCGACATCCGCCCTGACCGGCGGCAGATCCGCTCCGCTGGAGGTCTCGCGCATGCGCAGCGCAATGCCCTTGTCGTCCTGATCCACCCCGAGGCACTGGCGGTTGGTCACGATTCGTGCTTCGCCAAGCACTTTGCGCGCCTCGTCGTAGAGTATCTTGTGCAGCTTGCCGCGATGAATGCCGTACTCCGGATAGCTGTAGCCGGCAAACTTGCCGCGCGGTTCCTTGTACAGCAACTGCCCGAAACGGTTGAAAAAACAACTCTCGCGATTTTCGATTCCTGCCGCCGCGATGGCTTCCTGAACACCCAGTGTGGCCAGTTCGCGCATTGCATGCGGCAGCAGTGTGATGCCCACGCCGAGTTCCCTGATTTCAGGCGCTGTCTCATACACACGGCAGGAAACCCCCCGTTTGTGCAGGTTCAGCGCCAGGCTCAGTCCGCCGATACCTCCTCCTGCGATCGCGACTTCCATTGATGACTCCCCTATTTGTTCAGTGTCGAAAATTGCCGGTAATTCTCCGGAGTATCCACGTCTCGCGCCAATCCCGGTGAACGCACAATGCGCAACCGGGCGTGCGCCTGGCGGGTCAGCGCCCTGTGTTTGCCGAAACTGCCGGGCCCGAAGCGGTAGCGGATTTTACCGGAGGGGCGCATGCCAAGGGCATTGCTGCCCTGGCCCAATTCGTCGGGAGCGAGCACCACACCGGCGTGCCGTGCGATTTTCATGACAAGGCCGGCCGCCTCCGCCACCGTGAGGGCGGGAAGATCGGCATGCAACACCAGTGTCCCCATGGCACCGTGCCGCGCCGCGAACGCCGAGGCTTCGCTGACCGCCCAATTCAGACCGCGACCGGACTCTCGCAGTGCGCGCACCCCCAGGCGCCGCGCCAGGCCGAGGACTTCCGCGGCACGGCTGACCACAACGATGCGTCGCGGCGGGACGACGCGCCGCGCGGTGCGCACGACGTGTGCCAGGCTGTCGCGACTGAAGCGCCGCCGCGCCTGCGCGTCGAGAACCGGCGCGAGGCGAGTCTTGCCCTTGTCGAAAGCCTGCCCCGGAATGATGATCCAAATCGCCCGCATTATTATTTGTACGACCGCGCGGCGAAAGGCTTGCCGCGCTGCTTCCAACAGCCGGCGCGAGCTTGTTGCGACGGCGGTCTCATCCACGACCGCGCGGCCAAAAGCTTGCCGCGCTGCTTCGAACCGTCGGCGCGAGATTTTTGCGTCGCTGGATTCATCTATCGCAGCGTCCGGGCAAAATCCAGCACCTGCTTGGCGAGCGTGGCGGCGACGGTAGGGTCGATCATGAGTGTGTCGGTGACCAGCGCCCGCATGCCCAGCGCTTCCACCGCGGGTGCCAGTCCGGCATCTTCGCGATCGAGCACGAATCCGTCGATCAGCCCCTGGTACTGGCGCGCCACGGCAAGGGCCGAGACCTCATGCCCCAGTTCCCGGAGAATTTTCGCCGCAGGTCCCTTGACCGCCTTGCCACCGACAATGGGCGAGACCGCGACAGCCGCGACGCGTCGTTCGCGCAAGCGCTGCTCGACCCCGGGCAGCGCAAAAATGGGCGCGATACTCAGAAACGGATTGGACGGTGCCAGGATGATCGCCTCAAGATTGTCCGCATCCCAGCAGGCTGCGGCGTCCGCACCGAGCCGCGCCGCGTCCGCGCCGGCGAAGCGCAGTGTCCGCACAGCAGGTTCGCAGTGCCGGCGGACGAAATACTCCTGAAAGGCAAGCTCCCCCTGGTCGGTGTCGACCAGGGTGCGCACGCGCTCGTTGCTCATGGGAAGGACCGCGCAGATCAGTCCCAGACGCACGCACAGCGAGGCGGTGACCGCCGTCAGCGATTCGCCCGCCGCGAGCCTGCGGGTGCGCTCCACATGCACGGCAAGATCCCGGTCGCCGAGGCGAAACCAGGTCTCGCCTCCCAGGCGCTCGGTCA
>CAIOLO010000066.1 GCA_903859155.1 uncultured beta proteobacterium
GCCGTGGGCATTGCCGGCGGCAGGGAAAAGTGCGAGTACGTGGTGAAAGAGCTCGGCTTCGATGCCTGCGTCGATTACAAAGCGGGCAAGCTGAACGAAGACCTGAAAGCGGCCGTGCCCGACGGCATCGATTGCTATTTTGAAAACGTCGGCGGTGAAATACTGGATGCGGTGTTGAAGCGCACCAACCCGTTCTCGCGCATCGCCGTGTGCGGCCTGATCTCGCAATACAACGCGACCGAGGCCTACGGCGTGCAGACCTTCCGCGCGATCCTGACCAACCGCATCAAGGTGCAGGGCTTCATCGTCAGCGACCGGCTGAACCTGTGGCCGCCGGCGCTGAAGGACCTCGCCGGCTGGGTCGCCTCGGGCCAGCTGAAATACCGCGAGTCGGTGGCGCAGGGATTGGAGAACGCGCCCAAGGCCTTCATCGGCTTGCTCAAGGGCCAGAATTTCGGCAAGCAACTGGTGAAGCTGGTATAGGCGCAAATTGAACTGGGGTATTGTGGTCGTCTGCAACAATCCCGATTCTGTCATTCCGAGTCCCCCTCCGGGGATAAACTTCGCGAGGAATCTGCTTTTGCAGTTCACCAAAACAGCAGATTCCTCGGCCAGTGGCCTCGGAATGACAGTTTTTGAGACTCGAAAATGCCGGCATTCGATCCGCGTTCCCACCAACTAGCCGAGCAGCGCTGGTTCGACGATTTCCGCGTCGGCGAAGTCTTCCGCCTGCCCAGCCGCACCATGACCGACGCGCATTTCCTCGCCTTCCAGGCGGCGAGCGGCGACAACCACCCGGTGCATTACGACCGCGAATACTGCCGCGCGCACGGCATGCCCGACCTGCTGGCGCACGGCTTCCAGGTGGCGATCCAGACTGTCGCCGGCGCCGGCATGTTTCCGCACCAGGTCGAGGATTCGCTCATGGGTTTCATCGAGCAGTCCAGCCGTTTCCTCAAGGGCGTGTACGCCGGCGACACCCTGTATTCCGCGCTGGAAATCATCGAGCTCGTGGCGCAGCGCACCACCGGCGTAGTGGTGATGCGCGCCACCGTGCACAACCAGCGCGGCGAACTGGTGCTCGACGGAACGCACAAATATCTCATCCGCAAGCGTACAAAGAATTCGTAACAAAAGTCGTTTTGTTACGACTGATTTAGGGGAGCACGAGGGGAGGTATCCCCTCGTATTGTTAAACTCTAACAAGGAGCGTAGCGATGATCGACCTGTATTCCTGGGCCACGCCGAACGGCCACAAGATTCACATCATGCTGGAAGAAACCGGACTCCCCTATCGCGTGCATCCGGTCGACATCGGCGCGGGCGATCAGTTCAAGCCCGAGTTCCTGAAGATCAGCCCGAACAACAAAATGCCGGCGATGATCGATTCGGACGGCCCCCGCGACGAAAAAACGGGCAAGCCGATGTCGATGTTCGAGTCGGGTGCGATGCTGCTCTATCTGGCTTCCAAGTCGGGCAAGTTTCTCCCTGATGACCTGCGCGAGCGCTGGTCCACGCTGCAGTGGCTGATGTTCCAGATGGGCGGCGTGGGGCCGATGCTGGGCCAGGCGCACCACTTTCTCGGCTACGCGCCGGAGAAAATCCCCTACGCCATGCAGCGCTACGCCAAGGAGGCGAACCGGCTCTACGGCGTGATGGACCGGCGCCTCACCGAGAGCCGGTTCATCGCCTGCGACGAATACACCATCGCCGACATGGCCATCATGCCCTGGCTGCGCTACCCGGAAAGGCAGGGGGTGAACATGGACGACTATCCGCACCTGAAGAAATGGTTCGACGGCATCGCCGCGCGTCCCGCGGTGCAGCGCGGCCTGAAGGTGTTGGCCGACCTGCGCAAACCGCTGATGGACGACAAGGCAAAGGAAATGCTGTTCGGCGCGACGCAGTATCAAAAGAGATAATCGGCATCGCAGAGCATCCCGATCCTGTCATTCCGAGCGCGGCGAGGAATCTGCTTTTCAAAGCGTGCAAGCAGCAGATTTCTCGGGCTTCGCCCTCGAAATGACAATTCTTGGAAATTCCCATAGAAATACAGAAGGAGACAGCATGAGCTTGAAAGGCAAAGTGGCGTGGATCACGGGCGGCGGCAGCGGCATCGGCCTAGCAGGGGCGCTGGAACTGGCACGCGCCGGCGCGCACGTGGTGATTTCAGGCCGCACCGCAGCGACCAACGCCTCGGCGCTGAAGCAGGTGCAGGCGCTGGGCAGCGCGGAAGTGCTGCAA
>CAIOLO010000067.1 GCA_903859155.1 uncultured beta proteobacterium
CCATGACCTGCGCAAACACGAGCATGCCTTGATGCATGGGAGCCTTTCGCGGAGGTCCGCAAAAGGCCCAAAGTCTGCGCCTCGACGTTCAAATCGAGACCAGAAAAATCCGCTCGTTTCGCCAGTGCAATCATTAATCTATAACCGTCTCTCGTGAAAACGTTGGGACACCACTGATATCTTTTGCATATGCACTGGGAGGGACGCATGCGTGACGCCGCCATCAACCTCCGGGCACATCCTGAGCAGCGGGACCTGATCGACCAGGCGGCGCAGCTGCTCGGCAAGAACCGCTCTGACTTCATGCTCGAGGCCGCCTGCGACAAGGCCCAGTCAGTGCTGCTCGACCAGGTATTTTTCAGCATGGATGCCGGGAAATTGCGGCGATTCAACAAGCTGCTGGACGCGCCGCCCGCCCGCAATGCGGGGCTTGAGCGCCTCATGGCGGTCAAGGCACCCTGGGGCAGGAAGTCCGCGAAGGCCTGAGCTTGGGCTTCAGTCCACCAGAGCCCCTGACGGTTTCGCATCGCCTGGATAACTTTGAATGCGGCGAGACCGAGCTTGATGACTGGCTCAAGCGCAGGGCATTGGCCAACCAGTCAGGCGGGGCGAGCCGCACCTTTGTCGTGGCCGATCGGGACGGTCGCGTGTGCGGCTACTACGCCATTGCCGCCGGCGCCGTTTCGCACCAGCTGGCAACAAGCGGTGTTCGACGCAACATGCCGGATCCTGTTCCAGTCATGGTGCTCGCCCGGCTCGCGGTCGACCGCAGGGCACAAGGACTGCATCTTGGGGCGTCGTTGTTACAGGATGCTGTCAATCGCGCGGTAGCCGTGTCTCGCGACGCGGGGGTAAGAGCCGTACTCGTGCATGCGCTTCACGAGCGGGCCAGGCAGTTTTACGAACACTATGGGTTTCAGCCTTCTCCGGTGCATCCGATGACGCTCATGCTGCGCTTGAGCAGCGTGAAAGCCTGACAGAAGGCACGCTCCAGGGGAAAGTCTATTCCAGCGTGATCTTGTTGTCGCGTATCACCTTGCCCCAGCGGTCCATCTCAAAGCGCAGCCACTGATCCAGTTGCGCGGGCGTGCTGCCCACTGTTTCCAGGCCCTGCTCGGCAAAGCGCGCCTTCAGGTCGGCGGTGGCCAGTACCTTGACGGTTTCCGTGTTGATGCGCGCGATGATGTCAGCGGGCGTTTTCACCGGCGCGAACATGCCGACCCAGACTTCGGCGCGGAATCCCGGAATCGTCTCGTTGATCGCAGGCACCCCGTGGGCGAAATCGCTGCGTTTCTCCGAGGTGATGGCAAGCGGACGCAACTTCCCCGATTTCACCAGGTTGCCCACGGTGGGAATGGTGCCGAACATGACATCGACCTGTCCGCTCATGAGGTCGGCCATGGCGGGGCCGGCGCCTTTGTAGGAAATCATGGTGACGTCGATGCCGGCGCTGGATTTGAGCAGTTCCATGAACAGGCGCGCCGGCGACCCCGGACCCACGGTGAGGAAGTTGATCGCACCGGGTTTTGCCTTCGCCATCTTGACGAATTCCTGCACGTTTGCTGCGGGCAGCTTGGGCGTGGCCACCAGCAGCATCGGCCCGCGCACCAGTAGGGATATCGGCGCCAGGTCGGTCAGCGTGTCGTATTCCAGCTTGCTGAACAGATGCGGGTTGGTGGCGTGGCTGTCGAACACCGTCAGCAGCGTATAACCGTCGGGCGCCGCCCGCACCGCTGCCTGCGTGCCGATGGTGCTGCCGGCGCCGACACGATTGTCGACAATGAACTGCTGCCCGAGCGCTTCGGACAGTTTGCCGGCCACCAGCCGCCCGGCGGTATCGGCCAGTCCGCCCGGGGCGTTGGGCACGATCATCCGGACCGGCTTGGAGGGATAGGGCTGTGCCTGCGCGGTGCCTGCAAGGCACGCAAGGATCACGCAAAGCGATGTAAGGTTTGATTTCATGGGGGTCTTTCGGGTGCGGCTGAGAATGCGGCGATTCTATCTATAATGACCAACCGCTTGTATTGCGGCAGATCAAGTGTTGATTCGTATCAAATCTCCTGGAGGGCTCCCATGTCATCGTCAGGCCGCATCGTGCTGCAATGCCTTTTCAACGCAGCTTTGCTCGCCGTCATGCCAGCCGCGCTGGCGCAATCTAGCTATCCGTCCAAGGCGGTGCATCTGCTGGTTCCGTTCGCGCCCGGCGGCGTTTCCGACATCGTGGCGCGCCTGGTTTCGCCGAAACTGGGAGACTCTCTGGGGCAGTCGGTACTGGTTGAGAACCGCGTGGGCGCGGGCGGCGTGATTGCCACCGAACTCGTTGCCAGGGCCGCGCCCGATGGCTATACCCTGCTTACCGCATTTGATAATTTCGCCGCCAATCCCTACCTGTACAAGGAAGCCAAGTACGACCCGGTCAGGGATTTCGCGCCGCTGGCGCTGGTGGTGCGCAGCAGGCTCGCACTGCTGGTGCATCCGAAGCTGGGTGTGAAGACGCTCGAAGAGTTCGTGCGCTTGGCCAAGGCGAGGGGCACCGGCATGAGCTACGCCACCGCAGGCGGCGGCACTTCAAGCCACCTGGTGGCCGAGATGTTCAAGCTGACCGCCGGTATTGCGCCGATTGCGGTGCACTACAAGGGCGGCGCGCCGGCGCTCAACGATCTGCTGGGCGGGCAGGTGGACATGATGATCGCCACCATGAGCATCGCATTGCAGCAGGCGCGCGCGGGCAAGCTGATCGCGGTTGCGGTGACATCCTCGACGCGAACGCCGCTGTTGCCGGGGGTGCCGGCCATCAACGAGACCTATGCCGGGTTCGAGGCGCAGTCCTGGGTGGGATTTGTCGCGCCGGCGGGCACACCGCAGGAGGTCGTTCGCCGCCTCAATGGCGAGATGAACAAGGTGGTGACCGCGCCCGATGTCAGGGCGAAACTCGAAGCCCTGGGATTCGAGATTGCCGATGGTACCCCCGAGGTTTTCGGCGAATGGATCCGCGCCGAGTCGGTCCGCTGGGGCAAGGTGATACGCGAGGCAAAGATTACCGTGGAATAATTAGGCGGCATTGCCGCGCATGATCTCGATGAGCCGGCGTACCGGCTCTGACTTTGGCGCCAGGTTGGCGCAGCGAATCTGCATGGTGACCGGCGGGCCGGCCAGTTTCAGCGGCACCAGCAGGCCCGACTGGATTTCGTTTTTCATGCAGCACAGCATCTCGCACGCAATACCCGCGCCGTGGCGTGCCATTTCGATCACCGCGGCGAAATCCTGCAGTTCCATCGCAACCTCGTAGTTGTGCAGGCCGATGCGCCGCAGCACCTGGTCGATCATGTGAAAATAGTGCGAGTCCCGCAGCGGGCCCACGAAGGCGTGTGCCGCCAGATCGGCAGGCGTGATGCCGGACTTGCGCGCCAGCGGATGCCGCGGCGCCACCACCAGCGCCAGCGGTTCATTTACCAGCAGTTGCGAACGCACCCCGGGGACCGCGCCGAGCGACTGGAACAGGCCCAGATCCACGGCGCGGGTGCGCACCATGTCGAGCACGTTCTCCGAAGTGCCGGTGCGCGTGACGATGCGGATGCCGGGATTGCTCGCGGCGAAAGCCGCCAGATGCGTGGGGAGAAAATAATTCGATACCGCGCGCTGCGCCGCGATCACGATTTCGCGCGAGCCGGCGACACCCAGTCCGGTCAGCTTCACGCTGGCTTCCTCGGATTTATTGAGCGCATCGACCGCGTAGGCATAAAGGGCCTCGCCCGCTTTGCTGAGGCTCGCGCGCGTGCCGCGTCCGCGGTGGAAGAGCGTCTGGCCGGCCTGCTTTTCAAGCGCCTTGATGTGCGCTCCCACGGAGGGCTGGGCGATGCCCAGATGCTCGGCGGCGATGTTGAACCCGCCCAGATCGGCGACCGCCTTGAAAATGCTGAGGCGGCGCGCGCTGGCCGAAATCATGGCCTGCGACCCGGTTCACGAGCGGCTGTTGCGTATCTGTTTGGCCGTGCCTTGTGCATGGTTTCCGCCGCCGGCGAAGAGGAAAACGCCATTGTAGCCAATTGGCTTCAATCAATGTAGCCACTTGGCCGGTTGCATCCCCCGGGGGTGCGTTCAATAATGCCGCCTCCTCTAACATGCCGAATCGGAACAACCCATGCTCGTCGTCGCAATTGATATTGGCGGAACCTTCACCGACCTGATGGCCTTTGATGACCAGACCGGTCGCTTCTCGGATGCCAAAAGCCTGACCACCCCGGCGCACCTGGTGCAGGGCATCATCGACTGCATCAGAAAGAGCGGACTGGAGTCTTCGGCCATCGATGAATTGATCCATGGCTCGACCACTGCGATCAACACGCTGATCGAAAGGAAGGGCGCGAAGACCGGCCTGCTGGTGACCCAGGGCATGCGCGACGTCTACATCATCGGTCGCGGCAACCGCCCCGAGTCCTACAACCTGTTTTTCCACAAGCACCGGCCGCTGGTGCCGCGCCACCTCACCGTGGAAGCGAAGGAGCGCGTGCTGGCCTCCGGGGAAGTGCTCGAACCGCTCGGCAAGGAGAGCGTCGAGGCCGCCTGCAAGCTGTTCATCGAAAAAGGCGTGAAGGCGGTGGCCGTGTGTTTCCTGCACTCTTATTCCAGCCCCGAGCACGAGCGCGCCGCCGGGGACATCATCCGCAAGATGATGCCCGATGCGTATCTTTCGTTGTCGCATGAAATCCTGCGCGAGTACCGTGAGTTCGAGCGCATGTCGACCACGGTGGTCAACGCCTACATCGGTCCGGTTGTCGGCGGCTATGTGCAAAGCCTGGACAAGAGCCTGCGCGGCATCGGCTTCAAGGGCGACCTCACCATCATGCAATCCAACGGCGGCGTGATGACCCCGGAGGTGGCCACGCAGCGTCCGGTGGCGATGATGGAATCAGGACCCGTGGGCGGAATTATCGCGTCGGCGCAGTTCGGCGTGGCGCTGGGCTACCAGAACGTGATCTCCTTCGACATGGGCGGCACCACCGCCAAGGCGAGCCTCGTCAAGGATGGCGAGACCACCATGGCGCCCGGTTACTACGTCGGCGGATACGCCAGCGGCCAGCCGGTGATGCTGCCCCTGGTGGATGTGGTGGAGGTCGGCGCGGGCGGCGGTTCGATTGCCTGGATTGACGAAGTGGGCGCGCTCAAGGTAGGACCGCAGAGCGCCGGCGCCGACCCCGGCCCGATCTGCTACATGGGAGGCGGCACCGAACCCACCATCACCGATGCGAATGTGGTGCTGGGACGCCTCGACCCGGACCAGTTCCTGGGCGGCCAGATGAAGCTCGATGTCGACGGTGCGCGCGACGGCATCAAGAAGAAGATCGCCGAACCGCTCAATCTCGAAGTGCTGGCGGCCGCGGAGGCCATCGTCGACATCGCCAATGCCAAGATGTCCCTGGCGGTGCGCGAGGTGTCGGTCGCCAAGGGCTACGACCCGCGCGATTTCGCGCTGGTGGCCTCGGGCGGCGCGGGGCCGGTGCATGTCATCGCCATCGCGCGCGAACTGCACGTGCCCACCGTCATCATTCCGCTGTTCCCCTCGAACTTCTCGGCGCTGGGGATGCTGGTGGCCGATGAGCGGCACGATTTCACCCGCACCTATTACGCCGATCTCACCAACATCGATTTCGGCCACCTGGTCAAGGTGTACGAAGAGATGGTGAAAGAGGGCATGGTCGGCCTGCGCCACAACAAGACGCCCGATTTCCAGATCCAGCTCGACCTGCGCTACGTCGGCCAGGAATTCACCCTCTCGGTTCCTGTGACGCTGGCTCAGCTGAAAAAGGGCGACCGCAACACCATCCGCACCGCCTTCGATGAACTCTACGAGCACCGCTACGCGCATCACTCGCCCGAGGAGCCCGTGGAAATCATCAACGTGCGCTTGTCGGTGCTGGGCAAGAAACCGAAACTCAACTTCCCGAAACTGGGCGAGTCCGGCAAGGCCAAGCCCGTGCGCACCCGCAAGGTGTGCTTCTCGGCCAACGCCGGTCTGGTCGAATGTCCGGTCTACGAACGTGCCGACCTGGGCGCGGGCGCGAAGTTCAGCGGACCGGCGCTGGTGCAGGAGCACGGCACCACCACGGTGATGTTCGAAGGCGACGAGTGCACGGTGGCCGCCACCGGCGAGCTCATCATCAAAGTCGGAGGGGCATGATGGACGCAAAGGTCAGGGACAAGAAGCTCGACCCGGTCACGCTGGAGGTGATCCGCAATGCGCTGCCGGCGGTGTCCAATGAAATGGCCGCCGACCTGCAGCGCACCTCCTACAACATGATGATCTACGAGGTGCGCGACTACTGCACCGCGCTGGTGATGCCCAACGGCGACCTGGTCTCGCAGAATGTGGGCGGCGTGTCGCACTTCGTTGCCGACCTGGGCGTGCTGATCATCGACGGCATGAAGCGTTATGGCACCAGCGGGTTCAAGCCGGGTGATGTCCTCATCACCAACCACCAGGCGGTGGCCGGGCAGCATCTGAACAACATCGCCATCTACATGCCCTATTTTTTCAAGGGCGAGCTGCTGATGTTCACCATCGTGCGCGCGCACTGGATCGACGTGGGTGGCACCAGCACCGGCTTTGGCGCCGGCGCCGAAGTGGTCGATCCCTGGATCGAGGGCCTGCAACTCGATCAGATCAAGGTATACGAGGAAGGCAAACTGGTCGACCCCGTGTATCGCATCATCAAGGACAACATCCGCTTCCCGGAGTCTTCGCTGGGTGATTTGAAATCGCAGATGGCCGCCTGCCGCCTGGGCAACAAGCGCCTCGATGACCTGTTTACCAAGTACGGCAAGGACACCGTCATGGCCTGCATCGCGCAGATCTTCGACGAGACCGACATCAAGTGCCGTAACGTGATCTCGCAACTGAAGGACGGCGAATACGAGGCTTCCTCGTTCTTTGACGACGACGGTGTGCTGGCTGGCGAAAAGCTGCCGTTGCATGCCAAGGTGACCATCAAGAAAGGCCAGATGACCATCGACCTTTCGAAATGTTCAGGCGAACGCAAGGCCGGCGTCAATTCCCGCTCGCTGGCCGGCGCGCGCGTGGCCTACAAGGCCATCACCGGGCCGCTGGATCCGGTGAACGAAGGATCGTTCCGCGCACTGGATGTGATCATTCCCGAGGGCAACATCATGATGGCGCGCTATCCGGCCCCCATGGCCAACTGGAGTTCCATCATTCCGACCGTGGTCGATACCATCATCAAGGCGCTGGCGCCGGCGATGCCCGACAAGATTCCCGCCGCGCATCATGGATTGCTGGGCGGCGCGGTGGTGTTTTTCGGCGTCGATCCCAAATCCAGGCGCCGCTTCGTGGTGCAAAGCATCGAGGGTGGCGGCTGGGGAGGTCGTCCGACCGAGGATGGCGAGTCGGGAACGGTGTCCGTATGCCAGGGCGACGTGCGCAACGGTTCCATCGAGGGGATCGAGCTGAAATGTCCGGTGATGGTGGCCGGACGCGAATTGCGTCGCGACTCCTGTGGCGCGGGCAAATTCCGCGGCGGCCTGGGCATCGACATGCGCGTGCGCAACTTTGTCGAAGGACGCTGGAACCTGGCCAACTCCGGACGCACCGAGTGCGCGCCCTGGGGTCTGTGGGGTGGCGACAGCGGCGGCACGGCGGCCTATCTGCTGCTCGACAAGGGCGCGACGGAATGGACCGAGCCTGATGTCAATCGCTACCACGTCAACGCCGGCGTCGACGTGGTCGTGCGCACCGGCGGCGGCGGCGGCTGGGGCGACCCGCTGGATCGCGACGCGGCCAAAGTCCAGTGGGACGTGGTCGAGGATCTGGTATCCGTTGAAGGCGCCCGCGACAGCTACGGTGTGGTGCTCAAAAAGGACCTGAGTCTGGACGATGCGGCCACATCCGCGTTGCGCGCCAAGATGCGCAACGGCCGCAAGCCGCAGGCAGCCGCGCACTAGGGCTGAGGAAAGGCTCCCGGCGTTTGCCGGGATGATGGCCGGGTTGCGTTCCTGGCGTGGGGCCGGGCGCGCGTTGCCTGCGTCCTTCAGGTGCCGGTGGTGGCTTGCCGGCGCCGGCGTGGCTTAATTCACCGAAGAAAGAGGGCGAGCATGAACATACAGGACAGGCGCGACGCCATTTGTCGCGACATGCCGGCACAGGGCATCGATCTGCTTATCGGTTTTCACGACAACGGGCATTTCATCGAAAAGCCGAACGCCGTGATGCTTCTGGCGGGATTCAAATCCCTGGGCCCCACCGCAATCGTCCTCCACCGCGACGGCGAATGCGGCCTGATTGTGTCGCCCGCGTGGGATGCCGAGCGCGCCGCCGAGCGGGTACCCGGCGCCATCGGCAGCGACGATCTGGCCGCGGCATTGGGCAAATATGTGGAACGCTACAAGCTGCCGCCCGCGCGCATCGGCGTGGCGGGACTTGCCGGCATGCCATGGCAGACCGAGAGCGCGATCAAAACCGCGCTCAAGGGTGAACCCAGGGCCATGGACGCGATGGTGCTGCACCATACGCGGCGCAAGACCCGCGACGAGATCGCGCGCGCGCGCAAGGCCACCGATATCGCGGAAAAGGGCTATGAGCGCATGCTGCAGATCGCCAGGCCCGGCATGCGCGAGGACGAGTTGGCCACCGAGGTGCGCTGGTACATGAAGTCGCTGGGTGCCGAGGACAACTTTTTCATGATGACCTCGGGCCCGCACAGCATGGCGGTCCTGCCCTCGAGCGGGCGGCGCCTGGAGCGCGGCGACCTGATCCTGGGCGAGATGACGCCCAGCTATGAAGGCCAGATGGCGCAGATCTGTCGCACCGTTTCGGTCGGGCCCGCGAGCGAACTGGTCAAGACCAAGTATGCGCTGCTGGTGCATGCGCTCAAGCAGGGTATTGCCAAGGCGCAACCGGGTAACCGCATGGCCGAGGTATGCAACGCCATCAATGCCGAACTCGAGGCCGAGGGCTATGGCGAATTCTGTCACCCGCCGCATATCAAGCGGCGCGGCCACGGGCTGGGCTTCGGGTCGGGATTGCCCGGCGATGTCGCCCCGGACAACGACATTGTGCTGGAGGAGGACATGTTTTTCGTCATCCATCCGAATCAGTACCTGCCCGAGACCGGCTACATGATGTGCGGCGAACCGACGTTGATTACCGCAACAGGCCACGAAGTGCTGACCGCCAATTTGGCCGCGCTGGCCGAGATTCACCTCTGAATCCGGAGATAATTTCAAAGTTTTTTATCGCAAGACGGCAGCTGTCGTAATTATCGTGGCAGTTTCAATCTTGTATGCGGTCTAGAGTCAAAGGGGTTTGAGATGTTTACCATGCAATCAACGCTGCTGGTCGGGCAGTACGACTGGGACGAGAGCCGTTTGCCGAAGCTTGAGTTTGCCGAGCGTATCGACGCGTTCTGGGCGAGTTTTCCGGACAAAAACTGCGCCGGCCTGGCCGTGTACGGCGACCGCCGCAACAGCGCCGAGCTTGCCTACTTCAGTCATCTGGTTCCCAAGTTGCAGGACGCCGTGATCCTGCTGCCGCGCAATGGCAAGGCCCGGGTGCTGGTCGGCGGCGGCAAAAACGCCATGCCGACCGCAGCGCGCCAGACCTGGGTGGAGATCGAAGCGCTTGGCGACCTGGCTAAATCGCTGTCGCAGTGGGCCGCGGAGCTCAAGGGCAAAGTGGCCTTCGTCGGCGATGAATATCTGCGCGGACCCGCGCACAAAGGCGTGGCCGAAGCGCTCGATTCGAGGGAGCAATCCGCGCAGGCAGCCACCACGGTGCGCGGTTTGATGCAACGCAAGCGCCCCAGGGAAATCGCCGCGGTGCGCGACGCGATTGTGGCGCTCAAGGCGGTTGCGGCCGCGCTCGCCGATGCCCAGCGCAGCGGCAGCGGCGTCACCGATGCCATCGTGACCGCGGAGCATGCCGCGCACGCATTGGGCGTACAGGAGGTGCGCACCCTGTTCAGTATCGACGGCGGCAAGACCCTGCGCCCGTTCATATCACCGAGTGCCGATAAGGTCGCGGCGCTGCAGGCCTACATCGCGGTGCGCCATGAGGGATACTGGGCTGACGGCCATGTCGCGCTGAGCGCATCGTCCCACGCGGTGCTGGCCAAAGCGGCTGAGGCACTGAAAGCCTTGCTGCCGATGGTGAAACCCGGCGCCCGATGCGCCGACCTGGCGCGCGCCGCCGTCGAAGGCATACATCCTTACGGGGAACATCCCGTGAGCGCTGGCAGTGCCGGCAACGGCATCGGCTTGTTTCTCGACGAAGCACCCACGCTTGCCCCGGGAAGCCAGGCGCTCATCGAGTCGGGTGGCATCTACAGCCTGCGCGTGGGCGCCAGCGATGGTGGGCTCGGACACGGCATCGCGTCGGCCATGGTGCTGGTGAATGCCAATGGAAATGAAGTGCTCTGGTCTTCGGTCTGACCCGATGCAATACCAATAGTGATATCGAAATTATTGCCAATGTCTTTCTGCCATTGGCAGAAGAAAAGTTAATTTCGAGAAATATCCGGATATTCCTGGTCGACAAACAGGTCCGTGATCGGCTTCCCCTTGCCCGGTGAGACCGCATAGCGGGTGAGGTCGGTGATACCCGCCGAGGCGAGCACCTCCTCGTCGATGCAGAAATTGCCCGTGAACCCGCGCGCGTCGCGCTCGAGGATGACCTGTGCCGCATCGGCCATGATCTCGGGGGTGCGCGCCCGATCCGTGTCTATTCCCGGAATCATCGCCAGCGCCGCGGTGTGGATGATGGTGCGCGGCCACAGTGCATTCACTGCGATGCCGTCATCGCGGAATTCCTCCGCCATGCCCAGCACACACAGGCTCATGCCGTATTTCGCGATGGTATAGGCGAGGTGGTTTTTGAACCACTTCGGGTCCATGTTGAGCGGCGGGGAGAGGGTGAGAATGTGCGGATTGCGGCCCGCCGCGGCCGATTTCTTCAACAGCGGCAGGCAGGCCTGGGAACAGGCAAAGGTGCCGCGCACGTTGACGCCGAACATCAGGTCGACGCGCTTCATCGGCGTGTCCAGCGTGCCGGTGAGCGAGATGGCGCTGGCATTGTTGACGAGGATGTCGATGCCGCCAAAGCGCGCGCCGGTTTTTCGCACGGCTTCCTGGATGGCGGTCTCGTCGCGGATGTCACATTGCAATGCAAGCGCGTGGCCGCCTGCTTTTTCAATTGCGGCGGCCGCAGAATGGATGGTGCCCGGCAGTTTCGGATTCGGCTCGGCGGTCTTGGCGGCGATCGCGATGTTGGCGCCCCCGCGCGCCGCGCGCAGGGCGATTGCCAGCCCGATGCCGCGCGATCCGCCGGAAATGAAAAGCGTCTTGCCCTTTAGTGACATGGTCGAGCCCCCCGTATGTGAGCGCCGCCTGCGCGCAAGGTGCTTACTTCGCCTGGGTGTCGGTGGGCGCCGACAGGCGCCGCGCGACGTGCGCGCCGCCGGTGACATCGAGCACCACGCCGGTGGTCCAGTCAGAACGGTCCGAGGCGAGAAACGCGACCGCCTCGGCCACGTCCTCGGGCGCCCCGGTGCGGGCAAGCGGCGTGCCCTGAATGGTGAAGTTGACATAGGCGGGGTTGTCCGGACTCTGGCCGCGGTACACCTGGTCGAGCACCGTCGCCGGGGCCACCCCGTTGACGCGAATACCATGCGGACCCAGCTCAATGGCCATGGCTTCGGTGAGCATGTTGAGGGCGGCTTTCGAGGCGGCGTAGTGCGGCCTGCCGGGACGCGCCGCGCGCGAAGCGCTGGAGGAAATGTTGACGATCGCCCCGCGCCCCTTGCGCTCGATCCAGCGTTTCGCAAACACCTGGCAGGTGAGCATCACGCCGCGCACGTTGACCGCGAAGGGCCGATCCCATTCGTCTGGCGTCATTTCGAGAAAATTGCGCACCGGGACGATGCCGTGCGCGTTCACCAGGATATCGATGGGGCCGGCGAGCGATTCCGCGCGCGCCACCATCTTCTGCACCTCCTGCAACTGCGAGACATCGCCCTGCACCGACCAGGCCTTGGCGGTGAGCGACAGTTTCGCGGCGACTTCGCTGAGCCGCGTGCGGTCGATGTCGGCGATCACCACCCTGGCGCCTTCACGCTGCAGGGTCGCGGCGATGACGCTGCCCAGTCGTCCGGCGCCGCCGGTTATCAGCGCGGCGCGGTTCTCGAGCATGAGGGGATTGCGGGCGGGCGTAAAAAGGGAATTTTGCGTGGTGGATTTCATTGGGGCAGGCCCGGCGGGAGTAGCCGGTCAATCAGATAAAAGAGGATTGTGCGCCGCATGCAGCGCCGGTGACAAGCGTATCCGGGCTCATTTATCCGGGTTCACTGCGCCGGCTTGCGGCCCCAGAACAGCTCGATGCCTTTCCACTCGATGTGCTGCGGGAGCTCGAGCTGCGCATCCAGCGCCGCGTGCAGCTCTTCCGGGCTGTAATAGGGCGTCTTGCGGATATCGAAGGGAAAAAAATGGGTGAGCTTGTCCACCCAGTACTGCAGGTGCAGGTCGGTCTCCAGTCTTGCCCAGAATGGCGCACCGAAGATATAGACTTCGGCCAGCATCAGGCGCTTGCCCGGTTTTAGTATGCGCAGCAACTCGGCGCCGGTCTCGCGCCAGTCGTCGCAGTGCTGCACCGCCTGCATCACGGCCACCACGTCATAGGAGGCGTCCGGAATATCCCTGGTGTATTTCCACTGCCAGCAGGCCATCTTGCCGTTGCGGCCGACTTTCTGGGCGTCGTAGGCGGCGCGCGCCTCCTCCAGTATCTCGACCGCGGTGACTTCGCCGGTGGGTCCGACGATTTTCTTGAGATCGTCCACCCACCCGCACGGTCCCAGGGATTCACCGATGACAAACACCCTGTCCCCCGGCTTGACCTCGAGCAGGCTGTAGATGATGGTGTTCATCGGTGCGGCCAGCTCGCGCCACATATAGGGCAGTCCGCCGAACAGGATCACGCGGGTCCAGCGTTTTTGCTCCTCGACATCGGTGATCGACGGGCCCTGGGCCTTGATGTCCCAGGGTTGAACGTAACCCCAGGGGCCGCGATTCCACTGCTCGTCTGGCATTTATGTCTCCTCCTGCTGAATACGCTATCCTCTGCGTTGCCTGTCGCGCGACTCCGCGGCACGGATGACGGTACGGTATTGCGGCGCCCGTTTTCCGGCTCGAAACATGTCGAGTCCGCGCGGGTACTGCGCATCATAGGGGAATTTGCGATTCTGGCAACCTGCAGGACCACCAAGGAGAGCATCATGATTGCAGCAAACACCATTCAGTGCGGCAGCCGGCTGCTGGCGCTGGGAGTACTGAGTCTGGCCGCCCAGGCCGTGCAGGCACAGGCCTGGCCCTCCAAGCCGATTCGCCTGCTGGTGCCGTTCGCGCCGGGAGGAACCTCGTCGGTGGTGGCGCGCACCGTTTCGACGGAGTTGAGCAAACAACTCGGCCAGAGCGTCGTCATGGAGAACAAGCCGGGCGCCTCGGGTGTGACCGCGATGGTGGAAGCGCTCCGGTCGCCCGCCGACGGCTATACGCTGGTGATCGGCCATGTGGGCTCGCTGGCCGTCAATCCCTACATACTGCCCGATCAGCCCTATGACGTGAACCGCGATTTCGCCGCGGTCACGCTGCTGACCAAGGTGCCCAATATTTTCGTCGTGCATCCCGATGTTCCCGCGAAGGACATGCGCGAATTCATCGCCTATTCGAAAAAGAACCCCGGCAAGATCAACTACGGCTCGGCTGGCAACGGCAGCGCCGGGCATCTTGCGTTCGAATATCTCAAGCTGGTGGCCGGGGTTGACATCGCGCACATACCCTACAAGGGCACCGGACCGCAGCTGGTGGACCTCCTGGCCGGACGCACCCAGGCTTCATCGGCCGGCACGCCCGCGCTGATGCCGCACATCAAGGCCGGCAAGCTGCGCGCCATTGGTACCGGCACCCTCAAGCGCATTCCCTCGATGCCCGAACTGCCCACCATTGCGGAGCAGGGGTTTCCCGGGTTCGAGACGGCTCAGTGGTACGGCATCAATGCGCCTTCAGCGGTTCCGGCGGACATCATCCGGCGCATCGCCGATGAGTCGCGCAGGGCGATGCACAGCCCCGTCGTCGCCGAGCGCTTCGCCAATGATGACGCCGAGGCGATCGGCTCTACACCGCAGGAGTACGACAGTTTCATCCGCAAGGAGCAGAAGATCTGGGCCGATATCGTCAAGCGCGCGAGCATCAAGACCGACTAGGTGCGGTGAGCGACAGGGGGCCTGGCGTCCCGGTCATTCAAGGCGTTTGAGTTTGTAGAGGAGTTCCAGCGCTTCGCGCGGCGAGAGGTCGTCGGGGTTCACCTGCTGCAGGGTATCGCGCAGCAGGTCCTCGGGGGCCTCTGCTTCAGGCGCTGCGGCCGAGGCGGCAAACAGGTCGTTCTGGCCGCCGCCATTCAACTGCGACTGTTCCAGTTGTTGCAGGTAGCGGCGCGCGGCGCGCGTCACCGCAGCGGGCACACCGGCCAGTGCCGCCACCTGCAGGCCGTAGCTCTGGCTCGCCGGGCCTTCCTCGACGTGGTGCAGAAACACGATGCGGTCCTTGTGCTCGATGGCATCCAAGTGCACGTTGGCCACTTCCCTGAATTCGAGCGCCAGGCGCGTCAGCTCGAAATAGTGCGTGGCGAACAGTGTGCAGGCGCGGTTCTTCTCCACCAGTTGGCGCGCGATCGCCCAGGCAAGGGCCAGGCCATCGAAGGTCGAGGTGCCGCGCCCGACTTCGTCCATCAGCACCAGGCTGCGATCGGTGGCGTTGTGCAGGATGTTGGCCGATTCGGTCATCTCCACCATGAAGGTCGAACGCCCGCCGGCCAGGTCGTCGGCGGCGCCGATGCGGGTGAAGATCTGATCGATGGGGCCCAGTCGCACCGCCCTGGCCGGAACGAAAGCGCCGGCGTGCGCCATCAATACGATCAGCGCCACCTGCCGCATGTAGGTCGATTTGCCGCCCATGTTGGGCCCGGTAATGAGCAGCATGCGCCGTGTCGGTGCTAGCCTGCAGTCGTTGGCGATGAAAGGATCCACCAGCCCCTCCACCACTGCATGGCGGCCCGCGTCGATCGCGATGCCGGGCTCGTCGCTGAACACCGGGCGGCAGTAATTGCTCAGTGAGGCGGTCTGCGCGAACGCGGCGAGCACGTCGAGCTGCGCGAGCGCGCGGGCAATGCGTTGCAGCGCATCGATGTGCGGCGCGAGCCGCTGCAGTAAATCCTCGTAGAGCGTTTTTTCCAGGGCCAGCGCGCGCTCCTGCGCCGAGAGCGCCTTGTCCTCGAACACCTTCAACTCCGGGGTGATGTAGCGCTCGGCATTTTTCAGAGTCTGGCGGCGCCGATAGTCGTCGGGCACCTTCGCCGCGTGCACGTTGGTGATTTCGATGTAGTAGCCGTGCACCCGGTTGTACTCGACTTTGAGGTTGGCAATGCCGGTGCGCTCGCGCTCGCGGGTCTCCAGGTCCACCAGGTAGGCCCCGGCATTGGTCTGCAGGCCGCGCAGTTCATCCAGATCCGCGCTGTAGCCTGCCGCGATCACCCCGCCTTCGCGCAGAACGACGGACGGCTCTTCCTGCACCGCGCGGCGCAGCAGATCAAGGCAATCCGCGGGGCAGGCCAGCCGACCGTGCAGATCAGAGAGCAGCGCGCTGTCCCCCACCGGAATGGCGGCGGTGATGGCGGGCAGCAGGCCCAGGCTGTCCCTCAGCGAGGACAGGTCGCGGGGGCGGGCGGTCTTGAGCGCAAGGCGCGCGCCGATGCGCTCCACATCGGCGATGCGGCGCAGCTGCTGGCCGAGTGTCTTGCGCGAGCCTTCGCCGTCAAGCAGCACCGCGACTGCGGCGTGGCGCGCGGCCAGCACTTCGCGGTCCCGCAGCGGATGATGCAGCCAATGTCGCAGCAGGCGGCTGCCCATGCCGCACGCGCAGACATCAAGCAGCGAGAACAGCGTCGGCGATGTTTCGCCGCGCAGCGTTTCGGTGATCTCCAGATTGCGGCGCGTCGCCGGATCCATGCGCAGGTACTCGCCGGGGCGCTCGGCAATCACGGCAGTGACATGCGCGAGCGCCTGACCCTGCGTTTTTCTGGCGTAATCGAGCAGCGCACCGCAGGCGCCGATGGCCGGTCCTAGGTCTTCGCAGCCGTAGCCCGCGAGGCTTGCGGCGCGAAGCTGCCCGAGCAGCGCCGTGCGTCCCGCGGCGGAATCAAAAAGCCAGGCGGCGATGCGGCTCACGTGGAAGCCGCCAAGCTCCTCCCCGGCGGCAACGCTGTCCGCCACCAGAATCTCCGCCGGTGCAATGCGCTGCAGTTCGGCCGCCAGTCCCGGCAGCGCGACCTCGAGCACCCGCAACTCGCCGCTGCCCAGGTTGAGCCAGGCGAGGCCGGCGATGGGTTTTTCGATGCTCAGAGCGAGCAGGATGTTGGCCGACTTGTCATCGAGCAGCGCCGCATCGGTGAGCGTTCCCGGTGTCACGATGCGCATCACCGCGCGCTCCACCGGACCTTTCGCGGTACTCGGATCTCCGATCTGCTCGCAGATTGCGACCGATTCTCCGAGCTTCACCAATTTGGCGAGGTACTGCTCCGCCGCGTGATAGGGCACACCCGCCATCTTGATCGGCGTGCCTGCCGAGGCGCCGCGTGTGGTCAGGGTGATGTCGAGGAGCTTTGAAGCGCGTTCGGCGTCTTCGTGGAACAGTTCGTAAAAATCCCCCATCCGATAGAAAAGCAGGATGTCCGGATGCTGTGCCTTCAGGCGAAGGTACTGCTGCATCATCGGCGTATGTTGAGCAATGTCAGCCATCAAAAAAAGCCTGTTTTCCCTATGATTTCATATTACATTAGCGTTTATCGAAGTCCGACAATGTTCTCTGGAATCCGGCATAAATGCGAAACGTCCTGCGAAAC
>CAIOLO010000068.1 GCA_903859155.1 uncultured beta proteobacterium
CAAGGTCTATGGCGTCACCACCCTGAAACGGGTCGCTTCGCTGCCGGATGTGCCGACGCTGGAGGAGCAGGGCATGAAAGGCTTTTCAGTGGGTGTGTGGCATGGCGTCTATGCGCCGAAGAAAACACCCAAGCCGATTACCGATGCACTGGTCTCAACCCTGCAGGCCGCCTTGCACGACCCCGATCTGATCAAGAACCTGGCACAGCTGGGCACCGAGCCGGTGCCACAGAATCAGGCCACACCTGCCGCGCTGCAGTCGCTGCTCAAGTCCGAGATCGCGAAATGGGGCCCGGTCATCAAGAAAGCCGGTGTCTACGCCGATTGATGGCGCGGCGGTCCTGGAGATTGGCGCGGCCGCCGGCAGGGCGGCTTCCTTAGTGCCGGCTATTGCCGCTCATCCCGGGTCTCACATCAGAATGACGTCGTAATGCTCCTGGTTGTAGCCGGAGTCCACCTGCATGGAAATCGGTTTGCCGATGAAGTCGCCCAGCATCGCCAGCGGCTGTGATTCTTCTTCGAGGAACAGGTCGATCACCGTCTGCGAGGCGAGGATGCGGAACTCGCGCGGATTGAACTGGCGCGCTTCGCGCAGAATCTCGCGCAGAATTTCGTAGCACACCGTGCGTGCGGTTTTGATCGCGCCGCGCCCGCCGCAGGTCTTGCAGGTCTCGCACAGCACATGTTCAAGCGACTCGCGCGTTCTCTTGCGCGTCATTTCCACCAGGCCGAGCACCGAGAAATCGCTGATGGTTATCTTGGTGCGGTCGCGCACCAGGGCTTTGTTGAACTCCGCGAGCACCGCGGAGCGGTGTTCGGCGTTGTCCATGTCGATGAAATCGATGATGATGATCCCGCCCAGATTGCGCAGCCGCAACTGCCGCGCAATCACCTGCGCCGCCTCCAGATTGGTCTTGAAAATGGTGTCGTCGAAATTGCGCAGTCCGACGAATCCGCCGGTGTTGACGTCCACCGTGGTCATGGCCTCGGTCTGGTCCATGATGAGGTAGCCGCCGGACTTGAGATTGACGCGCCTCTCCAGCGCGTGCTCGATCTCTTCCTCGATGTTGTACAGATCGAACAGCGGCCGCTCGCCCGTATAGTGCTCGAGCTTGGGCAGCACCACCGGCGTGTAATCGGTGGCGAATGCCTGCAATCTGGTGAAATTCTCGCGTGAATCGATGATGATCTTGCCCAGGTCCTCGTGCGAAAAATCGCGCAATGCCCGCTGCGCGAGTGACAAATCCTCGTGCAACAGGGCCGGCGCGCCGGTGGTGAGCGCCCGCCCGCGGATGTCCTGCCAGAGCTTGCGCAGGTATTCGACATCCACCTTCAGATCGGCATCCGAAGCGCTCTCGGCCACGGTGCGGATGATGTAACCCCCGGCCTCCTCCGGCGGCAGCAGTTGCGCCAGGCGCTCGCGCAGCAGTTGCCGCTCGGTCTCGTCCTCGATGCGCTGCGATATGCCGATATGCGGATCGTGCGGAAGATAGACCAGCAGCCGTCCGGCAATCGATACCTGCGTGGACAGCCGCGCGCCCTTGGTGCCCAGCGGATCCTTGATCACCTGTACCAGCAGCGATTGCCCTTCGGACAGGATCTTCTCGATGGGCTTGCCGGCGGCGCGGCCATGGCGCTCCTCCCAGATGTCGGCGACATGCAGGAATGCGGCGCGTTCCAGGCCGATCTGGATAAAGGCCGACTGCATCCCGGGCAGCACCCGCGCAACTTTGCCCACGTAGATATTTCCCACCAGGCCGCGGTTTTGCATGCGCTCGATGTGCAATTCCTGGACAACGCCGGCCTGCATGATGGCGAGGCGCGTTTCCTGGGGCGTGCAATTGATGAGAATGTCTTCGCTCATGTGTCTTGGTACCGGTTTCAGAACGGGGGAATTTCCCCGCAACATCCGCTAAGCCAGCGGCCGTTTCGATCGACCTGAAACGGCTTTCTAGAATTTTTCCAGCAATTGCATGGTTTCGAACAGCGGCAGGCCCATCACCCCGGAGTAACTGCCGCGCAACGACGGGATGAAAGCCGCCGCGCGGCCCTGAATGCCGTAGGCGCCCGCCTTTCCCATCGCTTCGCCGCTATCCACGTAGCTGCGGATGTTGGCCTCGGACAATTCGCAAAAACGCACCAGGGATTCATTGACCGCGGATTCCAGGCGGCCCTCGAATATTATCGCGACACCGGAGAGTACGCGATGTTCGGCACCCGAAAGACGCTTCAGAATGCGCGCGGCATCGCGCGTGTCCCCGGGTTTGCCGAGGATCTCCCCGTCAATGCAGACCGTGGTATCGGCCGCGAGCACCGGCATGCGGGGCAGCCGGCGCTGCTCGACCCGCTGCCATGCGCAGCGCGCTTTTTCCAGGCAGACCCGGCGGACATAAAGATCCGCGGACTCCCCCGGGTGCGGCGTCTCGTCGATGTCGGCCCCGCGTGGCAGGTTCTCGCGCAGCAGCAGCATCTCGAATCCCACGTCGATCTGACGCAGGAGTTCGCGCCGGCGGGCGCTGCGCGAGGCAAGATAGATTCTTCGGTTCATGCTCCGCAACCGCTGATCAGGGGATAAAAAGAGGGCCGATCATAAATCGGTTCCCCCTGGACCGGGGAAATTACACGGGGGTATGGGCCCGCTATTTCCCTGAGGACTTAGGCCCTGTGATAAGGATGGTTTTGCAGGATGGAAACCGCCCGGTACAACTGTTCGGCGAGAACCACCCGCGCCAGCGCATGCGGCAGGGTGAAGGCCGACAGGCGCAACGTCAAATCGGCGGTTTTTTTCATCTCCGGCGTAAGGCCGTCGGCACCGCCGATGATGAAGGCGAGGTCGCGTCCTTCACCGCTCAGGCGCCCCAGCCATTTTGCAAAGGCTTCGCTGGAAAACTCGCGGCCGCGCTCATCCAGCGCGACTTTCATCGCTCCCGCCGGGAGCGCCCGCGCGATGCGCCCGGCCTCGGCGAGGCACAGCGCAGCGGCGGCTTTGCCGCCTGAGCGCGGTTCCGGGCGAATCTCGACGAGTTCCAGGGGCAGGTGGTGCGGCATGCGCTTGGCGTATTCCGCAAACGCGCTCTCCACCCAGGCGGGCATGCGCGTCCCGACCGCGAGCACGAGAAGCCGCATTAACGCGGCGTTGCAGCCGCGGATTTTGCGGCGGATTTTGCAGCAGGTTTCTTGGCGGTTTTTTCGGCGGGTTTCGTGCTCTTGCGCGGGGCTCGCGGTTTGGGCTGGTTCCACAGTTCTTCGAGCTTGTAATGCTCGCGCATGGCCGGCTGCAGGATGTGGACCACGATGTCGCCCAGATCGATCAGCACCCATTCGCCCGAGGTCTCGCCCTCCACGCCGTAAATGGTGCCGCCGATCGCCCGCAGGTCTTCGCGCATGTGGTTCACCAGCGCCCTGGCCTGGCGCGTTGAATCGGCGCTGGCGATGATCACGCGATCGAACATGCTGGTGAGATGTTTGACATCGAGGTTCTCGATGTCTCGTGCCTTGACGCTTTCCAGCGCGTTGATGACGGTTTTCTGCAGTTTGCGGATGTCCATGGGTGCGGGTCGGCTTCCTTTCAAGTGGTGGCTCCGTAGAGCCGGTTTGCATCAATATAGGCGAGAACTGCCGCCGGCAGCAATTTTTCGACATCTTTTCCCGCGGCAATTGCCGCGCGGATCGAAGTGGAGGAAATTTCCATGGGCGCGCACGCAAAAGCGACAATGCTGCCCGCGGCGTGCTTACCGATGGCCTCCAGTGGCGCATGGCGCCGCGCATATTCGGCGGCCACCTCGGGCGCCATGGCCGATTCGCTGATTTCATGTCCGGGTCGCTGGGCCACGGCGAAGTGGGTGAGCGTCAGCAGCTTGCGCCATTCGCGCCAGCGGTGCAGCCCGAGCAGATGGTCGGCGCCGATGATGAACACCAGCGGTACCTGCGCGCCGAGTTGGCCGCGCAAACGCAACAGGGTATCGACACTGTAGCTCGGTTCGGTCTGCCACAGTTCGGTCTGGTCGATGGCGAAGCGCGTTTCATCAGCGAGCGCGATTTTCAGCATCTCCAGGCGGTCCGCTGCCGCGGCACGCGGACCTTCGCGATGGCCGGGAACGCTGTTGGGCAGCCAATGCACGGCTGCAAGCCCCAGCGTTTCCAGCGCGGTACGGCCCAGTTGCAAATGGGCATTGTGAACCGGGTCGAAGCTGCCGCCGAACAGTCCCAGGGGGCGGATCGAAGGTCCGCTCACTTCAGCCGCGAACCTCGCCGTGACCATAGACCAGATACTTCTGTGAAGTTAGTCCTTCCAAACCCACCGGCCCGCGCGCATGCAGCTTGTCGGTCGAGATGCCGATCTCCGCGCCGAGGCCGTATTCGAAACCGTCGGCAAAGCGCGTCGAGGCATTGACCATCACGGAACTGGAATCGACTTCGCGCAAAAAGCGCGCGGCGCGCTCGGTGTCTTCGGTGACGATGCTGTCGGTGTGCTGCGAGCCGTAGCGGGCGATATGGTCCATGGCTTCATCCAGGCCGTCCACCACGCGCACCGCAAGGATGGGCGCGAGGTACTCGGCATACCAGTCGTCCTCGCTGGCCGTCTTCATCTGCGGCACCAGCTGGCGCGCGCTTTCATCGCCGCGCAATTCAACGCCCTTGTCCAGATAAATCTTCGCCAGCCGCGGCAGCACGCGCGCGGCGATGTTCCTGTGCACCAGCAGGGTTTCCATGGTGTTGCAGGTGCCGTAGCGCTGCGTCTTGGCGTTGTCGGCGATGCGGATCGCCTTGTCGATGTCGGCGCGCTCATCGATATAGACATGGCACACGCCGTCCAGGTGCTTGATCATCGGAATGCGCGATTCGGCCATGATGCGCTCGATCAGCGACTTGCCGCCGCGCGGCACGATGATGTCGACGTACTGGTTCATGCGCAGCAGTTCCCCCACCGCTGCACGGTCTGCGGTTTCGATCACCTGCACCGCGTCCGCCGGCAACCCGGCCGCAGAGAGCCCGGCGCGCACGCAGGCGGCGATGGCCAGGTTCGAGCGCACCGATTCGGAACCGCCGCGCAGGATGCAGGCGTTGCCGGATTTCAGGCACAGCGCGGCGGCGTCGGCGGTGACATTGGGGCGCGATTCATAAATGATGCCGATCACCCCCAGGGGCACGCGCATGCGCGCCACTTCGATGCCGGTGGGCTGGCGCCGGCGCTCGGATATCTGCCCCACCGGATCGGCGAGCTTGGCGACTTCATCGACCCCCCTGGCCATGGCCTCCACCGAGCCGGCGGTCAGCGTGAGCCGGTCGACAAACGCGGCATCCTCGCCGTTTTTGCGCGCGTTTTCGACGTCCTGGGCGTTCTCCGCGAGCAATTTCGCCGCGTCGGCGCGAATCGCCGCGGCGATAGCGCCCAGCGCGCGATTCTTGGTTGCGGAATCGGCGCGCGCGAGCTGGCGCGCCGCAGCGCGGGCGCGCCTGCCCAATTCCAGCATGTAGGACTTGATTTCCGAGGGCGCGTTCATCGTGGCAGTCCTGCGAAGGGGTTCATTGTCCGGACAGGTCGATTTTACGCCGCTTGCCGCCGCTCACCCAGGGCGAGGCCCAGCTGCAGCAGTTCATCCCACACATCGCCCCTGGCCACGCCCTTGACCATGCGGTCGATGCGCGCGGCGCGCGACAGCGCCGCATGCAAGGCAGAGCGCGGCAGCCGTTGCGCCGCGCGGCCCACCAGGGTCTGGCGCGGCTCGCCCCAGACGCGGTTTTCGCGGCACAGGTCGGCCAGGGGTCGCCCTGCGGCGAGACCTTCTTTGACCAGGGCAATGGCGCGTATCTCGTCGGCAAGTATCCACAGGATGCGCGGCGGAGCCTCCCCCTCGGCTCGCAGCCCCTCGAGCATGCGCACCAGGCGTGGCACCTCCCCCGAGAGCATCGCTTCGCTGAGCTTGCCGGCATCGTAGCGGGCCACGTTGAGCACCGCCGCGCGCAGGTCCTCGAAAGCAAGCTCGCCCGGGGGCAGCAGCAGCGCGAGTTTCTGTATCTCCTGATGCGCGGCCAGCAGGTTGCCCTCGACGCAGTCGGCAAGGAACTGCAGCGCTTCGCGGCTGGCGCGCTGTTTCTGCCGCGCCAGGCGTGTCGAGATCCACTCGGGCAGGCGGGCGCGCTCCACCGGCCAGATGTCGATGCAGTGTCCCGCGCGCGTGAGCGCGACAAACCAGGCGGCACCCTGATCGCGCTTTTGCAGGCGCGGCA
>CAIOLO010000069.1 GCA_903859155.1 uncultured beta proteobacterium
AGCTTCACGTACAGCAGGCGCAGGAAATGATAGATCTCGGTGAGCGTGGCCACCGTGCTCTTGCGGCCGCCGCGGCTGGTGCGCTGCTCGATGGCCACTGTGGGAGGAATGCCGTAGATGGCGTCGACATCGGGCCGGGAGGCCGGCTGCACGAACTGTCGGGCATAGGCGTTGAGCGATTCGAGGTAGCGCCGTTGCCCTTCGGCAAAAATGATGTCGAAGGCCAGCGTCGACTTTCCCGAGCCGGAGACGCCGGTGATCACGGTAAACTGGTTGCGCGGTATCTCGACATCGATGTTCTTGAGGTTGTGCTCGCGCGCGTGGTGCACGGTGATCGACGCGGGCCGGCGCAGGGCCGCCTGCAGCGATCTCCCCTCTGCTGAGCGTTGCTGCAGAGCGGGCTCATGGACCGCAGCGGCTGCGGCAAAGGATTTCTCGTAGTCGCGCAGTGCCTGCGCGGTGTGCGAGCTCGCATGCCGCGCTACCTGTTCCGGCGTGCCGCTGCACAGCAGTTCGCCGCCCGCGTCGCCGCCTTCGGGTCCCAGGTCGATGATCCAGTCTGCGGCGCGGATGACATCCAGATTGTGTTCGATGACGACCAGCGAATGGCCGGCGGCGAGCAGACGGCGGAAAGCGCGCAGCAGCTTGGCGATGTCCTCGAAATGCAGGCCGGTGGTCGGTTCGTCAAACAGAAACAATTTGCCGCCGCTCGCCGCGTTGACGACCTTGTCAGCGGCGCTGCCTGGCGGCGCGCGCCGTTTTGAAGGCGATCCGGGCAAGGCGGCCGACTCGGCCAGGTGCGCCGCAAGCTTCAGGCGTTGCGCTTCGCCCCCGGAGAGCGTCGGCACCGGCTGGCCGATGCGCAGGTACTCCAGCCCCACTTCGGCCAGCGGCGCGAGCACGCGCTGCACTTCGGCGTCGCTGGCGAAAAATTGCAGCGCTTCGGAGATGGTCAGTTCGAGCACATCGGCGATCGATTTGCCGCGCAGCTCGACCTCCAGAATCTCGTCGCGAAAGCGCCGCCCGTTGCAGTCCGGGCAGCGCAGGTAGACATCCGAGAGAAACTGCATCTCCACGTGCTCGAAGCCGCTGCCGCTGCAACCGGGGCAGCGTCCGCTGCCGGAATTGAAGCTGAAGGTGCCTGCGGTGTAATTGCGCTCCCTGGCCAGCGCGGAGCGCGCGTACAGATCGCGGATCGCATCCCATGCGCCGACATAACTGGCCGGGTTGGAGCGCGCGGTGCGGCCGATCGGCGTCTGGTCGACCATCACCACCTCGCCGATCAATTCGTGCCCGGCCAGAGCGCGAAATGAACCCGGTGTTTCGGTGGGCTTGCCTTTGGCGCGCAGCAGCGCCGCGTACAGCACATCCTGCACCAGCGTGGATTTTCCGGATCCGGAGACCCCGGTGATGCACACCAGGCGCTGCAGCGGAATGTGGATATCCAGGTTCTTCAGGTTGTGTTCGCTGACCCCCAGCAGCGACAGCCTGGGGCCATCGGGCGCCGGGGGGGTGCCGGCGATGCCGGCATCGGCGCGCCTGCGTCCCGAAAGGTAGGCCGCAGTCAGCGTGCTGCCCGCCTGCAGTTCATCCGGCGTGCCGAAGAACACCACTTCGCCGCCCTTCTCGCCCGGCCCCGGACCCATGTCGAGGATGCGGTCGGCGGCGAACATGATCTGCGGATCGTGTTCCACCACCAGCAGCGAATTGCCGGCGTCGCGCAGGCGCTGCATCACGCCGATGACGCGCCCCATGTCGCGCGGATGCAGGCCGATGGAGGGCTCATCGAGCACGAACAGCGTATTGACCAGCGAGGTCCCCAGTGCCGTGGTGAGGTTGATGCGCTGCACTTCGCCCCCGGAGAGCGTGCGCGACTGGCGGTCGAGCGTGAGGTAGGCAACACCGACTTCCTCCAGATAGCGCAAGCGCGAGCGCAACTCGGTGAGCAGCAGGTCGGTGGCCTCGTCCATGGGCGCCGGCAGATGCAGGCCATCGACGAAGCGGCGGCAGCGCTCGAGCGGCAGCAGCATCAGGTCGTGCAGGTTCAATCCGGGCAGATCCGCGAACGCCGCGTCGCTGAACTTCACGCCCACGGGCCGGAAACGCCGGTAGCTGCCGGCGCCGGAAGCGGCCCCGGAAGAAAGTGCGCCCTCGGCATCTTCGCGCGAGCCCACGCGCCACAGCAGCGCGTCGGTCTTCAGCCGCGCGCCGCCGCAGTCGCCGCAAGGGGTGTAGGCGCGATACTTCGAGAGCAGCACGCGCACATGCATCTTGTAGGCCTTGCTCTCCAGCCATTTGAAAAAGCGCGCCACGCCGTACCACACACCCGGCCAGGACTTGCGCCAGTCCACCCATTCGGGTTCGCCCTCGAACACCCAGGCGCGTTGCGCCGGCGTGAGATCGCGGAACGGCACCTCCAGGGGAATGCCGCGCAGCTTCGCGTACTTGACGATGTCGACCTGGCAATCGTGGAAGGAGGGCGTCTGCCAGGGGCGGATGGCTCCGGCGGCAATGGTTTTTGACTCATCCGGAACGATAAGCCCATAGTCGATGCCGATGACGCGGCCGAAGCCGCGGCAGGTATCGCACGCGCCCAGCGGCGAGTTGAAGGAGAACAGGCTGGGCGCCGGATCGGTGTAATGGATGTCGCAGTCGGCGCAATGCAGGTCCGAGGAAAAGCGCCATACCGGCGCACCCTCTGCGCCAGCCGGGGGCGGCGCCGCGGCGCCATCCCTGGCCACGTGCACGTTGACCTTGCCCTGCCCGACCTTGAGCGCCGCCTCGAGCGCTTCGATCACGCGCACGCGCTCCGCGCTGGACATGCGGATGCGGTCCTGCACCACCTCCAGTTCGCCGCCGGTGCGCGCGTGGATGCGCTCGTAGCCCTGCGCCTTTAGCGCCGCGAGAACCTCCTCTTCCCCGAAATTCTTCGGTATCGGAACCGGAAAGGTGATGATCAGGCGCGGATCTGCGTCCGCCGCCGCTAGCGCCTGCATCTGCGCATGGATGGTGTCCGGGGTGTCGCGCTTCACCGGCAGGGCGCAATCGCGGCAATAAAGATGCGCGGCGCGCGCATACAGCAGCTTCAGATGATCGTTCAATTCGGTCATCGTGCCGACGGTGGAGCGCGAGGTGCGCACCGGATTGGTCTGGTCGATGGCGATGGCCGGCGGAATGCCTTCGATGGCATCGACCTGCGGCTTGTCCATGCGATCGAGGAACTGGCGCGCGTAGGGGCTGAAGGTTTCGACGTAACGTCGTTGCCCCTCGGCGTAGAGCGTGTCGAACACCAGCGAGCTCTTGCCCGAGCCCGACACGCCGGTGACCACGATCAGCTCACCGGTGGGCAGCGTCAAGCTCAGATTCTTGAGGTTGTTCTGGCGCGCGCCGCGCACCAGGATGGCATCGGATTCCCGTGCCGGAGGGGCCTTCAGGTTTGTCATGTCTCTTGCACCGATTGCGAACGGTCTTTATAGCATCTTGCGGGCGGGGTTTATGATAGAGATAGGCAGGCGCCGCGCGATGGGCGCCCGGCGCCGCCAAAAACGAGAGGCAGCCATGAAATATCTTGCATCATCCATCCTCGGGCTGGTCGTCTTCGGGACGATCGCCGCGGCGCCGGCGACGGCCTGGTCGCAGGCCTATCCCGCAAAAGCGGTGCGGGTCATTGTCCCGCATCCGCCCGGTGGCCCGGGAGACGTGCCGCCGCGCGGGTTTGCCCAGGCGCTGGCGCAGAAGCTGGGCCAGGCGTTTGTCATCGAGAATCGCGAAGGCGCCGACGGACTCATCGGCGCGGAGGCCTGCATGAAGGCCGCGGCCGACGGCTATACGCTGTGCGCCACCAGCGCCGGCGTGATCCAGATCAATCCGGCTTTGCGCCGCGAGCCGACCTACGATCTCACCAAATTCACGGCGATCGTGCACAGCGGCACCCTGCAGCAGTTGATGCTGGCCAATACGTCGACACCCGGCAACACCATGAAGGAAGTGTTTGCCGCGGCCAGGGCCAAGCCCGGTTCCATTACCGTCGGGACCTTCGGCGGCATCAATCTGGCCAGCCTGTTCGTCGGGTGGACCAAGGCGGCGCTGGATCTGGAGTTCTATCCGATCCCTTACAAGAGCGCCAGCCAGAGTGTGCAGGCGGCGATGGCCGGAGATGTCAACATCGTGAGCTTCGCGGCGGGACCGGGGGCGAAGATGGTGCAGTCGGGCAAGATGAAGGCCCTGGCGATCTCGCCGCGGCGCTCCAGCCTGCTGCCCGAGGTGCCGTCGTTGCGCGAAGCGGGCGTGGGATTTGATTTCAACACCTGGTGGGGCTGGTTCGCTCCGGTCGGCTTGCCGCGGGAAATCGTGCGCCGCCTCAATGGCGAGATCGCGCAGTTGATCGCCGACCCGCAGTTCAATGCCAAGTTCATTGCCTCCCAGGGTCTGGTTACCGACCAGCCCGCGGGGGCATCGGCGGAAGAGTTCGAGAAATTCATCAGGACCGAGCAGGAGGAATTCCAGAAGCTGGTCAAGCTGCTGGGACTCAAGCCGCAGTAATTCCCGCCGCAACCGGATTGATCCGGTTGCGAAATCAGCCCAGCGGCTTGCCGCGCAGATCCGCGGCGCGCTCGATCTTGATGAGCACGCCGATGCCTTTGTCGGCGCCCTCGTGTTCCTGCTCGCGCTTGCTCAGCTTGCCGAAGATCGCCTCGCGCACCGGTCCGGATTCATGCAGTTCTGCAGTGCCCCAGATGCGCAGGAAACCCGAATCCAGCACGCCATCGCGCTGTGCCTTGAAGTTTGCATACATCACGGCGACGCGCTTGTCGTGCCCGAGGTTTTCCAGGGCGCCTTTCCTGGTGCGCTCCCAGTAGGCAAGGTGATCATCGTCGAACACCAGCATGCTGCCCTTGACCGAGATGGTCGGGCCGGCTGGTCCGGTGGTTGCGACCAGGCATGGCGCCCCGTCCGTCCAGGCATTGTCGATGAGTTTCCTGTTTTTTTCGCTGATGGCCATGTCGGTCCCCAAGGAGGCTGCTGGTTTGACGGGCGCGTATGTTAGCACCGCCGCAAAAATCACCGCCGGTGTGTGGCCGGCTATTGTGGCCGGTTATTGTGGCCGGTTATTTCGGCGCTGCCGCCGCGGGAGCCGGCGCCGCTTCTGCATCCCCCACCACGAACTGCAGGATCTGACCCCAGGGTCCGGGTTCGCCATCGGCGCGGTTGCTCGCGAGGCGCCAGTAATAGCGGCCCGGCGGCAGGGCTCGGGATGCAAACAGCAGTATGGTCCGCTGTGCGCTGTGCAGCACGCGCTCGAAGCGATCGTCCGCGGCAATCTGAAACCGGTAACTTGCCGCCTGTTTCTCGGGCAACCAGGAAATAAGCGCATTGCCGCTGGCAGGAAGTGTGCTGTTGTTGGCGGGCCGCACCGGGTCGGGCGGGGGGGGGGAGTCCGCTTTTACGCTGAAGGCAATAACTCCTTCCCTGCCTTCCAGACGATTGACGTCGATGCCGCGAACGCGCAGAAAATAATTGCCGTCCGGCACTTCCGCAAGCTGTATGCGCGGCGCCTTGTTGACGATTTCGGCAAGCACGTTGGTAAATTCCGCGTCACCGGCAAGCAGCGCGCGGTATTCCTCGGCACCGGCAATGCCATTGAAGCTGAATACCGGCCGATTCAAATTCTGCGCCGCGGAGTTTGCGGACAAATCCGGTGGCGGCAGCAGCTCGATTGGCTGCGAAGGAATGCCGCTGGCCGGGATGATGGTGGCGAACCCCGCGGCGACCATAACCGGCACCGGGCTGCCCGAGCCGGTGGTTTCAACGCGCCCTTCCAGGACTTCGCCTCGATTGGTGTCATCCACGCTGGTGCGAAAGCGGGTGCCGCGCACGCCGATTACCGCAACCGGCATTGCCACTTCGAAACGCGAGGAGGAATTGGCGCGCGGGGTGATGGCGTGCTCGATGCGTCCGGCATCCAGGCGCAGGCGTTGAGCGATCAGGTCGGTCGACGGGACGCCGCGCATCAGGTCAATGCGCGCACGGGTATTCGCATGCAGGCTCGAGGTCGAGCCATCCGGAAATTTCAAGGTAATCGAACTCGCCTCGGCGGCGCTGATGCGGTCGCCCGCCTTGACCACGGTACCCGCGGCCGCGGGAATCTCGGCGCCGCCGCGCTCGATGAGCACCTTGCCGCGCAGGGCGACCACCTGCGCTTCAATGTCCACCAGCCGCATCCAGTCAGCCGGCACGTTGACGCGCGAGCCCACCGGCATGGCGCGGTCAAGGCGCACCTTGTTGAACTGCTGCAGTTTCATCCAGTCGTTGGGGTTCTTGAGGTAGCGCTTGGCAATGGCCGAGATTGTGTCGCCCTGGGACAACTCGAACGACCAGATTTCGTCCTCAGCCGCCGCGGCAGGCGACGCGCAGGCGATGAGCAAGGCCACGGATGCGAAGTGAATCAGTCGCATGAGGGTTTTGGCCGGTGGTCTTACGTACATCATGGTTCCATTGGATAATGCTTCGCGCTGCCAACGCATTGCAATTGCCGGAGATGATTATCCGTATTATGTTCTTCGGATATGCGCAGTTGCATAGCGATTCGCGAACGTTTGACAGTATTTTACGAGGGGAGGGCTCATGCGCTATCTGGTTCGCTGGATTCTTGTCTGCGTTGCAGTGTTCGCCATCGGATTCAATGCGGCATTCAGTCCCATGGCGCAGGAGTACCCGAGTAAACCGATCAATATGATCGTGCCGTTTCCACCCGGCGGAGTTGCCGATCTCACCGGCCGGCCGACTGCCATCGCCATGGAGAAGATTCTCCGGCAACCGGTGCTGGTGGTGAATCGTCCCGGCGCCGGCGGCGCGGTGGGCAACGCGCAGGTGGGCAAGGGCGCGACCGACGGCTACACCCTGCTGATGGCGCTCTCGAGCATTTCGGTGATCCCCGAAGCCGAGCGCTCCTGCGGCCGTGCCGCACCCTATGACCTGAATCAGTTCACGCCCATCGCACTGATCTCGGCCGACCCCACGGTGCTGGCGGTGCGCAGCGAAAGTCCCTACCGCAGTCTGCGCGATCTCATCGATGCGGCGCGCAAGGCGCCTGAAAAACTTTCTTTTTCCTCCTCGGGCATTTATGGCGCACTGCACATGCCGATTGCCATGCTCGAAGCCGCCGCTGGAATCAAGTTGTGGCACATCCCCTATTCGGGCGGCGGGCCGGCGGTCACCGCTTTGCTCGGGGGGCAGGTGGATATGACTTCAGGCGGTCCCTCGGCGCTGATAGCGCAGGTCCGCGGCGGCAGGCTGCGCCCTCTGGCCAGCTGGGGCAGTTCGCGGCTGGCTTCTTTGCCGGACGTGCCGACCTTCAAGGAACTGGGCATGGAGGTCGAATATTTCATCTGGTCGGGCGTGTTCGTGGCTGCCGGTACGCCTGCGCCCATCGTCAATACGCTGCGCGACGCGGTGCGTCGCTCGGTGCAGGACGCCGATTTCAAGGCGACCATGGAGAAGATCCAGACGCCGGTGGCTTATCTCGATGCGCCGGACTTCGCGAAGTACTGGGAGGCCGATACGCGTCGCATGGCGGGCGTGCTGAAACACTTGGGTTGTATCGAACAGAAGGCCGGGAACTAGCGGCCGGATTGTCTGCAGCGGAGAAGGTGAACGGCAGTCAGGTGAACGGCAGTCAGGTGACTTTTCGTCGGCATTTCATCGCCGCATTGCGCCGCAGCAATTCATGACGATGTTTTTTGCGCGGCCCGTGTAACGAATTTCGCCAGAAATCGCGGGCCGATTGATTGCACATCGTTTCGCTTTCTGGCAAGGTTGCGCCCGGCGTTTGACGTCCGGCTTGTTGTTTTTGGACGTCAGGGGTATGCGCAAATAAATGCTCACCAAGGAGGGGTAAATAATGAAATTAACCATTAACGGCCGCGCTCGCGAGGTCGATGTCGAACCGGAAATGCCGCTGTTGTGGGTGCTTCGCGACGTGCTCGACATGAAGGGCACGAAATTCGGTTGCGGCATCGCGCAGTGCGGCGCCTGCACCGTGCATATCAACGGCGAGCCGGTGCGCTCCTGCGCGTATCCGGTGTCGGCGGCTGTGGGCCAGCAGGTCACCACCATCGAGGGCATTTCGCGCAATTCCTCGCATCCGGTTCAGGTTGCGTGGGTTGAACATCAGGTGCCGCAGTGCGGCTACTGCCAGTCGGGCCAGATCATGGCTGCCGTGGCGCTTTTGAAGAAGAAGCCCAGGCCCAGCGACACCGACATCGATTCGGCCATGACCAACATCTGTCGTTGCGGCACCTATGCCCGCATCCGCACGGCGATCCACGCCGCGGCCGGCGGCAATGCTGCCGCGAAGAAAGCCTGAGGAGACCCACATGAAAACAACATCGTTCAAAAAGTCCCGCCGCGATTTCCTGGTGACATCGGCCGGAACGGGGGGCGGCATCGCCCTGGGTTTCCACATGCCTTCGGCATTTGCGCAGAAGGTCGGCGCGGCCGAAGCGGCCAATGTCAACATCTGGGTGGCGGTCAACACCGATGAATCGGTGGTGATCAAGTACGCGCGTTCCGAGATGGGGCAGGGCAGCATGACCTCCGCGCCGCAGCTGGTGGCCGAAGAGCTCGATGCCGACTGGAAGAAGGTGCGTATCGAATACGCCGATACCAACCAGCACGTGCGCATGAAGCGCGCCTGGGGCGACATGGCCTCGGTGGGCAGCCGCACCATCCGCATGTCGCAGGAGTATCTGCGCAAGGCCGGTGCCTCGGCCCGGGCGATGCTGGTTGCCGCGGCAGCCAACGAGTGGAAAGTACCGGCGGGCGAGATCACGGTGTCCAACGGTGTCATCAGCCATGCGGCCTCCAAGCGCCGCACCACCTTCGGCAAGGTCGCCGCGGCTGCGGCCAAACTCGAAGCGCCGAAGGATGTGGTGCTGAAGGATCCCAAGGACTGGAAGATCGTCGGCAAATCGATGCGCCGCATCGACATACCTGCGTCGGTGAACGGGACGCAGAAATATGGCGTCGATACCCAGTTGCCCGGCATGCTCTACGCCGCGGTGGCGCAGTGCCCGGTGTTTGGCGGGACGGCAAAATCCTTCGACGATTCCCGCGTGAAATCGCGGCGCGGCATCGTCAAGGTGGTGTCGATCGATGACGGCAAGGCGGTCGCCGTGGTGGCGGACAACTGGTGGCGCGCCAAGGAGGCGCTCAAGGACGTGCCGGTGGAATGGGATTTCGGCGCCAATGGCAATGTTTCCAGTGCCAGCATCCTGCAGTATTTCAAGGATGGCCTGGTGGCGCCTGAGGCCGCGGTGCTGCCCAATCGCAAGGGTGACACCGACAAGGCATTTGCCGGCGCCGCCAAGGTGCTCGAGGCCGAGTTCTTTACGCCCTATCTTTGTCATGCGCCGATGGAGCCCATGGGCGCCACCGTGGTGATCAAGGATGGGCGCGTCGATGTCTGGGCATCGACCCAATCCGGCGAGGGGACCCTGGCTGCTGTGGCCGGAGCCCTCAAGACCTCGACCGACAACGTCTACGTGCATAAAGTGCAGGCGGGTGGCGGATTCGGGCGGCGCGGCGGATCCAACGATTTCGGTCGCCAGGCGGCGCTGATTGCGCAGCAACTGCCCAACGGCACGCCGCTGAAAACCCTGTGGACGCGCGAGGAAGACACGCAGCATGATTTCTATCGTCCGCTGGCGATGTACAAGCTCAAGGCGGGACTTGACGCCGCTGGCAACGTGGTCGGCTGGCAGACCCGCATTGCCGCCGGTTCATTGATCAACCAGTTGGCGAATATTCCCCTTAAGAACGGCATCGACGGTCCGGCGGTCGAGGGCTTCGATGATTTTCCCTACGAAGTTCCCAACCAGCGCCATGAGTACATCCAACGGCGCACCCACGTGCCGATCGGCTTCTGGCGCACGGTGGGCTGGTCGCAGACGCCGTTCGCACGCGAACAGTTCATCGACGAACTGGCCGTTGCCGCCGGCAAGGACCCGTATGAGTTCCGCCGCAAGCTGCTCGAGAACGAGAAGAAACCGCTGGGCATTCTCGAGGCTGTTGCCAAAGCCGCAGGCTGGGGCAAGCCGCTGCCCAAGGGCGTGTTCCGCGGCATCGCAACCACCGAGCCCTATGGCAGCTTTACATCTGCCGTGGTGGAGATTTCGGTGAGCGATCAGGGGGCGATCAAGATTCATCGCGTGGTGCAGGCCATCGATTGCGGTTATGCGGTCAATCCGGACAACATTGCCGCGCAGTTGCAGGGCTCGACGGTGTTTGCCACCACGGCCGCGATGTGGGGCGAAATCACGCTCAAGGACGGGCGCGTCGAGCAGGGTAATTTCGACAACTATCGCATGCTGCGGATGCGTGAAATGCCCAAGGTCGAAGTGGTGCTGGCACCGACCGGCGGTTTCTGGGGCGGCGTGGGCGAGCCGGGTCAGGCGCCGTTCATCCCCGCGCTTTGCAATGCGATTTTCGCGGCGACAGGAAAACGCATCCGTTCCCTGCCTTTGAAGAACCAGGGCTTCACTCTGGCCTAGGCTGCAAGGGTTCAAGAGGCGGATTGCAGTACGCAGTGAACGCAGCGGCAGCGTTGCTGGTAGCTGCGATGGCGGCGGGGTTTGCACAGGCGCAGACCCCGCCGCTTTCGCTTGTGCCTTATGTCGTCGCGGGCGGGTCCATTGAAAAGCCGCTTGCGGCGCCGGGAAATGTGCAGCGCGGACAGGCCATCGTGCTGGACAAATCTTTGAGTTCCTGTGTTCTTTGCCACGTGGTGCCCGACCCCGAACACCGGCCGATGGGCAATATTGCGCCGCCGCTTGCGGGCGTAGGCGCACGGCTCTCGGCGGGCCAGATGCGTTTGCGCCTGGTGGATTCCACGCTGCTTAATGCGCACAGCATCATGCCGCCGTACTATCGGGTCGAGGGGCTGCATCAGGTGGCCCCTGCCTGGCGCGGCAAGCCCATAATGAGTGCGCAGCAGATCGAGGACATGGTGGCCTGGTTGCTGACATTGAAGGAGCCGCCAAGGTGAAGCGAAGAAATTTCGTGTTCGCAGGACTGTTTTCACTATCCGCGCTTGCGCGCGCGCAGGCGCCGGTTGCGGATCCGGGGATTTTCGCCGTCACCAAGGGTGCCCGCCTTGCCCGCGAACGCGTAAAGCTGGAGATGCCGGTCATCGCCGAAAATGGCAACGCGGTACCGCTGAAGGTTTCGGTGAGCAGCCCAATGACGGCTGCGGATCACGTCAAGGCGATACATCTGGTTTCGGACCGCAATCCGGTGAGCAAGATCGCAAGTTTTTACCTGGGTCCGTATTCCGGCCGGGCCGAATTGTCTACCCGCGTGCGCCTGGCGGGTTCGCAGAACGTGACCGCCATCGCCGAAATGTCCGACGGCAGCTTCTGGATGGACCGCTCGCATATTCAGGTGACGCTATCGGCCTGCGTCGATGACAGCTAGGTCTGGCGAGTTGATGGAGAAAATTTAATGAGCGCCCGAATCCAGATTCCGGCCGAGGCCAAACGCGGTGAAATCATCGAAGTCCGCATTCTGATTCAGCATGTCATGGAAACCGGCTACCGCTTCGATGATCGCGGCACGCCCATTGCGCGCAATGTGATCACCAGCATCCTGTGCAACTACAACGGCAGGGAAGTGATGCGTGCGGATACTTCGTCGGGTATCGCCGCGAATCCCTATCTGCAGTTTTGCATGCTGGCCGAGGCGAGCGGCGAACTGGTGCTCTCGTGGGTGGATGACGAAGGCGTGCGCGGCACCGAGCGGGCCTCGCTCAGCGTCTCGGGGTGAAGGCGCTGCTGTTACTGGCGGCCGGCATGCTGGTCGCCGCACCGGCCTGGACGCAGAATCGGGTGATCCCGCAGGCCGGGCTGAAATCCGGATTCGAATTCCTCAGCCCGGACTTGAAAAAAATGCAGCTGGACGATTTCGCCAATCCGGGAACCCTGTGGGTCGACCGGGGCGAGAAACTCTGGCGCGCGGAGGCGGGGGCCGCGAAGAAATCCTGTGCCGACTGCCATGGCGACGCGCGCGCCAGCATGAAAGGCGTCGCGGCGCGCTATCCGCAGGTCGACCGCCATAGCGGCGATCTGATGACGCTGGAGGCGCGCATCCTGCAGTCCCGGGTGGAACGCCAGAAGGCGGTGCCGTTTGCGCGTGAATCGGAGGATTTGCTCGCCCTCAGCGCCTACGTTGCCTATCAATCGCGCGGCATGGCGATGGAAGCGGACATCGAAGGCGCAGCGAGAAAGCATTTCGACGCCGGCGAGGCAATGTTTTTTCGCCGGCGCGGCCAGCTGAATCTCAATTGCGCTCATTGTCACGACGCCAATTGGGGGCGCACGCTGTATGCCGAGCGCATCAGCCAGGGACAGCCCAACGCGTATCCTGCTTATCGGCTGGAATGGCAGACCCTGGGTTCGCTGGAGCGGCGCCTGCGCGCCTGCCTCTCCGGGGTGCGCGCCGAGATCCTTCCCTTCGGTTCGCCCGAATACGCCGATCTTGCGCTGTACCTGTCCTGGCGCGCGAAGGGCCTGCCGATTGAAACCCCGGGTGTCAGAAGATAAGTGAAGGTTCGTAATGTACGTTATTCATTTGACCGTCCGTTCTCACTCATCCGGGCTGATCAAAACACGTAGGCGCCCTGGGTTCTAAATTTCTTAGGTTCGAAAATTTCCTTTTTCGTTCTAGCCTCAAAGACTCCCCGACCAGGCAAACCTGAGCATTAGCTTGCTGTCATTTGTTGTTTTAATCGACTGATTTCGACCCAGTGCTGACGCCTGACCCGGCGCTGATCGCGTGGCTGGTCCGCAATCTTAAAGCTGTCGTCGACCACAGTCAGCACCACAAACCTTGCGTTCGGTCGCTTACTGAATCTTCAGCGCTGCACGCGGTCGCGCAGCACGTGGACCTCCGTGCTGCGGCCCGAGTCTCGCTCGGCCTTGGCCAACTGGTCGATCAGGCGTCGATCCAGAATTGTGCCCTGGGACAACAACAGGAATCCATCGGGATGCATGACATCTCGCGTCAGCAGCATGCCCTCCTGCAGATGGCCGGCGGTGACGCGGATTTCATCGATTTCGTGACTTTCGTCGAAATTCAGCAATGGCTCCAGCCGGTCGATCACCGTCGGGTCGTAGCGACGGCCGCGGCCTTCAACCAGATAGCGGCGGGCCTCTTTCCTCGATAAGGGCGCACTAGTCAGCGCGCCGCAGCGGAAGTCGTCATGGTCGCTCACGGCGCAGATGATGCGAGCGCCCAGGGGAATCTCGAAACCGCTAAGGCCTTCCGGAAAGCCTGAACCGTCGTAGTGTTCGTGGTGGGAGCGGACAATCGCAGCGATGCCGGCCAGGGCCCCGATCTTCCCGAGCGCATCGGCGGCAAGCCCCGGGTGTCGCCGGTACAGGCCCACTTGATCCGGATTCATCGCCTTGACCGATTTGCGCAGCAATTCGTCGGCAAACCCGATCTTGCCGATGTCGTGCAGCAACGCCGCGACAAAGACTTCCTGTATCTCCGCCGGCTCCATGTCCAACTTGACGGCCACCTGGCGCGACAGGTCTGCGACTCGGCGCGAATGTTCGCCGATGAACACGCCGCGCAATTCGACCAGTGCGGCAATCGCCATCAAGGTGCCGAAGTAGGTCTTGTTCAAGGCGGCATGGGCGGCCTCGGTTTTTTCCAGCGACAGATTGAGCGCCTGGGTGCGCTCGGCCACCAGAACTTCGAGCCTGGCATTCTGGCCAGCCAGTTCGTCACGGGCCTGCTTCAACTCAAGCTGGGTGCGAACGCGCGCCAGCACCACCGCCGGTTTGATCGGCTTGGTGATGTAATCGACTGCGCCCAGGTCGAAACCGCGCTGTTCATCTTCCTCCGTGACCAGAGCGGTGATGAAAATCACGGGAATGCCGTCAGTCGGCGGTGCTTCCCTGAGCTTGGCCAGAACGGCATAGCCATCCATCTCCGGCATCATGACGTCGAGCAGAATCAGATCGGGGCGGGGCGTATTGGCCGCGGCGCGCAAAGCCTGCGGCCCGGACCGCGCTGCCCGCACCAGATAGTGCGGCTGCAGCAAGGCGCTCAACACGGCCAGGTTTTCAGGCTGATCATCAACAATCAGCAGGGTCGGCTTGGCGTCAGTGCTCATGGGAAATCCCCTTCGCGACGTCTGTCTGCAGATTCTTCAGCAGCATGCACGCTTGATCGAATTCGAAGGCGTCAATCAGGCCGGACAAGGCATCGACGCCATCACCCAGCCATGGACGCAAGTCGGATGCGGCGCCTGCCAGCACGGTCGCGGCCCGGGTGTCGTAGGCGCCCATCAGCTTTTCCAGAGTCTGCAAGGTCGCGCGCGAACTATCCGG
>CAIOLO010000070.1 GCA_903859155.1 uncultured beta proteobacterium
ACCCATTTCACCGGCCGGCCGATGCGTTTCGAGGCGAGCAGCGAGAGCACATACTCCGGATAGTGGCCGCCCTTCATGCCAAAGCTGCCGCCGACTTCGCCGGCCACGACGCGCAGTTGCGTCTCGGGAATTTTCAGCACCCTGGTGGCAATGTCGAAGCGCGTCGAGTGCGGGCGCTGCGTGCCGGTATGCAGCGTGTAGCGCTCATCGCGGCAATCATAATCGCCGATACAGCAACGCGGTTCCATGGTCGCGGCGGTGACGCGGTTGATCGCTGATTTCACGGTGGTGACGTGGTGGGCTTTCGCAAATGCGGCCTCCACCGCAGCCTTGTCTCCCAGGGTGTAGAAAAAAGTCTCGTTGTCGGGGCACCCTTGCCATAACTCGGGCGCACCCGGATTGCCGATGCGCGCGGTATCGGTGAGCGAAGGCAAAGGTTCAAACTCAACCAAGATACGATCGGCCGCATCCTTGGCCATCGACACGGATTCGGCAACGACAAAGGCCACCGGGTCTCCCACCAGCATGACGCGGTCCAGGGCGAGGGCGGGACGCGGCGGATTGAACAACGACGTGCCGTCGCGACGCTTGCGCGGCATCAAAGGCGGCAGAAATCCGTATTCGCCCGCGGCCCAGTCCCGGCCGGTCAGCACCAGCAGAACACCGGGCATCGATTCCGCCGCGGAAACATCAATGGACACAATGCGCGCGTGGGCATGCGGCGAACGCAGCACGTGGGCATGGCATTGTGCAACCAGCGTCATGTCGTCCACATACTTGCCGCGGCCGGTAAGCAGGCGCGGATCTTCCGTGCGCGGAACCGGCTGGCCCATTGCAAACTGTCCCATGAAATTCTCCTTGCGCGGCGGCATCGGGTTTGAGCCAACGCCGCATCGGGTTGTGTCGATGAACGTGGTGGGGAGATTAGCGCAAAAAAACCTATCGGGCAGGCGGGGACGTGGGAAAATAAATGCACCGACAAACCCTGTCTTGCAGTCAAAGGTCCGAATTTTGAGTTCCAGCGCACCGACCTTCCGGGAATTTGCCGGGCCGCTTGATTCGTTGCTGCGAAGGGCCGCCGCGCTGCGCGACCAGGGCCACGGAAACCTCGTTTCCTATTCGCGCAAGGTGTTCATTCCCCTGACCGCCTTGTGCCGCGATGTCTGCCATTACTGCACCTTTGCCAGCTCCCCCCGCGAAGGCGTGCGCGCCTACCTGGGGGCCGAGCAGGTGCTTGCCATCGCGCGCGCGGGAGCCGCTGCCGGGTGCCAGGAGGCATTGTTTACCCTCGGGGACAAGCCGGAGCTGCGCTATCGCCAGGCGCGTGAAGAACTCGAGCAAATGGGCCACGCCAGCACCATCGAGTATCTGGCGGCGATGTGCGAACTGGTGAGGCAGGAAACCGGACTGCTGCCGCACGCCAATCCGGGTGTGATGAATCGCGAGGAAATCGCCCTGCTGCGCCGCTCCTGTGCCTCGCAAGGCATCATGCTGGAGAGCGCCTCGCCACGCCTTTGCGAGCGCGGCGGAGCGCATTTCGGCTCCCCCGACAAGCAGCCGGCAGCGCGCTTGGAAACCATACGCCTGGCCGGCGAATTGGCGGTGCCGCTGACCACCGGCATCCTGATCGGCATTGGCGAGACGCGCGAAGAACGCATCGAATCCCTGCTGGCACTGCGCGAATTGCACCTGCGCTTCGGGCACCTGCAGGAAATCATCGTGCAGAATTTTCGTGCCAAGCCGGATACGAAAATGGCCGCTGCCGACGAACCCGAGGATTCCGAGCTCATGTGGACGGTCGCCGCGGCACGCATCATTTTCGGCGCGGCAATGAATATCCAGGTGCCGCCAAACCTCACGGCGGACTATGGAAAGCTGCTTGGCGCGGGCATCAATGACTGGGGCGGCGTCTCGCCGGTCACGCCGGATCATGTGAACCCCGAAGCGCCGTGGCCACAGATCGACGAACTGCGCGCGCGCACCGCAGCAGCAGGGAAAATACTGGTCGAGCGCCTCACCATTTACCCGGCGTATGCGGGCGATGCATCGAAATGGCTGGATCCCGGGCTGGTTCCGGCGGTGCTCGCGGCGAGCGATGCCTCCGGTTTCGCGCGCGCGGACCACTGGTCGCCGGGCATTGCGGGAGTGCGGATTGCGCCGCTTGCCGCGACCGGCGGCGTGTCGATCCCGGTGGCGCAGGCCCTGGCCGATGTCCAGGCAGGGAAATCCCTGAGTGAAACGCAGGTGACTGCCCTGTTCGAAGCCCGCGGCGGCGATTTACCTGCAGTCTGCGAGGCGGCCGATGCGCTGCGTGATCGCATCAGCGGCGCGCTGGTGCGTTACGTGGTGGTTCGCAACATCAACTACACCAATATCTGCTCCTACCGCTGCAGCTTCTGCGCGTTTTCCAAGGGCAAGACACACGAGGCCCTGCGCGGTGCTCCCTATGTCCTGCCGATGGAGGAAATTTCCCGACGCGTCAGCGAAGCCTGGGCGCGCGGCGCAACCGAGGTTTGCATGCAAGGCGGCATACACCCGGATTACACGGGAGAGACCTATCTCGAGATCTGCCGAACCATCAAGACGGCCAGTCCGCGGATGCACGTGCATGCCTTCTCGCCGCTGGAGGTAACGCATGGCGCGCGCACGCTTGGCCTGTCGCTGCGCGAATTTCTCGGCGAATTGAAGGCCGCGGGCCTGGGATCGCTGCCCGGCACGGCGGCCGAGATACTGGATGACGAAGTGCGTGCCGTGATCTGTCCCGACAAAATCAATACGGAACAATGGCTGCAGGTGATGCGCGAGGCGCATGCGCTGGGTCTGCGCTCGACCGCGACCATCATGTACGGCCATATCGAGCGGCCGGTGCACTGGGCCCGGCACCTCATCCGGCTGCGTGACCTGCAGGCAGAAACTGGCGGCTTCACCGAATTCGTGCCGCTGCCGTTTGTCCATATGGAAGCACCGATGTACCTGAAGGGCAAAGCGCGGCGCGGACCGACCAGCCGCGAGGCGATACTGATGCATGCGGTGGCGCGCCTCGCGCTGCATCCGCACATCAGCAATATTCAAACCTCCTGGGTCAAGATGGGGATGGACGGAGCGAAACTTTGCCTGCAATCAGGGGCAAACGACCTCGGTGGCACGCTGATGAACGAAAGCATATCGCGCGCTGCGGGCACCGAACACGGACAGGAATTCCCCCCTGCGGCAATGTGTGAGCTGATCCGCGGCATCGGGCGCGAACCGCTGCAGCGGACCACGCTCTACGGCCCGGCTGGTGCGGAACGCGAAGCGGCTTCGCTGCGCGCCGCGCCGCTCACGGCAGTGCAACTCGGGCCCAAGCCGCTGCGCAAACGCAATCAAACCGCGGTACTGGAGGAGGGCGGGAATGCCTGAGCAGGAACGTCTGAGCATCGCGGTCCTGGGCGGCACCGGTCAGGAGGGATCCGGCCTGGCGCTGCGCTGGGCCAACGCCGGCCACAGGGTGATCCTGGGCTCGCGCAGTGCCGACAAGGCGGAAAAGGCGGCGATCGCGCTGAACCAGCGGTTGGGCAGGGAAGTGGTGAGTGGCATGGACAATCGCAGCGCTGCGGCA
>CAIOLO010000071.1 GCA_903859155.1 uncultured beta proteobacterium
GTTCTTGAAAGCCCCGGTGGCAAAGGCATTGGGCTCGCCTTCGTAGACCGCCACCTCCGGATGACCGATGCCGGCCTTGTCTGCGAGTGCGTGCACCGTCTGCACCAACCAGTATTCGGTGGAGTTCTCCGAGCCATCGATGACGCGCGCGCCGGTAGACCATTTCGCCATCGGTTTGGAAATCAGCAGCGAAAAAATGGACCCGCCGAAACCCACTACCAGCGAGAAGCCGAGCAGCAATCGGTAATTGATGCCGCTTGCCGTCAGAAAGCGGTCTAGGCCGAGCACTGAGAGGACGATCGACAGCACCAACATCACCGCGATATTGGTTATCAGGAACAGGACGATACGTTTCATATGGCAATCCTTCCAATAAAATGCTGCAATGCGTAGATGTTTCTTGACGGCTGCGGGTGCTGCAATTGCAGGCATTCGACCATTCTGCCGACAAAAAGGTTCCCGGGGTGGGAAAAATCGATACGAAATTCAAGTGCATCTTAAACAACCCGGGCTTAGAGCCAAGAGTCAACCGCGACAATTCGCCTGCCCTGAAGCCGATCTCGACCGACTTGTGCAACCGGCCCAATGCCGTGATCGGATAGTTGGACCTTGCCGCGCGAAAGCGGCTATTAGAGGAATTGTGGCATTACGTTTAATGTAATGTATGCACCGCGCAGCCATAGCACGCTGACGCGGCCACGCCTGCGAATGGCGAATTTCTATCTTGTTAGCATTCGCCAGTTACGCTGCATCACCTTGAACGCCCGGGAGAAACGCGATGATGGAACTTCTGTCCGATCCACAAGCTTGGATCGCTTTTCTGACCCTTACCGTGCTGGAATTGGTGCTCGGCATCGACAACATTATTTTCATTTCCATAATCGTCGATAAGCTGCCCGCCGCAGGCCGTGAGATCGCTCGAAGACTGGGGCTGTTTCTCGCAATGTTTATGCGCATCGGGCTTTTGCTGCTGCTGTCGCGGATAGTCGCCCTCACCGCGCCGCTGTTCGCGGTTTTGGGCAACGAAATCTCCGGCCGCGATTTGATCCTGATCATCGGCGGACTGTTTCTGATTTGGAAGAGCACGGGTGAAATCCACCAGTTGCTCGAGGGCCAGGAAGGTCACGCTTCCTCCTCGGTAGCGCCAGTGTTTTCAGCGGTCATTTTTCAGATCATCATTATCGATCTGGTGTTTTCACTGGACTCCATCATTACGGCCGTAGGCATGGTCGATCGGGTGGAAATCATGATTTCCGCAGTCATCGCTTCGGTTACGTTGATGATGTTGTTTGCCAGCGCTATTGGCCGCTTTGTGTCTGCGCATCCAACCATAAAGATGCTGGCGCTAAGCTTCCTGTTGCTAATCGGTGTTGTGCTTATCGCCGACGGCTTCGGCCATCATGTACCCAAAGGATATGTCTATTTCGCCATGGCATTCTCGGTTTGCGTCGAAATGCTTAACATCCGCATGCGCAAAAGATCGGTGCAGCCCGTGAGTTTGCGCGAGCCTTACACGCAGGACCGAAAGTAGTTGGGTTTCGAACTGCGCCAGCCCCGCCAGGGGGCGCAATGACGGGCTAAAGATCGATGGCCCTGCTTTCGGCGGCGGAACGCTCGATGGCGTCGATCAGGCGGTGCAGGCGCACCGCGGTATCAAAATCCGGATCGATGCCGCCGTTTGAGTGGAATACCTTGGCCAGGCGCGCGTATGCGTTGGCCACGTTCTGCGGCGGACCTGCCGGGGCTTCGGCCGGCGCCGCCCTGTGGCTCTGCGGAACCGGCAGTTCGGCAAGTTGGTCCTTTCCTTGCGCGCCGAAAACCGTGCTCGGACCGATGTTGGTCGAGGTGGCGCCGATGGCGAGCATACCCTTGCGGCCGTAAATTTCGAGCCGATAGCCCGGCGCATTCGAGGGGGCGGTAGCGATCTGCATGCTCATCTCGGCATTGCTTTTCAGTTTGCCGACGACGCTCACGACGTCGGGTGCGTCCACCGTCATGGTTTCGCCCGTCTCCGTGTTGCGCCACTGGGCGATGCGCGTGGCGATGCGTGCCGAAACCTGGGTGAAGTCGCCCAGAATATATGCCACTGTATCCATGCTATGACCGCCGGGAATGGTGAGCGGGTTGGCGCCGTTGCTGCGAATCCCCTGCCAGATGCGGCCGGGTCCGCGCTCGAGTTGCGCGCCCGCGATGATCTTCAGATTGGCAAACAGGACTTCGCCGACGTAGCCTTGATCGATCAACTCACGCGAGTACCGGATCGCCGGATCGCTGCGTGACTGCAGCCCGGACATGTTGGGGACCCCTTTCTCACGGGCCAGATCCGCCATCTCCTGCGCCTCCTTCAAGCCGTTGCCGAGGGGCCACTCGCAGTAGACCGCTTTGCCCGCGTGCAGGGCTTTCATCACCAGTTCGCGGTGCCGGGGCACGCGCACCACCACGCAGATCAAATCGAGGTCCTTGCACGCGAGCATGGCATCGAAATCGTGGAACGCGAGATCGGCGCCAAATGCCGCCGCGGACGCCTTGGCGGTCGCCTCGTGCGCGGTGCACACCGCCCTTATCCGGTAACCGGGCACCGCTTTCAGCGCGGGAATGTGCGCGCCCGAACCCCAGCCGCTGCTTCCTTCGGTCACACTCGCCCCAACCAGCCCCACTCGAATCACGTCGGCCATGCTGCATACCCTCCAGGCATTCTAGAATACAAACGTCGATTTACTCGCCACCGTGGTGCATCCGCACGCCGTTTCCCGCCTCGGGCTCGGGAAATTCAACGCGCCACCGCCAGTATCCCGCCCCCGAAGAACCAAGGTCAACCCGGTCCGATGGCCGGCGTAAAAGTTTTGGGGCCATTCTCCCAAGCGGGCGTCAAAAAGTTGCCATGATTCCGTACTCTGATGTTTCAACGGTTAAAAAATAATCGGTACAGTCCTTGCTTATAACCTCCTTGAGTACGCGGACCCGGCCAAGGCCGGTTTGACATTGTTCCTTCGATAGAGGGCAAGAGCATGAAAACGATTGAGGCATCCATATTCCGAGTTGTTACCCTGATGGCCTTGCTCCCGGTATGTGCGCCACCGGCATTTGCGGATGAAGACGGTTTCATCCGATATCCAAGAGAAAGGGTTGCCGCCGAATCGAATCAAGCGCTTTCAAATCATAACGACACAGCAGAAAATCGACATTACGTGCGCTATCCGCGCATCAGCGACGAGCGCAAATTGATCGTTGCGTCGAAAACAACGGGCACGCAAGCCAGAAAAGCTGACGGGGCCGTAAATTGCATCGCGGTAACACAATCTCAGCCGGTCGTCATATCCACCGCGCCGGAAGCATGGGCTAGAAATTGAACGTTTGTGGCGGGATTATCTGAACCACACCGCTTAAGACTGAAGAGAGTACCGCTTATATTCCTGCCATCCTGATTTCCGGACGATGTATTTTCCATGCTCTCTCTATTCCTGGCGCAAATTGGCCCGCTCAACCAACTCCGCGAACATCTTTCCCTCCCGCGCCATACGTACAAGCAACGCGTCGGGCGTACTTTCCGAAATGCTATAACCGGATGCCGCCATTTCCGCCCGAAACACCGCGTCCGCCAGGATTTTCTGCGTCGCGGTGGCCAGCGTCAGCACCACCGGCTGGGCCATTCCGGCCGGACCCAGCACACCAAGCCATCCGGTGAATTCGAAATCCTTGTAGCCGGATTCGATCATCGTCGGCACTTCCGGAAACATCGGATTGCGTTCGGCGGATGTGACGGCCAAGGCCCGCACCTTGCCGCCCTTGGTCTGGTTGAACGCAGTGGTGTTCAGATCGAAAAGCAGCGAGATCCGGCCGGCGATGAGATCCGTCATCGCCGGCGCATTTCCCTTGTAGGGCACATGCGTGAGCTTGACGCCCGCCTTGTCCGCCAGCAGTTCGCCGGAAAGATGGTTCGACGCGCCGACGCCCGCCGATCCATAGGTCACCGATCCTGGCTGCGCGCGCGCCTGTTTCACCACGTCAGCCACGCTCTTGTATGCAGAGTCGCTGTTGACCAGCAGTACATTGGTGTAGTTCGCCACCGATGCGATGGCCTGGAAATCCTTGAGGGGATCGAATGCGGTCTTCTGCAGCGCCGGCGTGATTGTAACGGTGGGGCTCGCGACGAAGTACAGGATGTAGCCGTCGGGCACTGCCTTGACAACGGCCTGCGCGGCAATCGTGCCGCTCGCGCCGCCGCGGTTGTCCACCAGGACGGGCTGGCCCAGTATCGCGCCGAGCCGCTGCGCGTAGCTTCGCGCAACGATATCCACCGATCCGCCCGCCGCGTATCCCACCATTAGGCGGATCGGCTGCGTGGGAAAATCGGCGCCGGCCGCTGGCGCACTTCCTGCACCGGCGGAGAGCATGACGCACAAGCCCCTCACTAAGAATCGATACATAACCCTCGTCTCTTTTTGTCGTTGGTGGAATTCGATCTGATGCAACGAGTATAGCCTGTTCGACAAAGCCGAAGAATCGCAGCCTGCGCGCCAATTGACTTCGAATATCGCTTCACGGTGGGGCTGCCCGCCGTTTCCGCATTTCTCAGGTTGGCAAATTGTGGCAAAGAATCCAGTACGCAATTGCAACGGGCAGAACAGTGCCGTTGCCGGCCTTGCTATGCTTGGCGGATGCTGAGCATCGTTGTTTCGGCCATCGCATATTTCGTCGCCGCCTTTTTCATCAAAGAATGGCTCGACGGTATGGGCATTCCCAAGGGGATGACGCGAAGCCCCGTGATATTCGCCGGGGCAGCGGTTGTGTCGTATGGCATGGCCTTTGTGCTTGGCCTGATGCTCACCTAGCCTCTCTTTTTTACCGCCAACACGCCATCCCCGTTGAATTCCGTCACAAAACCGGCGTGGCGCAAGCGTTTGGCCACTTCGCCGGGCACGTCGCGCCCGCTGGTGAGTTTGTTTGGCGTGCCGGTGTAATGAAACAACATGCCGTTCGACTTGAGCACCCTGCCGAGGTGCCCGTAAAAAGCCTGCGAGTAAAGTTCTCCGGCAATACCGAAACGTGGTGGATCGTGCAAGATTGCGTCGACCGACTTCCCCGGCAGCAGTTCTATCTCTTCGGCAATGTCGGCTTGGGCCAGCGTCAATCCGCTGCCAATCTTCGGTGACCATGGGTTGAGGCTGCGCAGCCAAATTACGTCAGCGTTCTTCTCGTACGAGAACACCTGCTTGGCGTGTCTCTGCAGGCACCACCCGGCGAAATAGCCAAGA
>CAIOLO010000072.1 GCA_903859155.1 uncultured beta proteobacterium
AGGCCGAGCGCCGTCATGATCAGCGCCTCGCCCACCGGCCCCGCGACCTTGTCGAGCGTGCCCTGCCCGGTCATGCCGATGTTGACCAGGGCGTGGTAGACCCCCCATACCGTGCCGAACAGACCGACAAAGGGCGCGGTGGCGCCCACCGAAGCGAGTATCGACAGGCCCGATTCGGCGCGCAGCTTGTGCTCGGCGATGGCGCTCCTGATCGCGCGCGTGAGGAATTCATGCGCACTGCCGGCCTCGTCGAGCCGCCTGGCGCCGTGTTCGCTGTAATGATCGGCCGCGCGCAGTGCGCTGGCGGCAATGGCGGAGAACGGATCGGTTGGATCGCCGTCGCCCACCCGAGCCGCGCCGGCTTCAAGCGTCGGCGCGGCCCAGAATTCGGCCAGAAAGCGTCCGCTGCGGCGGCCCGCGGCGAGCGCCTGAATCGACTTGCTGATGATCAAATACCAGCTCGCCAGCGACATCACCAGCAGCACCAGTAACGCGCTCCTGCCGATGCCGTCGCTTTGCGCGAGTAACGCGGCGAAACCATATGTCTGCGAAGAATCCATTGATCATCCCTCCAAAGTAAAAAGTATCGGTACCAGTACCCAGGCGGCGACTGCCTGCTCGCCCTGCTTCGCCGGCACGAAGCGCCATTGCTTCACCGCATCGAGCGCGGCCTGGTCGAGCCGCTCGAAGCCGCTGGAAGTGCGCATCTCCACCTGTTGCGCCGCTCCCTGCGCGCTGACGAACACGCGCAACACCACCCGGCCTTTTTCGCCGCGCCGCCTGGATGGCGCAGGATACAAAGGCGGCGGATTCTGCAGATAGGCCGCATCGAAAGATGGTGGCACCACCGGCAGCGGCGCCGGGGCTTGCGCCACCGCCACCGCTGCAATCGGCTGGGGTACTGGCGTCGCTTTGGGCTGCGGTGTCACCACTACCGGGCTTGGCGCTGATGATTCGACCGTCAGCAGCGGTAGCGGGTCGGCGCGGAGCGGCTTGGGTGCATCCGGCCGCGCTTGGTGTGGCTGTACCCTGGGCGGCTGGACCTTGGGGGGCTCCGGTCGCGGCGGAGTGATCAGGTTCACCATCAGGGGCATAACCTCGACCAGCGGCTTGCGCACGGCATCGATCTGCAGCAGCGCGGCGGCCGCCGCAATATGCAGGCCGCCTGTCACCAGGGCCGATAGCGTGCGCGGATTGGCCTTCATGGCATCAGACTGCATGCCGCAATCCGGCCACGCTCGGACATGGCGGGTACCGAAGCAACCGGAGATTCCTGCCCCTCGGCTTGTCCTCGACATGCCCGGCGGCAGGCCCGGTGCAAAAACGTCGCACGCGAGAGGCAATGCATGGTTGATCCTTCCCGAACCCGATTGCTGTGGCGGCGCGGGCAAAAAATCCCGGCGCGAGAAACGAGCGCACGCTCACGCGTGGGCTCAACGATCAGTGAACCTCAGGAAAGGGCTGGCGGCGCCCGCGGCTGGGCCGGAAAGAATGCAGCCGCCCGGGCTGCGGGGGAAGTTGCAGCGAAAGGACGGTGTTCCTGCGTAACGGCCAGCGCAAGCAGTGCAACGGCAGGCGGCGTTGCCATGCTCATGCTGCCGCCCACGACACACAACGGGCACTGCGGGATCTGTATGCCGGAGTGGCCATCGTCCGACGGCGCCTGTTTCATTCCGGTAGAACTGCAAATCTCCATCAGCGCTTGACTGTTGGCCGGGTTGGCGAGCGACAGCAGCGGCCAGAACGCATTGAGCGCAAAGACCGCCAGGGCCAGCCAGGAACTGAAGCGACGGGTGCGGGAGCGGTGAATCATGGGACGCTTAATAACATGAACCGACGGTGCCGCGCAAGCCTACGCACGAGCGGAGACGCATGTCAATTCATAAAATAAATCTCAAATCGGGATGCAAATGTACTACCAACAAACGTCATAACAGGATAAATACAGGTAAAAGTACGTGATTGTCAGTCCCTGTCATCTCCAGTCAGGGAGGAAATCCCTGCATGCGATTTAGGATAGTTTTACCCATCACCATCTACATGTTTCTATGTAGATGAATGCGGGATCCGAGCTGCCAATCACACAACTGCCACTTGCGAATTGCTTTTGGCGTGTGTATAAATGCGCGCTATGTTTCGCTCCTATCACACTCGTCGCTTCAGTTCCTGGCTGGCCCTGGCGGTCTTTGCGCTGAACGCATTCTGGCCACTGCTCGCCAATGCGCGTCCGGCGGATGTGTCCTGGCAGATGGAACTGTGCTCCTCGCAGGGCATGAAGACTATCCCGGGAGGGCCGACTTCGTCGCCCGCGGATGGCGGGGCGATGCTGCTCACGCCGCATTGCCCGCTGTGTTTCTTCGGCGCCGACCGGGTGTTTGCGCCGATGGCAGCGCCGTTGCAATTTGTTTCCACGGCCGCGCCGGCGAGCAGGCCGCAGTATGCCGTGCAGTCCGCGGAATCCCACGGCGACATTTTTTCTCCGGCGCATCCGCGCGCCCCTCCGGTCCTCTCCTGATCCTGGCCGAGTGCTGACCCCTTCGCTTTGATGCGGAGGGTGTCGGCTGAACTCAGGCTGCCACGCTGGCAGTACTGAAGATCGCTCAATCGTCGCAACTTCGTATCTGGAATCACACCTGCGCCGGCTTTCAGCCATCGCGGTTGGCGGATATGCCTTTGCACACCACGGATATTGGAAGGATAGAAAAATGAATCGTATTCAGGAATTCGCAATCGCTCGCGCAACACCTCAAGCCAAAGGATTTGTCCCGGACACCATTTATCCGGCCACGAAACGCGCGAGTCACGCGCGAAAAATTCGCTCGACGCTGCCAGAAAAATTCTGGTGTGGGCACGAGCTGTCCCGAAAGCCGGACGGGAATTTGGCGATCCCCGAACCTGCTGGAAAACGTGGATTACCACCGATCGAAGCATCACTGGTCGACGCCATGAATGCACTGCCTAAAGCAATCATCGAACTCACCGGGCTGCCGCTAATGCCTGCGAAGCGGACTTCGTTGCGCAGAATACTCGCCGCACTTTGCTCCATCCGCTCCCGGCTGCTCGGCGCCGTTCAGAATGCTTATGCGGAGAATCTCCCCGGCACCGAGGTGCGTTCACATTACGCGTCTGCGGCAAGCCGGGAGTTCCGGTTCCGCTGCCAGCTCGTGATCGACGACGCAGCGCTGCTCAGCCAGTTTGTATGGGAGTTCGGATGGCCGGCGATCGAACCCTTGATTGTCGAGACGGTTGACAGGCTGCCTGATGCAATCTTTGAACTCGGGCAACTGCAGGCAGCCGAATTGACGGTCGTTCATCTGGAAAAAGCAATCACCGCCCTGTCCTGCATGCATCGCGTGCTCCTTAATGCCTGTGTGCAGGATCCCTGCGTGGACATTCATTCCATCCCGAGCCGGGCGGACTGAATTGGAACTAAAAAAGCAGATGTCAGCGGCAAAGCGCTCCCGGAATTTGACCAGGATGATCGATCGCAATTTTCAGATTTGGCATCTGCTTATTCGCATCAAGCACGCAGCACTTGTGCATTTGTTTCTGCCTGTGTATAAATGAACGCCATGTTTCGCTCCACTCGCACCCGTCGCTTCAGTTCCTGGCTGGCCCTGGCGGTCTTTGCGCTGAACGCATTCTGGCCGCTGCTCGCCAATGCGCGTCCGGCGGATGTGTCCTGGCAGATGGAACTGTGCTCGATGCAGAGCATGAAGACCATCCCGGGAGCGCCGACTTCGTCGCCCGCGGATGGCGGGGCGATGCTGCTCACGCCGCATTGCCCGCTGTGTTTCTTCGGTGCCGACCGGGTGTTTGCGCCGGCATCGGCGCCGCTGCATCTTGTTTCCGCAGCAGCGCCGGCGAGCCGGCCGCAGCATGCCATTCGGTCCGCGGAATCCCGCGGTGATGTTTTTTCTCCGGCGCATCCGCGCGCCCCTCCAGTCCTCTCCTGATCCTGGCCGAGTGCTGACCCCTTCGCTTTGATGCGGAGGGTGTCGGCTGAACTCAGGCTGCCACGCCGGCAGTACTGAAACGCCAAATCGTCGAAACGTCGTATCCGGCATTGCGCCTGCGCTGGTTTTCAGCCTTCGCGCCTGGCGGATGCGATGGTGGGAGCAATTCGTTCGACGGCCTGGTCCAAACCGGACCGGGGTAATGGCGATCCAAATTGAACAGTCGAGGGAGAGAAGCAAAATGAGATCGCAGAAAAGATTGCCGGTGTTGCTGACGCTGCTGGCGGTGACGCCGGCGGCCCTGGCGCAGACCGGGCCCGCCGCCGACAAGACCCTGGATGCCGTGGTGGTGACGGCCAGCCGCGCCGAAACGCGGCTGCAGGACATGCCCTTGCATACCACGGTTGTCACGCAAGAGGAGATCCGCAATTCCCCGGCGCAGAGCCTGGACCAGGTCCTGCGCAATGTGCCCGGCCTGCTGGTGCCGGGAACGCCGGCCTACACCACCGATCCGACCGGGCACAACATCAAGTTCCGCGGCATGGACAAGAAGGTGCTGGTGCTGGTGGACGGTATTCCGGTTCACGATCCCTTTTTCACCACCATCCAGTGGTTCAAGATTCCCTTGAACACCGTGGAGCGCGTTGAAATCGTGCGCGGTGGCGGATCCAGTCTGTGGGGCAATCTCGCGGTGGGCGGGGTCATTAACATCGTCTCCAAGCGACCGGTCGCGGGTGACGGCGAGGCGCAGATTTCCTTAGGGGGCATGAACACCTGGAGCGGCGCGGTGACGAAAAATGTGGTCGCCTCGGACGCGCTCAGCTTCACCATTTCAGGCGACAGCTTCAAGACCGATGGCTATAACAATGCCTCGCCTGACTACCGGGCGGCGTTCTGGCCGGGGCGCGGTAGTTCCGCCGCGACCGCCGGCAATTTTCGCCTATCCGCGTTTCTGAAACCCAGGGCAGACCTCGACGCGTTCGTGCGCCTTGGACACCACGAACAGAACGAGATGATCGGCGGATACCTGTACGGCAGCAACCAGCAGTCGGGGCCGGATATTCAGGCGGGCCTCAACAAGCGCTTCGATGAGCAGAGCCGCATCCAGGTCAATTACTTTTCGCAGTGGCAACGCTTTGACAAATACAACGGCGCCGGATGTTATGCCGCCGCGGTGTTTGTCTGCGGCGCCTCGGCGACGGCCGCGGCGACCGCCGCGCAGCAGGCGAGCAACATCGTCCAGTACGCCTCGTCATACGACGCGATGGACTATCGCGAGCGTGGCGGTTCCGCCGTCTATTCCCGCGACATGCGCGGAATGCTCACCAGCATGCAGCTTGGCGTGGATTTCCGGACGGTCTCCGGGGAGGATTCGCAGGAGAGCTACCGCACGCCGACGGCAGCCCTGCCGGCGGCATTTCGCGTGCAACGCACCAACTATGGCGCGGGCAGGCAGGAGTTCACCGGGCTGTTCGCGCAATTCAAGCTTGCGCCGATCGATCCGCTGGAAATCAGCCTGAGCGCGCGCTGGGACACCTACAAGAGCACCCGGGGGTCCGCCCAGCAGACCAACTTCACCAACGTGGCGACGCCGGTTTTTGCGTCCACTGCCGGCGGCCCGGTTCCGGATGTCACCAAGAGCGGCTTCAATCCGACGCTGTCGGCGCGCTACGACGTGAGCGACCGTCTGGCGCTGCGCGGATCCACCTACAAGGCGTTTCGCGCGCCGGGAATGAACAACATGTACCGCACCTTCGGCAGCGCGAGCATCACCGTGGCCAACCCGACGCTGGGCCCGGAGAACCTGGTGGGCAAGGAAATCGGCATCGACTGGATCGGCGCCAATTATTCGATGGGCGCCACGCTGTATACCGCCACGGTTAAGGACGTGGTGGCGAACTACACCCTCAACCCGGGCGGCGCTTTTTTCGCGGGGTTCATCCCGGTTGGGGTGCAGAACATCTGCGGCGCGTCGATCGGTTTGGGTGCCGCGCTGTGCACCGGCACGGTTTCCTACAACAGCAACGGCCAGGACCAGCGCTCCAACGGACTGGAACTGGACGCGAAATGGACCATCAATCGCTCTCTGAGCCTGTCCGGGTACTACACGCGCACGCTGACCTATTACATCAGCACCTCGACCGGAGACCCGATCAACAAGCAGCTGCAGCTGGTGCCCAAGGATGTCCTGGGGGCGAGCCTGATCTGGCGCCCGCAGGACAAATGGAGCGCCGCTTTTGACATGCGCTTCAACGGCCCGATGACGCTGAACCTGACCAACGCGGTCACCGATCCGATGCAACAGGGCGGCTATACTGTGTTCAACGCAAGCACCTCCTATCGCCTGAAGGACAACATGGAGTGGTTTGCGTCGATCGTGAACCTGTCGGACAAACGCTACACCGACAGCAGCGCCAGCAATATCCAGGGGGTTGTCGGCGCGATGCCGCGCACGCTCACCACCGGATTGAAGCTCAAATTCTGATTTGCCAGTTCGTTCATGAAAGGAATGGCGAGGATGATGCATCGCGCAGCGGTAATAACGGGGGTACTGGTTGCGGCCCTGCTTTGCGGGGCCGCCTGGGCGCAGCATGCCGGCCACGCCGGCGGGCAAAAAGCGGCGCGCAAGCCGCCGGCTGGTCTGTCCGTCGGTGCGGCCTTTTCGCCGGCAGGCGAACTCTGGGTGACGGGCCTGGATGAAAAAGCGAACCTGTTCGTGCAGACGAGCAGGGACCTGGGGGCGAGCTGGGGCCCGCGCCGCATTCTCGACATTCAGGGAGATCCGGTGTCGGCCGACGGCGAAAACCGCCCCAAGATTGCGTTCGGCCCCAATGGCTGGGTGGTGATCTCCTACACCAAGCCGCTGTCGAAACCCTTTACCGGCGACATCCGCATGTTGCGCTCCGACGACGGCGGCAGGAAGTTCTCCGCGCCCTTCACGGTGCACGACGACCGCCAGCTCATCACCCACCGGTTCGAGTCGATCCTGTTCGATCGCGAGGGCAATCTCAATGTGCTCTGGGTGGACAAGCGCGATGCCGAACTTGCACGCGCCAGGGAAGCCGGCAAGCGCGCCGCCTATGATGGAGCGGCGATCTACGGCAAGATTTCAAAGGACGGCGCGCGAACCTTCGGGCCGGATCTCAAGCAGGCGGACTATTCCTGCGAATGCTGCCGCATTGCCATGGTCGAAACGCCGCAAGCGGGGATTGTCGCGCTGTGGCGCCATGTTTTTCCCGGCAGCATTCGCGACCATGCGTTTGCGCCGCTGTCTGCGCTTGGCAAAGGTCAGGCGCCCGCGCGCGCCTCGGTCGACGAATGGAAGCTCGATGCCTGCCCGCATCACGGTCCCGGGATGGCCAACGCGAGTACCGGCGGCTTCCACGCAGTGTGGTTCGGCCTGCGCAAGGGCGATGCGGCGGTGCATTACGGACGCCTGTCTGCCGGCGGAAATCCAGTGGGGCAGGTGCGTGATCTGCCCGATGAACGCGCCGAACATGCGGACGTGGCTGCATCCGGCCGGAAGGTCGCCATCGTCTGGCGCAGTTTTGACGGCGAGCGCACCAGCGTGAGGAGCTGGGTTTCAGGCGACGATGGCGCGACCTTTGTCCTCAAGGAACTGATGTCCAGCACCGAGGACAACGACCATCCGCGGCTGGTGGCGCAGGGCGCGGACAACTATGTGGTGTGGCGAACCGAAAGGGACATTCATGTACGCAAAATTGCCTGGTAGGTTTCTCATCAGCCTGTTGGCTGTGCTCAGTTTGATGGCTGGAACGGTTACGGCGGCACCGCGCGGAACGCAGGCTTTTGACAAGACCACCTGGCAGAAACTCAAAAAGGATCTGCCGCGGCCCGGTGTCGTGGTGTTTACCACGACCGACTGCGCCTTCTGCCCGGACGTGATCGAGTCGCTTGCCGTCGACCTCAAAAAAGGCAAGTCCAGGGCGACTCTTGCGGTGGTGGTGATGGACGGCGCCTCGCAGCCGGAGAGCTGGCTCAAGGATGCGCACTATCGCAAGGCGGACTCGCTGTATGTCTTCGAGGGGCAGGCCACCGCCTTGCGCTATGGCATAGACCCGCGCTGGCGCGGCATGACGCCCTACCTGGCGATGTTCGGGCGCAGCGGCGAGCCGACGTTCGTCGTGGGTACGCCGTCGCGCGCGCAGATTGCCGAACTGCTGAAGCCCTGAAGCGTCGCGACGCGGCAAGGACACCGGACCTGCCCAATCAGCGAGGCGTCGGTAGAGAATACCGTTTTGAGGATTCCGAATGGCTAAAAATGCATGCCATACGGATATTTCAGTATAAAAAAGTTCATGATTTATATTTCAGAAGGCTTGCCGGATCGACCTCGGGAACCGCAATGCGCAGCGTCTTGCGCCGCGATCCGGCGCCATGTTCCAGGCTCACCGCCGTGCGCGCCACCCCCAGTGCCTTGGCCAGGAAAACGATCAGCGCCGCATTGGCGCGCCCGTCCAGCGGCGGCGAGGCGATGCGGATCTTGAGCGCGTCGCCGTGCAGGCCCACGACTTCGCTTTTCTTCGCGCCTGGCTGCGCATGGACGCTGATCAGCCAGCCTTGATCGGATTTTCGAAACCAGGCGCCCAAGGGCCCGCTCAGAACGCCACGGCCACGCTTTGCATCAGCTGGTTGAGCACGATGACGGCGATTTGCGCGGCAAGCAGGATGAAGATGGGCGACAGGTCGATGTTGCCGATGCTGGGGATGAAACGGCGGAAGAAGGCATAGAACGGGCGCGTCAGGCTCTCGAGCACGCCCGAGAGCGGATTGTAGGTGCTGACCCAGGACAGGATCACCTGCACCAGCACGATGCCGATCAGCAGGTACATCGACTGCCGCGCCAGGTCCACCGCGCCGATGAGGATGAGCTTGACGATGATAGCGCCACCGACGCCAACGCCCGCCAGAAAGCGCAGCAGCACCAGCATGACGATCTCGAGCAGCCAGGCCAGCATCAGGCTGGACAGATCCATTCCGTACAGTCCGGGAATGAAGCGCCGCGCCGGGAGCACCATCCAGTTGGTGAGCGCGGTGACCAGTTCTCCCGCGGGGTTGCGGAACGGCGCGCGGAACGCCTGCATGTAAAAGCGCAACAGCAGCAGGAAGATGAAAAAGCCGAAAACCGATTCGATGAGCAGATTGCCGATTTGCTGGAGCACGATTCAGTCCTTACCCAGTTGCTCGCCGAGTTCCCCGGCGCGCGCATTCGCGGCATGTATCGCCCGCACGATCGACTCCACCACCTGGTCCTCGCGCATCGAGGCGAGCGCGCGCTCGGTGGTGCCGCCCTTGGAGGTTACACGCTCGCGCAGCAGGCCGACATCCTCGCTGCTGCTGGCCGCCAGGCGCGCCGCGCCGGCGAAGGTCTGGATCGACAGCGCGCGCGCCTGCTCCGGGGAGAGCCCGAGTTCGCGGGCGGCCCGCTGCAGCGCCTCGATGAACAGGAACACATAGGCCGGTCCGCTGCCCGAGACCGCGGTCACCGCGTCCAGCAGGGATTCGCTTGCCACTTCGACCACCTGCCCCACCGCCTGCAGTACTTCCACCGCCATGCGGCGCTGCGCCGCGGACACCTGCGTCGCGCAATACAGCCCGGTGATGCCCTCGCCCACCAGCGCCGGCGTGTTGGGCATGCAGCGCGCGAGCAGCGCGTGCCCGCCCAGCCAGCGCTGCAGATCGGCCAGGCGGGTGCCCGCCGCAATCGAGAGCACCAGCGAATCGGCAGCGAGCGCGCCGATTGTGCCGGCGGCTAGGCGCATCTGCTGGGGTTTCACCGCCATCACGATCAGATCGCCCAGCGGTGCGGCTTGTGCGGCGGCGGCCACCGCGCGCACCCCGAACTGGCTCTCCAGACGCGCGCGCGCCTCGGGCAGGGGTTCGACCGCGCAGATCGATTGCGCCTCGAAGCCGTTCCTGATGAGGCCGCCGGCGATCGCCTGGGCCATATTTCCACCGCCGATGAAGGTGATCTTCACAGGGCACCTTCATCGTCAAGAATCAGGGGGCCATACAAGAGGCGTGCCTCTTGTTCGTAAAAAACCCGCAAGGGGGAGGCCCCCTTGTTCGTTTTCACTTCGCCGCCGATGAAGGTGATCCTCATGCTGGTTTTCTTTCGCCAAAAATTGCCGTGCCGATGCGCACCAGCGTAGCACCTTCGGCGATGGCCGCTTCCATGTCCGCGGTCATCCCCATGGAGAGCGTGTCCAGGGTGTGTCCACGGGCATTGAGCGCATCGCGCAGTTCGCGCAAGCCGGCAAAACGCCGGCGCGACAGCGCCTCGTCGGGGGTGGGCTCGGGGATGGCCATCAGCCCACGCAGCCGCAGTTGTGGCAGTCCGGCCACCAGCTCTGCCAGGGCCGGCAGCGCCTGCGGGGTCACGCCGCTTTTGCTGGCCTCGCCGCTGACATTGACTTCAATGCACACATTCAGTGCCGGCAGCGGAGCTTCGCGCTGCTCGGCGAGCCGCCGCGCGATCTTGTCGCGGTCGATGGTGTGCACCCAAGCGAAGTTCTGTGCAATCTGGCGCGTCTTGTTGCTCTGAATCGGGCCGATAAAATGCCAAACCATGCCGTCGAAAGGGGCGTTTGCGGCGATTTCCGCGATTTTCCCGATGCTTTCCTGCACATAGTTTTCGCCGAAATGCCGCTGGCCGGCGGCGGCTGCCGCGCGTACCGACTGCGCCGGAAAAGTCTTCGACACCGCGATCAGCGTCACCGCATCCGGGGCGCGCCCGGCACGCGCGCAGGCGGCGCTAATGCGTTGATTCACCGAATCAAGGCGCGCTTGCAAGGCTTGGATGATTGTGGCCATAATCAAAACACAATTTCGGGTTACAGCTGCGTAACATACAGGCTAAATTCGACGGATGAACGCGGTGGAGGGCTGCGGCCGTCGAACGCGCGACTCGACTCTGCAATAAGCACAATCGTAAGGATTATAGCCATGGACATCTCGGAACTGCTCGCATTCGTTGTCAAGAACAAGGCCTCGGACCTGCATTTGTCCTCGGGATTGCCGCCCATGCTGCGCGTCAACGGCGATATCAAACGCATCAACCTGCCGCCCATGGAACACAAAGATGTCCACGGCATGATCTACGACATCATGAACGACGGCCAGCGCAAATCCTACGAAGAGAACCTGGAGTGCGACTTTTCTTTCGCCATCCCGGGCCTGGCGCGCTTTCGCGTCAACGCCTTCGTGCAGAACCGCGGCGCTGCCGCGGTGCTGCGGACCATTCCCTCCAAGATCCTGTCGCTCGAGCAGTTGAAGGCGCCGATGATTCGCGTGCACGGGGACATCAAGCGCATCAACCTGCCGCCGATGGACCACACCGATGTGCACGGCATGATTTACGACATCATGAACGACGGCCAGCGCAAGGCCTACGAAGAGAATCTCGAGTGCGACTTCTCGTTCGCGATTCCCGGCCTGGCGCGTTTTCGCGTCAACGCCTTCGTGCAGAACCGCGGCGCGGCGGCGGTCATGC